>CAVZTS010000013.1:0-196104 GCA_963778275.1 uncultured beta proteobacterium | reverse complement strand
GCACATACTCGAAATCGGCCGGCTGATTGTTGATGCCGCGGGCCGGCGGCGCGATCCAGTTCGCGAACCGGCCCGGCTCCGCGACCCGCCCCATCAGCGACGTGACGAAGGCGCGGTCCGTTTCCGACGGCAGCCAGTGCAGATGCTGGTGGGTCCAATGGGCCTCGCTCACGACGTTGCCGTCAGGATCGATGCGCACTGCCGACAGCGGGCCGATCTTGCGATTGAACGCCTTGTGGGGTGCCTTGAGCCGGAAGCCGATGCCGGCTTTTTCGATGATCTTGTTCCAGCGCTCGATGCCGGCGACCGCGTCCTTGACGTAGTCATCGCGCAGCTTCTCGTTGAGCGCGTTGAGCGCCGGCGCTTGCACGGTCGCGAGCTTGCCCTCCCGCACCTCGAGCACCGGATACGATGCGGCGCTGAGCAGGTGGTCATCGTCGATCTTGGTCTCCTCGAAGCGGCCCTTGAGCCCCGTCGAGTAGAACGTCGCCGCATTGGACGAAACGTCGGCGCCGAATAGATCCATGGTTACACTGAAGTGGAAGTTGAGGTAGCGCTGGATCGTCGGCAGGTCGATCAATCCCAGCGCGCGAATCTTCAGGGGGTCGTCAACCCTGTGCTGCACCATTGCCTCGCAGGTGCGCTGGACGATGCGGCCGACGCCCGACTCCCCTACGAACATGTGATGGGCCTCCTCGGTCAGCATGAACCGGCAGGTCCGCGCCAGCGGGTCGAATCCCGATTCGGCCAGCGAGCAGAGCTGATACTTGCCGTCGCGATCCGTGAAATACGTGAACATGAAGAACGCCAGCCAATCCGGCGTCTTCTCGTTGAACGCGCCGAGGATGCGGGGATTGTCGGCATCGCCGGAGCGGCGCTCGAGCAGCGCCTCGGCTTCCTCACGCCCATCGCGGCCAAAATAGGCGTGCAGCAGGTACACCATCGCCCACAGATGACGGCCTTCCTCGACGTTGACCTGGAACAGATTGCGCAGATCGTAGAGCGAGGGGCAGGTGACACCGAGGTGCCGTTGCTGCTCGACCGAAGCGGGCTCGGTATCGCCCTGGGTGACGATCAGTCGCCGCAGGTTCGAGCGGTACTCGCCCGGCACTTCCTGCCACGCGGGCTCGCCCTTGTGTGCGCCGAAGTTCACGTGGCGCCCGGCCTCTGCCGGGGCAAGGAAGATGCCCCAGCGGTAGTCGGCCATTTTCACGAAATCGAAATGTGCCCAGCCCTTGGGCTCGACACTCGTGGCCGTGCGCAAGTAGACGTCGGCGGTGCTCGTCCCCTCGGGCCCCATGTCCGCCCACCAGTGCAGGAACTCGGGTTGCCAATGCTCGAGGGCGCGCTGCAGCGTCTTGTTGCTCGCGAGCTCCACGTTGTTAGGGATTTTCTCGCTGTAGTCGAGGCTCATGAATGCTCCGGGGATTCCAGGTGGGGGCGGACCGCGCAGGCGCGAGTCCGTCAGACGCGGTTCCAATCGAATTTTGCTTTGTTGCCGGTGCCGAAGACCTTCAATGCGCCGGACTCGCCCACGGCGTTGGGGCGGATGAAGATCCAGTTCTGCCACGCGGAGAGACGCCCGAAGACGCGCGTTTCCAAAGTCTCGACTCCGCCGAAGCGCAGGCTCGCCTCCATGCCGGTCAGCGCGTCCGGCGACAGGCTGGCGCGCTCCTCGAGAGCGAGCCGGATCTCGTCCGCCCAGTCGAGTTCATCGGGTGCGGCGGTAACCAGGCCAAGTGCAAGCGCCTCGGCGGCCGCGAGCGGGCGGCCAATGGCCTCTTTCGCGCGCGCCAGCGGCGCCGCGGCGCTGTAGAACCGCGCCGCGAGGCGCGACAGCGCGTTCACCATCGGGTACGCGCCAAAGTTCAGCGCCGAAAGTGCGATCTGCGGCGCGCCGTTCTCGCTATCCGACGGCGCGAGCATGTAGCTGCGGTCGGCGGCGAGCGCAAGCTCCAGCAGTGTTCCCGCAAAGCACGAGCCCGGTTCGATCAGCGCATAGAGCGTGCGCGATGTGACGTCCAGCCGCGCCAGCGTCCGGCGCAGCATGCCGATCGTCTCGCGCACGAACCAGTCGGATTGGTGCCGCTCGAGGGTTGCATCCGCGGCGAGCACGAGCCCTGGGTCGCCACGCGTCTTGAGGACCCAGGTGCCGATTTCCGGCTCGTTGGTGCGCAGGAGCAGGATCGCATCGTCGAGTTCCCGCGCCATCGCCAGCGGCCACCATGCCGCGCCGAGCGCGAGGATTGCCGCCGGCTCGTCGGGCTGTCGCTGCGCCGGGGCGGCGACCGTAAGCGTCGCATGGCGTGCCTTGCGGTCAATGCGCACTTCCACGTGCTCGTAGCGATAGCCGGCGGCATCGACCCTGCGCTTGAGCGGCGTGAGCGCCACGCCTTTCGCGTCCTGCGGCCGGTCACTCTGCGCCGCGAGTTCCAGCGCGCGGCGCTGCACCTTCTCCGCGAACTGCTGCGGCTTCGCAAAATCGTCAATCAACCGCCATTCTTTGGCGCGCGGCGCGCGAATACCCTCGACCAGCGTGCAGAACATGTCCGCGTGATCGCGGCGCACCTGGCGCTTGTCCGTAAGGCGCGTCAGACCGCCGGTTCCAGGCAGCACGCCCAGCAGCGGCACTTCGGGCAGGCTCACCGCGGCGGAACGGTCGTCGACCAGGATGATTTCATCGCACGCGAGTGCGAGCTCATACCCGCCACCGGCGGTGGTGCCGTTGCACGCGGCGATGAACTTCAGCCCCGAATGGCGGCTCGTGTCCTCCATGCCGTTGCGGGTCTCGTTGGTGAATTTGCAGAAATTGACCTTCCAGGCGTGCGTGGAAAGCCCGAGCATGAAGATATTGGCGCCGGAGCAGAACACGCGTGGCTTGCCGCTGGTGATGACCACGCAGCGTACCTCCGGATGCTCGAAGCGGATGCGCTGCAAGGCATCGGCGAGCTCGATATCGACGCCGAGGTCATAAGAATTGAGCTTGAGCTTGTAGCCCGGATTGATTCCGCGCTCCTCGTTGATGTCCAGCGTCAGGGTCGCGATCGCGTCGGCGCAGGCGAGCTTCCAGTGCGCGTACTGATCGGGCTGCGTGTCATATGTGAGCAAAGGCCTTGCCCGAGTGCCGGATTCGAGATCCGGCATTGCCGCCGTTTCCGCCATATGCATCTCCTGATTTTCTGCCGCGGGCGTCAGGCCAGAACGGCCTGGCGCAGCTTCTCGAGACTCTGTGCGGGACCCTCGCCGACGGTGTCCAGCGTCACGTCGGCCTTCCGGTACAGGGGTTCGCGCGCACTGAGGATCCGATTCAGATCCGCCATCGCTTCGGCGTTGCCCTGCATCGGGCGCAGGTCGCCTTGCGCGACCACCCGTCCCATGTGCTCTGCCGGCGATGCCTTGATCCACACCGTGTAGCAGTTCGTCAGCAGCAGGTCATAGGTCTCCGGCTCGGAGACGATGCCGCCCCCGACCGCCATCACGAGCTGGCGGTTGCTCTGGACGATGCGTTCGAGGCAGCGGCGCTCGATCCGCCGGTAGCCCGTCTGGCCATACAGCGAAAATATTTCGCTCAGGCTGATTCCGGCGTCGGCTTCGATTTCGCGATCGAGTTCCACGAAGGGCAAGGCCAGCGCGTCCGCGAGCGCGCTGCCAAGCGTCGTCTTGCCCGCACCGCGCAATCCCACCAGCGCGACGCGGCGCCTGCGCGCGGCTGCTTCCGGCCCGAAGTCGCGCATCAGCCGAAACACCACGTCTTCGAGTTGGCGTTCCGGAAGCTGCTCGAGGAAACGGCGGATCAGCCGCTGTTCCACCGAACTATCCTGCGCCGCGAACAGTTCGTCCAGCGGCATATCCAGTGCCCGGGCGACATTGCGCAAGAGCAGCACCGAGGCGTTCGCGCCGCCTTGCTCCAGATGGGCCAGATAGCGCTCGGAAACGTTGGAGATCTGCGAAAGCATTCGCCGCGCCATACCGCGGCGTTCGCGCGCTTCGCGCACGCGCCGTCCAATGCCGGCGAGCAGATCCGCGTCTTCCGCCGTCGTCGCCGCAGCGGGAGCGCGCGGTGGCGCTTCGGTCAACGTCCCCATTTGTCGCTATGCATTTTGATTCGAAGGCATGAACTATATTGCATTTTATTGACCCAGGTCAAGCCCAGGCTCGGTGCCATCAAGGTCGTGCGCAGGCCGGAAGAATCTCGAAGTACCCAGTGACAATTATCTATAGTGGTACATGTTCTATTATGCTTGACACGCCCTCTTATGGCGATCTAAAGTGCTGCTTCGTTTGTGGATCCTGACAGGCGCGGGCAATGACGGCGAGTGATTTTGGGGATTTGGTCGCACCGATCACGCGGTGGATAGGCAAGCGTGCGCTCGACGCCACCCTGGAAGCGGATCTCAATCGCAGCTTTGCGGCGGATGGCGCGCAGTTTCAAGCGGTGTTTGCCGCCTGTCGCGCCGGCGTTGCCGCGGGCTGGATGTGCAATCGCGAAGGCGGTGGCATAAAGTACGGCCGCGTCATCAAGCCGGGCGAGGCGAGCCACGGCTTCAGCGTCGACGTCGTGGATATGGACAATCTTGCCGGGCCGCATCACCGCCATCCCGAGGGCGAGATCGATATGATCATGCCGCTGACTGCAGGCGCGAAATTCGACGGCCGCGGCGCCGGCTGGCTCGTCTACGGCCCTGGGACCGCGCACCGGCCGACGGTGAGCGAGGGCAGGGCGCTGGTGCTCTACCTGCTGCCCAAGGGCAGCATCGAATTCACCGCAGCCTGAATACCGCTGCCGCGACCTCGCCAGCCAGCATAAGAAACGAAACGACGCAGGGAGAGCGGGCGATGGCGGGACTCAGCACGGCCGATCAGCGGGAGAGCCCGCCGCGGATCGACATCCCGCGCGACTATAACGCGGCGCACGACCTCATTGAGCGCAATCTGCAGGCGGGACGCGCCGCGAAGGTCGCCTACATCGACGACCACGGCAGTTACACCTACGGCGAGCTTGCGCAGCGAGTGAACCGCTGCAGCAACGCCCTGGTCGGGCTCGGGCTCGAGGCGGAACAGCGCGTGCTGCTGTGCATCCTCGACACGATCGATTTTCCCAGCGCATTCCTGGGCAGCATCAAGGCAGGCATCGTGCCCATCGCGGCCAACACGCTGCTCACCACGGCCGACTACGAGTACATGCTGGGCGACAGCCGCGCCCACGGGCTGATCGTGTCTGCACCGCTGTTGCCGGTCTTTGCCCCGATCCTGGGGCGGCTGCCACACCTCAAGCACGTGATCGTCTGTGGCGCCGCCCGACCAGAAAGACGCCGCCGGGCCGCACCATTGGTTCGCAGATCTGCTCGCCGCGGCGCCGCGTCGGCTTCGCCCCGGCGGCGACGACCTGCGACGACATCTGCTTCTGGCTGTACTCCTCGGGATCGACCGGCGCTCCGAAAGGCACGGTGCACGCGCATTCGAGCCTGATTACGACGGCCGAGCTCTATGCCTGGCCGATCCTGGGCATCCGCGAGGAGGATGTCGTTTTTTCCGCGGCGAAGCTGTTTTTCGCCTACGGCCTCGGGAACGGGCTCACCTTTCCGCTCGCCGTCGGCGCCACCACGGTGTTGATGGCCGAGCGTCCGACGCCGGCGGCTGTCTTCAAGCGCCTCATCCAACACCAGCCGACGATCTTCTACGGCGTGCCGACCCTGTTTGCGGCGTTGCTGGCGAGCCCGGATCTGCCGCAGCGCAGCCAGCTGCGGCTGCGCGTGTGCACGTCGGCCGGGGAAGCCCTGCCGGCGGACATCGGCAAGCGCTGGACCGAGCATTTCGGCGTGGAAATCCTCGACGGCCTCGGCTCGACCGAGATGCTGCATATCTTTCTGTCGAATCGCGCCCGCAACGTGCGCTACGGAACCAGCGGCACGCCGGTGCCGGGCTACGAGCTCAGAATCGTCGGCGACGACGGCCGTCCGGTCGCGCCGGGACAGGTGGGCGAGCTGCAGATCTGCGGCCCGACCAGCGCGATGGCCTACTGGAACAAGCGCGAGAAGAGCCGCGAGACGTTCGAGGGTCCGTGGACCCGCAGCGGAGACAAGTACTCGGTTGACGGCGAGGGTTTCTATATCTACGCCGGCCGAACCGACGACATGCTCAAGGTCAGCGGCATCTATGTCTCGCCGGTTGAGGTCGAAGCGGCGCTGATCACCCATCCCGCCGTGCTCGAGGCGGCGGTGATCGGCAAGGCGGACGAGGAGAAGCTCATCAAACCGGTGGCATACGTCGTGCTCAAGGCAGGCCACACCGCGTCGGCCGGGCTGGCCGAGGAACTGCGTCAGCACGTCAAGTCGCGCCTTGCGCCTTACAAATATCCGCGCTGGATCGAGTTCATCGACGAGCTGCCCAAGACCGCCACGGGCAAGATCCAGCGCTACAAGCTGCGTCAACGCGCGGCATGAAAACCCAGGGCGTAGCGGTGCACGCC
Organism: uncultured beta proteobacterium; assembly: GCA_963778275.1. GTDB lineage: Bacteria > Pseudomonadota > Gammaproteobacteria > Burkholderiales > Casimicrobiaceae > PALSA-1003. The sequence goes on along the minus strand of CAVZTS010000013.1, from coordinate 189,635 downwards.
GACCGTTGCGCGACCGCAGGTGCATTGCAGAGGAGGAGCTGGTCATGAAACGTATCCAGCAATATCGTGGGGGTAACGGCTACCGCATTGCCGGCGCGCTGGCTGCGACACTCGTTGCGCTCGCGGGCTCGATGTTGCCCTTGGCGAGCGCGCAGGCGCAACCGCAAGGCAAGCTCAAGGTCGGGCTCATGCTGCCGTACACCGGCACTTACGCGGCGCTCGGCAACTCGATCACCAACGCCTTCAAGCTCGCAATCGAGGAGAACGGCGGCAAGGTCGCCGGGCGCGAGGTCGAATATTTCGTCGTCGACGACGAATCCGATCCGGCGAAGGCACCGGACAACGCGAACAAGCTCATCAAGCGCGACAACGTCGACGTTCTCGTCGGCACCGTGCACTCCGGCGTCGCGCTTGCCATGGCCAAGATGGCGCGCGACAACAACACGCTCCTGATCGTTCCCAACGCCGGCGCTGATGACATTACCGGTTCCCTGTGCGCCCCCAACATCTTCCGCACGTCGTTCTCCAACTCGCAGGCGGGCATCGCGATGGGCAAGGTGATGGCCGAGCAGAAGAAGAAGACCGCCGTGACGCTGACCTGGAACTACGCCGCGGGCACGGAGTCGGTCGGCGGGTTCAAGGAGGCCTTCGAAGCCGGCGGCGGCAAGGTGATCAAGGAGATGGCGCTGCCGTTCCCGCAGGTGGAGTTCCAGTCGTATCTCACCGAGATCGCGGCGTTGAAGCCGGACGTTGTCTACGTGTTCTTCGCCGGCGCCGGCGCGGTCAAGTTCGTCAAGGACTACGCCGCCGCCGGGCTCAACAAGACGATCCAGCTGGTCGGTCCTGGATTCTTGACCGACGGCACGCTCGAGGCGCAGGGCGATGCCGCGCAGGGCCTGCTGACGACGCTGCACTATGGCGACGGGCTCAACAACCCGAAGAACATTGCGTTCCGTGCCGCATACCTCAAAGCGTACAAGACCGACCCGGACGTCTACGCGGTCCAGGGTTATGACGCCGCGCAGCTCCTCATCGCCGGCATGAACGCCGTCAAGGGCGATACCACCAAGCGCGCCGAACTGGAGAAGGCGATGGAGTCAGCCAAGCTCGACAGCCCGCGGGGACCGTTCGCGCTGACGAAATCGCATAACCCGATCCAGGACATCTACCTGCGCAAGGTCGAGGGCAAGGAAAACAAGGTGATCGGCGTTGCGGTGAAGAATCTGACCGATCCGCCGCGCGGCTGCAAGCTCTAAAGCGGTAGACTGACGCGCGGGCAGGCATCGCGCCTGCCCGCGTTTTCTTTGCCAGACCTTGGTGGCCCTGGATGGATGTCTATTCGTTCCTGATCCAGCTCCTGAACGGCATCCAGTACGGATTGCTGCTGTTTCTCGTCGCGTCCGGCCTGACGCTGATCTTCGGCATCATGGGCATCATCAACCTCGCCCACGGCAGCTTCTACATGATCGGCGCGTACATGGCGTTTTCCCTGGCGGCGCTGACCGGCAGCCTGCTCGTCGCGATCGTGCTGGGCATCGTGCTCTCGGTGCTGCTCGGGGTCGTGCTGGAGTGGGCCCTGTTCTCCCGGCTGTACCAGCGCAACCACCTGGAGCAGGTGCTGTTGACCTTCGGCCTGATCCTGGTTTTCGAGGAGCTGCGCAGCCTCATCGTCGGCAACGACGTGCACGGCGTCGCCGTTCCGGACATTCTCAACTGGTCGATTCCGCTGACCGCCACGCTCTCCTACCCGGTGTACCGGCTGTTCATGTCGGCGGTGTGCATCGTGCTGGCCGTGCTGCTCTATCTGCTGATCGCGCGCACGCGGCTGGGGATGATGATCCGCGCCGGCGCGTCGAATCGCGAGATGGTGCAGTCGCTGGGACTCAACATCAACCTCGTCTACCGCCTGGTCTTCGCGCTCGGTGTCGCGCTGGCGGCGTTTGCAGGCATGATCGCCGCACCGGTGTCGTCGGTGTATCCCGGCATGGGCACCGGCGTGCTGATCATCTGCTTCGTCGTCGTCGTCATCGGCGGCATCGGCTCGATCTGGGGCGCGCTGGTCGCGTCGCTCCTGATCGGGCTTGCCGACACGTTCGGCAAGGTGCTGCTTCCCGAGGCAGCGGGCGTGATCGTCTATGTGCTGATGGCGGCGATTCTGCTGTGGCGGCCCGAAGGCCTGTTCCGGCGCGTCTGACGGAGAGCCCGGATGCGCCGACGGACCACGCCATGAAGCGGACCCAGATTGGCCTGGCGGCGACGCTGGCGGTCCTTGCCGTGTTCCCCTTCGCCGGCGCGACCTTCTACACCGAGCTGGTCACCAAGGTGATGATCCTGGCGATCTTCGCGCTTTCGCTCGACCTGCTGGTCGGCTACACCGGGCTCGTCTCGTTCGGTCATGCGGCCTACTTCGGCGTCGGCGCGTACGCGCTCGGCCTGCTCGCGCCCAAATACGAGGCGGCCAATCTGTGGCTGACGCTGCCGGCAGCGATCGTCCTGGCGGGGCTCGCAGCGCTGGCCGTCGGGGCTTTCGTCGTCCGGGTGAAGGGCATCTATTTCATCATGGTCACGCTCGCATTCGCGCAGATGTTCTATTTCGTGTTCCACGACACCCAGTTCGGACGCGGCTCCGACGGCATCAGCATCAACTTGAAACCGGTCGCGGCGATCGGCGGCTTCACGCCGTTCGATCTCGACAACGCGATCCACGTCTACTACCTGATCTTCGCGACGCTGCTCCTGGTGTTCGTGTTCCTGCGCCTTCTATTGCGCTCGGCGTTCGGCCGCGCGTTGCAGGGGATCCACAGCAACGAGCAGCGGATGCGCTCGCTCGGCTTCCCCGTGTATCGCTACAAGCTCGCAAGCTTCGCGATCGCGGGCGCACTGGCTGGCCTTGCCGGCTACCTGTCGGCGCTGCAGTTCGGCTTCGTCAACCCTGAACTGCTGTCGTGGCACCAGTCGGGGAACGTGCTGCTGATGCTGATCCTGGGTGGGCTGGGCAGCCTGTATGGCGCGGTGGTCGGCGCGTTCGCGTTCGTCGCGCTGGAGGAGCTCTTTTCGTCGCTCACCACGCACTGGCAGCTGCTGCTGGGCGGGACGATCATCCTGCTGGTGATCTTCCTGCCCGGCGGACTGGCGAGCGTCATGCGCCGCTTCGAGCGCACGCTCGTCGGGGAACCCGACGATGAGTGACGCGATCCTCACCGCGCGCGGACTGTCCCGGCGCTTCGGCGGGCCTGATGGCCGCCGGCAACGTCGCCATCGAGCTCCACCGCGGCTGCCTGCATGCGCTGCTCGGCCCCAACGGCGCGGGCAAGACGACGCTGATCAACCTGCTTTCGGGAGAGCTGCGCGCGTCGGCCGGCAGGATCCGCTACAAGGGCGAGGACATCACGCACTTGAGCCCGGACCGCCGCTCGCGAATCGGCATCGGCCGAAGCTACCAGAAGACCAACATCTTCCCGGCATTCACCGCCTTCGAGAACTGCCGCATTGCCGCTCAGTCGCGTGCCCCGCGGGCGCTGCACGTCGTCGCCGACGCGCTCGCCTACGCGCCGGTCTGCGCGGTGGCGCAACGGGCGCTGGAAGCAACCGGGCTCTCCCCGCGCGCCGAGCGCGTCGCGGCGGCGCTCTCGCACGGTGAGCAGCGGCAACTCGAGATCGCCATGGTGCTCGCCACGGCACCGGAGGTGCTGCTGCTCGACGAGCCGCTCGCCGGAATGGGGGCCGAGGAAGCCGGGCAAATGGTCGAACTGCTGCGCAAGCTCGCGCCAGGCCATGCGATCCTGCTGGTCGAGCACGACATGGACGCCGTGTTTGCGCTGGCCGACACGATCACCGTGATGGTCAACGGCCAGGTGCTGGAAACCGGGCCGCCGGCACAGATTCGGGCCAGCGCTGCAGTCCGGCAGGCGTATCTCGGCGACGACACGGTCGAGGCGAGGACATGAGCGAGGCGACGCACGGGGCGCTGCCATGAGCGACGCGCTGCTCGAGGCGCGCGAGCTGCACGCCTACTACGGCGCGAGCCATATTCTGCATGGCATCGATTTTCGCATCGACCGCGGCGAAACCGTCGGCCTGATGGGCAGAAACGGCATGGGGAAGAGCACGCTGATCCGCAGCATGCTGGGACTGGTCAAGCCGCGGCACGGCGAGGTTCTGGTTTGCGGCACGCCGATGACCGGCGCCGAGACCTACCTCGTCGCGCGACAGGGGATCGCATACGTGCCGGAGGGCCGCGGCATTTTTCCCAATCTTACCGTGCGTGAGAACCTGATCATGGCCGCGCGCGCGGGGCCGGACGGGCGCCGCGACTGGTCCTACGAGCGGGTGCTCGCGACGTTCCCGCGACTCGCCGAGCGGCTCGCGCAACGGAGGTTGGAAGCTCTCGGGCGGCGAACAGCAGATGCTGACCATCGGCCGTGCGCTGATGACCAACCCCGACCTGTTGATCCTCGACGAGGCGACCGAGGGGCTTGCGCCGCAGATCGCTCGCGAAATCTGGCGCATCATCGGCGAAATCCGCGCGCCACGGCATCGCCACGCTGATCGTCGACAAGAACTACGCTGCGGTGACCGCGATCGCCGACCGCAACGTGATCCTGGTCAAGGGCCGGGTGGTGTTCGAGGGCGACACGCCGACGCTGCTCGCGCAGCCGGATCTCCTGCACCGGCACCTCGGGGTCTAGCGTGGCGTTTGTCACGGTCCGCTCCCGGCGCATCGAAATCGAACGCATCGAGGTCGCCCGCACCGGACGCCCGACCCTGGTATTCCTGCACGAGGGACTCGGCTCGATCGCGATGTGGCGCGATTTTCCCAGCCGCGTGACCCATGCCACCGGCTGCAACGGGTTCGTCTATTCGCGTTACGGTTACGGCGGCTCGACGCCGCTGCAGGAGCCGCGCGCCGTGGGCTACATGCATGACGAGGCGCTGCTCGCGCTGCCGGACCTGCTCGACCAGCTGGGTATCGAGCGGCCCATCCTGGTCGGGCACAGCGACGGCGGCTCGATCGCGCTGATCCACGCGGGCGCGGGACTGCGGCCGGTCGCCGGCGTCGTCACGCTGGCGGCACACGTCATGGTCGAGGCTGTCTCCGTCGAGAGCATCCGCGCTGCCAGGACCGCCTATGAAAACGCGGACCTGCGCGAGCGCCTCGCGCGCTATCACGGCGATGTCGAGTCGGCGTTCTGGGGCTGGAACCGCATCTGGCTCGATCCGGATTTCCGCGCCTGGAACATCGAGGAATACCTGCCGCGCATCACCTGCCCGGTGCTCGCGATCCAGGGCGAAGACGACGAATACGGAACCCGGGAACAGCTCGAGCGCATCGGACGGGAGATCGCCGACGTCGAGATCCTGCACCTGGAGGACTGCCGGCATTCGCCGCATCGCGACCAGCCACAGGCCGTGCTCGACGCGATGACGCGCTTTGTCGACCGCGTAACGGCCGCCTGACCGGCGCGACCCATGTTGCGCCCGCGTCAGCGGCGCTGCTAGCGCATCGTCATGCCGCCATCCGCGGCGAGGATCTGTCCGGTGACGTAGCTGGCCGCGTCGGAGGCGAAAAATACGAACACCGGAGCGATCTCGGAGGGCTCCGCCCAGCGACCGAGCGGAATGCGGTCCAGATACTTGTCCTTGAAGCGCGGGTCGGTGCGAATCGTCTCGGTCATGGGGGTCGCGGCGCCGGGCGCGATCGCGTTGACCGTAATGCCGAATCGCGCCAGCTCCCTGGCTGCGGACAGCGTGAGCCCGACGATGCCTGCCTTCGCCGCACTGTAGTTGATCTGGCCGATGGTGCCGAGCACGCCCGCGGTCGAGGTCACGTTGATGATGCGGCCGTAGCGCCGCTCCATCATGCCCGGCGTCACTGCCTGCAGGCAGTTGAAGCTGCCCTTGAGGTGCACGGCCATGACTTCGTCCCATTGCACCTCGGTCATCTTGTGCAGCATCGCCGGACGGGTGATGCCGGCGTTGTTGACGAGAATATCGACCTGCTCGAATCGTTGCCGCGTCGCAGCGACCATCGCGTCGACCTGATCGCGGCGAGAGACGTCAACGCCGACGCCGATTGCCTCGGCGCCGCCGGCGCGCAGCGTGCCCGCGAGCGCCTCCGCGCGATCGCCGGCGAGATCGGCGACGCACACGCGCTGCCCCCGCGGCCGCCAATGCCCCGGCCACCGCGGCTCCGATGCCCTGGGCCGCTCCCGTGACGATCGCCGTTCTGCCCGCCAACTGCATTCGCCCGCTCCCCATAGGTTCGGCCATGCGCGACGCGCCTGGCTCGCGCACTGTGCGAGAAGGCGGGGGAAAGGGCCTTGATCCGCGTCAACTATGGCGTTTGGCGACCCGGCGGCGGCAGGCCGGGCCTAAAACGCGCTGCGCTTGATCTGCCTCAACACCCTGCACCGCGCAACGCCCAGAATCACCGTTCCGCTCCCGCAAGCCCAGTCCGGGGCGAGGAGGAAGCGCATGGAAGTGTCGTTCGCGCGTGAAGTGAAGCTGCTCGCCAGTGGCAAGGGGGCGGTATTTCATGGCGAGGGCATCGTCGCCGTGACCAAGGCCCTGCTGCAATCCGGCGTCGGTTACGTCGGGGGTTACCAGGGAGCGCCCGTCTCGCACCTGCTCGACGTGATGGTGCAGGCGCGCCCCTACCTCGATACCCTCGGCGTGCATGTCGAAGCATGCACCAACGAAGCCGCCGCCTGCGCCATGCTCGCGGCATCGGTCAACTATCCGATTCGCGGCGCGGTGACCTGGAAGTCCATCGTCGGCACCAACGTGGCGTCCGACGCCTTGTCGAACCTTGCCTCGCCCGGCGTGCTGGGCGGCGCGCTGATCGTGGTCGGCGAAGACTACGGCGAAGGGTCGAGCGTGGTGCAGGAGCGCACGCACGCGTTCGCGATGAAATCCTCGCTCTGCCTGCTCGACCCGCGGCCCGACCTGCCGCACATCGTGCGCATGGTCGAGCACGCCTTCCCATTGTCCGAAGCATCCGCGACGCCGGTCATGCTGCAGCTGCGGATCCGCGCCTGTCATCTGCAGGGCAGCTTCGTGTGCAAGGACAACGTCGCGCCGGCGCTGTCGAGCCGTTCTCCGACACCGGTGGCGGCGCCGCACGACCCCATGCGCATGGCCCATCCGCCATTCACGTTCGCGCACGAACGGCTCAAGGTTGATGCCCGGCTGCCGGCTGCCCGCCGCTACATCGTCGAGCACGGCATCAACGAGATCCTGGGCGGTGAATTGGGTGATGTGGGCATCATCGTCCAGGGCGGGATTTACAACCACCTGCAGCGCGCGCTGGCGACGGCCGGCATGCTGAACGACCGCGGCACGAGCCGCATCCCGATCCTGGTGCTCAACGCAACCTACCCGCTGGTGGGCGAGCAGCTCGCCGCGTTCTGTGCCGACAAGCGCGCCGTTCTGCTGCTCGAGGAGGGCCACCCGGAGTTCATCGAGTTCGAGTTGGCCGCCGTGCTCGGTCGCGCCAAGAGCGCCTGCGCGGTCCGCGGCAAGGGCACGATGGCCGGCGCCTGCGAATACAGCGTCGAGGCCATCATCGGCGGACTGGAACGCTTTGCCGCCGAATTCGCGCCGACACTTGTCGACGGCCCGCGCCACCGCCTGGCGCGAAGAGGTCGATGCCGTCAAGGCGCGTGCCAGCGCACTGCTGGCCACGCCGGTGCCCGCGCGCCCGCCGGGATTCTGTATCGGCTGTCCGGAGCGACCCGTGTTCAGTGCGCTCAAGCTCGTCGAGCGCGAGCTGGGCCCGCGCCATATCGCCGCGGACATCGGCTGTCACTCGTTCGCGATGTTCGAGCCTTTCTCCCTGGGCAATTCGATCCTGGGATACGGCATGGGACTCGCCAGCGCCGCGGGCGTCGGTCCGATCAGCGGCCAGCGACCGCTGGCGATCGTCGGTGACGGCGGGTTCTGGCACAACGGCCTGCTTTCCGGAGTCACCTCGGCATTGAAGAACGGATCCGATTCGGTGCTGCTCATTTTCAAGAACGGCTACACCTCGGCGACGGGCACGCAGGAACTCATTTCCACGCCCTCGCCGGCGCGCCGCGCCCTGGCTGGCGGCGAGAGCACCACCGCGACCGACCACAGCATCGAAGAGGTCCTGCAAAGCGTCGGCGTGAAATGGTTGCGCACCGTGCATACCTACGACGTCGCGGCGATGAAGGGCGCGCTCAGTGAAGCATTTTCGACTCCGGAGCCGGGATTGAAAGTGGTCGTTGCCGAGGGCGAGTGCCAGCTCGAGCGCCAGCGCCGGCTGCAGCCGTACACCGCGCACCGGCTCGCTTCGGGCCAGCGGGTCATGCGCGTGCGGTACGGGATCGACGAGCAGATTTGTACGGGGGACCATGCCTGCATCCGGCTTTCCGGCTGCCCGTCGCTGACGTTGAAAAAAGCGGACGACCCGCTTCGCGTCGACCCTGTGACCACGATCGACAGTGGTTGCGTCGGTTGCGGGCTGTGCGGCGACCTCGCTCAGGCCGCCGCGCTGTGCCCGTCATTCCACCGGGTCGAGGTCGTTACCCACGCCCGCGCCTGGGAACGCTTCAGCGCCCAGCTGCGATCCTGGGCGACGCGCGTGCTGCTGCCGGCATGAACAGGCACCCAGAAACCGCAACCGCGCCCGGACGCCCCGGGCCGCTGACGCTGCTCATCGCCGCCCTGGGGGGCCAGGGCGGCGGCGTTCTCGCCGACTGGATCGGGACCGCGGCGCGTGCGCAAGGGCTGACCGTGCAGGTGACTTCGACGCCGGGCGTCGCCCAGCGCACCGGCGCGACGACCTACTACGTCGAGCTTGCCGCGACGCTCCGCAGAGGGGACGCCCGCGCCGGTCCTGGCGCTGGCCCCGGTTCCGGGATGCGTCGATGTGCTGGTGTGCGCCGAGTTGCTCGAGGCCGGGCGCATGCTCGAGCGGGGGATGAGTACGCCCGCGCGCACGACCGTGATCGCGTCCACGCATCGCGTCTATACCACGCGCGAGAAGATGGACGCCGGTGACGGCCGCTTCGAGAGCGCACGCATCGAGCAAGCCCTGCGTGCGCTGTCGCGGCAGACGGTGCTGTTCGACATGGACGCGCTCGCCGCACGACATGGAGCGGCGATCAGCGCCGCACTTTTCGGCGCGGTTGCGGGCAGCAACGCAGTGCCACTGTCCCGCGCCGCCTGCGAAGACGCCATCCGCGCGGTCGGCAAGGGGGTCGCCCCGAGCCTGGCTGCCTTCGCGCAGGCGTTCGCGCGCGCCGAGCGCGGGGACGGTGGCACGGCGATGGACGCCAGAGCGCCGCGTGCCGAAGTGGAGTTGGCAGCGCCCGTGGAAGCGACGCTGCCACCCGCGATGGCGAGTTGCGTCGCCGCGCTGCCGCGCCGTGTCGCGGCGATCGCACGTGAAGGCAGCGCGCGCACGCTCGCATACCAGGATGCTCGCTACGCCGGCCGCTATCTGGCCCGGGTCGAGCGCATTGTTCGTACTGAAACCGCCGCTGGCGGCTTGAGCGCCGGCCACGAAGTGGCGCGTGAAGTCGCGCGAGTCCTCGCGCTGTGGATGTGCTACGGCGATGTGATTCAGGTCGCCGCGCTCAAAGCGACGCGATCCCGTCTCAAACGCATCCGCGGGGAGGCGCAGGCGCGCGCCGGCGACGTCGTTCGCGTCTACGATCTATTTCGGCCCAGCGCGCTGGAAGTCGCCGCCATCCTGCCGCGTCGCCTCGGTGCCTGGCTCGAAGCGCGCGTCAGCGGCAGTGGCGGGCGGCGTCCCGGCGGCAACGGAATCTCGCTCGAGGCGTCGTCCTTCTCCGGTGCGCTCGCGCTGCGTCTTGCCGCGGCGCTGCGTTGGCTGCGCCCCTACTCGCTGCGCTACGCCCGCGAGCAGGAGGCGATCGACGAGTGGCTCGCCGTCGTCGGCGAGACGCTCGCCGCCGGTGGGCAGGCCAACGTCGACCTGGCGCTCGAACTCGCGCGGCTGCCGCAGGTGCGCCAAGGCTACGGCGCGACGCACGAGAGCGGCGTCGCGGCATTCCGGCGCATTCTTGCGGCGCACCGCGCCAGGGTGGACTCCGACCCCGACCGCGCTGCGGATGCGGTGCGCCACGCCGTAGAAGCCACGCACGCAGGACCGGACGCGCCGCAACCGGCCACCGCAGGGCCAACCGGACGCATGCAGCCGGTCTTCTGGAGCAGATCGTCTGACGCATCCCGCGATTCAGGCGGGGCGCGCCGACTTTGATCGGGCTTCGCGTCGCGATGTCCTGCCCGATGGGCGGCTGCCCGGTGGGCGCGGCGCAATCCGCGCCTCGTTGCGCTGCTGGCGCTCGATCAACCGCAGCATGGTGGCAAGGGTGATCGAACTGAACGTTGCCTTGGCGATTTCGTCGATTTCGGACAGTACGACGCCCAGCGCCCGGCCTACCGGAGTCAGCTCGCCGGGCTCGCGCTTGTCGTCGGTCGCCGGCGACAGGTCTTCAAACGTGTGAATAAGATCCATCAAGGTCAAGCGGCGCGCGTTGCCGGCGAAGCGGTAGCCTCCGCCCACGCCGCGGACGGACTCGACGACTCCCGCGCGGGCCAGGTCCGAGAGCACCTTGGCCAGGTGGTGCGACGAAACGCCGTACTTGTTGGCGATCTCGGCGGCGGAGATATTGCGGTCCGGATCGGTCGCGAATTCGAGCACGCTGTAGAGGGCGAGGGAAGTGTTCTTCTGCAGCTTCATCGTCGCGCTTCCGCACGGGCCCGACCGCAGCGGTCAGGTCGCAAGATCCATCTCCAGCGGAATGAAGGGCCCCGCCATCATGCCCTGACTGCGAAAGAACGAAAGGATCAGCGTGTTGTCGCGGCCGAGGATTGTGCGTACCTTGTTCACGCCGGCGCGCCGGAAGCTTTCGCATATCGCGTCGAGCAGGCGCGTCCCGATTCCGGCCTGTCGCGAGTCGGGCGCGACGTCGATTGCGAAGACCCAGCCGGAGGGCGGCGAGCCGAACTCCCAGTCGCGGACCTCGCCGATGACGAATCCGACCACGCGCGCTCCAGCCAGCGCGACGAGAAACTGCCGCGTCATGTGCCGGGACTCGCCGTACCGGCGGTAGATGGATTGCCAGTAGTCGGCCTTCTTCAGCCCGGTCACGGTGGCATCGATGGCGATGACCTGAGCGAGATCGCCGCGTCGCACCGGGCGCACGGCGATCGGCTCGGCAGCCGGAGCCCGGACGCCGGCGTTTCCGCGGCTTGGCTTGGTGGTCTGCGGCGGCTGCAAAGGATGACCCAGATCAACGCGAAAGGCGCATTTCGGTACCAGAATACACCATTCGACCGAGCGCCGGCTGCGCCCGTGTGCCGGATCCCGCACAGAAGCGCGCCGCCGGGCAGCGGCGCCGCCCAGGAGAAACCGATGAAACCTTCCCTCGCGCAAGGCGTGAGCGCAACCTCGAAATTGACGGTCGACCGCGCACGCACGATCGACTTCATGGGCGAAAAAGCGCGCGTCTACGCGACACCGATGCTGGTGCGCGACGTCGAGATCGCCTGCCGCGAACTGCTACTGCCGCACCTCGACCAGGGCGAGGATTCGGTGGGCACACGCATTGAACTCGATCATCTCGCCGCGACCCTGATGGGCATGCCCGTCGAGATCAAGGTGACCGTCACCGAGGTCAAGGGCCGCTCCGTCGCATTCGAGGTCGAGGGTCGCGACGGGCTCGACACGATCTGTCGCGGTCGCCACCATCGCTTCATCGTTGACCTCAAGGCAACCGAGGCGCGGCTCGCGGCAAAAGCGGCCAAGGCGGGACTCGCGTGAGCGCCGTGCGCGACGGAACGCGCCGCGTTCCGACCTACTGCTACCAGTGCGTTGCCGGGCCGGACCTGCTCACGGTCAAGGTCGTCGATGGCGTGGCCACCGAGGTCGAGCCCAATTTCTGCGCTGCGGACGTGCACCCTGGCGGCGGCAAGGTGTGCGTGAAGGCCTACGGCCTGGTGCAGAAAACGTACAACCCGAATCGCGTGCTCACGCCCATGCGGCGCACGAACCCGCGCAAGGGCCGCGCGGAGGACCCCGGCTTCGTGCCGATCAGCTGGGACGAGGCATTCGATCTCATCGCTGCGCGGCTCAACCGCGTGCGCGAGCAGGGCCTGACCGATGATTCGGGGTATCCGCGACTCGCGGTGAGTCTCGGCGGCGGCGGGACGCCGCAGTCGTACATGGGAACGTTAGGGGCATTCCTTGCCGCCTGGGGGCCGGTCGACATGGGCTTCGGGTCGGGGCAGGGCGTGAAGTGCTACCACTCCGAACACCTCTATGGCGAGTTCTGGCATCGCGCGTTCACCGTCTCCCCGGACACGCCGCTTACCGACTACCTGATCTCGTGCGGCGCCAACGTCGAGGCATCGGGCGGTGTGGTGGGCGTCTGGCGCCACGCCAACGCCCGCGCCCGCGGGATGAAGCGGGTGCAGGTCGAGCCGCATCTCTCCGTCACCGGCGCCTGTTCCGCGGAATGGGTCCCGATCAGGCCAAAGACCGATGCGGCATTTCTCTATGCGCTGCTGCACACCATGCTGCACGAGATTCCGCGCGCGCAGCTCGACGTGGCCTTCCTCAGCCGCCACACCGCGTCGCCCTATCTGGTCGGGCCGCACGGTTACTACTTGCGCGATCGTGCGACGCGTCGTCCGCTGGTGTGGGACACCGCGCGCCACGCCGCCACGCCGTTCGACGCGCCGGGGCTCGCCGAAGCCCTCGAAGGGCGCTATGAGGTCGACGCCGTGGAGATCGGCGCAGACGACGAAGTGCTGGCCGAGGGCGTGCTCGCCGGCGAAACCGCGTTTACCAAGCTCGTCGCGCACATGGCTACGTACTCGCCCGAGTGGGCGCAATCCATTTGCGACGTTTCCGCCGCAACCATGCGCCGCATCGCACGCGAGTTCGTCCAGCATGCGCGGGTCGGCGCCACGATCGAGATCGACGGTGTCACGCTCCCCTATCGTCCGGTCGCCGTGAGCCTGGGCAAGACGGTCAACAACGGTTGGGGCGGCTTCGAATGCGTTTGGGCACGCACGATGCTCGCCGCGCTCGTCGGCGCGCTGGAAGTGCCGGGCGGGACGCTTGGCACGACCGTGCGCCTGAACCGGCAGGTGACCGCGCGCATCCAAAGCGTGCAGCCCGGGCCGGACGGATTCATGGCCTATCCGCTCAACCCGACCGACAAGGCGCACTGGTCGCCGCAGCCCAATATTCGCAACGCCTATCGGACCTTGGTGCCGCTCGCGGGCAACGGCCCATGGAGCCAGGCGCTCGGGCCGACGCATTTCTCATGGATGTTCTTAGACGAGACACCCGCCGGCCTGCCCCGCGTCACGCTCCCGGATGTCTGGTTCGTCTACCGCACGAACCCGGCCATCTCGTTCTGGGACACGGCCGCGGTGGCGGACAAGATGGCCCGCTTTCCGTTCATGGTTGCCTTCGCGTATACCCGCGACGAAACCAACCATTTCGCCGATGTGCTGCTTCCCGAGGCGACCGACCTGGAAAGCCTGCAGCTGATCCGCATCGGCGGCTCGAAGTTTGTCGAGCAGTTCTGGGACCAGCAGGGCTTCGCGCTGCGGCAACCGGCCGTCGCGGCCCGCGGCGAGGCGCGCGACTTCACCGCGATCGCGACCGAGCTCGCGCAGCGCGTCGGACTGCTCGACAAGTACAACGCGGCAATCAACCGGGGCGCGGCCGGTGCTCCGCTCAAGGGCCCTGGCTGGGATTTCTCGCTGCCCACGAACGAGGCCCACCCGCCGGAAAAGATCTGGGACGCAATCTGCCGCGCCGCGAGCGCAGAGGTCAGCGACGGCCGGGAGCAGCACGGCCTCGACTGGTGGAAGGAGCACGGCCTGGCAACGAAGCCATTCCCGCGCCTGAACTGGTATCTGTTCCCCGAACTCGTCGCGCAGAAGCTGCGCTTCGAGCTGCCCTATCAGGAGCGCCTGTGGCGCGTCGGCGTCGAGCTCGGCCGCCGGCTGCACGAGAACGACATGCACTGGTGGGACACGCAACTCAAGGAATATCAGACGTTGCCGGCGTGCAAGGACTTCGGTGCGCCCTGGGTTGCCGCCATCGGCAAGGCGGGGGGCGAGGCGCAGGATTACCCATTCTGGCTGCTCACCGCGCGCAGCATGCAGTACGCTTGGGGCGCCAACGTGGGCATGCAGCTGATCAAGGAGGTCGCCGACAACGTCGCCGGCCACCGCGGCGTGATTATCAATACCCGCATGGCGGCAAAACTGGGCATCGCGGACGGAGCGGAGGTGGACATCAGGACACCGCAGCGCAGCGTGCACGGTCGCGCGGTGCTGCGCGAAGGCATCCGTCCCGATACGCTGCTGCTGCTCGGCCAGTTCGACCACTGGGCGACGCCGTTCAGCAAGGATTTCGGCGTGCCCAGCATGAATTCGCTCGCCACCATGACGCTTGACCTCACCGACGCGACCGGCTCCGGTGCCGACATCGTGCGGGTGCAGATCGCGGCAACAGCGGGCGCACCGGCAGGCGCTGCAGCGAACGCAAGGCAGGGAGCCATCCGATGACGCGCTGGGTCATGGTGGCTGATCTTCGCCGCTGCGTCGGCTGCCAGACGTGCACTGCGGCGTGCCGCCAGGCCAATGCCACGCCGCCCGGCGTGCAATGGCGGCGCGTCCTGGATATCGAGCAGGGCGAGTACCCGGAGGTGACCCGCGCCTTCGTGCCGGTGGGATGCCAGCACTGCGACGATCCGCCGTGCATGGAGGTCTGCCCGACGACGGCGACGAAACAACGTGCCGACGGCATCGTCACGATCGATTACGATCTGTGCATTGGCTGCGCCTACTGCGCCGTCGCCTGCCCGTACCAGGCGCGCCACAAGACGCTGCGGCGTGAATTCGCCTATCCCGCCGAGATGGCGAACGAGGCGAAGCGGCGCGACGATTCGCGGCTCGCAGTCGCCACCAAGTGCACGTTCTGCGTCGACCGCATCGACGCCGGGCTCGCGCAGGGCCTGACGCCGGGCGTCGACCCCGAGGCAACGCCGGCATGCGTCAACT
This sequence comes from uncultured beta proteobacterium, assembly GCA_963778275.1. Taxonomy (GTDB): domain Bacteria; phylum Pseudomonadota; class Gammaproteobacteria; order Burkholderiales; family Casimicrobiaceae; genus PALSA-1003. The sequence goes on along the minus strand of CAVZTS010000013.1, from coordinate 174,557 downwards.
CGTGCATCGCGCAGGCGCTCGCATTTGGCGATCGCGACGACCCGGACAGCAACGTCTCGCAGCTTCTCGCGCAGCACGCGCATTTCCGCATGCACGAGGAGCTAAAGACCGGTCCGGGGTTCTACTACGTTTGGGATCGCAATGCGCAGGGAGCCCAGCCATGAAGGGACCCTCGCGTGGCTATGCAAGCTATGGCCCGCAAGCTTGGCAGCAGGCAAGCTGGGACGCGCGCGCGGCCTGCAACTTCATCGGCGGCGGCAGCGGCGGCAGCCTGATCGTTTTCGCGGCACTCTCCGGAGCGACCGGGCCGGCGCTTTCGGCGCTGGTACTGGCTGGGCTCGGCCTCGTCGCGACAGGACTGCTTTGCGTTGCGGCGGAACTGGGACGGCCGCTGCGGGCGATCAGGGTCCTGCGCAACCCGCGCACGTCGTGGATGGCACGCGAGTCCTGGGTCGCGCTGCTGCTCTTCCCCAGCGGCCTTTGTGCCGCAATGGGAGTCACGGGCTTCGCCTGGATCGCCGCCGCGCTTGCGCTCGGCTTTGTCTACTGCCAGGTGCGCATGCTGCAGGCCGCCAAAGGCATTCCAGCGTGGCGCGAGCCGCTGCTGCGGCCGTTGCTGGTGACGACCGCGCTCGCCGAGGGCGGCGGCGTGTTCCTGCTGGCCGCACCGTGGCACGGGGCGGCCAACGCCGCGACGACGCTGCTGTTCGGCGCGCTGGTGGCAGCGCGCTTCGTGCTCTGGATCCGGTATCGGCGCCGTGTTGCCGGCCAACTCGCGCCGGCAGCGAACCGCGCGCTCTGTGCCGCGGGGCGCGTGTTGCTGCTCGCGGGCACGCTGCTGCCGCTCGTGCTGCTCGTGGCGGCCGCCCTCGCGGGAGCATGGGCATTGCCGGTCGCGGCGCTCTCCGGATTGCTCGCCACGCTCGCCGGCGCCCGGCTCAAATTGGTGCTCATCACCCGCGCCGGATTCAACCAGGGCTTTGCGCTCGCGCATCTGCCGGTGCGCGGCGCGCATCCCTGAATCGAACAAGTCATCAACCTGGAGGCCGCATGGGCGCAGCGACAATGGCGGAAGTAGGCTTCGGGAGCCTCGCTCCGGCTCGCTATCACTTCCAACCCGACCTGGAAACGATGCCGCGGGAGAAACTCGCCGCCCTGCAGCTGCAACGGCTGCGCGCGACGGTTAGCAATGCGTTTGACAACGTCCCGATGCACCGCGCGCGACTCGACGCGGCCGGTATCAAGCCGGCCGACATCGGCAGCCTCGCCGACCTGGGGCGATTGCCATTCACGCGCAAGGCTGACCTGCGCGATCATTATCCGTTCGGCCTGTTCGCGCGGCCGCGCACTGCATTGGCACGCTTGCACGCATCCTCCGGGACAACCGGAAAACCCACCGTGGTCGGCTATACCGCAAGCGATCTCGGCCACTGGGCCGACCTCATGGCGCGGTCGCTGGCCTGCGCGGGAGCGCGACCGGGCGATCTGGTGCACAACGCGTACGGCTACGGGCTGTTCACGGGCGGCTTGGGCGCGCACTACGGCGCCGAGCGGCTCGGCGCCACGGTCGTGCCGATGTCGGGTGGATCAACGGAGCGACAGATCGCGCTGATCATGGATTTCGGCGCCCGCGTCTTGTGCGCGACGCCATCCTATGCGCTGGCGATCGCGGAACTCGCCGAGCAGCAAGGCATCGACCTGACCCGGAGCGCTCTCGAGATCGGCATGTTTGGCGCCGAGCCATGGAGCGCTGCCATGCGCGGCGAACTCGAAGCGCGGCTGGGCCTCAAGGCGATCGACATCTACGGCTTGTCCGAAATCATGGGCCCCGGGGTCGCCTGCGAATGCGAGTGCCAGGCAGGCCTGCACGGCTGGGAGGATCACTTCCTGTTCGAGGTGATCGATCCGGAAACCGAACGGCCCGTGCGCGAGGGCCAGCCGGGTGAGCTCGTCATCACGACGCTGACCAAGGAAGCGCTGCCGATGCTGCGTTACCGCACGCGCGACATCACCCGGGTCACGACCGAGCCATGCGCATGCGGGCGGACGCACTTGCGCATCCTGCGCATCACGGGACGCAACGACGACATGCTGATCATCCGCGGCGTCAACGTGTATCCGTCGCAGGTCGAAGCGGTGCTCATCGGTTTGCCCAACATCGCGCCGTATTACCAGCTCGTCGTCGAGCGCCGCGGCAGTCTCGACCACCTGACCGTCGAGGCCGAAGCCAATGCCGGGGTCGAGGCAGTCGCCTTCGCCGGCATCGCGCGCCAGGTCGCGCATCACATTAAGTCGATGATCGGCATCACCGCCGAGGTGCGGCTCAGAAAGCCGGGCGAGATTCCGCGCTCCCAGGGCAAGGCGGTGCGGGTGCGCGACCTGCGGCCCAGGGAATGACCTGCGCCGCACGCGGCGCCGTCAGATGGCCGTGCAGCCGCCGTCGACGGCGATGGCTTGTCCGGTGATGTGCCGCGACGCCTCGGAAGCTAAGAACACGACGCTGCCCTTGAGGTCCTCTTCGCCACCGAGTCGCGCGAGCGGCGTCATCGCCAGGACCATGCCGGCGATGCGATCGAGCACGACCTTGGTCATCCGGGACGGGAAAAACCCCGGACAGATGGCGTTGACGTTGATGTTGTACTTGCCCCATTCGGCCGCGAGGGCACGGGTCATGTTGACCAGCGCGCCCTTGCTCGTGTTGTAAGCCAGGGTCTGCATCGCCCATTCGGGAGGGTTGCCCAGAAGCCCGGCAATGGAGGCAATGTTGATGATCTTCCCGCTGCGACGCGGAATCATGGAGCGCTTGCCGACTTCGCGCGAGAGAAAGAACTGGGCATCGACGTTAAGGCTCATCACCTTGCGCCAGCCATCATCGGGGTAGTCCTCGGCCGCGGCCACCCAGTTGCAGCCGGCGTTGTTGACCAGGACGTCGATCTGCCCCCATTTTGCGAGCGCCGCGTCGACGATGCCGGGGAGAGCTGCGCAGTCGACGAGGTCGCCGGCGACGGGCAGACACTCGATCCGCAGGCCCTTGAGATGCGCGCACGCCTCGTCGAGTTCGGCCTGCTTGCGGGCATTGATCACCACCCGCGCGCCCATTTCACCCAGTGCTTCCGCCATTTGCAGGCCGATACCACGGGTACCGCCGGTGACCAGCGCGACCTTGTCGCTCAAATCCAGAAGATTCCTGACGCTCATTCCTGGCTCCCGTAGCAGAGGGCCAGCGCCCCCGCCCTGGCCATGGGCTGCGCGGCTCTCCCGGATCCGGCCCGATCCACTGGGGCATTCTACAGCCCGGCACGCGGGTCCCGAGTGGACCGCCGTCGCCGGATCCACCGGCAGATTGATCTGTGTCAAGAGCGTAACCCCACGTTCAGCCCAGAATTGGCGATCCGCTCGGGCCATAGCGTCAGGAGGCGGGGAGGGACCACACAACAAACGCCAGCCAAGGCGAGTTGCCCCGGCCACGCAAGGGGCAGTTTTTTTTTCACGGCGAGGACATTTGCGCGATGACCAAGCAGTGCTGCAGCGGGCAATCAGCCGCCCCGGTGGCAGGCACGCTGGTGCGCGGGTGCCAGGGAATCTGAACCCATGACGCGACGCCTGCTGGACATAACGGTCAACGGCCGTGCTCGCGAGGATGCCGTCGCTGACAACACGCTGCTGCTCGACTATTTGCGGGACACCGTCGGGCTTACCGGCAGCAAACAGGGTTGCGACGGAGGCGAGTGTGGTGCGTGCACCGTGCTCGTCGACGGCGAGCCGCGGCTGGCCTGCATCACGCTCGCGGCCAGTTGCGTCGGCCGGAACGTGGAGACAATCGAGAGTCTTGCCGTCGGCGGGCGCATGATCCGCCTGCAGCAGGCGTTCCACGAGAAGCTCGGCACGCAGTGCGGATTCTGTACCCCGGGAATGATCATGGCTGCGGAGGCGTTGCTGCGGCGCAATCCGAATCCTGCCGAGGGCGAAATCCGGGAGGCGCTATCGGGCAACCTTTGTCGCTGCACCGGCTACGTGAAGATTGTCGAATCGGTACTGGCCGCTGCTGGAGCCTGATCTCATGAGGAACGTCGCAGAATCCCCCCTTGCCGCTGATGCCGTCGGCGAATGGCATGGCGCTGCGCGGGAGCGCGTGGTCGGACGGCGCACGCCGCTGCTCGACGGCATCGAGAAGGTAACCGGCCGAGCAAAATACACCGCAGACCTTCCGTGCGGCGAGGCCCTGGTCGGACGAATCTTGAGAAGTCCGATCGCGCACGGCCTGATACGGGGCATCGACACTGCGGCCGCGCGCGCGATTCCAGGCGTGCGTGCGGTCATAACCGGCGAGGATTTCGCCGCCCCCTACGGTGTGATCCCGATCGCGCAGAACGAGTGGCCGCTCGCCCGCGGCAAGGTTCGCTATCGCGGCGAACCCGTGGCTGCCGTGGCTGCGGTGGACGAGGCGAGCGCCGAGGCGGCGCTGGCCGCGATCGTGCTCGATATCGAGCCACTGCCGGCCTACTTCGCCGCCGCCGCCGCGCGCGCGCCCGATGCGGTGCTGCTGCATCCGGAGAAGGCCGGCAACATCGAGCGCGAAGTCGATCAGAAATTCGGCGACACTGACGCTGGGTTCGCCGCCGCGGAGCTCGTCCGGGAACAGACCTTCCACTATGCCGAAGTCGCCCACGGCCAGATCGAGCTCAATGCCGCGATCGCCGCCTACGAGCCCGAGCGTGGGCGCCTTACCACGCATTCGGTCACGCAGGTTCCCTATTACCTCCACCTCACGCTCGCGCGATGCCTGGGGATGGACAGCTCGCGCATTCGGGTCGTCAAGCCCTTTGTCGGCGGTGGCTTCGGCCATCGCGTCGAGCCGCTCAACTTCGAAATGGTCACTGCCGCGCTCGCCCGGGCCGCCGGCGGGACCGTGAAGACCGAGCTGTCCCGCGAGGACGGCTTTCTCACGCATCGCGGGCGACCCGAAACCGATATCCGCCTCAAGCTGGGGATGAAGAAAACCGGCGAGATCACGGCAGTCGACTGCGAAATCGTCCAGCGCGGCGGCGCCTATGGCGGCTACGGACTGGTGACGATCCTCTACGCCGGCGCGCTGCTCCATGCGCTGTACAAGGTGGCGGCGGTCAAGTACCGTGGCTATCGCGTCTACACGAACACGCCTCCCTGCGGCGCGATGCGCGGCCATGGCGCGGTCGATGCGCGACACGCATTCGAGTCTCTGCTTGACACCATGGCCGGCGAGCTCGGCCTCGACCCTTTCGCGGTGCGGCGCGCAAACCTGCTGACGCCACCGTATCGGACGCTCAACGACCTGCAGGTCAACTCCTATGGAATTCCGGCCTGCCTCGACTGGGTCGAGCAGGCTTCCGGCTGGAAGAAGCGCCGCGGACACCTGCCGCGCGGGCGCGGTCTCGGCATCGCCTGCTCGCACTACGTCTCCGGCTCCGCGAAACCGGTGCACTGGAGCGGCGAGCCGCATGCAGTGATCAACCTCAAGCTCGACTTCGACGGCGGAATCACCGTGCTTACCGGTGCTTCGGATATCGGCCAGGGCTCGTCGACACTGGTCGCGCAGGTGGTTGCCGAGGTCCTGCTTCTGCCGCTGGAACGCATCCGCGTCATTGCCACCGACAGCGCGCTCACGCCGAAGGACAACGGCTCGTATTCCTCGCGGGTGTCGTTCATGGTGGGCAACGCGGCGCTGTGCGCTGCCCAGGAAATGAAGCGCGTGCTTATTCTCGCGGCGTCGAAGCGTCTGGAAGTCAGCGTCGACGATATCGAATGGGACGGCGAGCGCTGCCGGGTGGCAGGCACCGATCGGATGCTTGGGTTCGGCGAGGTGGTCGAGGAGGCGCTGGTGGGCACGGGAACGCTGACCGTCAAGGGCTCGTGGTCGACGCCGCCGGAGACGCAGGGTGGCAAGTTTCGCGGTGCGGCCGTGGGTTCGACAGCCGGCTTCTCCTACGCCGCGCAGGTGGTCGAGGTCGCCGTGGACGAGGACACCGGAGCGGTCGCGGTCGAGCGCGTCTGGGTCGCCCACGACTGCGGTTTCGCGATCAACCCGCTCGCCGTCGAGGGACAGGTACAGGGCGCGGTATGGATGGGAATGGGCCAGGCGCTCTGCGAAGAGACCCAGTACCACGAGGGATTGCCGCTGCGGGCCAACATGCTCGACTACCGGATCCCGACCAGCGTCGAATCGCCGCCGATCGAAGTCAAGCTCGTCGAAAGCCATGACCCGCTCGGTCCATTCGGCGCGAAGGAGGCGAGCGAAGGCGCACTGCACGGTTTCGCACCCGCACTGACGAACGCGATCTTCGACGCCATCGGTATCCGCTTGACCGAGCTGCCAGCCTCGCCGGATCGCGTCCTCGAGGCGATCCACGCGAAAAAGCGCAAGCAGCGACTGCGGGCAAGTGCGCGTGTGCCGGCAGAGTCCGGCGCCGGGGGCGACTGAGCATGCAACGCATGCCCATGTTCGATCTGAAGCGCCCGGCGAGCGTCGCCGAGGCCGCGGCGCTGCTCGGCGCCAACCCAGGGGCGCAGCTGCTCGCCGGGGGAACGGACCTGTTACCGAGGCTGCGGCGCGGTATCGATCAGCCAACGCTGCTCGTCGATCTCGGCGCGGTGCGCGACTTCGCGCACATCGCCCTCACCGATGCGGGACTCTCGCTCGGCGCCGGGGTGACGCTCGCGCAGCTCGCCATCGACGCTCGCGTCACGAAGCTGTACACGGCGATCGCCGAGGCGGCGCGCACGATTGCGGGGCCGGGTCATCGCAGCGTGGCGACCGTCGGTGGCAATCTTTGCCTGGACACGCGCTGCGTGTTTTACAACCAGAGCCAATGGTGGCGAGCCGCGAATGGCTATTGCCTGAAGCGCGGCGGCGAGGTCTGCCACGTCGCACCGCAGGGTAAGCATTGCCATGCCGCATTCAGCGGCGACCTCGCGCCGGCGTTGCTCGTGCTCGGCGCAGAGGTCGAACTGGTCGCGGCCGGTCACACGCGGCGCGTTCCGCTTGCGGAGCTCTATCGTGACGACGGCGCTGCGCACCTGACGCTCGCCCATGACGAGGTGCTCGCCAGCGTCGTCGTGCCCGCTGCGACCAAGTCTCTGGTATCCGGATACCGCAAGGCGCGCGTGCGCGGGGCAGTGGATTTTCCGCTCGCCGGCGTCGCCTGTGCGCTGGTGCTCTTCGAGGGTGCCCTGGCCGAACTGCGCGTGGCGCTGACCGGCACGAACTCGCAACCGTTCGTTCTTGCCGGCACCGACGCGTTTCTGGGGCGACCTGTCGACGCGGACATGCTGTCCTCGCTCGCCAAGCTGGTGCAGAAACAGGTCAGCCCGATGCGCACCACTGCGACCGCATCGAACTACCGCCGGCAGGTCGCCTCGGTTCTGGCACGGCGCCTGCTGGGCGAACTTTCCGCCTGACGGAGCAGGGATGTGTACCGCATCGCCCGCCGCGCGCGGTTCTCCGAGAATTCGTTTCTCGGGGAGATCGATGCACCCGACGTCGCGCAGGCGGCGCAGCCCGGGCATACAGCTCGTCGCTCCAGGCAGCCCGCTCTTCGCCCCAGAATGCGAGATTGCCGCTGCGAAAACCGACGATGCAGGTGGCGAGTTCGTCGCGTGGGAATGTGACACGGTCCTTGACGCGCTTGGCAGCAAGGCCAACCCGATCGTCGGGCGGCCCACGAAGGGCCTCGAGTTGAACAAATGGGGCTACATCGTCGCCGACCACGCGACGCCGGCGACGAACCTGTCCGGTGTATTCGCCGGCGGCGACATCGTGACCGGCGGCGCGACGGTGATCCTCGCTAGAAGTGCCGGCCGGCGTGCGGCGCGCGCGATCGCCACCTACCTCAAAGGCGGCGGCGAGAACTGGCCGCCGGGTGCGGCGGACATTGCGGCATTTGTACCGCCTACGCCGCTTGCCGCCGAGACGGCGCTGTGAAGGAGGAAGCGATGCTCTGCCCGAAATGCCATCGCCCGCTCGACGAAGGCGTCGAGCCGTACATCTGCTGCGCCGGCATGACGCTCCGCTGGCACTGCCGGTCCTGTGCCAAGGTCAGCGAAGGCTTCGCGTTTCCCTACGGGGGATGTCCGCTGTGCGGCGGCGAGCTCGAACTGTTCGATCCGGACCCGGTCGGCGATGCGGTGGGGATGAATGCCGTGCGCAAGGCATTCGAGATCGAGCTTGGCGGCCAGGCTTTCTACCACCGTGCCGTGGCGAGCGCATCCGACCCGGCGCTGCGCGAGCTCTTCGGCCGTTTCGCCGCCATGGAGCGGGAGCATATGGCCACGCTGGCGGGTCGCTACCACGTCGACATGGAGCCGGTGTTCGATGCGCACGCGGTCGAGCATGCAGTCGTTTTCGCCGGTGTCGACCGCCGTCTCGGTGATGCAGAGGACCTGTTTCGCGTCGCGATCGACATGGAGGAGCGCGCCGCGTCGTTCTTCGAAACGACCGCCACCCGCGCTGCGCACGGGTCCGCGACACAGCGGTTGTATCGCGAGCTGGCGGCAGAGGAACGCGAGCACGCCACGCTGCTCCGAACCGAGCAGGCACGCTGGCACGAGGGCAAGTCGGGCCTGCTGGGCACGGACGACGAGCCGTCGCCGGTCGCGACCGGGGCCGTCGCAACGATGAACGCCGCGCAGGTATTGCTCGCCGATCATGACGACGCACGCGTGGCGCTGGTTTGCGGAAGCGCGCGGCTGCGCCGCCGCGAGCTGCGTGATGCCGTTGCCCGCGCCGGCACGACATGGCGTACACGCGGCGTGCGCCGCGGCGACCGCGTGGCGATCAAGTTGTCCGACGGCATCGACTGGGTCGTCGCCTACCTCGGTGTGATGTGGGCGGGCGGCGTCGCGGTCGGGGTTAACCCGCGCGTGCCCGCCAAGGAATGGCTCGCGATCCTGGATGCGGCGGGGTTTCTTTTCGTCCTCGCCGAAGCGGGCGACGATACGCCGGCGCCTTGGAGCAGGCAGGTGATCGCGGTGGACGACTGGCGGCGGGAACTTGCGCGCGCCGCACCGAGCGCTGCGGAACCGATGCGACCCGAGGAGCCTGCGCTTTGGGTGCACTCGTCAGGAACGAGCGGCCATCCGAAGGCGGTCGTGCATCCGCAGCGCATCGTGCGCGAGATCGAGCGCGTCGGTCGCGAGCGGCTGGGACTTACCGCCGACGACCGCATCTACGCGAGCTCGAAGCTGTTCTTCGCCTACCCGCTGGCGAACTGCATCCTCACGGGTCTCAAAGTCGGCGCGACGATCGTCCTCGATCCGCAGTGGCCGACCGCGCAGGGCGTGGTCGCGAACATCATGGCCCAGCGCGTGAACGTGCTGTTCAGCGTGCCGTCGCTGTACCGTAATCTGCTCAAGGAAGGGCTGGCCGGCCAGCTCGCGCAATGCGGGGTCCGGCTCTACGTCTCGGCAGGCGAGGCGCTTGCCGGCTACGTTGCGCGACGAATGGAAGCGCCAGCTCGGGCGCACGATCGTCAATGGTTTCGGCGCCTCGGAAACGCTGGCGCTGGTGCTCGTGGACAGCGATGACGGTCACGGCTTGCGCGTCTCGCCGGGAGTCGACATCGCCTGGCTCAACGCGCGCAGCCCCGACATCGCAACCCGCAGCCGCGGCACCCGAAGGGCCCGGGCGCATCGTGATTCGCAGCTCGACCGTTGCGCTCGGCTACTGGAATCGCCCCGACGCGCAGGCCGAGCATTTCCGCGACGGCGCGTTCGCGCCGTCGGACCTGTTCGAGCGCACGGACAAGCGGCTCCTGGCGCTTCGCCGGACGTGACGATACGCTGGTCAAGGTATACGGCCGCTGGGTCGATCTGGTCGAGCTCGAGCAACACATCGCGGTCACCTGTCCCGGTATCGCTGAGGCGGCCGCGATTGCGGTTCCCGATGCCGACGGCGTCGATGCGGTCGCGCTGTTCTTCGTCGCACAACCGGGCGCACCGGTGCTCGATCCGGCCACGCTGCGCGAACATGCCGACCGGCTTCCGCCCTATCAGCGACCGCGCTGGCTGCATCCGGTCGACGAGTTGCCGCGCACGGCGACCGGCAAGGTTCTGCGCCGCAAGCTGCGCGAGCTCCACGAGGCGCATGCGCCAACAGCAACGCAAGGTGCCGAGCCGTCGACAGGCATGCCCGGCGTGACTCCGACAGTAATCAACGGGAGGATTCCATGCAATTGAAGCGTCTAGTCAGTGTCTGCGTCGCGGGCGCCGTAATGCTCGCCGCCATGGGCATCGCGCGCGCGGACGGCGTGGTGAAGCTGGGTATGGTCGCGGAGTTTTCGGGGCCGTTTGCGCAATACGGGCAGCAGATGCTGGGGGGGATGAAGGCGTACCAGAAGCTGCACGGGGAGAGCGTGGCGGGGAAGCGGGTGGAGATCGTGCAGAGGGACACCGGCGGGTCCGGCGCCGGACGTGGCGAAGCGGCTGGCGCAGGAGCTGGTGACGCGGGAGAACGTGGACATCCTGGTGGGGTTTGGGCTGACGCCGAACGCGCTGGCGGTGGCGCCGGTGGCGAGCGAGGCGAAGAAGGCGATGGTGATCATGAACGCGGCGACGTCGATCATCACGACCAAGTCGCCGTACATCGTGCGGGTGTCGATGACGCTGCCGCAGGTGACCGTGCCGATGGCGGTGTGGGCGGCGAGGAACGGGGTGAAGAAGGTGTACACGGTGGTGGCGGACTACGGGCCTGGGCTGGACGCGGAGAAGGCGTTCAGCGAGGCGTTCAAGGCGGCCGGAGGGGAGGTGGTGGGGAGCGTGCACACGCCGCTGCAGAATCCGGACTTTGCGCCGTTCATACAGCGGGTGAAGGACGCGAAGCCGGAGGCGGTGTTCCTGTTTTTGCCGGCTGGGGAGCAGGGGATCGCGTTCATGAAGGGGTACGCGGAGCGGGGGCTGAAGGAGGCGGGGATCCGGCTGCTGGCGACCGGGGACATCACCGACGACGGGGTGCTGCAGGCGATGGGGGAGCCCACGCTGGGGCTGATCACGAGCTTTCACTATTCGGCGGCGCATGAGTCGGCGGAGAACAAGGCGTTTCTGAAGGCGTACGCGGAGGCCAACGGGGACAAGCTGCGGCCGAACTTCATGGCGGTGGCGGGGTACGACGGGATGGCGGCGATCTACGCGGCGCTGCAGAAGACCGGCGGGTCGGCCGACGGGGAGAAGCTGGTGGCGGCGATGAAGGGGCTGAAGCTGATGAGCCCGCGCGGCCCGATCAGCATCGATCCGGAAACCCGGGACATCGTGCAGACCGTCTACATCCGCAAGGTCGAGAAGACCCCCAACGGACTCTACAACATCGAGTTCGACAAGTTCCCGGACCAGAAGGACCCGGGCAAGTGAAGGCGCGCAGCGCATGAAGGTCCGGGTGGCGTTTTGTGCCTGACATCCTTGTCGCCGAAGAACTGTCGGCAGGCTACGGCGAGTCGACCGTGCTCGAGGGCATTTCCTTCGCGCTGGAGCACGGCGGGAGCCTCGCGCTGCTCGGTCGCAATGGCGTCGGCAAGACCACGCTGCTCCTCACGCTGATGGGCCTCACTCGCCTCCGGAGCGGCCGAGTGCTCATGCGCGGCAGGGACATATCCCGGACGCCGACCTACCTGCGCGCGCGCGCCGGGCTGGGGTGGGTGCCGCAGGAGCGCCTGTGTTTCCCGTCGCTTACCGTCGAAGAGCATCTGCACGTCGTGGCGCGCCCGGGGCCCTGGGATATGGCACGGGTATACCTCGCCTTTCCGGGACTGGCGGAGCGCCGGCGGAATCTGGGAAACCAGTTGTCGGGAGGGGAGCAACAGGTGCTGGCGATCGCACGCGCGCTGATGACCAATCCGAGCGTGCTGCTGCTCGACGAGCCACTGGAAGGCCTGGCGCCGATCATCATCAACGCCGTCGTCAAAGTGATACGGGATCTCGTGCGCTCCGGCGAGTTCTCGGTGATCATCGTCGAGCAGCACGCCCGTGTCGCCCTGGCGTTGACCACGCAGGCGATCGTCCTCGATCGCGGCCGGGTGGTGCATCAAACAGCCAGCGCCGATCTGCTCCAGGATACGGCGGCGCTCGATCGACTGGTCGCGCTCGCGTGAAGGTCCCGATGACAACGCAACATTGCCGGGACGGTGCGACCGTAGCGCCAAGCCGATGCTCGCTACCGAACGAATCGACCGCGTCGTAGTCGCCACGCTGACGCGACCGCCCGTCAACGCGCTCGACGGCGAATTGGTCGCACGCCTCACCGCGGTCGTTGACGAGGTGGCCGCCGATCCGGAAATCGCGCTGCTGCATATCCGCAGCGACCAGGCCTGTTTTTGCGCCGGTGCCGACCTGGCGCTGATGGAATCGTGCTTCGCCACCGGACGCATGGACGTGATGGTCGAGGTGGTGCGCAGCATGCAACAGCTCTTCCTGCGCCTCGAGACGGCCGGCGTGGTCACGCTCGCGGAAATCGGCGGCGCGGCGCTCGGTGGCGGGTTGGAACTGGCGCTTGCTTGCGACCTGCGCGTCGCTGCCACCGACGCGCGGTTGGGATTGCCCGAAGTTCGGCTGGGGCTGCTTCCGGCGGCGGGCGGCACGCAGCGGCTTACCCGCCTCTGCGGTCAAGGCACAGCCAAGCGCCTGATCCTCGGCGCGGAGCTCATCGACGGTGCAGAAGCCCTGCGGCTGGGGATTGTGCAATGGGCGCGGCCGCGCCAAGAGCTCGCGCGACTGGAGCCGCGAGCTGGCGACGCGCCTGAGCCGTATGCCCAAGGCCGCGCTGGTGTTGAGCAAACGCTGCATTCACGCCGCAGGCGATCCCGGCAAAGACGGTTTCGCCGAAGAAATTCTGGCCACGCAAAGTCTCTACGGCCATCCCGAGACCGTGGCGAAAGTCTCCGAATTCCTGAACCAGCGTCGCAATCAAGCGAAGGAGAATCCATGAACTGCAAAGACAAGGTGGCCGTCGTAACCGGTGCCGCATCCGGCATTGGCCAGGCAACGGCGGAGGCGCTGGCCGCAGCCGGAGCGAACGTCATTGTTGCCGACATCGCCAAGGAAAAGGGTGAGGCCGCGGCCGCGGCCATCCGCAACAAGGGGCAACGCGCCGAGTTCCTGCCTGTCGACCTGACCGACGAAGCCTCCATCAACGCCTTCGCCGACGCGGTTCACGCCAAGGTTGGCGCGGTCGATATCCTCGTCAACGGCGCCGGATGGGGACAGACCAAGCCGTTCTGGGAGTGCACCCCCGATCTCTGGGAAAAGCTGATTGCGCTCAACTTCGTCGGGCCGATGAAACTCGTCAGGGCCCTGCTGCCCAAGATGCTCGAGCGCAGCAGCGGCAAGATCGTCAATATCGCCAGCGACGCCGGTCGCGTCGGCAGCCTAGGCGAGACGATCTATTCCGGCGCGAAAGGCGGGCTGATCGCCTTCACCAAGTCGTTGGCGCGCGAAACGGCCCGCTACAACATCAACGTCAACTGCGTCTGCCCGGGCCCCACCGAGACGCCGCTGCTGTTTGCGGTGCCGGAGAAGCACCTGGAACAATTCAAGAAGGCCATTCCATTCCGGCGTTTCGGTAAACCTTCCGAAGTCGCCGACGCCGTGCTGTTCTTCGCCAGCGACCGCTCCAGCTACATTACCGGCCAGGTCCTGAGCGTCAGCGGCGGTTTGACGATGGTCGGCTAACCCTCAACCCGCGCCGCAAGGAGCAACGTTCCATGAAACGCATCCAGCTTGCAAATTACAAGGCCGCCCACTTCGGCTATTCGGTTTCGGGCAAGGTCGCCACGATTGTTCTCAACCGTCCCGAGCGCAAGAATCCGCTCACGCTCGAATCCTACGGTGAGCTGCGGGATCTGTTCCGCGACATGGTTTACGCGACCGACGTCAAGGCCATCGTGTTTACCGGCGAGGGTGGCAATTTCTGTTCCGGCGGCGACGTCCACGACATCATCGGCAAGCTGGTGCAGATGGAGATGCTCGAATTGCTTGCCTTCACGCGCATGACCGGCGACCTGGTCAAGGCCATGCGCAGCTGTCCGCAGCCGATCATTGCCGCCATCGACGGCGTGTGCACCGGCGCGGGCGCATTGGTCGCTTGCGCCTCGGACCTGCGCTTTGCCACGGCGCGAAGCAAGCTCGCCTTTCTGTTCGTGCGCGTGGGCCTCGCCGCGGCCGACATGGGCGCCTGCACGTTGCTGCCGCGCCTGATCGGGTTGTCGCGGGCCGCGGACCTGCTCTACACCGGCCGCGTCGTCGGCGGCGAGGAAGCCGAACGCTTCGGGTTCTACAACCGGTTAGTCGAGCCGGAGAAGGTCCTCGAAGAGGCGACCGCAATGGCGGTGAGCCTTGCCGATGGGCCGACCTTCGGTCACGCGATGACCAAGACGATGCTGTGGCAGGAGTGGAGCTCAGGGCTCGGCGAATGCATCGAGGCCGAAGCCCAGGCGCAGGCGATCTGCATGCAGACGCAGGACTTCGAGCGTGCTTACCACGCCTTCGTCGCTAAGCAGAAACCGGTGTTCGAAGGCAACTGATGTCCGACAGGAGCTACCTCGCGTGGCCGTTCTTCGACGCCGGCCACCGCGACCAGGCGCGAGACTTCGAGCGCTGGACGGCGGAGGTGCTGCCGCGCACGCTTGAGGGCGCCGATGGCGACCTCGACGCGGTCTACGCGTGCGTGCGCCGGCTGGTCGCGGAGCTCGGGTCCGCAGGATTGCTGCGCGCCTGCGTTCCAGCCGCCTACGGCGGTGTGCGGGATCAACTCGACGTGCGCAGCCTGTGCTTGGCCCGCGAGATCCTGGCTCGGGCCTCAGGTCTCGCCGATTTTGCCTTCGCCATGCAGGGCCTGGGCAGCGTCCCCGTTTCCCTGTTCGGAAGCGAGCCACAAAAGCAGTCCATCCTGCCGCGCGTCGCGGCCGGGACTCTCATCGGCGCGTTTGCGCTGTCGGAACCCGATGCCGGTTCGGACGTCGGCGCCATCGGCACCCGCGCGACGCGCGACGGTGACGCCTGGCGGCTCGATGGCGTCAAGACCTGGATCTCCAACGCCGGGCTTGCGCACTACTACATCGTCTTCGCGCGCAGCGGCGCAGAGACAGGAACCAAGGGATTGTCGGCGTTCATCGTCGACGCCGACGCGCCCGGCCTGGACGCTTCCGAACGCATCGACGTCAGCGCTCCCCACCCCTTGGGTACGCTGCGCTTCACCGGTTGCCGTGTGGCAGCCGATCGCCTGTTGGGCGGAGCCGGCGAGGGCTTCAAGATCGCGATGGCCACGCTCGACGTCTTTCGCTCGACCGTCGGGGCCGCGGCGCTGGGCTTCGCCCGGCGGGCGTTGGACGAGGCCGCGCTCTGGTCGCTCAAGCGGCGCGTGTTCGGCCGCGCCTTGTCCGAGTTCCAGCTAACCCAGGCGAAGCTCGCTGACATGGCCGTATCCGTCGACGCCGCAGCGCTCCTCATCTATCGTGCCGGCTGGACCCGGGACCTCGTGGGGGGGCGGGTCACGCGCGAGGCCTCAATGGCCAAGCTGTTCGCGACTGAAGCGGCGCAGCAGGTCGTCGACGCGGCGGTGCAGCTCTTCGGCGGGCTGGGCGTGGTGCGCGGAGTGACCGTTGAACGACTGTATCGCGAGGTGCGGGCGCTGCGCATCTACGAAGGGACGAGCGAAGTGCTGAAGCTCATCATCGCGTCCCGGGTGCTCGAGACAGCGTCGGAGCAGCCCGGTCGCGGGGCGGCTGCCGAGCGACCGGAGCGTGCCGATCGGCGCCCCGGAAAGGCCAAAAGGAAATCATGAACACCCGCAAGGCCGGCCCGGGTGGGCAAGCACGACACTGGACCGACACGGATGGTGTTCATATCGACGTGCGCGGGCTCCCTCCGCCGGAGCCGCTGGTCGCAATTCTTGCGCTGGTCAACTCCGTGCACGACGCGACGACGATCATCGTCCATCACGAGCGAGATCCGCAGCTGCTCTATCCCGAGCTCGCGGAGATCGGTTGGGGAGCCGTGCGAATCCCGGCGCCGGCGGGCGAGGTGTGCCTCAGGCTGGAACGCATGCCGTGAAACCCGCCGCCGGCGCCTTTCTCGCCGGCGCGGCGAGCCGCCTGCTGCCGGCATCGATCCCGTTTCGCTTCTTTGGCGCCGCAGTCGCCTATCATCTGCTGGCGTGGATTGCACTCGGCGCGGGCGCACCGAGCGTGCCGCGCTTTGCCGGCGGCCTGGGCTGGCCGCTCGCCGCACTTCACCTCGTGACCCTCGGTGTGCTGGTGATGACCGCGATGGGGGCGAGCCTGCAGCTGCTCCCGGTCGCGACGCGTCAGCCGGTGCCGGCAGGCCGCTGGCCGGCGGTGATCTGGTGGCTGTATACCCCCGGCGTTGCTGCCATCGCCCTCGGCATGGGCATTCCGGCGCCCCGGCTGCTGGCCTGCGGAGCGGTTGCGGTGATCGTGGCACTATCCGCCTTTGCGCTGTTGCTCGCCCGCAACCTTGTCGGCGCGCGGGGCCTGCCCGTGGTGATCGCGCACAGCTGGGGTGCGCTGGCATCGCTTGTCGTGGTGCTGGCGAGCGCGGCGTCTTTGACCGGGGCCTATCTCGGGTTGCCGGGGCTCGAGCGCGGCATGGCGCTGGCGTGGCACGTTGCCTTCGCCGCGTACGGCTTCATGGGCCTGCTCGCGCTCGGGCTGTCCTACATCCTGGTGCCGATGTTTGCGTTGGCGGCGGCGCCGGACGAGCGCGTCGCGCGAACCTCATTGCTCCTCGCGCTCGCTGCGCTGCTGTTGGCGGCGGCCGCGGCAAGCGGCATTGCGCCCCTGGTGCTGCGCAGCGCCGCGATCGGTGCCGGTGCCGGTGCGGTGGCGCTGCACGTAGCGCTGATGCACGTCGCGCTCAAGAGCGGCATGCGGCGATGGCTCGGGCGCTCGCTGACCCTGGTGTGGCTGGGGTGGCTCATGTTGGCCGGCAGCCTGGGCGCGGCCCTCGGCGTCGCGCTCGATGCACCCTTCGACGGTACCGAAGCGCTGTTCGGCCTGTGGCTGATCGGCGGTTGGCTGCTCAGTTTCCTGCTCGGCGTCCTGCAGCGGATCATGCCGTTTCTCGCATCGATGCACGCCGCCGGCGGCAGGCGGCGGCCGCCCACGCCTTCGGCGCTGACGGCGGAACCTCCGCTGTCGATTCACTTTGTCTGCCATCTCGCGGCGCTCGCGTTGCTGACCATCGCAATCCTTGCCGACAGTGCGCAGATCGCCCTCGCCGGGGCGCTGGTCGGCAGCGTGGGCGCCGGGGCGTTCGGCGTTTTCTTTGTGCTCCTACTGCGGCGGATGTCCGCACGTGGCGTGGACACTCCCAGCGGCCAGGCGGCAGCGCCTTGACCGGGATCAATGTCGCCGCGGGGGCATTTGGCTATTGTGGTACCCAGTAGAGGTGCTAAAGCGATGAATGGGCAACGCCAGGTAAGCCATGCGCTCGATACGGAGCACCGCAACAGCCTTGAACTGTTGGGGCGCGTCGAGCAGGCATTGACGCGCGGGTCCCGCGCGGGCGAGGCCCGGAATCCCGAATTCGCCGCGCTTGCCGCCGCATTCGCTCGCCACATCGAGCAAGACATCGGGCGCCACTTTGATTTCGAGGAGCGCGAGCTTTTTCCGCGGCTCGCCGCGGCCGGAGAGGGCGACATCGCTCTCTTGCTCGAGGACGAGCACCGCGCGATCCGGGAGGTGGCCGCCGAATTATTGCCTTGGCTCCATGCCGCGATTGCGGGAACGCTCGACCGCGGCGGCATGGATGCGCTCAAGCGCGGCGCGCTGGAGATGGTCGAGCGGCAGGTCGCCCACA
The DNA here is from genome assembly GCA_963778275.1 of uncultured beta proteobacterium. Classification (GTDB taxonomy): domain Bacteria; phylum Pseudomonadota; class Gammaproteobacteria; order Burkholderiales; family Casimicrobiaceae; genus PALSA-1003. Next base: position 156,722 of record CAVZTS010000013.1, on the reverse strand, counting down.
TCCAGAAGGAAACGATGGCGCTGCTGCCGATGCTCGACGAGCTTCTCGACGAAGACGCAGACCGCGAACTCGCATTGCACTATGCGACGGCCTGACTTCGGAACGAGGACCGCCCAAAGGAAGTGACCATGGAAGCTGTTGCATTACAGCGCATCACGATTCGCCCGCTGCTGCGCGAGGATCTGGCCGCAGTGGTCACCATCGATGCCGTCAGCAATGGGTCGACGCGCCGCGCTTATTTCGTGCGACGGCTCGAGGCGGCACTGCGCGACCCGAAGGCGCACGCGCAGTTTGCGGCCACCGACGACAAGGGTATCGCCGGGTACATTCTCGCGCGCCTGGTGAAGGGCGAGTTTGGGCGAATCGCCCCTGGGCTGCGTCTCGAGGTGATCGGCGTGCGCGGCGATCTGAAAGGTCAGGGCGTAGGCGCCTCCCTGTTCGACGCTCTGATCGATTACGCCCGGCGGCACGGCGTCGCCGAGGTCCGCACAACGGCGGCATGGAACGACCACCGCATGCTGCGCTGGATCGATGCGATGGGCTTCACGCTGGCGCCGAACCACGTCCTCGACTGCGCGGTGGGCGGAGGTGAATACCGGCCGCAACGCGACGATCCCGCCGAAGGCGCGAACGCAGCGCCCGAAGTCAACTACGGCGGCCGGCCCGGCAACGACTTTGAACGTCTCGCGCGCGACAATTTCGACGTCCGCGCCATAGAGCCCAGCGACCTTGCCGACATCGTCCGCATCGACCACGGGATCACCGGGCGCAACCGCCAGGATTACATGCAGGACAAGCTGCTCGAGGCATTGCAGGACTCCGCCATTCGCGTCTCCTTGACCGCGCGCATGGACGACACCATCGTCGGGTTTCTGATGGCACGCGTCGACCTGGGCGATTTTGGCCGCACCGAGCCCGTGGCCGTCATCGATACGATCGGCGTGCATCCCGGGTATGCGCGCCGCGGCGTGGGCCACGCGCTGCTGTCGCAGTTATTCGTCAATCTGGGTGCGCTGCGCATCGAGCGCATTGAAACAGTGGTAGCCCCGCGCGACCTTGCGCTGCTCGGTTTCCTCTACGATGTCGGTTTCGTTCCGGCGCAACGGTTGCCGTTCGTGCGCTGGCTGACCTAGCGCCGGAGTGCGCGCTTGGGCGCCCACCGGCCACCGACTCCTATGAACCGTTTGCCGCAGCTCGACGCTGAATTGGTACGCGAGGCACTGCGGCAGGTGGACGACCCCGAGGCCGGAATGAATATCGTCGACCTCGGCCTCGTCTACGACGTGGCGATCGCGCCGGGTTCGGTGCAGGTCGAAATGACGATGACGAGCGCGGCGTGCCCGATGGCGGACATGCTCATGGAGCAGGCGCGCGGTGTCATCGCGGCCATGGTCCCGGAAGGAACAGCCGTCGAGGTCCGGCTGGTATGGGATCCACCGTGGACCCCCGACAAGATGACCGGCATTGCCAGAGAGCACTTCGGCTGGACTTCTTAGCCATGCGGCGCCGTGGGACCCACCGGTCGCCAGGCGCCTCGACACCGTGTCGCCGGAGCCGGTGCGGATGAGCGAGCCCGCGCGCGCGGCGAATGCAGCGCCCGGTCCTTTGCAGCGCGGTGACCTGCCGCCGCTGCTCCGTGCGCCGTTGCTGGTCCTGGGTTTTGTCGGCCTCGTCTTCGCGACCGGCGCAGGGCTTGCGCGCCTCGGCTGGAGCGTTCCCGCCGCAGCCGCGGCGGGAGCTCACCTGCACGGGCCATTGATGATCGGCGGCTTTTTCGGCGTCGTCATCGCGCTCGAGCGGGCGATTGCCATCGGCCGCTACTGGGCCTATCTGGGCCCGCTCCTCGCCGGCGCCGGCGGCATGGCCGCGGTGGCGGGCGCGGCCGCGCCTGCAGCATGGCTTTTCTGCGGCGGCAGCCTGGTGTTCCTCGCCGCGTCCGTCGCCATCCTCTGCCGCCAGAGAGCGTTGTTTACCGTTACGCTGGCGCTGGGCGCGCTGTGCTGGTGCGTCGGCAATGTCTTGTGGGCAGCCGGGTCGGCCGTCCACGAGGTCGCGCCGTGGTGGCTCGCCTTTCTGATCCTGACGATCGCCGGAGAACGCCTCGAGCTCTCGCGCTTCCTTGCGCCCTCACCGGTCGCGACAAGGGTGTTTGCCGTCATCCTGGGCGTCATCGGCGCCGGCCTGTGCGGCGTGCTACGGGGCTGGAGCGCAGCGCTGTTCGCTGCCGGCCTGGTGGCGCTAGCCGCGTGGCTTTTCCGACAGGACATCGCGCGGCGGACCGTCCGCAAGCGGGGCCTTACCCGCTATATGGCCGTGTGCCTGCTCTCCGGTTACGGCTGGCTGGCCGCGGGCGGATCCATCATCCTCGCCGCGGGCGGGCTAATGCCCGGCGCGCCGTCTTACGATGCCGCGCTGCACGCGCTGGGGCTGGGTTTCGTTTTTTCGATGGTATTCGCGCACGCGCCGCTGATTCTCCCGGCGGTGCTTCGCATTGGCGTACCGTACCGGCCGTTGTTCTACCTGCCGCTGGGGCTGCTGCAGCTCTCGCTCGTCGTGCGGCTCGCCGGTGACGCAGCAGGGGATAGCGCATGGACGCGCGGCGGCGGATTGCTCAACGCGCTCTCGCTGGCGGCATTCATTGTCGTCACGGCCAATGCCGCGGTGCGCGGACGGCGCCCCGCGTCGGATTGACGCCGATGCAGTGGCCCGGGCAGATGACTTCACCGCGGCTCATCCTCGGCGCCGACGCATTCGCTGGAGCGCGCCAACGGCGCTAGCGGCCGATCTCGTCCAAGGCGTTGCGAATGGGACTGCTGGAGATTTGCATGAAGCCACTATAGGGCCGACCCATCTCCAGAATCAGAAAGATGGCGCCTGACACACAGAACGCGCCGACGAAGAGGGCCGTAAGGACGGTCGCGTTGTAGCGTGTGAGAAGACCGAATCCGACGAAGAGCGCGGTCAGCCAGGACACCAGTATGGAGAGGAATGGCAATGAGAGAGAGCCGCCGGACTGCTCGTAGAGAAGTCGGCGGGTCTGTCCCATCTGCACAAGCAGTTGCAGGGCGCGGCTCTTGCCGAACTGCTGGACGTCCGTCTTCGGCGACAAGCCCGCTATGCGCGCGGCTAGCTCGTCTTCTGCAGCGCGCGCGGGAGGCGCGTCCAGCTTGACCGCAGGGTCACGATTGTTCCTCCAGATTCGCCGGAGTTCACCAGCAACGATTTGATGCAAGAGATCTCGCGCCTGATTCGCCTCCGGCCCATAGATGGCGAGAACGCGATCGAGCTGGCCGATGTCGGCACCAAGCTGCTGCACCTCGGAGTCTTGCGTGGCATATGCGCTGTGCGCCGAGGCGATGAGGAGACCCAAGACGAGTGCAGCGATGGTCGCGATCAACCCCATCACCAACTTGACAACATCTTTGGAGTCGCTTTCCTGCTGCCGTTCGGGCAGCTTGCGGTGGATCGCGATCCCTGCGAGCGCGCCGCCGAGAACGCAACCAAACACAATAGTGGCAACCAGTAGCGGGGTCATCGGTTCAATCTCCGGTGCCCAGCCCGCGGCATTGGCTAGCCGTGCAGCGCCTCGTACTTCGCCATGAGCGCCTCGGGCGATTCTTCGAAGTCCGGATTGATGACGATGCAGTCGGCCGGGCAGACAAGCTTGCACTGCGGCTCGTCCTCCGCGCCGACACATTCGGTGCAGCGCGCCGGATCGATTACGTACTTGGGATCGCCGACGCTGATCGCCTCGTTGGGGCACACCGGCTTGCAGGCGTCGCAGGCGGTACAGTTGTCGTTGATAAGCAGTGCCATGGTTGATTCCTTCCGCCGTGCAGGGCCAGGGTTCGCTTAAGCGAGACCGGGAATTGAATTCTACGCCGCGGCGCGTTGCTCGAGCTCGTGCAGTTTGCCGTGCCGGAAGGCGCCCCACAGCGCGGCGCCGACCGCTCCGGCGTAGATCGAGTCGGGGTGGCTGACGGCGGTCACGTTCACTTTCTCATTGACCGTCTCCTCCTGGATCGCCGCCAGCAGGCCCGTGTCGAGTGCAAGCCCGCCGGTGAGCAACGCCGTGCCTTCCTTGATGCCCGTAACCTTGAGCAGTTTCACGATCCGCGAGGCCATGGAGAGGTGGATCCCTTTCAGGATGTCGTTGGTCGCGATGCCGCGCGACACCATGTTGATCACGTCGGTTTCGGCAAGCACGGCGCAGATTGAGCTCACCTTCTCCGGGTTCTGCGAGGTCTTGGAGAGAGGGCCGATCTCCTCGATCGCGACGCCGAGGTAACGGGCGATGTTTTCGAGGAATTGTCCCGATCCCGACGCGCATTGGCTCGTCATCTTGTACGAGAGCACTTTGCCGCGCGCGTCGACGTAGATCGCGCGGCCGTTCAGCGCGCCGATGTCGACCACCGCGTTCGCGCCCGGGTGCAGGAATACGCCGCCGCGGGCGTGCGTGGTCATCGAGTAGAAGTGGCCGGTGGCGAACTTGACGTTCTCACCCTCGCCAGTCGTTGCAATGTAATCGACCGCCTCTGGCTTGATGCCGGTGTCTGCCAGCACGCCTTCGTAGCCTTCCCGAGCCAGCTGCATCGGGTCGCGCCGCCGGATGCGCTCGCAGCGCCGGGCAAGCCATTCCTGCTTGCCGTCGTGCGTTTGGAACAATGCGGTCTTGACCGCGCCCGAGCCGATATCGATGCCGATGGTGCAGATCACGACCGTGCCTCCGCCGTTTTGCCTTCCTCGACCACCGCCCGCCACGCGAACGTCGCGCCGCCCAGAGCGCCGGTGTAGATCGAGTCCGGATTGATGTTGAGAGTCAGTGCGCCGTAATTCTCGCGAACAAGGTCCTTGAGGGCCTTCACCGCGGCCTCGTTCTTGGCCACGCCGCCGGTGAAGGTGAACTCGTTGCGGATGCCTCCCGAGCGCGCCAGGATCGACATCGCGCGCAGGATGATGGCACGGTGCAATCCCGCCATGATGTCCTCGCGCTTGTCGCCGAGCGAGAGCCGGTCGCGCAACTCGGCACCGGCGAAGACCGTGCAGGTCGAGTTGATGCGGATGGTCTTGGTCGACTTCATCGCCATCGGCCCAGCTCGTGCAGGCCCATGTTCATCTCGTCGGCGATGTAGCCCAGGTAGCGCCCGCAACCCGCCGCGCAGCGGTCGTTCATCTGGAAGCTCTCGACGATCCCGTTCGGGTCGACCTGGATCGCCTTGGTGTCCTGGCCGCCGATGTCCAGCACCGTTGCCGTGCCCGGGTGCATCACGTGCGCGCCGAGTCCGTGACACAGGATCTCGGAGCGGATGTGCTCCTTGGAAAACGGCAACCGGGCGCGGCCGTAGCCGGTGCCGACGACGTAGGCCTCCTCCATTGGCATGTCGAGGACACCCTTGATCGGCGCCTCGACCTGGTTCCGGCGGCCAGCGGTCTCCGGCAGCAGCACGAAGGTGCGCTCGAGGGCGGCCAGAAGGTGCCGCTTGATCGAATCGCCGTAGACGCGGTTCTCGACCTCGATGATCGAGCGGTCGAAGACGTTGAGCAGAAAGTCGTAGCGGATGCCGGATTCCTTGGCGACGGCTTCGCCGGTGGCGAGGTATTGGCTGCCGGCGATGTCGCGGAAGAAATCCGACTTCGCGCTTCGCGCCCGGGCGCGAACAGCGCGGCCGATTCCTTGGTCAGCCGCTTGAAAACCTCGGCGAGCGCTGCGCTCACGCCCTGCGTCGCGTCGCCAAACTTGGCCGTGCCGACGTTGCGCTGGCAGGTCGCCTCGAGATCGGCGAGCTGCTCCAGGTATTGCTCGAAGCGGAAGCTGCGCTCCAGCTGGCCCAGGAAGCGCGTCGAGCGCGCCGTTGAGCGCCCCGGTGCTGCCGAGCGCCTGCCGGAAAAGGTAGAAGCGGCCGTTGAAAAGCGCTTCCTGCTTGGCGATCTTCGCCGCGGTATCGTAGTTCGAGCGCGAGTTGGTGATGCCGCGCCCGATGACGATCTGGTTCTCGTCGATGACGACCGCCTTGGTCGTGGTCGAGCCCAGATCGATGCCGATGAAGCAGCGCATGCGTCCTCCCTAGTGCGCAGCCAGCGCGGCGGTGCGCTTCTGCTTGACCATCTGCAGGTAGCTCTCCAGACGGTTCTTCACGTTGGCCGCCGAAAAGTAGCGCGGGTCGACCAGGTCGGTTTCGATGAACGCCGCCGGCTTGCCGGTGCGCTTCTCCACCTCGCGCAGGATGAGCAGCTGTCCGGCCGAGAAGCTGTTGCAGCTCTTGATCGAGTTGATCAGCAAGCCGTCAGCCTGGTACTCGTCGATGTACTTGCAGATCATGTCGATCCGCGACGGCAGGTTGAGATTGGTGTAGCAACCGAGGCAGTACTCGGCAAGCGATTCGATCGGGTGGTCGGGATCGTGGCGGAAGCCGAAGTCGTAGACACCACCGACCTTCGCATAGGTGGACGTCACCACGACAGCGCCCTCGTCATAGAACATCTTCCAGAACTCGCGGAAGCTGGTCCAGTTGGGCGGGCCTTCGACGACCAGCCGGTATTTCTCCTCGGTCATTTCACCGTCCGGCGTGATCGGGCCCTTGCCTTCGCGTACGCGCTGCTCGATTTCCTGGCGCAGCACGCGATAGAACTCGGTCGCTTCCGGCGTGCCGCGGAACGCGGTGAAGATCGGGCCGATGTAGTAGACCGCGCCGAAGTAGCCGTCGATCGGCGACGGCCGGTTCTTCGCCGACTGCAGCACGGCGACGAGATCCTCCTCGGCCTTGGTCGATTCCTTCATGTACTGGCGCAGCCGGTCGATGTCGAACTTGACCCCGGAGATGCGCTCCAGCGTCGGAATCACGGTCTCCTTCAGCTGCTTGACCACGTACTCGCGCATGTTCGGCGCGATCTTGCCCTCGCCCTGGTAGGGCACGTGCAGCATCACGCTCTCGCAGCCATACTTGTGGCGGATCAGCTCGAACCACTTCATGAACGTGAAGCAGCCGGTGTAGGAGAGCAGCAGGATGTCGGGCTTGGGCAGCGCCTCGCCGGTCGGCCCGATTTCGCCGCCGAGCATCATGCCGAGGTCGGCCTTGACGTAGTTGCAGACGTCCTCGGATTGGCCGTCGCGCTCGGCGTCCAGGATCATCTTGCCGGATTTCTTGCGCATGCCGTTCTGCAGCGCGTTGGTCTCGGGGAGGCTCCGCGCGAAGTCGAAGCACATCAGGAGTTCGTTGAGATTGCCCGGCACGAACGTCGCCGCCACCTTGCGGCCCTGCGCGCGCGCGGTGGCCAGCTCATGGTAGTTGGCGTTGATCATCTCCTTCTGCAGCCACATCGCGTCCTCCTTCTGGACTTGTGGCTTCTTGGCGCTTTGCGGCATCGCGGCGGTCGTGGTCATGCGCTGGCTCCCTTGGCAATGAGGTTGCGGTGCCGGCTCACGCCGCGCTCCACAGCTTGATCGAATCGGCGAATGTGCCCGCCTGCTCCCGGATCGGCGCCATCTGGCCGGTGTTCTCGGCGTACTTGAACGCCGTGTGCGGCACCTTGTGCTTGGTGAGCACGTCCTGCAGCATCGGGCGCTCGAGGAGCGCCGGGTCGCAGAACGACGGCGCGGCGAAGATCACGCCCTCGGCGCCGCTGCTCTTGACCTGCTTCAGCAGGAACACGCCCTTTTCCTCGCGATGCGTGTCGTATTTCGCGGCGGTTGTCGCCGAGCGGTGGAGGAATGCCTTGGAAAGCTCCTCGAGCGGGTTGCCGTTCGCCGGCACGTCGTCAAGCAGCCAGCGCGTCACCAGCATGAAATCGTCGTCGACGATGTAGCAGCCGGCCATCTCGATCGACTTGATCAGCCCGAGCGGCGGCTGCTCGCAGAACGAGCCGTTCAGCACGACGCGCGCGTTGTCCCGCTTCGGTCGCGGCAGCGCATCGGCCGCGGCGATGTAGTCGCGGACGAGTCGCGTGTGCTCCTCGGGTGGCAGCACCATGCCGGCGCGCAGCACCAGGTAGACCTCGGACGTCGGCGCCTGCCATGGCTTCCTGGCGCGGTAGGCGTAGAGCTCGTGGACCGCCGCGGCGATTCTCGTTGTAGACGCCGATCGAGGCGTTGAGCTCGGCGTCGGTGATCGGCGCGCCGCGCAGCTTGCCGAGATCGTCGCGCAGCACTTCGAGCTCGTGGACATAGTAGGCGCCGCCGATCGCATCGACGTAGTTCTGCGGCACGTCGAAGTAGCGGACGTACTTGTCCTTGAACAGGATCTGCCACATGCCCGACAGGTTGCGGATCACGTCGCAGATCGACGGGAACAGCATGCCGTCGAGGCAGTCGAGGCGGCCGGTGAGCGCCGAGCTCGATGGTCGAGCGCGGAATCCGGCAGATGTAGCTCTGGTAGTACGCGTCGCCCTGGATCACTTCGAGCTGGTCGCCGCCGCCGAGAATGCCGACCGACAGCATGCCGGCCGCGTGGACGAGCTCGCGCGGCACGTAGACCGGCATGTAGCCGATCGCCTTGCGGCCCGGCTGCGGCCGCCTTCCATTGCTTGACGGCGTTGAGCTCGAGGTCCTCGAAGAGCGCCTGGCAGCGCTCGACGATCTGAAACAACGGCGGAATCGTTGGCATCAGCGGTGCTCCCATTGCGGTTGGCGTTTGGCGAGGAATGCGGCGAGCCCTTCGTTGGCGTCGCGCGTGCGCATGAGGCGGTCGAGATAGAGTCGCTCGACTTCGGCGAGGCGGTGGCGCACGTCGGCAATGTATCGCGCCGCGCGCCGCCGCGAGCGCGCAGGCGAGCGCGGCGGCGCTCTTCGGCGCGAGATGCTGTTCGAAGTAGGCGAGCGCGGCCGCTTCCGGATCCGCGGCGACGGCCTGCACGAGGCCCATCGCCTTCGCCTCCTCGCCGCTGATCGAGCGGCCGGAGAGCAGCAGATCCTCGGCGTCCGGCTGGTTCGACGCGATACGGCAGCAGGCATGAGGCCGCCGGCGCGAACACGCCGAGCTTCATCTCGGGCTGGCCGAGCTGCGCGTCGGGCGCGGCGAAGATCGGGCCGCCGGCAAGCGCGAGCTCGAGCCCGCCGCCGAGGCACTGCCCGCGCACGGCGACGAGGATCGGCGCCGGGAACTCGAGCATGGCGAGAATCAGCGCGTGCAGCGACGCGAGCATCGCCGCGCAGCGGTCGGGCAGATGCTCCTCGACGCTCGCGCCGAAGCTGAAATGCGGGCCCTTCGGCGTCGAGCAGCACGCCGCGCAGCCCCGCGCTGCCGCGGTGCGCGAGCGAACGCGCGCGTGCAGCGCCGCGATCATCGCCGCGTCGACGAGATTGGCCTTGGGCCGCGCCAGGCGCAGGCGCAACAGCGCGCCGTCGCGCTCCAGCCAGGCTCTGGCGCATTCGGCCGCGGCGATCGCCTCGGCGCGGCTCGCGCTCACGCGTGCCGCGCCTGGCATCAGGCTGTCGGTGAACGCCTCGTCCCAGCCCTGGCCCGCGGGCGAGCGCCTGGCGCAGCGCGACGAAGTCGACTTCGCGGTTTCCTTCGTGCCCTCGTTGAAGGCGCGGAAGCCGGCGCGCGCCTCGGTCATCATGTTGAGCGCCAGCCACGCGCGCGAGTTTTCCTTGTTGCGGTTCCACGCGTCGAGCTTGGGCTTGCGCAGCTCCTCGATCGTCTTGGTCGTGCAGTCGGGAAAGGTGAGCAGCAGCTTCGCGCACAGCTCCTCGACCTTCGCGTCGAGCAGGGACAGGTCGACGCTGCCGCGCGCCAGCAGCGCCTTGCCCTCCTTCGGCGCCTCGCCGGTCTTGAAGCTCGCCGAACACGAAGCGGCCGAATTCGTCGGTGATGCGCTGCGTCTCGACCAGCGGATTGGCGACGAACTGGCCGTCGACCTTGAGCGCCGGAACGACGTCGGCGACGATTCCCCATGTAGTAGGCCTTGTGCGCCGAGAACGGCTCGCACAGCACGCCGGCGACCATCGCCCGCTCGTTGCCGATCATCGGCGGCAGGAAGTCGGTGGCGCCGCCGATCGGCGCCGAGCCGTGCTTCGGGCCGGCCTGACCGAAGCGCGCGAGGTCCTGCGCGACCGAGAAATCGCAGGCCATGCCGATCTCCTGGCCGCCGCCGATGCGCATGCCGTTGACGCGGCAGATCACCGGCTTGTCGCAGGCGAGGATCGCCGAGACCATGTCGTTGAACAGGCGCATGTACTGCCGGTATTCCTGCGGGTGGCCGGCGTAGTACTCGGCGTATTCCTTGGTGTTGCCGCCGGTGCAGAACGCCTTGTCGCCGGCGCCGGTGAACACCACGCAGTTGACGTCGCGCGCGTTCGACGCGGCGCGGAAGGCGAGGATCACGCCTTTCACCATGTCGGTCGTGTAGGAGTTGAACTGGCGCGGGGTTGTCGAGCGTGATCCACGCGTTGTAGAGGCCCGGCACGACCGCGCCGTCGGGCGTTCTCGCCGGCCGCTTCTCGTAGCGCACGCCGGGCTTGCCGAATGTCGTCGACGAGATCGTGGTTCTTGAACGCGCGCAGCGGACTGCGGATATCGGGGGCGTTCATCGTTTGCAACTCCTCGGTTAGGCCGGTACGAGTACCGCGCGCCGCTTGATCTCGCGGTGGTGCACGGCGGCGAACACGCGTTGATGTCGTCGAGCGGATGCGCCTCGACGAACGGCTTGATCTGCACCTTGCCGTCGAGCACGAGGTCGAGCGCCGCCGGATAGTGCTCCGGCGGGCAGCCCCAGTTGCCGATCGCGCGCGCGTCGAAGGCCATCAGGTTGGACAGCCGCACCTCCACCTTGTCCATCGTGAAGCCGACGACCGACAGCGTCGCGCCGTGGACGAGCAGGCCGTAGGCGGTCAGCTGGCCGGGCGCGGTGCCCGAGCATTCGAAGATGAACCACTCGGTCGCGGGCAGGCCGTTCGTTCTTTCGCGAACGCGGCGATCGCGGCCTTGATCCCCTTGGCGTCGAGCGCGCGCGCGTCGAGCGTCAGCGCGGCGCCGTGGCCGGCGATCGCGGCGAGCTTCGCCGCGTCGACGTCGATGGCGACGACTTTCGCGCCGAACGCGCTGGCGATCTGCACGCAGTAGCCGCCCACGCCGCCGGCGCCGACGACGATGGCGAGGCTGCCCGGCTCGACGCCGGCGCGCCGCACGGCCTGGTAGGGCGTGGTCAGCGCATCGGCGACGATCGACACGTCGGCGAGCGTCAGGCCCACGCGTGGCGAGGCGCGCCTCGTCGACCGCGCACAGCCCGCGCCCGGGGACGACGATGTGCGTGGCGAAACCGCCCTGGATGTCGTTGCCGGGCATCTTCTGCGCGCGGCAGATCGTGGCGAGCCCGCGGCGGCACAGGTCGCATTCGCCGCACGGCAGGACCGCCGGGACGATGACCGCCTTTCCGAGCCAGCCTTCGGCGCCGGCGCCGGCCGCGACGACGTGGCCGCTGATCTCGTGGCCCAGCGTCAGCGGCAGCGGCTGATTGGTCCGCACGCCGTCGTAGAAGTAGCCGAGGTCGGTGTGGCAGACGCCGCAGCCGGCGATGCCGACGACGACCTCGCCGGGACCGGGCTCCGGGCTGAACGCGCCCGTTCGAGCGGGGCGTTCACCGCGGTCATCAGCCAGCGGTGGGCTTCGATGCTCATCGGATTCGCTCCTCCTAAGTCAGGTTCGCCTTCGCGCCGCCGGAGTCTTCCGCGGGCAATCGACCGGTGCGCGTCCAAGGCTATTGTGGTATTACAGTACCATAATACGTATTTACAGGGATCCATAGTGCAGCAAGGCGATTGCGGCCGTCTTGATCTGCGTCAAACCCAATCCGGCGCGCAACCGGTTAACTTGCGGAATCGTTGAACCGGGCAGGAGCGAGGACGTGCAAGCAATTGCCACGGCAAGCGCAGCAAGAACGACAGGCGTGCGGCGCGCGAGGCCGATTCGAGCCTCTCGATCGCGCTCGCGGGCAGCGGCGGCAGCGGCGTGATGACCGCGGGCACGCTGCTGCTCAACGCCGCAGCCAAAGCCGGCCTGTACGGACTCATGGTACGCACCAGCGGCCCGCAGATCCGCGGCGGCGAAGCCGCGGCGCTGGTGCGGCTCGGGACCCGGCCGCTGGACGCGCTCGACGACGCGTTCGACGCTGCTGCTCGCCATCGACTGGCAGAACGTCAACCGCTTCGCCGACGAAATTCCGCTCGAGCGCGTCGAGCGTCATGATCGGCGACCCGGACGAAGGCGAGCCGCCGGAGGTGTTCACGCAGACCGGCGCGCGCTATCGTGCCGCTGTCCATCAAGAAGATGGCCAAGGCGATCCCCGGGAGCTGGCCCAACATGGTCGCGCTCGGCCTGGCCGGCGCGCTGGCGGGATTCCCGCCGAGGCGCTGGAAACCGCGCTGCGCGATTCCTGGAAAAAGGCGCGAAACCGCGCTGCAGGCCAACCTGGCGCGCTGCGAGCCGGGATCGCCGCGGCCGCCGGACATCGACGGCGTGCCGCAAGCTCATGCCCTGGCAACGCGCCGAGGCAGGCGCTGGCTCATCAGCGGCAACGAGGCGGCGGGCTACGGCGCGATCCGCGGCGGCGTTCGCTTCGTCGCCGCGTATCCGATCACGCCCGCGACCGAGCTGCTCGAATGGATGGCGCCCGCGCTGACCAAGGTCGGCGGCACGCTGCTGCAGGCCGAGGACGAGCTCGCCTCCATCAACATGATCATCGGCGCCGTCCTACGGCGGCGTGCCGTCGCTGACCGCCACGGCCGGTCCCGGGCTCGCGCTGATGACCGAGGGCATCGGCCTCGCGGTCAGCGCCGAGGTTCCGATCGTGGTCGTCGACGTGATGCGCGGCGGCCCGTCGACCGGCATCCCGGCGAAGAGCGAGCAGAGCGACCTCTCCTTCGCGGTCAGCGGGCTCGCCGGCGACGCGCCGCGGCTCGTGCTCGCGCCGACGTCGATCGCGGACTGCCTCGACACCACGCAATGGGCGGTGCAGCTCGCCGAGGCGCTGCAGGCGCCGGCGATCGTGCTCTCCGACCAGTTCATGGGCCAGTCGCGCGCGATCATCGACCGGCCCGCCGATCGGGATCTCGTCGCCGAGCGCCTGACCGCGGCGGCGAACACTGCGGATTACAAGCGCTATCGCAACACCGACTCGGGCGTCTCGCCGATGGCGATTCCCGGGACACCGGGCGTCGTCTACACCGCCGACGGCCTCGAGCACACCGAGGGCGGGATCCCCAGCAGCCAGTCGCGCGACCATCGCCTGCAGCTCGACAAGCGCGAGCGCAAGCTGCTGCAGCTTCGACTACGGCGAGCGGTGGGCCGACATCGAAGGCGAGGGCGACGGTGCGGTGCTCACTTTCGGCTCGTCAACCGCGGCGGCGCGCGAAGCGGTGGCGCGGGCGCGCGAGCAGGGCGTCGAGCTGCGGCTGATCGCGCTGCGCCTGCTCGCGCCCGCGCAGCCCGAGCGACTCTGCCGAGGCGCTCGAGGGCGTCGACGCGCGTTCTCGTCGTCGAGCAGAACCACGGCGCGCAATTCTATCGCTATCTGCGCTCGGTGTACGACCTGCCGGGCAAGCCGGCGAGCTTCCATCGCCCGGGCCCGCTGCCGCTGCGGCCGGGCGAACTCACCGCAGCGATACTCGCAATGGAGGCGCCAATGAACGAAGTTGCCATTTCCGCGCCGCGCACCGCGCAGGCCTACAAATCCAGCTACAAGCCGATCTGGTGCCCCGGCTGCGGCGACTATTCGGTGTTGAGCTCGATCACCAAGGCGCTGGCGATGGTCGGCGTGCCGCCGGAGCAGGTCGCGGTCGTCTCCGGCATCGGCTGCTCGTCGCGAATCCCCGCCTACACCTCGTGCTACGGATTCCATGGCGTGCATGGGCGGTCGCTCGCCGCGGCGACGGGGCTGAAGGTGGCGCGGCCGGATCTGACCGTGCTCGTGACCGGCGGCGACGGCGACGGCTACTCGATCGGCGGCAATCACTTCCTGCACGCGTGCCGGCGCAACGTCGACCTGACCTACATCGTGATGGACAACCACGTATACGGCATGACCAAGGGCCAGGCCTCGCCCACTACCGAGCCGGATTGGGATTCGAAGCTCTCGCCCGGGGGCACCGGCGTGCGCGTCTTTCACCCGCTCGTCATCGCGCTCGCCGCCGGCGCCAACTTCGTCGCCCGCGCATTTGCCGGCGACCCGAACGGCACGGCGGAGATCCTTGCGCAGGCCATCCGGCATCCCGGATTCTCGTTTGTCGAGATCCTGAGCCCGTGCGTGACGTTTCGCCCGGAGCAGCGCGAGTGGAAGCACCAGGCGCATCCGGCGCCGGTGGCAGCCACCGATGATCCGGCCCGCGCCGCGCGGCGCATCATGACCGACGACGGCTTCAATATCGGCGTGCTCTACGCCGGCGACCGGAGCGCCTATCCGACTGCCACCGGCAAGGCGAAATGCTCGCCGGCGGACCTGGAAGCGGAGTTCGAGCTATGAGCCGTGCCGGCAAAGCGACGCAGCAAGACCGAGGCGCGAAGACAAGCCGCCCGCCGCGACCCAGAGCGCAAGCCGCAGCGCGCCGCGCGCGCAGCAGTGCCCGACCCGCAAAGCCGCTGCAGCGCGGGGTACCCGCACGGGCGAGCGCCCGGCACAAGGGCCCGCGGACGCTTGGCGAGCTGATGGCGCAGGCGTTGGCGATGGAAATGGAAGCGGCGCAGCGTTACGTGGAGTTCGCCGACGCGATGGAGACGCACAACAACCGCGAGGTTGCCGCGCTGTTCCGCAAGATGGCCGGCATCGAGAGCAAGCATGCCGCGCAGATCATGGCCGCGATGGGGTGGAAACGGCCCCCTGACCCGGCCGCGGCAACCGGCTGGGAAGGCTTCGAGGCACCGGAGACCACGCCCGGCGACGAGGTGCATTACCTGATGCAGCCGTATCACGCGTTGCAGCTTGCGCTCGTCAACGAGCAACGCGCCGAGCGCTTCTTCGCGCAGCTGGTGCGCGCGGCAACCGCCGAATCCGTGCGCAAGGCCGCGCGCGAGCTGCAGGCCGAAGAACGCGAGCACGTCGCGCTGGTCAAGGCGTGGATGAAGAAGACGCCGAAGCCCGACCGCTACTGGGACGACGATCCCGACCCTGCGCGCTACACCGACTAGAGGCACCTCCAAGTGCGGGTTCTGCTGCCCGAAGGCTGGCTGCCGCCCATCGGCTACGCCAATGGCGTCGCGGCCGAAGCCGGGCGGATCGTATTCATTGCCGGCCAGGTGGGCTGGGATGCGCAACAGCGTTTTCACTCTGAGGCGCTGGTGCCGCAGTTCGAGCAGGCGCTGCAAAACGTGCTCGCCGTGTTGGCGGAGGCGGGTGGCGGACCGCGGCACATCTGCCGCATGACCGCCTACTGCTGCGACAAGCCGGCATACCTTGCCGCGCGCCGCGAGCTGGGAGCGATCTGGCGCAAACACATGGGCACGCACTATCCGGCCATGAGCATGATGTTCGTCGCTGAACTGCTCGACAGCCCCGGGAAGATCGAGCTCGAAGCCACCGCCGTCCTGCCGCCTTGATGGGGCGGCGTGGCGGGCGGCTGGAAGCGCCGCCGAGGCGGCCCTGCCGGCTTTAGGCAAGTGCCGGCGCCCGAGCCGAAGGTTGGGCCGGCAAAGTCCGACGGCACCGATTCGACCGCAGCGAAGACCCTTTTCGCCGTAAGCTTATGCCTTGCGCAGCCGGCGGTTGCGCGCCTGGCGGCTTGACTTGCGCACCGCATCGCCGGCCCGCCCATGCGTTCGACTGATTGAGCCAATCGGCCTGGCCATGAAAAAAACAACAGTCGCATTGCTCGCCTCACGAGGGGGTGTGGTCCTGCTGACGCTGGGTCTGCTGCTGCTGCTCGACGTAGGCCGCTCGATCTATGCGCGGCTGGGCTACGCCGAGCCGGTGACAACATGGCAGCCCGATCCAAAGCGCTACGCGGACATGGCATGGCCGCCGGGCAGCGATCTGCCCGCGACCGCGCCGGCGGCGGCAAGAATCTACGCCCGGCGCTGCGCCGTATGTCACGGACCGGATGGCCGGGGCAACGGGCCCGCCGCACCCTCGCTCATCCCGCGCCCGCGCGATTTCACGCTCGGCCAGTTCAAGTACAAATCGACCGCGGCAGGCCTGCCGCCGAGCGATGACGACTTGTTCCGCACGGTGAGCGAGGGGCTCAACGCCAGCGCGATGCCCTATGCGCGCGACCTGCTAAGCGAGGCGGAGATTCGCCTCGTCATTGGGTACATCAAGGGTTTCTCCCCCGCGTTCGGCGGCCAGGCCCCCGCAACGCTGCGGGTTCCGGCGCGGGTCATACCGACCGCCGACAGCCTTGCGCGCGGCCAGAGCCTGTTTCGCGCCAATGGTTGCCAGGACTGTCACGGCGCGGATGGACGAGGGGGCCTCGCGCTCAAGGACGCCAAGGGGTACGCGGTGATCGCGCGCGACCTGACCGCGCCGTGGACGTTTCGCGGCGGCAGCGAGCCCGAGCAACTCTGGCTGCGCCTCACGACCGGGCTCCTCCCCGGGCCGATGCCCTCGATCGCAGACAAGACCACCGACGCAGAGCGCTGGGACATCGTCAACTACGTGCTCTCGTTGTCGCGAACGCCACCGTGGGACTCCGTCGGCAAGCTCGACGGCCCGGGGCAACAGAGCGACCTCACGCGCCGCGGCGCGTATCTGGTGCACGCGGAGATGTGCGGCCTGTGCCACACCCCGATCGATCGCACGGGAATCTATCGCGCCGACGATTTCTACCTCGCCGGCGGTATGCGCGTGGAAGCCTATCCGCACGCCGTCATCGTGAGCCGCAACCTCACCTCCGATGCGGAAACGGGCCTGGGCGAATGGAGCGAGGACCAGATCGTAAGCGCGCTGCGCGACGGGCGCGCGCTTGGCCGTGTGCTCAACGTGTATGACATGCCCTGGATTTACTTCCACGGCATGAGCGATGACGATGCGCTGGCGATCGCGCGCTACTTGAAATCGTTGCCGCCGGTTCACAACCTGATCCCTGATCCGCTGCGCTACGGCGTGCTGGAAACAATCGCCGCCAAGCTCACGCGCCCGTTACCCACGGTCCCCACGACCTATCTCACCTTTGCCGATCAACAATTCGGACAACAGGCCGGGCCCGCGCGCAGCTGGCCGCAGACGTGGCTTGTCAACATGCAGTGGGCCGTGCTGCTGGTGGGAGTGGTCGCTTTCATCTTTGTCGCGCCGCGCGAGCGACGTTTTCCCGGCGGCATGCTCGGATGGCTCGGCGTCGCCGGAGTGGGATTGGTCGGCTTGAGCGCTTACGTCGTCTATGAATTGCCGCTGTCGACGCTCATTCCGGCGGACCAGATCGCAAGAGGCGCAACGGCCGGAATCCCGCAGGCGAAGCCGGCAGCCGTAGCCGGCCCGGAAAAGGCAGCCCTGGTCGAGCGCGGCCGCTACCTATTTACCGTCGCCTCGTGCGCGCTCTGTCACGGCAACGACGGCAGCGGCGGATTGAAGGTGAGCTGGAAGCCGATAGGGACGCTATGGACGCGCAACCTCACCTCGGACGCCGACACGGGCCTTGGCGGCTGGAGCGATGCCGAGATTGCCCGCGCCATTCGCAGCGGCATCAGCCGCGATGGCTATCAATTGCATTGGCAGGGAATGATCTGGGACCTTGCGTCGAACTGGGACGAGGAAGACATCCGCGCGCTCATAAGCTATCTGCGCACGCTGCCGCCGGTCTCGAAGAAAATTCCGCCGGACCGTGCGCCCGCCAGCGACGATTGCGACGTGTACACGTTCTGGACCTCGGAGAGTCACCTCGCGGGCTGCCGCTAGGCCGCCGCCCATCTTCCTCGCGAGCGTCAGGGCGATGTAGCCCCGCGAAGTCAGGACGATGCGCTCCGTCGTCCGGATTAGGTTAGTTCGCGCGCGCGAAATCAGCCAGGCTGACCGCGGGAAAGTAAAGCCCGTCGAGTCGGCGTACCCACCATTGGCCGGTGGCGGCGTGGACGGCCGGGTCGGCGAAGCGATAGTCGTAGAGCTTCGCGCGCACAAACCGCGGCGGATGATCGGGAAAGGGATTGGCGTCGAAAAGCGCCAGCACCGGCGGGCTGCCTTCGAGCAGGCGCAGCAGGAGGTTCTGGAACCAGGGGTCGACCGCCGTGTTGTCGAGAGCGGCAAACCACATCTGCCAGTCGAGCCGCGGCTGGTGCGGAATGTTCCACGGCGCGGGACGGGTAAGCGGACCGGGCTGGTAGCGGAATACGTATTCACGCCACGCCTGGCCGTCTTGCGAGCCCTCGATCACGATCTCCGGCCGAGTGGTCGTCATGACCGCAAACAGTCCGTAGGGATTGACGATCAGCAGCGGCGATACGGCCGCGGAGAGCCAACCGACGAGGGGCAGGTCGGCGTGCGTGAAGGTCTGCCAGATCCGGTTGAGCCCGAGCGGCACGACCAGCAGGGCGAGCGCCGTGGCGAGCATCGTTGCCGTGCGTCCGGGGTGCGGTGCGCGTCGTTGCGCCCACGCTGCAAGCCGCCGCGGGATCAGCCGGCGCAGCGCCGCGTCGTCGAACAGGAAGATGCACAGCAGCATCGTGAGCAGATTGAAGAAGTTGTAGTTGCCGGTCAGCACGATCAGCGACTGGAACAGCAGCACGCAGCACGCCGCGAAGGCCCGCGGGCGCCGTGGCAGGAAGAGAAGAAACACGCTGCCCACTTCGACCACCAGGGTGCGCGGCGGTCCCGCCGACGAGAAGCCAATGCGGCAGTTGTGCGGCATACCACGCGAGCGGAGTGGGCAGCGGCTGGGTCCAGAAGTGATAGTCGAGCGCGTTCAAGTCGCGCCACGTCGCGTCGCCGGAAAGCAGCTTCACCGCGCCGGCCAGCAGCAGATAGCGGAAGACCAGCCAACGGTAGAGCCAGACGACAATCCGCGATCCGCCGGTGAGGAAGATCGCCAGAAAACCGGCTTCCAGCAGCAGCAGATCCCACTGGAATGCCATGAAGTCCTGTCCGGCGTGGACATAGGACAGATAGAGTGCGAACAGGCCGATGAGCGCCGGTCGCGTCCACCGATCCAGCATGACCAGCAATGCCAGCAGCGCGCCGATGCCGGCGCCTGCGATCAAGGCGGCGTCGCTCGCATCGAACCAAAACAGCGTCGGCAGCAAGCCATAGGCGAAGCCGCCGAATGCATGATGGGCGGCGCCCAGATAGCGGGCCAGCGGCAGGATTCCGGCATGGCCCACCAGCCCGTCGATCTGCACCAGCAGCGAGGCGAACGCCGCGAGATAGATCGCGCCGAACAGCCGCAGGAACACCCAGCTGACCAGCTCATAGCGCTCCGCCTCGAGCGCCGGACCCCAAAGCAGCTTCGAGACGCGATCGAGCAGGCCGCGACGGCGCGCGAAGAACGCATAGGCCCACTCGCTGGCGAGCGCGAACCCCGGCAGATGCTCGTAGAGCCACCACCACGCGCGCGCGTCCGGGGACGTTGCGCAGCACACGGTAGGTTGCCGCCGCGCCGGAATACACCTGCCCATCGGGCTCGATGAGCTGGATCGCATCCGGAAACGCGTCGCGGGGAATGCCCGGAAAATCCGCCGCGGCTTCCTGATAGGGGCGGTAGAGCACCGCGTCGCCGGTGAGACCGCGCCAATAGTCCACCCAGTAGCGGCAGATGCCGCAGTCACCGTCGTACACCAGCGTTGGCTGCACCCCTGACATGGATTGCCCTCGCTGTCGCCTGCGACCGCTTCAGCCGGCGAGGGGTTGCGATTTGCGCGTCTGCCGACGCGGCACGGTCAGCGTCGGTCGCTATGCAACGCGCGACCGGCCGCGTGCGGCACGCACTCCTCGCCGGCGTGAGCGACGCACATCGCGGAACCTGGGGGCGTGGCAGCGCGCAGCCGATGGCGGCGGTTCGCGCGCTGTCGCGTCAGGCTGCGCGCTCCATCTCCGGGCGCCACTTGCCTTGGCGCGCCAGGCTGTTCATTTTGACGCGCCGTACAAATGCCTGCTGCGCCGCCGCTACGTTCTCCGCCCGTCCCGCCCAGCGCGGCATGACCGGATCCTGCAACGCACGCGCATAGGAGAACGACAGCACCCACGGCGCATTCGGATAGAGGACGTTGATGGCATTGAGATTCGCCGTCGCTTCCTCGGGCGCCTGGCCGCCGGAGAGGAAGTTGATGCTCGGCACCGCGGCGGGAACCTCGCGCCGCAGCACCCTGAGCGTTGCCGCCGCGACCTCTTCCGGGCTTGCCTTGGGGCGGTGGTCCTTGCCCGGCAGCACCATGTTGGGCTTGAGCACCATGTGTTCCAGGGTGACGCGATGCCGATGCAGCGCGTTGAACACCGCGTGCAGCACCGCCGTGGTCACCTCAAAACAGCGCTCGATGCTGTGCTCGCCCTCGATGAGCACCTCCGGCTCGACGATGGGGACGATGCCTTCGCCCTGACACATTGCAGCGTAACGGGCCAGCACCTCCGCGTTGGCTGCAATGCCAAGCGGCGTCGGGTTCGCCGCGGTGATGCCATAAACCTCGCGCCACTTGGCAAAGCGCATGCCTTGCGCCTTGAAGGCCTTCAGGCGTTCCGCCAGTCCATCCAGGCCCTGGGTGATCAGATCGCCGGGCGCACCGGCCAAGGCAGTTGTACCCTTGTCGACCTTGATCCCGGGCATGATGCCGCGGCGAACCAGCGCCTGGGGCAGCGGCGTGCCGTCGTCGGCGCTTTGCCCGAGCGTTTCCTCGAACAGAATCACCCCGCTCAGGAACTGCTCGACACCGGGAGCGGTGCACAGCAGTGAGCGGTAGGCGCGACGGGACTCCTCCGTGCAATCGATGCCGACTGCCTTGAAGCGCTTGGTGATCGTCGGCACGCTCTCGTCGGCGGCGAGAATGCCCGTGCCGGGCTTGGTGATGGCGGCGATCGTCGCCTGGAGTTCGTCTTCGGGTTTCATGAATGCATTCCTTCAGGGTGACCGGAGCTTGCACCCCCAGGATCGTCGACGTGGAATGTTGCCGCTCGCTGGAATGGGGATGTTGCGGGACCGGAAAGGAACCGTTCGGACGGGCGCCACGCGTCACAACGGCACCCGATTCGACTGACCCATCCTAACGAAACGTCGCGCCCCGGGCAAGCCGCCGAATGCCGGCGCCAGACGCGCTAGCGAGTCAGCGCCGGTTGCCAGCCGCGGCAGCCGTTGAGGAACAGGTTGACGACGTTGCGCGCCCAGGCGTCAATCTCGGCGGCGGTCATCGGCACCCCCAATCCCATGGCGCGCCGCTGCGGCACGGCGATGATCATGTGCAGGAACTGCTGCGCGGCGAACGTCGGGTTGTCCAGGGTGAGATTTCCGGCGCGCGCTTCACGCTCCAGCACACCGGAAATCAGCCGGATGGCTTCTTCGCTCGCGCCCTGATGGGTGACGATCGCCGCCAAATCCGGGAAGCGGCTCGATTCCGCGACGATCAATCGGTGCAGCGCGATCGCCGGCTGAGACAGGGCTGCATGCAACACGAGGTCCGCCAGGCCGCGCAGGATCTCCGAGAGATTCTCACCCTTGAGCAGCGGCACATCGGCGGGTGGACGCATGCGTTCGATGGTGCGCCGGACGACCGCGCCGAACAGCGCGGCTTTGTCGTCGAAGCGGTGATAGAACGTGCGCTTGGATACCCGGGCGCGGCGCGCGACGGCCTCGATGGTCGTGGCGCCGTAGCCCAGGGTGAAGAACAACTCGGTCGCGGCGTCAACGATGCGATGGACGAGCTGTTCCGAGTCGGCCCGCGACGGGCGGCCGCCTCGGGGTCGCGCGGCGGCGGCAATTCCGGCCGCGATGGGTTGCGGCCCCGAGGGCAGGGCTGACTCGGTCAAGGCTGCCGCCCAGGCACCGCGGGACTAGCGCGGGTTGTAATAGCTCGACGCGAGCGCCGGCGCGTAATAGGCGCGAGGCGGAGCATAGTAGACCGGACGCGGCGCATAGTAGGCTGGGCGCGGCGCATAGTACGACGGCGCCGGCGAAGCGTAATACACGGCGGGCGGGCGCGGTGCGTAGTAGGCCGCAGATTGGGGCGGGTAGTACGTTGTGGCCGGCGGCGCGTAATAGGTGGGACCGGCCGGCGGGGCGTCATAGGGCGCTGCCTGCGGCGTGCCATAGTAGGCGGGCTCTCGGGGGGGTCCGTAATACCCGTAACCTGGAGTCGGCGCACCGTACGTCGCCGGGCCCGGCCCGTAGTAGAGCGGAGCCTGCGCTGCGGCGGCCAAAATTGCGATCGGCGCGGTGACGATGGCTGCTGCCGTTGCTACAAGGGCGCCAGCGAGACCCCAGCCATACCAGCCCCCGTGGTAATAGCCGCCATGCCCCCCAGCGAAAGCCGGAGTCACGGGAGCAAAGGCGAGCGTGAAGGCGAGAAGGCTGGCGACTGCAACGCGGTTTTTCATCGGGTACTCCCAAGAGAACGCTGCCGCACGGGGATTTCCACTACAACAACAGGAGCAGCCTAGCACGCTTTTTAATTAAACGCAACGGTACCGTTTCGTTTCGCCGGAGCCCCTGCTCTGACGGCGGTCGCTGGAACCTACGTGACGGTCGCGATGGCGGAGGAGGGAGTCCCGCCCGGCTAGGAGCCGCCGTTCAAGGCCGGCGAGCCGTGATTGAGGTGGCGCCGGTTGCGCCGCAATGCGTTACTCGTCAGTGTAAGGCTCGTTTTCGTCCTCCCAGGTGTAGCGATGCCGTGGTGGTATGTCCAGACGGCGCAGTGCGATGGCCAGCGCGATGCCGATGCTCGCCGCAGCCAGGTGCGTTTCCCAGGAAACGCCGGGCTGGATGGGAAGCACGCCCCAGGCCAGCGTGCCGTACATGAAACTGACCAGCAGCGACGCGGCGATGGCGCGTCGGTCGCGACGAATCAGCCCGGCGACGAGGATGTAACTGACCAGGCCGTAGATGAGGCCACTGGCACCGACATGGACGCCGCCCCGGGCGAATAGCCACACGGCGATGCCGGGTCCGAGGTAGACCGCCGGCAACACGCGCAGCGCCGCGTTCGGATACAGATACAGCATGGCCGTTCCCAGTACCAGCAATGGCGGAGAGTTGGCGATCAAGTGGCCGATGCCGGCATGCACCAGAGGCGCAAAGAGTATGCCGGCCAATCCCGCCAACTCGCGTGGCCGGACGCCGAAATCGTCCGGGCCCAAGCCCAGCGCCCAATTCAACAGCGCGATCGCCCAGAGAAGGGCGACGAAGCACGACGCGATCTTGACCGCCAGCCGGAAGTTGGCGCGTGCCCGCTCGGAATCGGTGTAGGCCGGATCGGGTCTGTGAATCTGCATCGCGGCAGAGCATACCAGTGCTTGCCGGGTGCCCGGAGGCGGTCGCCGCCGCGGCCAATTGCGCTCGAAGCGAGCCGGTAGATTGGCGCAAGGCCCCCGCGTGTGCGCATCGCGCGGTCGCGGCGAGCGAACGCGCGGGCGGCGTGACGATCAGTGCAGCAGGAGCTGCCAGGCGAAGATTGCCTGAGCGATAAATCCGACCGTGAACGCGAGCGTACGCAGCCAAGGCATGGCGAATGTGTACGCGATGGGATGGGCCACGCGCGCCCAGAAGTAGGTGACCGAGGCGCCCGCGGTGGCACCGTTGCTGACCCCTGCCAACTGGGCTGCGAGTACCAAGGTGGCGAAAACGACCAGGTTCTCGACGGCGTTGGCGTGCGCCTTCATGAGCCGCCGCGCCCATGGCGACTGCGGTTTCGGGTTCTCCGGATAGCCCACCGTGTCGGTCAGGCCCCACACCGCGGCCCGGTCCAGGACATACGGCACCCACAGCAAGCCAGTCAGGACCGTTACCGCAACGAGATACAGCAGTTCCGTTTTCATCGTCTTCTCCCCCGTTGAACCTCGCGGCGCCGGCGCCGAGCGTGCGCTCATGCCCCGCGGCGAGTGCTTTGGACAGTGCTCGCGGCGCGGCGTGCCGACGGCGTGTCGCATGCACCGGGCGCGCTACGATCTTCCCGCGTACGACGTCCGCCCACCTCAGACAAAGCGCAGCAACCCTGCGCCAGCGCGGCTCTTCCCGCCGCGTGACCATCATCGCGCCCGGCGGCGCGCTACTCGTGACGGTGGGCCGTTAGCCGATCGAGTTTCGCCGCGTACAGCTCGTGCTCCTTGCGGGTCATGCTGTTTTCCTCCGCCAGGGCCAATTGCGCACGGGCCTCGTTCATGTCGCCGAGGCCAAGGTAGGCGGCCGCAAGCCAGAAATGGAATTCGTGGTAATAGGCGTCGCGGTCGACCTCTTTCGCGAACAGATTCTTGGCCGCCTTGTAGTCGCCCTTGTTCATCGCGGCAAGCCCGAGGTTGAAGAAATAGAACGGCGGGTAAGGCTGCAGCTGCTGGAGCTTCCGAGTCAGCGCTTTGGCCTCATCCACGCGGCCCTCGTCGTTGAAAACCAGGGCCAGGTTTGACATGACCTGGGTATTCCCCGGTTCGAGTTCGAGGACGTGGCTGAGCACGCGCTCGGCCTGCGCAAGATTGCCGTGGTGGCGGTAAATCACGCCCAGCGTGTTGAACGAACTGAGGAACCTCGGATCCTGTTCGATGGCCTCGCGCGCCCACCAGTAAGCATCATTCAACTGCCCCTGCGCGATCGATTCGGCCGCGCGGTTGTTCATGTACATCGCGACGACCGTTTTCTCGTCGAGCACGCGCAAGTGGCGGCCGCGGATCTCCTGCGACTCCAGAAAATCAACCGTCATCGGTGCGCTTTGGTAGTCCAGGACCCGATCGCCGACCTCGGTCGCGCCCAGCGTCAAATTGACGTGCGAGCTGGAAAAGTAAATGCCGCCGCTGCGGCTCCAGGCATCGTCGACGAGCACCTTCTGGTAGCGCACCGGCAGCCCGAGTTCCTTCGCGAATGCGGCGGTCATGATCACCAGCGACAGACAATTGCCAGCCCTGGCGGCAAACGTCTGCGCCGCATTGCGCGTTACTTCCGCGTCGTAATCAAGCTTGAGCTGTTTCTTGTCGTAGAGGGCCTCGATGAGTCCTCGCTGCGGACCCTTGATGCGCGAGTGAACGGCGATCTCGTCGTTGAGGTACTGCCGCATGGCGGGGCTGAGCGCAAATACGTCGTCGGCGCTGATGCGTACCGACGGCGCGGCAAACAGGTCGTCCCGGAACAGATCGCTGCTGCCCGAGATTTCGGCGCGATGCGTCGGCGGTGGGCTCGCGCACGCAGCGAGCAGCGTGAGGAACAGCAGGACACACCAGTTTTTCATCTGACGTCTCCTTTCCCTGCGCGGGGTCTGCCGGTGGCTGCAAGCCCGCGCGCGCATGGGATCCGGCTCGGCGAGGCCGCAATCGGGTCGCGGTCTGGACCTGCCCGCGCGCGCCTCGCATCTGTCAGTATGGCCGCCACGGGGCCTGCTGGCAATCATGGCTGCCGCCGGCCGCTGCCCTGTGCCGCGCGCTCCTGCCGGCGGAGCTTCTCATCGTGCAACAGCGCCTCGATGACCTCCCGGGCCGAGCGGCCATCCCGCATTAGCTGGCGCAACGCGATGGCAGCCTCCACGCCGAGAAATATCTCGATCCGCTTGTAGGCGCCGGCTTTCTGCTGCGCCCGGTCGTGCGCAGGCCCTGCGCTCTCCGGGCGCCGGCTGCGGCCGCGGGGCGGCAGATCCCCGGCGTGGCGCTGCTGTCGCTCCCCTGCGGCAGGCGGTGCGGTGCGCACGGCGGTCTTCATCGGCATTCTCCGTAGCAGGGTGACCCGCTGCAGTGTCGTTCCACCCCAGCGCGCACCAACCCAAGTCCAGTCGGACGGTTCGCTGTTCGCGGCGAAGACCGCGCCCCGGGCCTAAGAAACTTGGCGTGCCTATAATCGCCCCTCGGAGGATAAATCGCCACCATGGTGTCATGCTTGCTACGGACGGCTCGCGACCCGGCGCGAACGCGGCTGCGTTCGCCCGCGCCACATGCGCCGGCACCCATTAGCGCAGGTTCGTTGACCTCCCGCCGCTGATGAGCGAAGGCGGGCTCGTGCTGGTGACCGGAGCGACCGGGTTTGTCGGGTCGGCGATTGTCCGCGCATTGCTTGCCGCCGACTATCGCGTGCGTGCGCTGGTTCGTGCGACGAGTCCGCGCGGCAATCTGGCCGGGCTCGAGGTCGAAACCGCCGAGGGCGACATTTGCGACGCGGGCGCGGTGGCCGGTGCCATGGCCGGCGTGCGTTACGTCGTGCACGCGGCTGCGGACTATCGGCTGTGGGCGCGTGACCCGGATGCGATCGTCCGCACCAATGTCGAGGGCACCCGGACGGTGATGGAAGGCGCGCTCGCGGCCGGCGTCGAGCGCATCGTGCACACCAGCAGCGTTGCCACGCTCGCGCAGCGCGCCGACGGTCGACCGGCGGACGAGACTCTGCCGCTCTCCGAGACCGCGGCGCTGGGCGCGTACAAGCGCAGCAAGATCGCTGCCGAGCGCCTGGTGGAGGGGATGATCACGCGCGCCGCATTGCCGGCGTTGATCGTTCATCCGTCGACGCCGATCGGTCCGCGCGACAGCAGGCCCACACCGACCGGCCGCGTGATCGTTGCCGCCGCTTGCGGGCGCATGCCCGGGTTCGTGGACACCGGGCTTAACCTCGTGCATGTCGCCGACGTGGCCGACGGACATGTTGCTGCGCTCGTGCGCGGCAAAATCGGCGAGCATTACCTGCTCGGCGGCGAGAACGTGTTGCTGGCCGATTTGCTGCGCGCGATTGCGCGCAGCGTCGGACGGCAGCCACCGCGATGGAAGCTCCCGCGCGCGCCGCTTTATCCGCTGGCGGCCGCGGCGGAGATGGTTGCCGGCATTACCGGGCGTGAGCCCTTGTTGACCCTCGATGGCTTGCGCATGTCCAAGCAGCGCATGTTCTTCAGCAGTGCCAAGGCCGAGCGTGAGCTCGGCTTCCATGCCCGCCCCTGGGGCGAGGGACTGCGGGAGGCGATCGACTGGTTCCGCGGCGCGGGCTATCTGCGATGAGACTGCTGCTCCTCGCAGTGCTCTCCGGCTCCGTCTGGGCCTACCTGCTTACCGCGCGTGGCGGCTTCTGGCGCGCGGTGCCGCGCGACGCCGACGGCGCGCCAACGACCTCGGCAGCGCTGCGCTGGCCGCGCGTGGTTGCCGTCATACCGGCGCGCGACGAGGCAGGCGTCATCGGCGAGGCCATCGGCTCCCTCCTGCGGCAGGATTATCGCGGCGGCTTCACGCTGATCGTCGTCGACGACCACAGCACCGACGGTACCGCGGCCGCGGTTCGCGCCGCCGCCGCAGCGGCCGGCGGGCTGGACCGGGTCACCGTGTTGCCCGCCCCGAACCTGCCCGATGGCTGGACTGGCAAGCTCTGGGCCATGCAGCACGGGATCGGCCACGCCCAGGCCTTGCCCGACACGCCGGAATACCTGCTGCTGACCGATGCCGACATCCACTACGCAGCGGGCACGCTCACCGGGTTGGTCGGTCGCGCCGCGCGCGACGGTCTGGTGCTGACATCGCTGATGGCCAAGCTGCGCTGCCGCAGCTTGGCCGAGCGCGCCCTGATCCCGGCGTTCATTTTTTATTTTCAGATGCTCTACCCATTCGCCTGGGTTAACCGCCCGGACCGAGCGACGGCTGCGGCCGCTGGCGGGTGCATGCTGGTGCGGCGCGAGGCGCTGCAGGCTGCAGGCGGCATCGCGGCGATTCGCGGCGAGCTCATCGACGACTGTGCGCTGGCCCGATTGCTCAAGGCGCGCGGGCCGATCTGGCTTGGCTTGACCGAGCGCGTGCGCAGCGTCCGCGGCAACGCTTCGTTCGCCGACATCCGGCACATGATCGCGCGCAGCGCTTACGCGCAGTTGCAGTTCTCGCCGTGGCGGCTCGCGGTTGCCACCGCGGGAATGAGCATCACGTTCCTGGTGCCGCCGGGACTGGCCTTGCTTGGCAGCGGCGTGCCGCAGCTGCTCGGGGCGCTCGCGTGGGCGCTGATGGCGCTGGCGTTCCAGCCCACGCTGCGCCTGTACGCCGTTGCGCCGTGGTGGGGCCTGGCGCTGCCGGCAATCGCCGCGACGTATGTCGCGTGCACGGTCGACTCCGCATACCAGCACCTGCGGGGCAGGGGTGGCGCATGGAAAGGACGCGTCTACCCCGGCGCGTCCGCGCGCGCGACCTCCGGGCGCAGGCGCTAGGTCCGCGAATTGCAAGTTGCGCCGCGGCGTCGCGCCCGCCCGGCGCAGCACGCGGCGGAAAGCCCGCCACACCCCCATAAAGCCGTGCACGGCGCCGGCCCGTTATGCAGACGTCATTGCCTGCGCCTCGGCCGACGGGGATCGTCTATGAGATACTTGCGGCTTGGCCCCGCGCGGCCGTGTGCCCCACGCCGTCCGCACCGCGCCGGCGCGCCAGGCTGCCACGGATCGTGTTGGGCACGGAGTGCTTGATTGGAACCTGCGCCTGGAAGTGTGATCGGCTATGCATTCTTCATCGCGTGAAGCGCGACGTGCGCCCGACCTCGAGGTCGTTGCGCGCCACGCTTACCGGATCCCCGCGGAGTCGGCACTCGAGCGCGGCATCGAGGCGGCCAGCGCCTCGCTCCTGAAGCTGCAGCGCCCCGACGGGCATTGGGTCTTCGAGCTGGAAGCCGATGCCACGATCGCCGCGGAGTACGTCGTGCTGCAGCACTACCTGGGCGAGCCCAACCCGGTCCTCGAAGCGAAGATCGCAATCTATCTGCGCCGCCTGCAGGGCCCGCATGGCGGGTGGTCGCTGTTCCACGGCGGGGGCTTCAACATCAGCGCCAGCGTCAAAGCGTACTTTGCGCTGAAGCTCGCCGGCGATGCGCCCGAGGCCGCGCACATGTGCCGGGCGCGCGATGCCATTCTCGCCCACGGCGGCGCGGGCACGACCAACGTCTTTACCCGCATCCTGCTGGCGCTCTTTGGAGTGATCGCCTGGGCGGCGGTGCCCATCATTCCCGTCGAAATCATTTTGCTGCCGCGGTGGTTCCCGTTTCACCTGTCGCGGGTCTCGTACTGGAGCCGGACCGTTCTGGTGCCGCTGCTGGTGTTGCAGGCGCTCAAGCCGCGGGCGCGCAATCCGCGCGGCGTGCGCATCGACGAGCTTTTTCCCGGGCGGCGTCCGCGTGCTCGCCGGTGGGCCATCGCCCCCCATCAATCGCGCTCACGCTTCGCCGTCTTCGCTGCCATCGACGGAGTGTTGCGCCTGGTCGAGCCGTTGCTGCCGCGGCGAATGCGGCAGCGGGCGATCGACAAAGCGGTCGCATTCGTCACGGAGCGACTCAATGGGGAGGACGGCCTCGGGGCGATCTTTCCGGCCATGGCCAACGCGGTGATGATGTTCGACGCGCTGGGCTACCCGCGCGATCACCCGCAGCTCGCGCTGGCCCGCAAAGCGATCGACAAGCTGCTCGTCGTCACGCGCGAGGAAGCCTACTGCCAACCCTGCGTCTCGCCGGTTTGGGACAGCGTTCTCGCCGCCCAATCCCTGCTGGAGGTTGGCGGCAGCCAGGCGCGGGCGGCGGCGCGCGCACGCTCTGTCGTGGCTCGAAAAGGAGCAGGTGCTCGAAACAGTCGGCGATTGGGCGGAACAGCGGCCGCAGGTTCGTCCCGGCGGCTGGGCATTCCAGTACGCCAACCCGCATTACCCCGATCTCGACGATACGGCCGTGGTCGTGATGGCGATGGACCGGTTCGCACGGCGGCGCGTGATGCGCGGCGAGCCGGATTTCCACGAAGCCATAGCGCGCGGTCGCGAGTGGGTCCTGGGGTTGCAGAGCCGCAACGGCGGCTGGGGCGCATTCGACGCCGACAACACCAGCGAGTACCTCAATCACATTCCGTTTGCCGATCACGGGGCGCTTCTGGATCCTCCGACCGCCGATGTCACCGCGCGGTGCGTGAGCATGATCGCCCAGCTCGGCAACCCGGCAGACGTTCCGGCGTTGGCGCGGGGCCTCGAGTTTCTGCGGCGGGAACAGGAAGAGGACGGCAGCTGGTACGGGCGCTGGGGCATGAATTACGTCTACGGGACCTGGTCGGTGCTGTGCGCCCTCAACGCCGCCGGCGTGAGCCTGCAGGCGCCGGAGGTCCGCCGCGCCGTCGCCTGGCTGCTGGCGACGCAGAACGATGACGGCGGCTGGGGCGAGACGGGCGAGAGCTACAGCCTCGACGCGGCGGATCTGCAGCCGGTGCCAAGCACCGCCTCGCAGACGGCCTGGGCGTTGCTGGGACTGATGACGGCGGGCGAGGAGCGCAACTCCGCCGTCGAGCGCGGCATCGATTATCTCCTGCGCCGGCAGGGGGCCGACGGTTTCTGGCGCGAGCCGCAATTCACGGCGACCGGCTTCCCGCGCGTGTTCTATCTGCGCTACCACGGGTACGCGAAATTCTTCCCGCTCTGGGCGCTCGCGCGCTATCGCAACCGCATGCAGGCCGGCGAGCGCGCACGCGCGTTTGGGCATGTGAGCACGCGCGCGCGGACCCCGGGTCCGGTCGTCGCGGTCACGGGGCTGGCCGCCGAAGCGCGCATCGCGGCGGGACCGGGCGTGCGCGCCATCGCCGGCAGCGCGCCGGCGCTCTTTGCCGCGCTCGAGCGCGAACTCGCGCGGGGCGCCGGCGCAATCATCAGCTTCGGCATCGCGGGCGGACTCGCCGACGACATGGCGTGCGGCGCCTGGATCGTCGCCCGCGCCGTCGTCACAGCGGCAGCAGCGCTGGCCGTGCGACGCGGCGTGGGTGCGCGTTCTCGCCGCGCGCCTTCCCGGAGCGCGGACGGCGGACTTGGCCGGCGTCGATGCGCCGGTCGGTGCGCCTGCCGCCAAACGCGCGCTGCTGCGACGCGACTGCGGCGGCAGCGGTCGACACCGAATCGCATATCGTGGCGGCGATTGCCGCGGCGCACGGGCGTGCCGTTCGTGGCGTTGCGGGTTGTCGCCGACAGCGCGCAGCGCGGTCTGCCGCCGGTGGCGGCGGTTGCGCTCGCCTCCGATGGGAGAATCAAGGGCGGCGCCGTGCTCGGGTCGCTGGCGCGTTCCCCGACACAGCTCCCGTCGCTGCTCCGCACCGCGCTGGACACGCGCACGGCATTGCGGGCGCTGTCACGCGGGCGTCGACTCCTTGGACACGGCTTGGGCTTCGCGGATCTCGACGAGCTTCTGCTCGACGTGTCGTGAGAATACGAACTGCGCCGGACGCTGCTGGTGCAGCGGAATCTCCGGCGCCATCGCGCCGTCGGTGCGCACGCCCCGCAGGCCGACCGACAGCGCCTTGAGCGGGTGGCGCACGGCGTCCTGCACCGCACTCGCTTCGTAACCGCTGTGCACCATGCAATTGGCGCACTTCTCGTAGTTGCCGGTCCCGTACTCGTCCCAGTCGGTTTCGTCCATCAACTCGCGAAACGTCCGCGCGTAGCCCTCGCCGAGCAGATAGCACGGCCGCTGCCAACCGAAGACGTTGCGGGTCGGGTTACCCCACGGCGTGCAGCGGTATTCCTGGTTGCCGGCGAGGAAATCGAGAAACAGGCTCGACTGGCTGAACGACCAGGCGCGCGCGCCGCGGCCGCGCCGGAAAACGTCACGGAACAGCTGCTTGGTGCGCTCGCGGGTGAGGAAAGTGCGCCTGATCGGGCGCGCGCTCATAGGCATAGCCCGGGCGACACAGTGATGCCGTCGATACCGAGCGCCGCGGCCTGGTCAAAGAAACGGGCAACCCGTTCCGGGTCGGCGTCGTTGAACAGCGTGCAGTTGATGTTGACCCGAAAGCCCTGCGCCTTGGCGGCTTGGATCGCCGCCACCGCCCGCTCGTAGACGCCCTCCTCGCACACCGAGTGGTCATGCATCTCGCGGTCGCCGTCCAGATGCACCGACCAGACGAAGTAAGGGCTCGGGTCGAAACAGGCTCAGCCGCTTCTGCGAGCAACAGCGCATTGGTGCACAGGTAGACGAACTTGCGCCGCGCGACGATGCCCTCGACGATGGCGTCGATCTCCTT
The DNA here is from genome assembly GCA_963778275.1 of uncultured beta proteobacterium. Taxonomy (GTDB): domain Bacteria; phylum Pseudomonadota; class Gammaproteobacteria; order Burkholderiales; family Casimicrobiaceae; genus PALSA-1003. The sequence continues at coordinate 124,722 of CAVZTS010000013.1, read as the reverse complement.
GTGCAGCAGCGGCTCGCCACCGGCGATGGAAACCACCGGGGCGCCGCATTCGTCGACCGCGGCCAGGCATTCCTCGACCGACAGCCGCTGATTGAGGATCTCGTCGGGATAATCGATCTTGCCGCAGCCCGCGCACGCGAGATTGCAACGGAACAGGGGCTCGAGCATGAGCACCAGCGGGTAGCGCGCGGCGTCGGGCGAGTTGCTGGCGGACGATGTAGGCGCCGATGCGCGCCTTCTGCAGCAGAGGAATAGCCATGGTCGTGGGGGACGCGCGCCCGGTCAGGACACGCGTGCGGCCGAGGGTCGCGCGCGCAGCAACTCGGCAGGAAGGCGGAATTCCACGTTTTCCTCGATTCCGGGCATCGTTGAGAGTTCGATGGGGCCGAGCCTGCGCAGCGCCTCGACCACGTCATCGACCAGTTCCTCCGGAGCCGACGCGCCCGCCGTGATCCCGACCACCGCGACGTTGCGCACCCATTGCGCGTCCAATTCGCTGCCATCTGCGATCAGGTAGCTCGGCACGCCCGCTTCGACGCCGATCTCGCGCAGACGATTCGAGTTCGAGCTGTTCTTGGCGCCGACCACCAGTATCACGTCGGCGACCTTGGCCAGTTCGCGCACCGCCGACTGCCGGTTCTGGGTCGCGTAGCAGATGTCGTTGATGTCCGGTCCCGACGATATCGGTGAAGCGCCGCTTCAGCGCGGCGATGATGGCGCGCGTGTCGTCGACGCTGAGCGTGGTCTGCGTCACGTAGGCGACCGGCGTATCGGCCGCGAGCTCCAGGGCAGCGACGTCGCGCTCGGTCTGCACCAGCACCACCGGCCCGGGTACCTGGCCCATCGTACCCTCGACCTCCGGGTGACCGGCGTGGCCGACGAGAATCACCACCCGGCCGCTGGGCGACGTAGCGCTTGCCCTGGCCATGAACCTTGGCGACCAGCGGGCAGGTGGCATCGAGGACGCGCAACCCGCGGTCGCGCGCATCCTGCTCCACGACGCGGGCGACGCCATGCGCGCTGAACATGGTGATCGCGCCGGTGGGCACTTCCGACAGATTCTCCACGAAACGCGCGCCCTTGGCGCGGCAGGCTTTCCACGACGTGGCGGTTGTGGACAATTTCGTGCCGCACGTACACCGGCGCGCCAAATTTCTGCGAGCGCCTGCTCGACGATGTCGATGGCACGGATTACGCCGGCGCAAAAGCCGCGCGGCTGGGCTAGCATGACACGCACGGCAACGGCCTTTCCGGCAGGACCAACGAAGTGATCGAGTATATCATTGACTTCATTCCGCAATTGGCCTGAGCACGGGCATCTCGCACCCATGATCCAACCTTGCGCGGCGCGAGTCTTCGCGCGCACGATCGCACAGCCGCGATCCGGTTCGAGAGTGCCCGCCGCGCCGGAGTTCCGCGCTCGGTTGCCAGGGCGCAGCGCCGCGCGCGGACGCAGGGCGATCTTCTGCACTTTGCTGGCGGCCCTGGTGCCCGTGCCTGGCATCGCCATCGCGCACGCGATCATCGTGGCCGCTCAGCCGGCCATGAACGCGACCGTCGCGCCCGGGGAGATCGCGATCCGACTCGAGTTCAACAGTCGGCTCGATCGCCAACGTTCGGGCCTGAGCCTGCAAGGGCCGGACGGAACCGTGGCCGCGGTCGCGCTCGCCGCCGAGGCTCCGCCGGGGTGCTCGCCGGTCGCGCGCGGGTGACGGCAAACGGACGCTGGAAGCTGCGCTGGCAGGTTCTCTCGCTCGACGGGCACATCACGCGCGGCGAGGTGGATTTCTCGGTACGTGACGCAGACGGCGCGCGTTGAGCACGCTGTTCGACATCTTCGGGTTTCTGAGCGTTGTCCTGCACGGCCTCGAGCTCGTCGCGCAGTCGGTTCTGCTCGGCAGCGTGGCCTTCACGCTGCTCGATCGTTGCCCCGGATGCCGACTCGCAACCGCGCGCGCGCGCGGTCTGCGCGGGCTGTCGGCGCGTCATTCAAGCCGCGGCACTCTCGGCCATCGGCATCGTCGCCGCGGCCACGGCGGTAAACGCCACCGTGCTCGCGGCAACGCTCGCCGTGCCGTGGCACGATGTGGCGGGAGCCCGCTTCGTGGTCGCCGGCGGCGTCAAGATCCTCGCTGCGGCCGCGCTGGGCGTGTTGGCATCGATTTCGGCGCTGCCCGTAGCAGGGCGGCGGGTCGTGCTCGTGGCGGCGGGTGCGCTCCTTCTCGGTGCTGCGCTCGCGGACAGCCATGCGGCGGCGCGTCTTGGCGACAACGGTCTGGCATTGCTCGCCACCGGCGCGCACGAGCTTGGCGCCGCGCTCTGGCTGGGCGGGCTGCCCTGCTTCTGGCTCGCGCTGCGGCCATCCGGCAGCGCCGAGTTCGCGCGCCGGACCGGCGCGCGCTTCTCGCTGCTGGCGGGAAGCGGGGTCGTCCTGATCCTGGCCGGCGCGGCGGTATTCGTAGCGCTTTACATGGGCTCGCTCGACGCCGTGTACGGCACGGCCTACGGCGCGATGGCGGTGACGAAGGGCATCCTGCTCGTGCTGCTGCTGCTGCTCGGCCTCGCCAATTTCCGCGGCGTGCGGCGCATCCCCGAAGACGGCGCGGTCGTCGCGCAGATTCGCCGCTTCGTTGAAGTAGAGATGGGCATTGGCGTCGCCGTGCTGATGGCGGCGGCCTCGATCACGTCGATGCCGCCCGCCGTCGACTTGCGCGAGGATCGCGTCACGCTCGCCGAAATCGGCCAGCGGATGGCACCCGCGCTGCCGCGGCTGCGAAAGTCCGGAGCACGCGACGCTCGCGATTCCGGCACTGCAGGCGCGCCTTGACGACGAGCGCCGGAGGGATGGGGAATCGACGCAGGCGCGCGCTTTCGTGCCGGGCACCGGCGCGCTGCCGCCGCGCAATGCCGAGGACATAGCCTGGTCGGAATACAACCACCACTGGGCAGGGGTGGTGGTGACGCTGATGGGCTTGGCCGCGCTCGCGCAGCGGAGCGGCCGCGCGCCGTGGGCACGGCACTGGCCGTTGCTGTTCCTGTTTCTGGCCGGCTTCCTGTTCCTGCGCGCCGATCCCGAGGTGTGGCCGATGGGCGAGGTCGGCCTCATCGAAAGCCTGAAAGATCCGGAAGTGGCACAGCATCGCCTGTTCGTGCTGCTCATCGTTGCTTTCGCGCTGTTTGAATGGGGCGTGCGCACCGGGCGCATCGCCTCGACGCGACTGCGGCGCGTCTTTCCGTTGCTGACCGCGCTCGGCGGCACCCTGCTGCTTACCCATTCGCACGCGCTCGGCAACGTGAAGGAGGAATTCTTAGTCGAGATGACGCACCTGCCGATCGCCGTGCTCGGTGTCAGCGCCGGATGGGCGCGCTGGCTCGAAATCGAAGCCCCGGCGGAGGAGGGCCGATGGGCAGGCTGGCTCTGGCCGGCCTGCTTTGTGCTCATCGGCCTGCTGCTGCTCGGCTACCGGGAGGCGTGAGGGCGGTGAACGCTTGAGCGCAACAGGATCTGCCGCATGTCGACGCTGATCATGGAAGCGGCGGCGGCGTGTGCGCGCCGCCCCTGGCTCGTGCTCGGGGTCGCCGCGGTGCTCGCCGCCGGCGCGTTTTTCTACGCGGCAAGTCACATTGTGATCGATACCGACAGCACCAAACTTGTCTCCGAAAAGGTGGCCTGGCGCCAGCGCGAGTTGGCCTTCGATGCCGCCTTCCCGCAGCGGGTGGACCTGATCGCGGTGGTGGTCGACGGTGCGACGCCGGAACTCGCCGAGCAGTCGACCGCTGCGCTGGCGCAACGGCTGTCGGCCCAGAGGGAGTTGTTCAGTGCCGTAACGCGGCCCGATGGCGGGGCGTTCTTCGACCGCGCAGGGCTCCTCTTCTTATCGCGCGCTGAACTCGCGCAGACCACGCAACAGCTGATCGCCGCGCAGCCGCTGCTGGGCAGTCTTGCGGCGGACCCGAGCCTGCGCGGGCTCATGGACGCGCTCGCGCTAAGCATCACGGGTGTGCAACAGGACGCGACGCGACTCGATGCGCTCACTTTGCCGCTGTCCAGCCTTGCCGCTGCGCTCGAGGCCTGCCTCGCCGGGCAAACCCCCGCGTTCTCATGGCGCAGCCTCATCAGCGGGCACGCTCCCGAGCCCCGCGAGCTGCGCCGATTCATTCTCGCGCAACCGGTGCTCGATTACAGCGCGCTGCAGCCCGGCGAACGCGCGAGCACGGCCATTCGCCAGGCTGCGCGTGAGATCGGGCTCGCCGCCGATCCTCGGGTCCGCGTCCGGCTGACCGGTCCGGTGCCGCTTGCCGACGAGGAGTTTGCAACGCTTGCCGATGGCGCCGGGCGCAACGCAGTGCTTATGCTGGCCGCCGTGGCAGTGTTGCTCTGGATCGCGCTGCGCTCCTGGCGGCTGATCCTTGCGATCCTGGTAAGCCTCGGCGTCGGGTTGATCGTCACCACAGCGTTTGGCCTGTACGTGTTCGGCACGTTCAACCTGATTTCGATCGCCTTTGCAGTGCTCTGCGTCGGCCTGGGCGTCGACTTCGGCATCCAGTTCTGCGTGTGCTATCGCGCCAGGCGCCACGCCTGCGACGACTTGCAGCGCGCGTTGCGCGACGCCGCAGGCGAGGTCGGTGGTGCCCTGGCCCTCGCCGCCGCGGCGAGCGCGGCCGGCTTTTTCGCGTTCCTGCCCACCGAGTATCGCGGCGTGTCCGAGCTGGGCGTCATCGCCGGCACCGGCATGATCGTCGCGTTCATCGCCAGCGTGAGCCTGCTCCCCGCGCTCATCGCGCTGCTGCGTCCGCCTGGCGAAATCGCGTCCGTGGGGTATGCCGCGCTCGCTCCGCTCGACCGGATTCTCGTGCAGCACCGCCTCCGGGTCCTGGCGGCGGCGGGAATCGTTGCTGTCGCGAGCCTCGCGCTGTTGCCGCGCCTGCAGTTCGACTTCAATCCCCTGCACCTGCGCAGGGCGACGGTCGAATCCGTGTCCACGCTGCTCGATCTGATGCGCGACCCGCAAACAACACCCAACACCCTCGACGTGCTCGCGCCCTCGGTGGCCGATGCGGCCGCACTCGCGGGTCGGCTCGAGCAACTGCCGGAAGTCGATCACGCCCTGACGCTCGCGAGTTTTGTGCCCGACGAGCAGGATGCAAAGCTCGCCATCATTGCCGACGCGGCGCTGCTGCTCGACCCGGTGCTCAATCCCGGCGCGGTCAAGCCGCCGCCGAGCGACGCAGAGACCGCGCGCGCGATGGCACGCGCTGCACAGGCACTCGAGCAGGCAGCCGCAGCCTATCCCGGAGCGGCAGTGGCGCCCGCCGCGGCGCGTCTCGGCGCGGCGCTGCGCGCCCTGGCACAGGGTGAGCCGGCGCAGCGCGAGCGGGCGCGCTCGGTGCTGATCCCTGGCCTGTGGACGACGCTCGCGCAATTGCGCGAAGCCATGCAGGCCGGCCCGGTGACGCTCGCGACCCTGCCCGACGATCTCAAGCGCGACTGGGTTGCCGCCGACGGCCGTGCCCGCATCGAGGTGTTTCCCAAGGGCGACGCCAACGATAACGCGACGCTGCGCCGCTTTGTCAGCGCGGTCCAGGCGCTGGCCCCGGACGCGACGGGCGCTCCGGTGTCGATTCAGGAGTGGAGTCGTACGATCGTGCGCGCTTTTATCCAGGCCGGCCTGTGGGCGCTGTTGGCGATCACGGCGCTGCTTGCCTTGACCCTGCGCCGCGGAACCGACGTCCTGCTGACGCTCGCGCCGCTGCTGCTCTCCGGGCTTGCGACGCTCGGCATCTGCGTTGTCGTCGGCCTGCCGCTCAATTTCGAGAACATCATCGCGCTCCCGCTCCTGTTCGGCATCGGGGTCGCGTTCAATATCTATTTCGTCATGGCGTGGCGGGCCGGCAAGGGCGGGTTGCTGTGCTCGAGCCTGACGCGGGCGGTGCTCTTTAGCGCGCTGACCACGGGGACCGCGTTCGGCAGCCTGTGGCTGTCGCGGCATCCGGGAACGGCGAGCATGGGCGAGCTCCTGGCGTTGTCGCTGGCCTGCACGCTGGTTGCGGCGCTGCTTTTCCTGCCGGCGCTGCTGGGAGAACCGCGGCGCCGCGGCTAGGGCGTTAGCCGCTCGCGCGCGGGCTTGCCCACGGCTAACGCCCGCGCGCGGTGCCCGCCGGCCGCGCGCCGCGGCGGCGCATTTCGGCCCACTGCCAGGCGAGGAGCCCCGGAAAGAAAATGCTCACGTCGCGCACGCGCCGCGCCGTTGCCAGCGCCAGCGCGGTCGTGGCATCGATGCCGAGCGCCGCTCCGATCATGATGAATCCCCCTTCCTGCACGCCGAGCGCTCCGGGGACGATGAACGCGGCACTGGCAACCGCCTGGATCAGCGCTTCGATCACAATGGCATCGAGCACGCTGCGCGTCCGGCCCAGAAAGAACAGCGCGAGCCAGATTTCGCCGGCCCCGAGCACCCAGCCTGCGAGCTGCCAGCCGAGGCAGGCGCCAACGTCGCGGTGGCGCGCATAAATTCCGCGCAACGCTTCATCGAAGCGCAAGCGACTGGGCATGAGCCACGCCCAGTCGGCCGGCGAAGAGCCGGTCGAGAACGCGCGTGGCCGCTCCGAGCGCTCCGGCGCGCTGGGCCACCACGAACCCCGCGCCGAGCACGATCATGCCGAGAACCCCCGCCATGAGGCGCGCGGTCGCGGTCGAAGCCACGCCGCTCGCGAACAACAGCGCCAAGCCGAGCAGGGCGAAGCCGGCCTGGCTCAAAACCGACAGCGCCATGTCCGCGACCAGGCTCGCCGCCGCGTCGCTGCGGCGAACGCCCAGCCGGCGCACCAGGCGATAGGCAACGATCTCGCCGCCGATGCGGGCGACCGGCAACAGACCGTTGACTGATTCCCGGACCCAGGTCGCCGCGGTGAGAAAGCGCAACCGCGGTCGCTGGGCAGCGGGGAGAAGCATCCCCCAGGCGCGGCCGTTGGCGAGCATCGGTACGACGTGGAAGAGCGCGGCGACGAGCAATCCCGGGCCCGCCGCGAGCACCAGCGCGACGATGCTGCGCACATCCTCGCGCGCAAACAGGATGACCGCCAGCACCAATCCCGCCAGCGCGAGCACGCGTGCGAGGTGTTTCATCGCCTCGCGAAGTCCGAGTATCCGCCGCTGCGCACGCCGGCTGCGCGCAACAGTTCCTGGATGGCGGGCGCGGTCAGCGCCGCGAGCTCGTCCGCGTAGCGGTAGCCCGCGGCCGCGCCGGGAAAACCGGCGGCGGTTGCCGGGTGCGCGTAGATCTCGGTGAGCCCGTCCGGCAGACGGCGCAGAATGCCGTCGATCCGCGGCTCGATCATCGCGCCCGACCACGCCAGACCGAATACACGATCCGGCGCGGTCAAGCCGCGCCGCCGAACCCTGCGCCGCAGCAACGCCGTCCACGGGGCCGTGACCCAATCGCGCCGGTAGCCGCTGGTCCGGGTCGATGTCCGCCAACATCCGCGGTGGCTCCCAGGGCACGCGCACGCGCGCGCAGGCCGTAGCGCGCGCCGATGTCGAGCACCTGGGCGCCGACCCCCGGATGGACCTGAAAATGGTGGTGGGCATTGACGTGGTCCAGCGCGAGCCCCGTCGCCCGATAGGCGCGGAACTGCGCCTCGATCTCCGCGCCGACCTGCCGCCGCACGCGGGGCCGCAGGAACATGGCCACCCCGGCCCGCGGTCACCTCGCCGCGCAACCGCCCATGCGCGTCGAGCAGATCCGGTATGGCTTCCGGCGGCAGCACCGGCAGGCCATCGACCAGCACCAGGTGCAGGCCAACCCGCAGCGAGGGCAGGCGGCGCGCGCGCGCGACCGCGTCGCCGACGGCGGCACCACCCACCATCAGGCTTGCCGCCGTCAGGATGCCCTTCGTGTGCGCGAGCTCGACCGCCTCGTTGATCTCCGGCGCCAGGCCGAAGTCGTCGGCCGTGACAATCAGCGCCTTCAGTGCGCAGCCTCGCGCCGCTCGCGCAGGAAATGGAAGAACTCGATGCCCTCGCGCAGCCGGCGCTTCATCATTTCCGGGCTGCGCACCATCTCGCCGACGATCGACGCGATCTTGCCGCTGCGGAAATAGAAGCGCCTGTAGAACGTCTCGACCGAATCGAATATTTCCGTGTGGCTCAAATGCGGATAGTGCAGCGGCGCGATCTGCACGCCGTGCGCGTCGACCAGCTCGGCATTGGCGCTGTCGAGCCAGCCGTTCTCGAGCGCCTGGCGATAGAGGTGCGTGCCAGGGTAGGGCGCGGCCAGCGACACCTGGATCGTGTGCGGATTGATCTCGGTGGCAAAGCGTATCGTCTGCTCGATCGTCTCCCGGGTTTCGCCCGGGCAGACCGAGGATGAACGTGCCGTGGATGGTGATGCCGAGCTCGTGGCAGTCCTTGGTGAAGCGGCGCGCGAACTCGATGCGCATGCCCTTCTTGATGTTGAACAGGATCTGCTGGTTGCCGGTTTCGTAGCCGACGAGCAGCAAGCGCAGGCCGTTGTCGCGCAGCACCTCGAGCGTCTCGCGCGGGACGTTGGCCTTGGCGTTGCACGACCAGGTGACGCCGAGCTTGCCCAGTTCCCTGGCGATCGCCTCGGCGCGTGGCAGGTCGTCGGTGAAGGTGTCGTCGTCGAAAAAGAACTCCTTGACCTGCGGGAAGGCCTTCTGCGCCCACGCGATCTCCTCCACCACGTGGCCGACGCTGCGGGTGCGGTAGCGGTGTCCGCCCACGGTTTGCGGCCAGAGGCAGAACGTGCACCGCGACTTGCAGCCGCGGCCGGTGTAGAGCGAGAGATAGGGATGCTTGAGATAGCCGATGAAGTAGTTCTCGATCTTGAGGTCGCGTTTGTACACGGGCGTGACGAAGGGCAGCGCGTCCATGTTCTCCAGGATGGCGCGGGCGTCGTTGTGCACGATGCGACCGGCGTCATTGCGGTAGGACAGCCCCGCGATCCGGTCCCACGGACGTCCCTCGGCCACTTCCTTGATCGTGAAATCGAACTCGTTGCCGGCAACGAAATCGACCAGCTTCGATGCGCTCAGGCTTCCGGACGGATCGACAGCGACCTTCGCCCCGATGAAGCCCGCCTTCAGTTCCGGATTGACCGCCTTCAGCGCCTCGATCGCCTTGACGTCGGCGGCAAAGGATGGCGCCGACGTGTGCAGAACGACCAGGTCGAAGTCGCGCGCCGTAGCGGCGAGCGCGTCGAGCTTGATGCCGTGCGGCGGCGCGTCGACAAGCTTGCTGCCCTCGACGAGCGCCGCCGGCTGGGCGAGCCAGGTCGGATACCAGAACGACCGGATCTCGCGCCGCGCCTGGTAGCGCGACCCTGCGCCGCCGTCGAAGCCTTCGAACGACGGCGCTTGCAGGAAAAGCGTACGCATCATGCCTTCTGCTCCACGATGGGCTCCAGGGTGCCGTCTGCACGCACCCGATAGCGTCGACCCCGCCAGCTGACGACGTCGACAAAGAAGCTGGCGACATAGACTGCAAATGCCAGCAGATCACGCACGGGACCGAGCCACCAGCGGCTCGTGTTCACCCGCAGAGTATGATCAACTTGCCGCTGCAGGACAAGCCGGCAGCCGATCGCGCCGGCTACGCTCGCCGCGCCCAGCGCGCCCAAGGCGCCAGTCCAGGTGCCAAGCAAAGCGCCCAGCACGGCCAGGGGCAGCGGATGGGTAATGACCGTCCCGGCATAACCGAGCGGATTGACCGCGCGGACGGTGCGCGCCCAGCGCAATTCGTGGCTCCAAAGCTCGGCCAGGCTTCGTTCCGGACACGCATGCGCGACCACCCAGTGCGGAATCGCGACGCGCATCCCGAGTGCGCGCACGGCTTCGCCGATGGCGTTGTCGTCGGCGAGGTGGTCTAGAAAGGCGGCGAATCCGCCGATGCGCTCGAGCGTGTCGCGACGCATCGCAATCGTCGAACCGAAGCACGGCCGCGCCAGCCCCAGCGCGAGGCCGAACAGAACGCTGGGCAGGAAATGGTAGTCGACCGCCATGCTCGCGAGCCGCGACCACAAGCCGGCCACGGGCGCGCCGCGATACAGACAGGTGACAAGCCCGACGCCAGGTTGTGCGAGCGCCGCGATGGTGCGCTCGAGATAGGTGCGCTCGACGCAGACATCGCTATCGGAGAGCACGACGATGTCGTTGCGGATGTGGCCCTGCAGGCCGATCAGGGTTGCGACCTTGGGATTGGGTCCGGTTGGCCCGGTGGCGACGAGCAATTGCAGGTCCCGCCCGGGTCGTTCGGCGAGCAGTCGTGCAACGACCGCAGCGGCCGGATCGTCCGCCTCGTGTACCCCGAACAGGATTTGCACCTGCGCCGGGTAGTCCTGATCGCAGAACGATGCCAGGTTGGCGTGCAGGTCACCCTCCGCACCGCGCAGCGGCTTGAGGATGGTGATGGCGGGAAAGGTGCGCGCCGTGGTCGCGTCCGCGCGTCCGAAGCGGCGCACTGCGATGGTCGCGGCCAGGGTGTAGGCGCAGCCGAGCGCCGCGAGCGCGAGCAGGGCGGCGGCAAGCCACGGCGTGAGAGCGTCAATCATGGGCGTTCAATGGCGGGTCTTTCGCGCGGCGCTCGGGTACATTAACGTATGCCGCTCTGCCAGCAAGGTGCAAAAACAGCGCGAGGCCGATCGGTGCTGGCCGACGCAGGCTCTCCCCGCGTGCCATGGCGAATGACGATGCGCGACGCCCTTCGCTGCGCCGGGCAGCGCCGCCGGCACCGGATGAGCGTGGCCGCGTTGGCCCTTTGCGCGTTTTTCTCCGGTTGCGCGAGCCTGCCCGGCGGCGGCCAGGGCGAGGGCGACGATCCCTTAGAGCCGGTCAATCGCGTCGTCTTCGACGCCAACATCGCGCTCGACGAGGCGCTCATCCGCCCGCTTGCCGAGGCGTATCGCGCGGTGGTTCCGCCGTTCGCGCGCGATCGCATCCGCGCGGTGATCGACAATCTGGCGGAGCCGCGGATCTTCGCCAACGACGTGCTGCAGCGGCGCGCGGAAGCGGCCGGCCTAACCCTCGCGCGCTTCTCCATCAACACCATCGCGGGCATAGGCGGCATGTTCGATGTTGCCACAGACAAGGGCTATCCGAGACAGACCGGAGATTTTGGGCAAACGCTCTATACCTGGGGCGTTGCCGACGGGCCGTACCTGGTGCTGCTATTTTTCGGGCCCTCGAACGTTCGCGATGCATTCGGCCTTGGAGTCGACCTGTTCACGACGCCGCCGGCGCTCGTGCTCACCGGTCATACCGGCACCGTAATCAACATCGCGATCGGCACCATCGACGGCATGGATCTGCGGGCGCGGAATATCGAGACGCTCGACGAAATCAAGGCGAGCGCATTGGATTACTACGCGCATCTGAAGAGTATCACGCAGCAGCACCGCGCAGCACAACTGCGCGAGGCGAGCGGCCTGAAGGAGGAACCGCAGGAGCTGAGCGACCCGGCTGCGCCCGCCACGGTGCCGCAGGAGCAGCGTCCCGAGTGAAACAACAAGGGCAACTCCGGAATGCGCCGACGAAAGGTACGTACCGCCGACCGGATTCTGCGCGATCTTCGCCAGATCCTCCGCGCTTAGTTCTGCGCGTGCAGGTGCGGCCACCGCCGCTGCCAATGCGGTCGCGGCCAGCCATCGCAATGCGTGTTTCGTCGTCACGTATCGTTCTGTCGCGGGAGGTGATCACCGATTCGAAGGCTCCTTACGCGAGCGATCGGGGGGGCACTCTCCTGTAGAGGTCCCGAAGCGTCTGTCCGGTACCGGACAGACACGTTCCATCACCCCGTTCAGGCTCTTAGCTCGCGAGGTATTGGGCGGGCACGTGAGGGCGCCCAAGATCGCCTGAGGAGCTCGGATGAGGAGTCGACTAACGCGTTCTCCGCACATTGGGACGGGGGAGCGTGCGACCGTGTCGTACCTGCATGGCATTGCGGCGCGAGTCCCCGTCGACCAGCGAGTCTCGCGACTGCAGCAGGCTCTCGCGCAAGTGGATACCCTCAAGCGCGCTCTGGCATTGAGCCAGCAGGAGTCGGCCGCAGCGCGCAAGCAGGTTGAGATTCTCAGCAGAGCCAATGCGCAGTTCAGCGGATACGCGGTTCACGCGGAAGGGCGCGCCGTGCCATGGTCGGCATGGCAGATTCTGGACCTTTCCCTGTACGCGGGGCTGGACCCGGATGAGATGTCGCATCTCGAGCAGATCTTCACCAAGCGCAGGCGGTTCCGGAAGAGAGACGTGCTTTTTCGAGCCGGAGACCGTTTCAGTGCGCTCTACGCCATACACAGCGGCTCGTGCAAGACCGTATTGCTCGGAAAAGACGGGCAGGACCAGGTTGCTGGCTTCCACATGGCTGGGGAAATTATCGGCATCGACGGTATCGGCACTGACATTCACGACTGCCAGGCGACCGCGCTGGAGGACGTCGAGATCTCCCGCATACCGTTCGATACGATCGAGAATCTGGCGCGACTCAGTGAAGTGTTCCGGCAAAACCTGAACCGGCTGCTGTCGCAAGAAAGCGCGCGTGTGCATGTATTGATGCTGGTGCTGGGGACGATGCGGGCCGAACAGCGGCTGGCGGCGTTCCTGCTCGATCTGTCGGAGCAGTATCGGGCGCGCGGCTATTCGTCGTGCGAGTTCATGCTGCGAATGACGCGCGGCGAGATTGGAAGTTATCTGGGGCTGAAGCTGGAAACGGTGTGTCGGCTGTTCGCCCGCTTCCAGCGTGAAGGCACGCTCCAGCTGCAAGGACGGATCGTGAAGCTGCTCGACCGCGGCGCGCTGAGCCGGCTGGTCGAATGCGGCGTCTAAGGAGCCGGCCCGGCTCTTGCGACCCTTAAGGTCGCGCACGCCGCCAAGAAACACGCGCGTCGCGTCGACCAGCGGCTGCCGGCCGCGGCTTGATTGTTACCGCGCAGGGCCGTTCCTAAGGTTGCAGCCAGCGAGCGTCGCAACCTATAATTTCCGACGCCCTGGAGTCCATGAACGAAGGGAATCGTCGGCATTCAGTCCTGCTATTCGCAATGTCCGTGTCACAATCTCCCCGGCAGAATCAGCTGCTGGCGGCCCTCCCCAAAGCAGACTACGAACGTCTGCTGCCGGATTTAGAGCTCGTGCCGATGGACTCGGCCAAGTGTTGCACACGTCCGGCGGCCAGCTGGCCTACATCTATTTCCCCACGACCTGCATCGTCTCGCTGGTCTATGTCATGGCGAACGGCGCGTCGGCCGAGATCGCGGTGACGGGATACGAAGGCCTGCTCGGGGTATCGTTGTTCCTTGGTGGGCACACGACCGCAAGCCAGGCGGTCGTGCAGAGTGGCGGACATGCCTACCGTATCGCGGAAGGTGTGATCAAGAAAGAATTCGACGAGGGCGGCCCGCTCCAGCATCTGCTGCTGCTCTACACGCAGGCCCTGATCGCGCAGATGGCACAGACTGCCGTCTGCAATCGCCATCACTCGCTCGACAAGCAGCTTTGCCGCTGGCTGTTGTTGAGTCTGGATCGATTGCGTTCCGGTGAACTCAAGATGACGCAGGAACTCATTGCCAACATGCTCGGGGTAAGGCGGCAAGGCGTGGTGGAAGCAGCCGGAAATCTGCAAAGAGCAGGCTTGATCGACTATCGGCGTGGACATATCGACGTGCTGGATCGCCCTGGGCTTGAGGCGCGGGTTTGTGAGTGCTATGCGGTCGTCAAGCGTGAATACGACCGTTTGTTGCCTCGCACCATCCGGTCATGACGAGACCGGCGCAGCGAATCAGTGACCCGGCTCGGCTGCCGACGCCGGAGCGCGCATGAGCGCCGCGGTCTTCTCGCGGAGGCTCTCGAGCAGTGCGTTCGGTCCCCCGGACTTGAGGAGCGCGGCAAACTCGGAGCGCCGGGTGGCGAGTTCGCTGATGGTGCCCGTGAGATAGACGTCGACAATCTTCCAGCCCGCGCCGGAATCGCGCAGCAGATAGTTGAGCGCGATCGGCTCCCCGTTCGATTGGACAAGCCGCGTGTGCACGATGCGCCCGGTCGGTCGGGCGTCGCTGGCGGGCTCGACCTCGAAGCGCTCGCCGGCATAGCCGTCAAAGCGATTGGCATAGGTTGCGATCGTCATGCGCGTGAAGGCGTCGACGAGCGCGGCCTGCTGCTCGGCAGGGATTGCGTTCCATTCGGGACCGACCGCGATGCGCGTCATCGCCGCAAGGTCAAACGCGGCTCGAATCGGCGCGGAGAGCCGGTCGTAACGGCCGCGAACACCGAGCTCCTTCGCCTGCTTCATCACGGCCAGCAGCGAGTCGTAGAAGGCGCGCACCCCCTTGACGGCGGGGTCGCCGGCTTCGCCCTGCGCCTGAGCCGGCGCGGCGCACAGCAACGGCAAAGCGACCGCGGCCAACAGCAGCCGCCGTTTCCGCGTGCGCGCCGCCCGCGTCATTTGACTCACGGCGGCGGATGAGATCTGGGCCATTTGCGATAGTGTAGTGCGACACCGCTTCCGCCGGGGCGGGGACCACCCGCACGCTGAAGCCCGGATAGAATAGAGCATGCATCCTCTGACTTGTGTGGACATACTTGCCGGCCGGGCCCCGAAGGATCAGGCCGTTACCGTCCGTGGCTGGGTGCGCACGCGGCGCGATTCCAAGGCCGGCATTTCCTTCGTGCACGTCTCCGACGGCTCCTGCTTCCATCCGGTTCAAGTCGTTGCGCCCGACACGCTGGCGAACTACGCGGCCGAGGTTTTGCACCTGACCGCCGGCTGCGCCGTCGAAGCCACCGGCCAGGTCGTGCCTTCGCCGGCCAAGGGCCAACCCTTCGAAATGCAGGCCAGCGAGGTCAAGGTGCTGGGCTGGGTGGAGGACCCGGACTCCTATCCGATTCAGCCGAAGCCGCATACCCTCGAGTTTCTGCGCGAGGTCGCGCACCTGCGGCCGCGGACCAACGTCATCGGCGCGGTGACGCGCGTGCGCCATACCATCGCCCAGGCGATCCATCGCTTCTTCGACGAGAACGGCTTCGTCTGGGTGAATACACCCATCATCACCTCGTCGGACGCGGAGGGCGCCGGTGAGCTGTTTCGCGTATCGACGCTGGACCTGATGCACCTGCCGCGAACGCCGGAAGGCAAGGTCGACTTCACGCAGGATTTCTTCGGCCGCGAGGCCTTTCTCACCGTCTCGGGGCAACTGAATGTCGAGACCTATTGCCTGGCGCTGTCCAAGGTCTACACGTTCGGCCCGACGTTTCGCGCGGAAAATTCGAACACCAGCCGGCATCTGGCGGAGTTCTGGATGATCGAACCGGAGATCGCGTTCGCGAGTCTTTCCGACAACGCCGCACTGGCGGAGGCCTTGCTGAAGCATATCTTCAGGACCGTGCTCAGCGAGCGCCCCGACGATATGGCGTTTTTCGAGGAACGCATCGAAAAGGGAGTCATCGCCAAGCTAAAGGGGATCGTCGATTCGCAGTTCCTGCATATGGAGTACACCGAGGCCATTCGCATCCTGGAGCAGGCACGCCAGCCGTTCGAGTTTCCGGTCCGGTGGGGGATGGATCTGCAATCGGAGCACGAGCGCTACCTCACCGAGCAGCACGCCGGAAAGCCGGTGATCCTGATGAACTACCCCAAGGAGATCAAGGCCTTCTACATGCGGGTCAACGACGACGGGAAGACGGTGGCCGCGATGGACGTGCTCGCGCCGGGTATCGGGGAGATCGTCGGCGGCAGCCAACGCGAGGAGCGGCTCTCGGTGCTCGACGCGCGGATGACCGAGGCGAAGCTCGACAAGGAGCATTACAGCTGGTACCGCGATTTGCGTCGCTACGGCACGGTGCCGCACGCCGGCTTTGGCCTGGGCTTCGAGCGCACCGTGGCCTACGCGACGGGGCTCGCCAACGTGCGCGACGTCATCCCGTTCCCCAGGACGCCGGGAAGCGCGCGCTACTAGTTTCTGGCTGGGCCGGAGGCGCCGCCCGCCGCAGGCACGGCCGAGGGGTCGGTCACCGCCTGCACGGCACGGCGAAATTCAAGCGGCGACTGGATCTGCGTAAACAGTTCCTTGGTGCCGCCGCTGCCGGTAATCACGATGTCGCCGTAGCCGAAGAGCCGCCCGAGCAGGCTTTGTTCCACCGCAATGGCCTCGACTTTGCCCAGCAGGAGCTCGATCGAGCGCGTATTGAAGACGCCGACCTTCATCATGACCCGCTTGTTGGTCACCGCGAAGTCGGAACTCTGCCGCCTGATCCAGCTCGGGAGCAGGATCAGCAGGCCCAGCGCAAGGGGAGCCCAGGCGTAGCTGCGTCCAGGAGGTCGTCGCGACAAACCAGGCGCTGGGCAGGAGGACGATCACGAAAAAGAGCACCGGCCCGAGGAAGACCAGCCAGTGCAGGCGGGTCCGAAAAACAACGTGCTCGCCCTCGAGGAGGTTGCTGTCGATATAGCTCATGGCAGGTAGTGTCGAAGGGACCGGGGTACGGGGCTCGCTGGCACGAAACCAAGCTTAGCATGCGCGCTCTAAAGGCTTGAACCGGCTCGATCTGCCCTCATAGTTCGGCTATGTGGAATATTCAGCGGTCACACCCGTCATGGCGGGGCGCGCGACGCGGAAAGGGCCAAGCGTGAACGCCACCGAGCACGTGGTCTGCCCGCAATGCCGGGCGACTAATCGGGTGGCGCGCGAGCGCCTCGGCGATGGCGCGCGGTGCGGCAGCTGCAGGCAGCCGCTGTTTCCGGTGCGCCCGATCGAGCTCACCCAGGCTGGTTTCGAGCGCCATTTCGGGGCGGATACGCTGCCGCTGGTGGTCGACTTCTGGGCGCCCTGGTGTGCGCCGTGCCGGATGATGGCGCCGGCGTATGAACAGGCCGCCGCGCAACTTGCGCCGGACGTACGGCTTGCCAAAGTCGACACCGAGGCCGAGCCGGAGCTCGCGACCCGCTTCGCCATCCGCGCGATCCCGACGCTCATCGCGTTCAAGGGCGGCCGCGAGGTCGCGCGGCGATCCGGTGCCGGCGATCTGCCCGGCCTGGTGCAATGGATCAAGAGCAATGTCTAGCCGGGGGCGATCCATGGCAGCGCGTAATTCGACCGACTGGATGTGGGCGCAGGCCTGCGAGCTGATGGCGCAGGCCGAGCGCTTGCATCGCCAGTTCTTCCGGCTTGACCGGCTCGGAGCAAGCCGAGGCTTCCTGGGAGCCCCCGGTCGACGTCTTCGAGGATGACTGGGAGATCGTCGTCGTCGTCGCGCTGCCCGGCGTTCCCGCGGACCGCATCGAGGTGACGAGCGAGCCAGGCGCGCTTGTGATCCGCGCCGAGAGCCCGCTGCCGTTCGCCGGCTCGCCGCGCGCCGTGCGCCAACTGGAAATTCCCTACGGCTATTTCGAACGCCGCATCACGCTGCCGGAAGCGCGGCTGGAAACGGCCGCCGCGAGCTTACGCATGGCTGCCTCATCCTGCGGCTGCGCAAGACCGGGTAGAGACGACCATGAGCGAACCGACGGCAGCCCAACCCCTCCGCTCACCGCCGACGCCGGCACGCACGTCGAGGGCAGCTCCACCGAGGGACAGCCGCGGCGGGAAGCCGCCGCGCGCCCGCTGCCCGAGGACGCACTCATCATCGTGCCGGTGCGCAACGTCGTGCTGTTCCCCGGCATGGTGTTTCCGCTGACGGTCGGCCGCGAGCGCTCGCGCGCGGCGGCCCAGGAGGCGGCGCGCCTGCAGCGCCCGCTCGGAGTGCTGCTGCAGAGCAAGCCCGAAGTCGAAGAGCCCGCTCCCGATGACCTGCACTGGGTCGGCACGACGGCTAGCGTGCTCCGCTACATCACCGCGCCCGACGGCACGCATCACGCGATCTGCAAGGGCATCAAGCGCTTCCGCGTGCTGCAGTTCCTGGAAGGCTACCCGTTCACCGTCGCCCGCGTGCAGCTGCATCGACGATCCCGAGCACGTCGATGCCGATATCGAGGGACGCGCGCACAGCCTCAAGGAGCGCGCCGTCGAGATCCTGCAGCTGCTGCCGCAGGTTCCCGAAGAGATGCTCACCGCCCTGCAGTCCGTGGAGGGACCGGCGCGGCTCGCCGACTTCATCGCCGGGCTGATGGACATCGGCCCGGAGGAAAAGCAGGCGCTGCTGGAAACCTTCGACCTGAAGACCCGGCTCGACAAGCTGCTGGAGCTGTTGTCGCACCGTATCGAGGTGCTCAAGGTGTCGCGCGAGATCAACGAGCGCACCCGGGAATCGATCGACGACAGCAACCGCAAGCACCTGCTGCGCGAACAGATGCGCACGATCCAGAAGGAGCTCGGCGAAGGCGACGACCGGCACCGCGGAGATCGAGGAGCTCGAGAAGGCGATCGCGGCCGCGCACATGCCCGAGGAGGTCGAGAAGCAGGCGCGCAAGGAACTGCAACGCCTCTGCCCGCATGCCCGAAGGCGCCGGCGAGTACTCGATGATACGCACCTATCTCGACTGGCTGATCGAGCTGCCCTGGGCCGCCGAGCCGCCGCCGGCGATCGATATCGCCGAGGCGCGGCGCATCCTCGACGAGGATCACTACGGGCTGGAGAAGATCAAGCGGCGCATTCTCGAGTTCCTCGCGGTGCGCAAGCTCAATCCCGGCGGGCAAGAGCCCGATCCTGTGCTTCGTCGGGCCACCGGGCGTGGGCAAGACTTCGCTCGGCCAGAGCATCGCCCGGGCGACCGGACGCAAGTTCGCGCGCGTGAGCCTGGGCGGCGTACACGACGAAGCCGAGATCCGCGGCCATCGGCGCACCTACATCGGCGCGCTGCCGGGGAACATCATCCAGAACCTGCGCAAGGTCGGGACGCGCAACTGCGTGATGATGCTCGACGAGGTCGACAAGCTCGGCGCGGGCGGTTTTCATGGCGACCCGTCATCGGCCCTCCTCGAAGTGCTCGATCCGGAGCAGAACGCGACCTTCCGCGACAACTACCTCGCGGTGCCATTCGACCTTTCCGGCGTGATGTTCATCTGCACCGCGAACGTGCTCGACACCGTACCCGGGCCGCTGCGCGACCGCATGGAAGTCATCCAGCTGCCGGGCTATACCGCGCAGGAGAAGCTGCAGATCGCGCGCCGCTACCTAGTCCAGCGCCAGCTGGCGGCGACCGGGCTCTCGGCAGAGCAGTGCAGCATCAGCGACGCGGCACTGATGGCGATCATCGATGACTACACGCGCGAGGCGGGCGTGCGCAATCTCGAGCGCGAGATCGGCAACGTGTTTCGCAACGTCGCGGTGCGCATCGCCGAGGGCAGCGTGCACGAATGTGGAAGTGGCACCGGACGATCTTTTCGCCGATCCTCGGCCCGCGCAAGTTCGAGGCCGAGGTCGCCATGCGCAGCGGCGAGCCCGGCGTCGCGACCGGGCTCGCGTGGACGCCGGTGGGCGGGGACATCCTGTTCGTCGAAGCCGCCCGCACGCCCGGCAGCGGCAAGCTGATCCTCACCGGGCAGCTCGGCGAAGTGATGAAGGAGAGCGCGCAGGCCGCGCTGTCGCTCGTCAAGGCGCGCGCGGGCACGCTCGACGTCCCGCCCGAGGCGTTCGAAAAGTCGGACATCCACATCCACGTCCCGGCCGGCGCCACGCCGAAGGATGGCCCGAGCGCGGGCGTCGCGATGTTCGTGGCGCTGGCCTCGCTGTTGACCGGCCGGCGCGTGAAGCAGCGACGTCGCGATGACCGGCGAGATCAGCCTGCGTGGCCTGGTGCTGCCGATCGGCGGGGTCAAGGAAAAGGTGCTCGCCGCGCTGCGCGCCGGCATCACCACCGTCATGCTGCCGGCGCGCAATCGCCGCGACCTCGAGGAAATCCCGGCCGATGCGCGCGACGAAGCTGCAGTTCGTCTGGATCGAGCACGTTGACCAGGCGATTGCCGCCGCGCTTGCCCCCGCGTCAGCCGCTTAAGCTGCTAGGATAAAGTTTCGTTTCGGCCCGCCTTGGGGCCGGGTCCGGCGACCGCCCGGCGTCCGGAAGGGGATCATTAAAGCTCGGTGCTGCTGTTGCGCCCGCGCTGGCGACGCCATGCCGCGCCCGCCGAGATCGCGGTGCGCGGCGCACCGCGGACTCCCGCAGTCGGTTAGCGCGCGTCGCCGAAAGCTTTCCTCCGGCGGCTGCACCGCGAGCGGAGCGGCCGGCTAGGTGCCGCGCTTTTCGTCCCGGCGCTTGCGCCACGCGCGCAACTCCGCCTCGTAGCGCTCGAGCGCCGCATCGTACAAATCGAACACGCACGGGTCGCATCCGCTCCTGCAGCAATCCTCCATCGTCGGGCGCGGCGGCGGAAGCGGTCGTGGATCGTCGTCAAGCGGGGTGTCAGGCATGGAAGGGCGGACGCCACCGGTCCGAACCGATTCTGCGCGGCAGGGGCGCGCATGGGCAATGCCCGTCGCACGCGTCAGGCCGAGATCTCCGGGCGGCGCCGCTGACTCACAGCCGCAGCGGCGTCCCGTATCCGGTGAGCTCGAGATACCCGCGCCCGACCTCGCGCCCCGATTGGGCCGCGCGCACCGCGCCTTCCCAGTAGATCGCGCCGGTGCTCGCGCGCGCGTCGAGCTCCTGGTCGTCCAGCAACGGTTCCAGCGTATAGCTCGCCGTCGCAGCCTCGATGGCCATCGCCACCGGGTACTCGACACCCGTTCGCGGTGATCGCCATCGCCGCCCGGGCGCGAAGCGGACCTCCTGCGGCGCGAATCCCTTCGCGCCCCCGTCCGGCCCGCGCAGCGCTCCACCGGCCCAAAGCGCGCCGCCGGCCTGGTCACGCATGCGAAACACCATGATGGCCCCGCCATCGTCAAGATTGATGCCGGCCCAATCCCAGCCGGTTGCTTGCGGCGCCATGACCTCGCTCGACCATTCGTGATCGAGCCAGCCCGTGCCCGTGACGGGGCCCTCCGTGCCGCCGCATGCCATGCGTCCGGCAACCGCGAGCTGCGGTTCGCTGTAGTAGGCGCTGGACTGGCGCGGGCTCGGCCCCTTGCGCGAGATGCCGGCGTCACCCTGGAGCCATGGCGCCTGCGTCGGCGAGAAAGAGAGATCGAAGGCGAAATCCCGGGCCGCGATCCGGGCGCGATAGGCCTGGTCGACGCGCTTGAGCGACCAGTCGTCGATCCACACCTCGGTCGAAGCTTCGGCGGCTCCAGCGAGGCCAAAGCCCGCGCGGGCGGCGCGCTGATCATGCCGCAACCGGCCGAGGCGCGGATCCGCGACCGCGGCATGCGCGAACAGCAGTTGGCGCGGCGCGAATCGGCTGGCGTTGGCCTCGGCCACGCGCGGGCGGTTGCGGAAGAACGTGATCTGGATTCCGTACGCAATGCCGCTCGAGTCGGTAACCCAGCTGGTGATGTACCACCATTCAAGGCGAAACTCCGGATGGCTGCCGAAGTCGCGCGGAAAGCGCAGCGGCAGACCGGGATCGACGGCAGGGTAGTCATCCGCCGCCGCACGGCCTGGCACGACGAGCAGGCCCGTGCTGGCCAGAAACGCGCGCCGGTTCACCAATCGTCCTTGACCGCCTGCACCACGCCGACGCCCATCGCCTTGCGGCCACTTGAGAGCGCGGTTCCGGTCGCGAGCACCAGCACCGCCAACGCGGCGGCGGCGAGAACGGTCCAGGGGAGTGACAGGTCCATGCCCCAGTGAAAGGATTGCCGATTGACCACGCGAATGAGGATCAGGCTGATGAGATAGCCCAGGCCAAGGCCGGTAGCCAGGCCGATGCCGCTCAACAGCAACCCCTCGGTGGCGAGCATCGCCCCGATCTGGCGCCGCGTCATCCCAATGTGGCGAAGCACGCCAAACTCGCGGCGGCGCGCGAGCACCAGCGCTCCGAACGAGGACGAGAGCCCGGAGAGGCCGATCACGACCGCCGCGAGCTCAAGCGCATAGGTCACCGCGAAAGTGCGGTCGAACAGGTGCAGCGACACCTCGCGGATCTCGGCGGGCGACACGATATCGAGTCTGGCACCGCCGGGTATCTCGCGGGCGATCGCCTGGCGCAGCTCATCGACAGTCGCGCCCGGCGCGAGCCAGATCGCGGCGGTCGTCGCCGTGCGATCGCCGGTCAGCGCGAGATAGCGCTCGCGCTCGATGACCATCGCGCCCTGCGGCCGTGCATAGTCGCGCCATACGCCGGCAACCGTGAACGCGACCGCCTTCTCCCCGAGCGGGATCACGACCACTTTGCCAGGTGCGAATCCATACACGTCGACCATCGTTTCGTTCACCCACATCGGTGGCGCCGCGCCCGCCACGCGGGGGCACCGTCGGGCCCAGCAGCGGTAACCGCCGCGCGGGTTGGGCGGCGTCGATCGGGCGCGCCAGCAGAACCACGCGCGAGCGCGCCGGATCGAGTATGAGCTGCTGCTCGCGCACGAATTCCGCACGCAGAATGCCGGGCAGCGCCGCGATGCGCTGCCTGGTCCTCCGCGGTCATATAGGCGCTATCGCCGGAGGCGTTGGCGCGGACGTAGACGTCTGCCGGCAGGATCCCGAACAGCCACGCATCGAGCGCGTCGCGGAAAGACGCCACCATGATGGCCATCGCGACCATCAGGCTGAGGCTCGCAACGATCGCGGCGAGACTGACCGCGACCTGCCCGGGCGCGCCGCGCAGCTGCGCGCGCGCAAGCTGCGGCGCGACGCGGTTCGGGACCGGCAGCATGGCCAGCAGGATCACGGAGAGCCGCGGCAGCAGCAGCAACGTGCCCAGAAGCAGCAGCGCAATCGCCAGGTAGCCGAACAGTGGCAGGCCCGCCACGGGCGGGAGCAACGTGGCGAGCGCGGCGGCGCAAAGCAGCGCGGCTCCCGGCCCGATCGGGCGCAGGCGCGTGAATGCGCGTTCTTCATCGCCCGCGCGCAGCGCCGGCGCCGGCGCGGTACGGGCCGCCTCGAGCGCCGGGATCAAGCTACCCAGGATCGCAACGGCCACGCCAAGCGTGAAGCATAGCGCCAGCGCCGCGGGGTCAAGCGTCAACGTCGGAGCGACGCCGCGAAAGTAGCCGGAGCCGAGGTCCGGGCCGATGATGCGGACGGCCAGATTCGCGATGACGAATCCGGCCGCAAGCCCGAGCAGGCTGCCCACGACGCCGAGCAGCGCGCCCTCCGCGACGAGCAGGCCGACGAGCCTGCGCCGGGTGAGGCCGAGCACGCGCAGCAGCGCGAAATGCGGGCGCCGTCGCACCACGGAGAGGACCTGCGTCGAAAACACCAGCAGGCCGCCGGTGAACAGCGCGACCAGAGCCAGCACGTTCATGTTGACGCGATACGAACGCGACACGTTGGCCGCGGTGGCGAGGCCATCCTGCGGCCGGGCCACGGCGAGCCCTGCGGGCAGGCGCGCCTGCAGCCGGTCGCGAAAAGCGGCGCTGGCGACGCCGGGCTTCAGCCGCAGGTCGAGCCGGGAAAGCAATCCAAGCCGGTCGAAATGGGTCTGCGCCCCGGCGATGTCGAGCAGCGCGAAGCGCTGGTTCGCGTTCGCGGGGGCGAGTCCGCCGACCTGCAGCGCGACCTCGCGCAGGGCGACCTGGAAGTGCACGCTGCCGCCCGCACCGACGCCGAGCCATGCGGCCGCCGCGGGACTCAGAAACAGCATGTCCGGGCGCAAGCGATCGAGTCGGTCCCCCGCGTCGGCGAGCAACCCGGGCGAGAGCAAGGCGGCGCGGAACGGGTCGATGCCGATGACCTTCAAGACGTCGTCACGCATCGGCGAGCTTCGCGTCGACCTCGACCACCGGGCTTGCAACCGCGACTTCGGGCAGGCGCGCGAGCTCCGGATACAACGACTCGGCAAATCCGCCGCGCGGCCCGCGCACCTGCAGATCGGCGTCGCCCGAGAGCGCCTGCGCGCCGAGGGCGAATTCGTTGACTGCCGATTGCGTGATGAGCTGCACCGCGTAGCCGAGCGCGACGCCGAGCGCGATGGCGAGCACCGAGACGAAGCTGCGCGCCCGGTTCTGCGACAGCGTGCCGGCGAAGATCGTCCGTGCGACAGACAGGGCGCCCTCGGGCATGGCGAGCAGCGCCACCTCAGCGCGCCACGGGGTCGCGCAAGCCGGACGGGGTCAGCAACAGGATGCGGTCGGCGGTTTGCGCTGCCACCGGCGAGTGCGTAACGAGAATGCCTGCCGCTCCGTTGGACTTGATCCGCTCGCGCAGCAGCCGCAGCACCTGGCCGGCGCTGTCCGGGTCGAGGTTGCCGGTGGGTTCGTCTGCGAGCACCAGGCGCGGACCGTGGATAAGGGCACGGGCAATGGCGACGCGCTGCAGCTCGCCGCCGGAGAGCTCGTGCGGCATGCTCGCGCCGGCGTCGCCGAGCCCGACGTCGGCGAGCATCGCCGCCACGCGGCGGGCCGATTCTTGAGCCCCGCTGCCGAGAAGCGACAGCGGCAAGCCGACATTTTGTGCCACGCTGAGGTAGGGCAGGACGTGGAATGCCTGGAAGACAAAGCCCAGAGAGCGGCGGCGCAGCGCGGTGAGCGCGTCGTCATCGAGCGTCGTGAGTTCGATGCCGTCGAGCGAGATCGAGCCGCCGTCCGCGCTGTCGAGGCCGGCGATGAGATTGAGCAGTGTCGATTTGCCGATGCCCGACTCGCCCATGACCGCGACATAGTCCCCCGCATAAAGATCGAGGTCGACGGCGGTGAACACGGTGCGCGCCCGCGGCCCGGCATACGCCTTGGTCAGGCCGCGCACGGCGAGCATGGCGAGGCGCGCAAGAGCGTGAGGGCGGTTCGGTTGCTTAGATTGCCGCGCACGGTGGTTATAACCGATCGGACCGACGCGACAACGATCGCTGCTGAACAAGTCCCGCGGACGGAGCTATAATTGTCGTCCCCGAATGTTCAACCAAGGGGTCCCGATCCGGAATCGGGTCCGTCCGCGCACGCAGTGCGCGATGGGCGGAGCAACCGTACCCCCTAATGCAATGGAGATCGACCATGGCGATACGCATTGGTGACGAAGCACCGGATTTCACCGCCGAAACGACCCAGGGAAAAATCCGTTTCCACGACTGGATCGGCGACAAGTGGGCGATCCTGTTTTCGCATCCGAAGGATTTCACGCCGGTTTGCACCACCGAGCTTGGGTACATGGCCAGCCTCAAGCCGGAATTCGACAAGCGCAACACCCGGATCATCGGGCTTAGCGTGGATCCGGTCAGCGACCACGCGGCCTGGGTCAAAGACATCCAGGAAACGCAAGGCCACGCGGTCAACTATCCGCTGATCGGCGATTCGGACCTCGCGGTTGCCAAGGCCTACGACATGATCCACCCGAACGCGAGTGGCGGCAAACGCACCGCCGCGGACAACGCCACCGTCCGCTCGGTGTTTGTCATCGGCCCGGACAAGAAGGTCAAGGCGATGCTCGTCTATCCGATGAGCACCGGCCGCAATTTCGACGAGGTGCTGCGCCTGCTCGATTCGGTGCAGCTGAACGCGAAGCATACCGTTGCCACGCCGGTGAATTGGAAGCCGGGCGAGGACGTGATCATTCCCACCTCGGTCTCCGACGAGGACGCGAAGAAGAAGTATCCGCAGGGCTTCAAAACCCATAAGCCCTATCTGCGGACGGTGGCGCAGCCGAAATAGTCGGTGCCGGCCGGCAGCGAAAGGGCGCCCCGCGGCGCCCTTTCCTTTTTTCGCCAGGCGTTGCCGTGGCAACCGGCAGCAAGGCTTTCCGCCTCACGGAAGATTCTCGATACCCCTATCGGCTCACGAAGAGTCATTGCGTGATCGAATGTGTTGAAGAAATGTATCATGCCTGAACCATGAGCTTCGTCACCGCCGATGGATAGCCCTTACCTCAGCGATCTGCTCGCCGCCGCACTCAGCGTCGCGATCGTCATCGGCTACCACGCGTTTCTGCGCCTGCGGGTGCGGCGCGATCCGGGGTACACGATCCAGGCTGTGCTCAATCAGGGCCGCACGGCCTGGGTCGAGCGCATGATGGCCGAGAACGCCGGCATCCTCGCCGTGCAGACGCTGCGCAATGCCATCATGGGGGCGACCTTCTTCGCCTCGACGGCGGTCGCGCTTATCGTGGGCACGATCACGCTCAGCATGCAATCGGACAAGGTCACGCTGGCGTGGCACAGCCTGAGCCCGATCGGCAGCATCGACCCGCAGCTGTGGCTGCCCAAGCTGCTGGTCCTGCTCATCGACATGCTGGTTGCGTTCGTGTTTTTTTCGCAGTCCATCCGCCTGATGACGCACGTCGGGGTGATGATATCGGTCCCGACCACGACCGTGCGCCCCGCGTACGTCGCCTCGCTGCTGATCAAGGCCGGCCGCTATCACACGCGCGGGATGCGCTGCTATTACTTCGCCGCGCCGCTGCTGTTCTGGCTGTTCGGGCCGCCGCTGCTGGTGACGTCGACCTGCGCCCTCGTCGGCGCCCTCTACGATCTGGACAAGTCGCCCGCGCGCGGCGCGGCCTTCGGCTAGGCCCGGTTGCGCTCCCGCGTCCGGCGCAGCGCTTCCTGCAGCCGCTGCCGCTCGCCCAAGACCTTGTTGGCGTAGAGCGTGCCGGGGTCGGCCGAGGCGCCGTTGTAGAGCTGCAGCCCGGCCACTTCGGTGCCGGCACGCCGGATGTAATCCTTGAGCACTCGCGCGCCGAGCCGGATGTTGGTGCGCGGATCGAGGACCGATACGCCAAGACCGGCGTCGAACTGGTCGGCATGGTAGCGGGGGATAACCTGCATCAACCCGAGCGCGCCGCCGTCGCTTTGCGCGATCGGATTGAAGTGCGACTCGACCGCGATGACCGCGATGATCAGCAGCGGGTCGAGGCCGATGCGCCGGCCCTCGCCATAGGCGGCGCCGACGAGCTCCCGGGTCGCGTCCTGCGAGACCCGATAGCGCCGGGCGAGCACCCCGGCGACCGCTTCGATGTCGGATTCGGCACCGCTCTCGGATCGCGGAGCAGGGCCCGCAGCCGGGGCTGCCGGCAACGGCGGCGCTGCGACGACGGTTGTCGGCAAGGTCTCGTTGCGCACCGCCGAGGCGGAAATCATGCCCGCCAAGCCCACGGCGACAGAGCGCGGGTAACACCGCCCGCGCGTGCCGCCAGCGCGCGCGACTCGTCTTCCTTCCCATCAAGGGCAATCCTGTCAGCACTGGAACCTCCCTACGCTTTAATCCCGCTCGCCGGCCGCCAGGGGCACGGTCGATCGCTCGCTGGCGCAAGCGCCGGCGAGCCGGGGTTACCCAGGTTGCGGTAACAGCCTCCTTGGATTCCGGCATCCGGACCCGGACGGGCCCACCGGAGGAACAGATTTCTCGGGATCAGGATCCCGATGTGCCAAGCATGCCGGGCTATGGAGCCCGGTAATGCTGCGACGCACAATTAGCAATTCTACGGGGCTCACGCGCCGCCCGTCAAGCACGCTGGGGCGCAAAGCATCAGAGCTGAAACGGCCAATACCCGTCCCAGGTTATGCCTTTCGGGTCTATCGCGACTTCGTGAGCGTTCTATCTGAACAGGGCCAACCCCCAGCGGCGCGCACGCCTCACCGGCGGGTGGCGGCGGTCAGCAGGTTCAGCAGTTCGGACGCCTGCTTGTTGTGGACGCTGCCGCGAACCAGGATGTCGACCGCATGGACCGGCTTGCCATAATAGATCTGGTTCCACTGATCCGACGTCGACACGACGGTGCCGTCGAAATTGACCCCGCCGTAAACGCCGGTGGCGCGGCTGAAGGAGACCAGATCGGCCACCAGGTCAGACTGTGCGCCCGCGCCCACCGGCCCCGCGGCGACCGCCGCGTCGCCACCCATCTTGAAGGTGTCCGACAGTAGCGAGTTCAGCCCCTTGTCGGTCATGACCAGGGTGACCATCTCGGAAACGGCAACGCCAGCCTGGAAGCCGACGCTGGCCGTCGCGAGCGTATAGAAGGCGGGACCCTGCCACTTGCCGGTTTTCGGGTCGCGCGCGACGACGACCGCGCGTCCCCCGGAGCCGCCGAGTATGATGCCGGCCTTGGTAATCGTCGGTGCGATCAGAACTGCCTTGGCGCGGCCGATATTGCGCTGCAGCCAGGTCATTCCGGGGTCGCTCCGGAAATTGGCAAAGGTCACCGTCGCGGCCGTGACGAGCGAGCGCTGATCGGCCTGGGCTGACGCGAGCGGCGCAAACAGCGCGGCCGACAGACCGGCGAGGGCACAGATCGAGCGAGTCAGGGGGTGCATGGCGTGTCCACGTCCGGCGCGGAGCACAGTATACTTGCCGGCGGCAGCGCGCCCGTAGACCCCCGCGAGCGCGGGGAGGCGCAACGCGCTGCGAACGTCCGGAGCCCACGACAACGATGACTGCCTCGCCGCTTGGGACGCCCCGTCGCCACGGCGTGACCGCGGTCCATTCGATCAACCGTTTCGCCTTCAGCGTCCCCGATCTGGACGCGGCAGAACGCTTCTACACCGAATTCGGGCTCGGCGTGCACCGCAATGGCGAGCGCGTGGACTTGTACGCGCACGGTCATCCGCACCGTTGGGCGTCGATCTATTCGGCGCCGGGTCCGAAGCGCCTCCAGTACCTGAGCTTCGGCGTCTACGCCGATGATTTCGCACCGTTGCTGCAGCGCCTCGAGCACCTGGGTATTGCGCGCACGCCGCCGCATCGGTTTGGCGAGGATGCAGGCGCGTGGTTCGCCGATCCGGACGGCAATGTGCTGCAGGTCGTCGTCGCCCCCAAGGTCACGCCCGAGAATCCGACCGCGCCGGCAGGCCCGGCGGTGCATCCGCCGGGTCGCGGTGCCGCGCCGGGCCGCAGCAGCGCGGCGCGGGTCCGCCCCCGCCGACTCTCGCATGTGCTGCTGTTCGCCTCCGACGTGCCGCGCTCGGTGCGCTTCTATGACCAGGCGCTGGGGCTGCGCCTGTCGGATCATTCCGGGGACGTGATCGCCTTCATGCACGGTGCCCATGCCAGCGATCACCACCTGCTCGCCTTCGCGAAGTCGCCCGGACCCGGCCTGCATCACTCGAGCTGGGTGGTCGATAGCATCGAGGAGATCGGACTGGGCATGCAGCACATGGCCGACTGCGGCTACGTCCGCGGCTGGGGCATCGGCCGGCACGTCATCGGCTCGAATTACTTCTGCTACGTTCAGGACCCCTGGGGCAGCTTCGCCGAGTACTCGCACGATATCGACTTCGTCCCCGCCGACGTCGAGTGGCGGGCTGCCGATCATCCGCTGGAGGATTCGTTCTACGTCTGGGGCCCGCCGCCGCCGGATTACTTCATCGTCAATCACGAAGTTTCCGCGCCGGCTGAATAGGCTGGCGCGGGGCCGCCCGCGCCCCAGCGTCAGCCCGCCCCGCTGGCGACGAACGGCGGATTGACAAAGCCGGGCTTGCCGTAGCCGAGCTCGCTGCCGTCGAGGCAGCGCACGCGTCCACCCGCGGCGCGCAGAACCGCGTGGCCCGCGGCGGTATCCCACTCCATCGTCCGGCCGAAACGCGGATACAGGTCCGCGGCGCCGGCGGCGATCATGCAGAACTTGAGCGACGAGCCGACGCGTGAGCTCCGCGGCGAGTGCGCGGCCGGCCAGATAGGCGGCGAGCGCTTCCCGGTCGCCGTGGGCGCGGCTCGACACCACCGTCAGCCCGGCATCAGGGACGCGGCGGCAAGCGAGCCGGTTGCGCCGCTCGGCGCTCTCTTCGAAAGCGCCCACGCCAGCCACGCCGGCAAACAGTCGACCCGCAGCCGGTGCCAGAACGACCCCGAGCAGCGGTTCGCCGCGCGCGACGAGCGCGACATTGACCGTGAATTCGCCGTTGCGCGCGACGAACTCGCGCGTGCCGTCGAGTGGATCGACGAGCCAGAATCGCTCCTCGACGCTCGGCACGCGGCCCGTGCCGGCAGCATCCTCGCAGACGACCGGCACTGCCGGCGCGATGCGCGCGAGCTCTGCCTCGAGCAGCGCCCCGGCGCGGTGGTCGGCGTCGGTGACGGGCGAGGCGTCGGGCTTGCTTGCGACCTTGAACTCGGTGGCATAGACCGCCATGACCAGCGCACCGGCGGCGCGGACGATCGCGACGACCCTGTCGAGCAATTCCACTTCAGGTAGCATACTCGGCCTTAAATGATATAAGACGTCGAGCTCGTTGATCGGCGCGGGACGATCCCGCGCCGGCGCCCGGGCGCCAAGCCAGCGGACGACACCACCGGGATGCCACTCACCCATCTGCAGCGACTCGAGGCGGAAAGCATTCACATCATGCGGGAGGTCGTCGCCGAGACCGACAACCCGGTGCTGCTCTACTCGATCGGCAAGGATAGCGCGGTGCTGCTGCACCTCGCGCTCAAGGCATTCTTTCCGGGCAAGCCCCCGTTCCCGCTGCTCCACGTCGACACGACCTGGAAATTCCGCGACATGTACGCGTTCCGCGCCGCGCCGCGCGCATGAACTCGGCATGAAGCTCATCGTGCACGTCAATCGGGAGGGCCTGGCAATGGGCGTCAACCCGTTCACGCACGGCTCGGCAGTCTACACCGATGTGATGAAGACGCAGGCGCTGCGCCAGGCGCTCGACCAGTACGGCTTCGACGCGGCCTTCGGCGGGGCCCGCCGCGACGAAGAGAAGTCGCGTGCCAAGGAGCGCATTTTCTCGCTGCGCAGCGCGCAGCATCGGTGGGACCCGAAAACGCAGCGCCCCGAGCTGTGGAAGCTCTACAACACCCGCAAGCACAAGGGCGAAAGCCTGCGCGTATTTCCGCTTTCCAACTGGACCGAGCTCGACGTGTGGCAGTACATCTATCTGCAGGACATACCCATCGTCCCGCTCTACTTCGCGCACGAGCGACCGGTGGTCGAGCGGGACGGGGCGCTGATCGTCGTCGACGACGAGCGCATGCCGCTGCGCGAGGGCGAGATTCCACGGCGGCGCAAGGTGCGCTTCCGCACCCTGGGCTGCTATCCGCTGACCGGCGCCATCGAGTCCGACGCCGAAACCCTGCCGGCGATCATCAAGGAGATGCTCACGACGAAGACCTCCGAGCGCCACGGCCGGGTGATCGACTACGACGCCGCGGACTCCATGGAGCGCAAGAAGGTGGAGGGCTACTTCTGATGGCACGCGGCTCGCCCTCGGCCGCCGGCGACATCGAGCGCTACCTGCGCGCGCAGCAGCAGCAGAGCCTGCTGCGGTTCATCACCTGCGGCAGCGTCGACGACGGCAAGAGCACGCTGATCGGGCGCCTGCTCTACGAATCGAAGCTGCTCTTCGAGGACCAGCTGGCCGCGCTCGAGGCGGACTCGAGGAAACTGGGAACGCAGGGCGAAGCGCTCGATTTCGCGCTGCTCCTCGACGGTCTCAGCGCGGAACGCGAGCAGGGCATCACCATCGACGTCGCGTACCGCTTCTTCGCGACGGACCGGCGCAAGTACATCGTTGCCGACACGCCCGGCCACGAACAATACACCCGCAACATGGTCACCGGCGCCTCGACCGCCGACGCGGCCGTGCTGATCGTCGACGCGCGCAACGGCGCGCTCACCCAGACGCGCCGGCACGCCTACATCGTCTCGCTCCTGGGCATCCGCCACATCATCGTTGCCGTCAACAAGATGGACTTGGTCGGCTATGCGCAGCCGGCATTTCGCGCCGTCGTCGAAGAATTGAGCGGCTTCGCCACCCGCGTCGGCCTCGAGCACGCGACCTTCATCCCGGTATCCGCGCTCAAGGGCGACAACGTCGTCGCGTCGAGTCCGAACATGCCCTGGTACCGCGGCGCGACGCTCATGGGCTGGCTCGAGGCGGTCGAGGTCGACGCCGCGCGGCTGCAAGCCGCGCCGTTCCGGCTGCCCGTGCAGTGGGTCAACCGGCCGCACCACGACTTCCGCGGTTTTGCCGGGACCATCGCCAGCGGCACGATCAGAGCCGGCGAGCGCGTGCGGGTGCAGCCTTCGGGGCGGGAGAGCTCGGTGGCGCGCATCGTCACCGCGGACGGCGACTTGCAGCGCGCGAGCGTCGGAGAGTCGATCACGCTCACGCTGGCCGACGCGATCGACATCTCCCGCGGCGACACCATCTCGACCGCGAGCGCGCCCGCCGAGGTTGCCGACCAGTTCGAAGCGACGCTGATCTGGATGGCCGACGAGCCGATGTTGCCGGGTCGGCCGTACCTGCTCAAGATCGGCGCGCGCACGGTGAATGCGCAGGTCGGCGCCCTCAAGTACAAGGTCAACGTCAATTCGCTGGAGCACGTCGCGGCCAAGACGCTCTCACTCAACGAGATCGGAGTCTGCAACGTCTCCCTTGACTACCCGGTCGCATTCGACACCTACCGGGAGAACCGCGATACCGGCGGGTTTATCCTGATCGATCGCGTCAGCAACAACACGGTCGGCGCAGGGCTGCTCGATTTTGCGCTGCGCCGGGCGCACAACATCCATCTGCAGCAACTCGACCTCAACAAGGCGTCCCGGGCGCAGATGAAAGGCCAGAAATCCTGCGTCCTCTGGCTGACCGGCCTCTCCGGTGCGGGCAAGTCAACCATTGCGAACCTGGTGGAGAAGAAGCTGCACGCGCTCGGCCGCCATACGTACCTCCTCGACGGGGACAACGTGCGCCACGGCTTGAACAAGGATCTCGGCTTCACCGACGCCGACCGGGTCGAGAACATCCGCCGCGTCGCCGAGGTGGCGAAGCTGATGGTCGATGCGGGCCTGATCGTCATCACGGCGTTCATCTCGCCGTTCCGCGCCGAGCGCCGCCTGGCCCGCGAGCTCCTGGACGCGGAGGAATTCATCGAGGTGTTCGTCGACACCCCGCTCGCCGTCGCGGAGAAGCGCGATGCCAAGGGGTTGTACTGGAAGGCAAGGCATGGCGAACTGAAGAACTTCACCGGGATCGATTCGCCCTACGAGACGCCGGAGCACGCGGAGATCCATATCGAGACCATCCGCCTGGCCGCGGACGCGGCGGCGGAACTCATCGTGCACGAGCTCGCTCGCCGCGGCCTCATCGGCGCAGTGCACTGAACGCGGAGCCCGCGACCATGAAGCCCGAAACCGCCGAGAACTACGCGGAGATCCGCGCGGCCATGCGCGCGCTGTGCGCGAACTTTCCCGACGCGTATTTCCGCGAGCTTGACGCAGCACGCGCCTATCCCGAAGCGTTCGTCGCCGCGCTTACCAAGGCAGGCTGGCTCGCCGCGCTGATTCCCGAGGAGTACGGCGGATCGGGGCTTGGCCTCGCCGAGGCCTCGGTCATCATGGAGGAAATCAACCGCTCGGGCGGCAATGCCGGTGCCTGCCACGGGCAGATGTACAACATGGGCACGCTGCTGCGGCACGGCTCTGAGGCCCAGAAGCGAAAATATCTGCCCGGCATCGCCGCGGGCACGCTGCGCCTGCAATCGATGGCGGTGACCGAGCCCAGCACGGGCACCGATACCACCCAACTCAAGACGACCGCGCGGAAGAAGGGCGATCGCTATGTCGTCGACGGCCAGAAGGTCTGGATCTCGCGCGTGCAGCACTCGGACCTGATGATCCTGCTCGCGCGCACGACACCGCTCGCGGCGGTCAAGCGCAAGTCCGAGGGGATGTCCATTTTCATCGTTGACCTGGCCGACGCGATCGGCAAGGGGCTCACGGTCCGCCCTATCCGCAACATGGTCAATCACGAAACCAACGAGCTCTTCTTCACCGAGCTCGAGATCCCGGCAGAAAACCTCATCGGCGAGGAGGGCCAAGGCTTCAGGTACATCCTCGACGGGCTCAACGCCGAGCGGACCCTGATCGCCGCCGAGTGCATCGGTGACGGCTACTGGTTCATCGAGCGCGCCACCCAGTACGCCGGAGAGCGCGTGGTATTCGGGCGGCCGATCGGCAAGAACCAGGGTGTGGCCTTCCCGATCGCCGAGGCCTACATGGAGGTCGAGGCCGCCAACCTGATGCGCTTCAAGGCCTGCGCGCTATTCGATCGCGGCGAGCCTTGTGGCGCCGAGGCGAACATGGCCAAGCACCTTGCCGCCAAGGCGGCGTGGGAAGCGGCCAATGTCTGCCTGCAGACGCACGGCGGCTTCGGCTTCGCCGCCGAGTACGA
Organism: uncultured beta proteobacterium; assembly: GCA_963778275.1. Lineage (GTDB taxonomy): Bacteria > Pseudomonadota > Gammaproteobacteria > Burkholderiales > Casimicrobiaceae > PALSA-1003. Next base: position 90,652 of record CAVZTS010000013.1, on the reverse strand, counting down.
TGTCGAGCGCAAGTTCCGCGAGACGCGCTTGTACCTGGTGGCGCCGATTTCGACCAACCTCATCTTGAGCTACGTCGCCGAGCACGTCCTCGGCCTGCCGCGGTCGTTCTAGGCTCTGCACGCGATCGGCTCCGCGGGCATCCACATAAGCTCGTGGCGTAGCAGCCGACAGATCATGGGGAAACTCGACAAGGCGCTCGATGAGGCTCAGGCGAAGGGTTGGACCGTCGTGGACATGAAGCAGGACTGGAACGTGATTTTTCCCTTCGCGAAGAAGCAGTGGCCCTGCTCGCGGCGGTCCGGCCTCGTCAGGCCTCAGAGAGCGCGCCTGCGCTCACAACCGTTCTAACGGAATCGGATCATGGCAGCTATCAATAAAGGCTCTTGCCTCTGCGGCCGGGTCACTTTTGTGGTGACAGGAGAACTAAAGCCTCCCGACGCGTGCCACTGCACCCAGTGCCGGAAACATTCAGGCCATTACTTCACCTCAACGGACGTGCCCAAGACGGCGGTCACGATCACGGGTCAGGAGAACGTGACCTGGTACCACTCGTCCGCGAAGGTGCGACGGGGATTCTGCGCCACGTGCGGATCGTCCTTGTTCTTTGATCCTCCGGCGCGGGACTGGATCGGCATCGCGATGGGCGCATTCGACACCCCGACTCGCACGCACCTGGAGAGGCACATCTTCGTGGCAGAGAAGGGCGATTACTATGAGATCGCCGACGGTCTGCCGCAGAACCAACATTGAGCGGCATGCCGCTAAGGTCGTCAGGCAACTCATACCCTGATTGAGGCCCTGGCCGATCAAATCTCCGTCCGACCCAGTCGCAGGGCGTTCAGGATCACGGACACCGAGCTCGCGCTCATCGCCGCCGCCGCGATCATCGGATTGAGCAGCAGGCCGGTGAAAGGAAACAGCACCCCCGCCGCGATCGGTACGCCGAGCGAGTTGTAGACAAAGGCGAGAAAAAGATTCTCGCGGATGTTGCGCATGGTGGCGCGCGAGAGCCTGCGCGCGCGCACGATGCCGCGCAGGTCGCCCTTGACGAGCGTGACGCCCGCGCTCTGGATCGCCACATCGGCACCGGTACCCATCGCGATCCCGACCTCGGCCTCGGCGAGCGCCGGCGCGTCGTTCACCCCGTCGCCAGCCATCGCCACGGCGCGCCCTTCGGCGCGAAGCGCTCTCACGATCGCACCCTTTTCCTGCGGCAGCACGTCGGCGCGCACGTCGCCGATACCGAGCTTCGACGCCACCGCGCGGGCGGTGATCTCGTTGTCGCCGGTGACCATCACGACGCGAATGCCCTCGTCGGCGAGCGCTTTCAGCGCCTCGGGCGTCGACGCCTTGATCGGATCGGCGACGCCGAGCAAGCCGGCGAGCTTCCCCGCCTCGACGAGGAATACGACCGTGTCGCCGTTCGCGCGCAAGGCATCGGCTTGTGCCAGCAGCGCCGGCGGCACGGCGGCGCGCGACTCGGCGAAGCGCAGGTTGCCCAGCGCAGCCGGTGTGCCGTCCACGGTGCCTTCGACGCCCTTGCCGGCCACGGCGTTGAAGTTCTGCACCGCGAGCGGCGCAATGCCGCGCGCCGTCGCGCCGCCGACGATCGCCGCGGCGAGCGGGTGCTCGCTGGAGCGCTCGAGGCTCGCCGCGAGCATGAGCAGCCGCGTCGCCGCGACGCCCTCGGCAGCGACCACCGACACCAGCCGGGGTTTGCCCTCCGTGAGCGTGCCGGTCTTGTCGACCACCAGGGTGTCGATCTTCTCCAGCCGCTCGAGCGCCTCCGCATTGCGGATCAGCACGCCCGCCTGCGCGCCGCGCCCGGTACCCACCATGATCGACATCGGCGTCGCCAGCCCCAGCGCACACGGACAGGCGATGATCAGCACCGACACCGCGGCGACCAGCGCGAAGCTCAGCGCCGGCGGCGGACCGTAGATCGACCAGGCGCTGAAGGCCACCACGGCAACGCCGATCACCGCGGGCACGAAGTACGCCGCGACCCGATCGGCGAGCTTCTGGATCGGTGCGCGCGTGCGCTGCGCGGCGGCGACCATCTGCACGATCTGCGCGAGCAGCGTTTCCGTGCCGACGCGCTCGGCGCGCATGACGAAGCTGCCGCTGTCGTTGAGCGTGCCGCCGGTAACGCTCGCCCCCGGCGTCTTCTCCACCGGCATCGATTCGCCAGTCACGAGCGACTCGTCGACGCTTGAGCTGCCTTCGGTCACGACGCCGTCGACGGGCACCTTCTCGCCGGGTCGGACCCGCAAGGCGTCGCCTTTGCGCACCCGCTCAAGCGGAACTTCCTCGTCGCCGCCGTCTTCGCGCACGCGGCTCGCCGTCTGCGGCGCTAGCTTGAGCAGCGACCGGATCGCGCCGCTGGTGTTTTCCCGCGCGCGCAACTGCAGCACCTCGCCCAGCAGCACCAGCACCGAGATCACTGCGGCGGCTTCGAAATAGAGGCCGACCTGCCCGGATGCGTCGCGGAACGCCGGCGGAAACGCTGTGGGCATGAGCACCGCGAACACGCTGTAGGCGAATGCCACGCCGACACCGAGCGCGATCAGCGTGTACATATTGAGATTGCGCGAGCGCAGCGAATTCCACCCGCGCACGAAGAACGGCCACGCCGCCCAGAGCACGACCGGAATCGAGAACACGAACTGGATCCATCCGGAAGCTCGCATGTCCGGCAGCACGTCGTGCAAGGCCGGAACGTGCTCGGCCATGGCGAGGACGAACACCGGGATCGTGAACGCCAGACCGATCCAGAACCGGCGCGTCATGTCGAGGAGCTCCGGATTCGGCCCTTCGTCGCCCGTCGCCACCAGCGGCTCGAGCGCCATGCCGCAAATCGGGCAACTGGCGGGGCCGAGCCGACGAATTTCCGGATGCATGGGGCAGGTGTAGACCGTGCCGGGAGGCGACGCCGGCGCGGATTGCTCCGGCTTCGCCACGTCCCCGGCGTAACGCTCCGGCTCGGCTGCGAATTTCGCCTTGCAATGGCCGCAGCAGAAGTACCAGGTCTTGTCGCTCCACTCGTGGGTGTGCTTCGCGGTTGCCGTCGCGACGGTCATTCCGCAGACGGGATCGAGCGCCGAACCCGGAGGCGGCGTACGAGGGCCGGCTGCCGGCTGCTGCGTAGCATGACCGGAATGATGAGGGTGAGCCCCTGCGCGCTTTGCCGTGTCCATCGGAAGTCCTTCAATGTTTGCGCCGCGACGATCGAATTTGGTTGCGACGCCCCACCGTGAGTGCTCTAGCGCGACCACTCGCGCGCGATCGCGGCGGCGTCGTGGAGCGCCCCCTGCACCGGGTGCAACGTGCCCGGCGTCCGAGAAAAGCGCGGCGCAGGCGCCGGGCACGCGACGCCGTCGAGCGCGGCGAACACACCGCGCGCGGCCAGATGCGGGTGCGCCGCCGCTTCCTCGAGCGATAACACCGGAGCGAAGCACGCGTCAGTGCCCTCGAGCAGGTCGCAGCATTCCTTCTGCGTGCGCAGGGCGAATGCATCGCGCATGAGCTCCTTGAGCCGCGGCCAGGTCGCCGGATCGAGGCGCTCGGCGAACGCTTCCGGCGGCAGGTCGAGGCGCTCGAGCAACTGCGCGTGGAACCGGGGCTCCAGCGCGCCCACCGCGACGTAGAGACCGTCGGCGCAGCGATACGTGCCGTAGAAGGGCGCGCCGCCATCGAGCAGATTGCTGCCGCGCCCGTCGCGCCATTCGCCATGCGCGAGCGCCGCATGCACGAATGTGAGCAGCGACGCTGTGCCATCGACGATCGCAGCATCGACGACCTGGCCCCGGCCGGAGAGGCGTGCCTCGAGCAACGCCGCGAGCACGCCGACGACCAGATACAGCGCGCCGCCGCCAAAGTCACCCAGCAGGTTCAGCGGCGGCACCGGTGCGCGCCCAGCCTCGCCGATCGCGTGCAATGCGCCGGCGAGCGCGATGTAATTGATGTCGTGGCCCGCCGCGGTGGCCAGCGGTCCCGTCTGTCCCCAGCCGGTCATCCGGCCATACACGAGCGCAGGATTGCGACGCAGCACCGGATCCGGGCCCATGCCCAGGCGCTCCATGACGCCGGGGCGGAAGCCTTCCAGCAGCACGTCGGCCCGGTCGAGCAGCTCAAGCGCAGTCGCGACCCCGGCTTCGGACTTGAGATCGATGGCAACCAGCCGTCTGCCGCGCTCGACGATATCGCGCGCGTCAAGTCGCGCCGCGTCCGGACGCGTGACCCGCACCACGTCCGCGCCCATGTCGGCGAGCAACATCGCGGCAAACGGTACCGGGCCGATGCCGGCAAATTCGACGATTCGCAGGCCGGAGAGCGGCCCGCCTTGCGCGTTGCTCAGGACACTTTCTCCAGGGATGGACCGGCACGAGGCAGCTCAAGCACGCCCAGTACCCTCGCGCCTGCCACGACAGGTGCTGAGCACAATGCGCGCGCCGCAAAACGATCGCCGGCATGCAATTGCGCCGCGCGTTCCTTCGCGCCGGCCAGAGCAGCCGACGCCTCGTCGCTGTAGCTGTCTTCCTATAGTATAGCGTCGAAGCGGTGCAGGGACTGCGGAGCCGTCCGCGCCGTCGCCGGGGAGGATGCGATGCTTGAACGAGCCCAAGCCAGCCACTGCGCCGCCCAACGCGCGTGCGCGCGCTCCGCTCCGCTCGGGACCCGCGTGCCGGCACGATCGCGTCGCGCTCGCCGCGGGAGCGGTGGCAGCGACAGTCGGCGACGCGTAACCGTTCGATTTTTTTTGTGTGCGCTTTGGCCGAAGCGCTTCGGAATCCACCACCTTTGTCCACCGCAACTCCGGTCGTGTCGCTCGCGCGCGAAGGCGCTGTCGCCGTGATCACGATCGACCATCCTCCGGTGAACGCGTTGTCAAGCGACGTGCGCAGCGGCCTCGTCGCCGCGCTCGACGCAGCGGTCGCCGACGACGCCGTACGCGCCATCGTCGTCGCCGGTGCCGGCGCGTCGTTCTGCGCCGGGGCCGACATCCGCGAGTTCGACCTGCCGCCGCAGCCGCCGCATCTGTCGGACGTCATCCAGCGCTTTGCCGATTCGGCAAAGCCGGTGGTCGCCGCGCTGCACGGCAACGCGCTGGGCGGAGGCTGTGAGTTGGCCGCGGGCTGCCATTACCGCGTTGCCGTGCGCGGTGCACGGATCGGGCTGCCCGAAGTCAATCTCGGCCTGCTGCCCGGCGCCGGAGGGACGCAGCGCATGCCGCGCCTGATTGGGTTCGACGGCGCGCTGGCGATGATGCTCGATGGCCGGCCGCGCGCGATCGATGCGGCGGAGGTCGCGGGTTTCGTCGACGAGATCGTCGAGACCGACGTGCATGCGGCGGCGGTGGCGTTCGCGCGTCGGCTCGCGACGGCTGAATCCGGGCCGCGGCGCACGGCGAACCGGCCGCTTCCGGACGCGGCGCCGGAGGTCTTTCAACGCTACGAGGAAGCGGCGCGGCGGCGCCGCGGCGAGCCCGCGCCGGAGCGAATCGTCGCCGCCGTCCGGCGCGCGATCGAGATGCCATTCGCGGACGCGGTCGCACGCGCGCGCGCCGATTTTCTGTTGCTGCGCGATACGCCGGAGGCCAAGGCATTGCGCCACGCCTTCTTCGCCGAACGCGACGCCGGCAAGCTGCCCGTCGGCGTGACGGAGGGGACGCCGCGCACGCTCTCCACCGCGGCTGTCATCGGCGCGGGCACGATGGGGCAGGGCATCGCGATCGCGCTGCTCGACGCCGGACTGCAGGTGACCCTCATCGAGACTGCCGCAGCGGCACTCGCGCGGGCACAGGAGCGCATCGCCGCGCACTACCGGGAAGCCGCCGCGAAGGGGCGGATCGCCGGCAGCCGCCGTGCCGCCGCTGCTCGCCCGCCTTGCCGGCGCGGCCGGCATCGAGGCGTGCGCGGGCGCCGACGTGCGTCATCGAGGCGGTGTTCGAGGACATCGCCGTCAAGCGCGACGGTGTTCGCCCAAATCGACGCCGCCGCGGCGCCGCACGCGCTGCTCGCGACCAATACCTCGTATCTCGACGTCGCGGAGATCGCGGGCTTCACGCGTCGCCCGCAGGAGGTCATCGGCCTGCATTTCTTCAGCCCGGCCAACGTGATGCGCTTGGTCGAGATCGTGCGCACCGAAGCGACCTCACCCGAGGCGCTGGCAACGGGCATGGCGCTGGTCCGGCGATTGAAAAAGGTCGGCGTCGTGTGCAAGGGCAAGGACGGCTTCATCGGCAATCGCATGCTGCGTCCTGCGCACCCGCGAGTGCCTGTTCATGCTCGAGGAGGGCGCGCTGCCACGAGCAGATCGACGCTGCGCTGGTCGAGTTCGGATTCGCCATGGGGCCGCTCGCGGTCGGCGACCTGGCGGGGCTGGACATCGGCTGGCGCAACGAGGCCCTGCGTCGGCAGCTGCGCGAGCTGGGCGGACGCGATTGCGATCTGCTCGACCAGCTGGTCGCAGCCAAGCGGCTCGGGCAGAAGACCGGCGCCGGCTGGTACCGCTATGAGGCCGGCAGCCGCAAGCCGGTCCCGGACCCGGCGATCGAGGCATTGCTCGCCGAGCACGCACGCGCCCGCGGCATCGTGCGACGACGCTCTCCAGCCGGCCGAGATCGTCGAGCGCTGTCTGTTGGGGATGCTCAACGAGGCCGCGAAAATCATCGACGAAGGCGTCGTCGACCGCGCTTCGGACATCGACGTGGTCTGGCTGACCGGCTACGGTTTTCCGAGGTTTCGCGGCGGGCCGCTGTTCTACGCCGACCGGCTGGGCCTCGCGCATGTTGTGGCAGCGGATCGAGGCATTGCGCGATCGCTTCGGCGCCGCCTATTGGACGCCGGCGCCGGGACTGCTGCGCCTGGCGGCGGCCGGGCGAGGATTCTATCCGGCGTAACGCTCGGGTGCATAATCGTGGGGTGGACGCATGGGGAGCGAATCGAGGATGCAAGCGCGATGCGCCGCAATCGCGACGCAGGTTCCTGAAGGGCGCTGCTCGGCTGGCGCAGCCGGGGCGTGGCTGCCGCGAGCGCGCTTTCGCCGCCGATGCGGTCAAGATCGGTTTGATCCTGCCGCTGACCGGCCCGTTCGCTTCGACCGGCCGGCAGGTCGAGGCGGGCGGTGCGACTGTACATGCAGCGTAACGGCGACGCGGTCGCCGGGCGCAAGCTCGAGCTCGTCGTCAAGGACGACACGGGGCTCGCGCCGGAGACGACCAAGCGCATCGCGCAGGAACTCCTGCTGCAGGAAAAAGTTGCCGTTCTGGCGGGCTTCGGCCTGACCCCGCTCGCGCTCGCCGCCGCGCCGGTGGCAACCGAGGCGAAGGTGCCCATGATCGTCATGGCGGCAGCGGCGTCGGTCATCCCGCAGCGCTCGCCGTTCATCGTGCGCTCGGGGTTCACCCTGCCGCAGGTCACCGCGCCCATGGCCGACTGGGCGGCGAAGAACCGGATCAAGAACGTCGTCACGCTGGTGACCGATTACGGCCCGGGCTCGACGCCGAAAAGACATTCGTCAAGCGTTTCGGCGACGCCGGCGGCAGCATCGTCGATGTCGCTGCGCTCCCCGCTGCGCAATCCGGACTACGCGCCGTTCCTGCAGCGCGCCAAGGATGCCAAGCCCGACGCACTGTTCGTCTTCGTGCCCTCGGGCGAAGGCACCGCGGTGCTGAAGCAGTTTGCCGAACGCGGCCTGAAGGAGGCCGGGGTGACGCTCATCTGCACCGGCGACGTGCTCGACGACGACATTCTCGAGGCGATCGGGCGCCCGGCGCTGGGGGTGATCAGCTCGCACCATTACTCCGCCGCCCATCCGTCGCCGGAGAACAAGGCCTACGTCGAGGGCTTCATGCGCGCCAACGGCGGCATGCGGCCGAACTTCATGTCGGTCGGCGGCTACGACGGGACGCACCTCATTTACGAGGCGCTCAAGCAGACCGGCGGCAGCGGCGACGGGGAAAATCTGGTCGCCGCGATGAAGGGCATGGCGTGGACGAGCCCGCGCGGACCCATGGCCATCGACGCGGCAACGCGCGACGTCGTGCAGAACGTATACATCCGCAAATGCAGCCTGGTCGACGGAGCTGCTCTACAACGTCGAATTCGAAACCGTCGAGCACGTCCGCGACCCTGGCGTCTAGGAGGCCGCGATGAGCCAACGCACCCAGCCTCCGTTTCGTGCCGACCATGTCGGCAGCTTTCTGCGCCCGCCGCAATTGCTCGCCGCGCGCGAGCGCTTTCGGAACGGCGAGATCGGCAAAGCCGCGCTGCGCGCGGTCGAGGATGCAGCGATCGCCGACGTCGTCCGCCTGCAGGAGGATATCGGCCTCCAGGGCATCACCGACGGCGAGTTCCGCCGCACCTACTTTCACATCGACTTTCTCGAGCAGCTTGAGGGTGTCGAAGCCCGCGGCGGCCTGACCGCGCATTTCCACAGCGCGCAGGGCGACGTCGATTTTGCGCCGCCGGTGCTGCACGTCACAGGCCACGTGCGCCACGCGCACCCGATCCAGGTCGCCGACTTCAACTTCCTCAAGGCTGCGACCAAGCGTACCCCGAAGGTGTGCATCCCCTCGCCGACCATGCTGCATTTCCGCGGCGGCCGCGACGCGATCAGCCGCGAGGCGTACCCGGACCTCGACGAATTCTTCAATGACGTCGCCGCCGCATACCAGGCCGAACTCAATGGCGCTCGGCGCCGCCGGCTGCACCTATGTCCAGCTTGACGACACCAATCTCGCGTACCTGTGCGATCCGAAGCTGCGGGAGGGCGCGCGCGCACGTGGCGACGATCCGGACGAGCTGCCGCGACGCTACGCGAAGCTGATCAACGCGGCCATCGCCGGGCGCCCGGCCGGCATGACCATCTGCACGCACCTGTGCCGCGGCAACTTCCGCAGCGCCTGGGTCGCCGAAGGCGGCTACGAGCCGGTGGCGGAGGTCCTTTTCAACGAGCTCGGCGTCGACGGCTACTTTCTCGAGTACGACGACGCCCGATCGGGCGATTTTGCGCCGCTGCGCTTCGTGCCGCAGAACAAGATCGTCGTGCTGGGGCTCGTCACCACGAAGGTGGGCGAGCTCGAGTCGAAGGCTGACGCTGAAGCGGCGCATCGACGCTGCCTCCCGGGTGGTCCCGCTGGAGCAGCTCTGCCTGTCACCGCAATGCGGCTTCTCGAGCACCGTCCACGGCAACGAAATCGCCCGCGACTCGCAATCGGCCAAGCTCAGGCTCATCGTCGAAACGGCCCGGGAGGTGTTGGGGTAACGCCGGCGCAGCGCGTCACACGTTCGGACGATCAGGCACGGCGTCTTGCATCGACCTTCAGTGACCGCGCCGCAGGACCGCGGGCAAGCCCGCCCAATGGACAAGAAACGTCATCCTAACGCCCCAATTGCGCCCGCGGCGGCCGGTTCCCGCGCGGCCGGACAGGCGCATAATGGCAACGCCCAAGCGCTGGCCGATCGCGCCCCGAAACTCGGTGAGATCCTGGTTGCGCAGGGCAAAATCACGCGAGAACAGCTCGCCATCGCGCTGGAGCGGCAGAAGAACAGCGGGCGGCGACTGGGCGAGGAACTCGTCAAGGCGGGATTCGTGCAGCGTTCCGTGGTCAGCCGGGCTCTGCGTATGCAACGCCGGATCGTCTTCGGTGCGCTGACGCTCGCCGCAACGACGATCTCGCCGCACCTGCACGCCACGGCACTGCGCAGCCAGATCGCGGTCACCGCGATCGTGCCCGCCCAGGCGGTCGCGCAGCTCGTCGAGCAATCTCCGGAGATCACGATCACCGCCGCGGATATAGCCCGCGGCTACGTCGATATCCCGGCGGCGTCGCAGCTCCGGGTCACGTCCAACAACCCCGCCGGCTACGTCGTCGATTTTTTCAGCCGGCTGCCCATTTTCTCCTCGGTACGGGTCAGCTCGAGCGGCGGCAGCGCCGAGCTCGGCCCGGACGGCGGCGCGATCATCGAGCGCGGCCGGCAAGGCCGCGACATGCCGCTCAACCTCTCCTATCGCTTCAACCTCTCCGCGCAGGTCCAGCCCGGTACGTACCCCTGGCCGCTCGCGCTCAATATCCGGCCGCTCTGAGGGCCTGCTTCAGTACGTCACGGTAACCGTGACGTTGTCGGCGTAATTGTTCGCGACCGCCGCGTCCTGCAGGGCTGGAATCTGGCCATACACCGTGGGTTTGACGCTCTGAGTCGGATTGGCGCTGGTGAGTCGCAGACTTCCCGTGACCGTCTTCGTGGTACCAGTGCCGTCGCCCCAGATCACCGAATAGGCATTGCTGGTGTATAGGTTGTAGCCCAGCGCGTTGACGCCGCTCTTCATCTGCCGCTGCACGAAGCTGCCGCTGATGCCGGTGGACATGCTGATGGTGTAGTTGACGGTGGCAGCGCCGGGTGGCGGGTTAAGGCTGCAGGTGATCGTTAGCGTGGCGTTGCCGTTCGTGACGCTGGCGGCAAAAACGTCGTAGTTGCCAAAGGCGAGCCCTGGCGTGGACACGCCGCAGGTCGTCGCGGCGAGCGCACAGGCCGGCACGAGGCCCAGCCACAGCGCGACTCCGGCCGCGCGGACACCACGGGTCAGGCGCTGCCGCGACCTCGCGGTGAAAATCGGTCGTGACGCGTCTCATCGTGCAACTCCATGACAGGCGAACGTGCCGAGGTCGGGCAGCGGCTCGGCCGAGGGCGGAAATTCGGCGTCGAATTCGCAGCTCCTGCCCTTCCACGTCGTGCGCAGGCGGTTGTGTTGCTCGAGGCCGGTGACGTAGGCCTCGCCATTGAGCGCCACCGGGAAATCCTCATCGCGACCGACGACCTGGACGATGGCACCCGAGGGGACGGGCGCGCCGTCGTCGAGACGGATGCGCAGGGTCGCGCCATGCGATCGCCGCACCGGGAAGTCGAGGAGCAACCCGCTGCGAAAATACGGCACGGCCTCGATCTTGAGCCGGTCGACCTGGGCATCGAGAGGCAGATCGTGCTCCTCGATCGACACCCGGTTGATGTCGTAGGCGCGCAGCAGCGGCAGCACCGCATAGCCTTCGGCGTCGGTGCGGCCGACGACCTGGTTGTCCTGCAGAACGGAGACGCCCGGGTAGTCGGCGACGCGAACGACGCCGAAGCTGTCGCTGATCTGGCGGCTGAGGAACGGGTGGCCGCCCACGTAGCCGATGCCGCCCTCGACGCTGACCCGGCCCGCGGACGCGCCCTGGAACCGCGACGCGTCCAGCATGTAGGTCCCGACGTCGTTCTGCCAGGTCCCGTTGGCCTCGAGATCGCCGTTGGCATGGGCCACGAGGCGATAGCCGTAGCCTTCGCCCGCGGGCAGGCTGCGCTGCAGGGTCGCGCTGGTGTCGTTGCTGTTGCCCTGGGTCGATCTGCGCGTGCCGTTGTAAGCGACGCCCGCCAGCGTCCGATCGTCGAGGGGGATCGTGAGCGTAGCGCCGAATGCGACACTGCCCAGTGCGCCATAGGTCCTGGCGGCGCTGAGGTTGAGAAAAGCCCAGCGCCCGAGGTTGACCGAATAGCCGACGGCCAGGACATGGGTGTCCGGCTTGGTACGAAAATCCTGCGCGACGTAGGTGATGCTCGCAGTGCCGTACGGTGGCAATTGATAGCCGAGCGAGCCGCTCAGTTGCCGCAGCGGCACGGGATTGTCCGGCGTGGCGCCGATCTCGCGAAATGCCCGGTCGGTCCATTGCGCCTGCGCGTCGACGCTGAATTGACCCGTCTGGCGCTCGAACCCGACGCCGCCCAGCGCGCCGGTTCCGCCACCCCCGCCGCCACTGCCCGCAACCGTGGCGCTGGCTACGCCGATGTCGGTGATGAGGTAGTTCGCGGCGAGGCCGGCCGCACCCAAGTCGCGCTGCAGCTCGCCGTGAACCTCGCCGGTCAGCTGATCGGTCAGGCCGCGGCTGTAGGTCGCGCTCGCCAGCGGATGACCATAATCAAAGCTGGAGACCCCGAAGTTGTTGCGCTCGAAGCCCGCTTCATAGGAAAAGCTCTCCAGCCCCTCCTTGAGGAGGTTGACACTGGCGTAGAACGGCTGGGAAATGACCTGCTCGCGACCGAAGAGGTCGCGCACGACGAGCTGCACGTTGCCGCTGCCGTTGATCGTCGGGATATTGGTGATCGAGAACGGGCCCGGCGGCACCGGCCGCTGCGCGACCAGGGCGTTGTTGACGAACACGTCCACCGTCGAGGGCAGCGCGGCCTGGCCGTTGGCGGCAATCGAGGGAAACGTGATGTAGCCCGGCTGGGTGGCAAAATTGGTGCCGTACTGGATGCCGCCGAAGCGCACGGCCCGGCCCCAAGCCCCGGGCACGTTCACCGTGTCGCCGATGCGCAGCGTGCTCAGCTGCTGCGGAAAGTCGCTGGTCCAGGTCGTGTCCAGCCGCACGGTATTCTTCGCGCCAGGGTTGTCCTGCGCGAGCATTCCCGCCACGAGGACCCCGTACGGGCTGAACACGCCCGCCTCGAATTGGCCGGCGTACTGCGATTCGCCCGCCCCGCGCGAGGCGAAGAGGTTGTAGTTGAGGAAGCCCCCGGGCTGCGAGGGGGTCGGAGCGGGATAGCGCGCTGCCGCATTCGCATACTGGGTGTCGGTAAAAGCGCCCGGGGGCGCGGTGATCGTCAGCCGCTGCCGCGCGCTGTCATAGACGTAGGTCACCCCGGAGAGCGCGTCGAGCAGGTAGTACGGCGCACCGTCATGGAAGCGCGGAGCCCCCTCGGGCCGGCGCAGCCGCCAGCGATCGAGGCTGTCGACGGGCACCGCGATCCTGCCGTCGGGGTCGCGCAACACCAGCACGGTGTCGGCGAGCCCCTGCGCGTTGACGTCGACCTGAAGCAGCAGCTCTTCGTCCCTCGACTCGGGCGCGAGCAGGACTGGCGCCGCCGGCGGCACTCGTTCCGTCAGGCTGGGCTGGGCGCCGACGGGAGCGGTGACGACGAGCATGAGGAGGGCCCACGAGGCGCGGCGGCTAACGCTCGACGGTGATCGCGGTGTCGATCTCACCGGCATCGGTATAGGCCTTCAGGCGGAGCTCGCTGCCTGGCTTGACGCGCGCGGGCGCCGCCGGCAGCGTCCACTCGCGGCGCTGTCCGGCAAGCACGTAGGCAAGCGATGATTCGTGCGCAAGCGGCTCGCCTGCGTCGGACGGCCCGAGCACGAAATCGGTGACCTGCACATGGGTATTCCCCGTGTTCTGCGCCGCGAGGCGGATGGCCCCATCCGGGCCGATCTGGGTTGACCATTCGAGGCGCCGCACCGGGGCCGCAACCGGCGGCACGAACACCGGCAGCCCGACGCGCAGCGCGACCTGCAAGCCGGTAAACCCGGCCTTGGGCGGCGGCGGCACCTCCTGCAGATAGATCCGATAGGTGAGTTCGTGCTGCGCGTCGGGGCGGCGGCGCAGGCCGACCCGGACGATCTGTTCGCCTCCCGCGGGCACCGTCATGACCGGCGGCGTCACCAGCGCCTCGGTCGTCGGCGAATAGACATCCTGGCCATCGTCCTGGCTCCAGCCGACGACGTTCGCTTGGATGACGATGCCCTCATCGCCGTCGTTGCGCACCACGATGGCGGCCGTGGTCGCCCCTTTGGCGATCTCGATGCGGATGGGGTTGACCTGGAACGATCCCGCGGTGGCCGCGCCGGTCATGAGGGCGAGCGTGAGGGCGAGCCAGGGAAGGATGCGACGGGCGGTGACGGTCGGTTTCATTCGGATGGGCAGCCATCGTGCGCCGCGTGTTGGGTGACGTCAGAAGTTTACCGTTGCGACGACGGTGTCGGCGTAAGAACCCATGCCCACGCCCTGGCCGGCCGGAATCGTCCCGCAGACGCTGTACGTGCGCGCGGCCCGGCTTGCGGGAGGGCTTGGCACGAACGCTTGCGCCCCGGCCGGACCCCAGGCGGCAGTCCCCGGGAAACTGCATCCGGCTCCCGGAACGGCGGTAGGCGGCTGGTAGATCTCGTAGTAGAGCGCATTCGGGCCGCCGCTGGCAGCCGCGAGCGCCATGTACCGTCTGCCTCCGCTGGGGTTCTGGCCCAAGTCCATGGTGATCTTCGGCGCCGAGCCCTTGGTGCAGGCGATGCTGACCGTGCCGGCGGCGTTGAGCGGGGCGGTGGCGTTGGCCTGGAGCGATTCATAGCGCCCGAAGCTGACCGCGCTGGTGGCGATCGTGCAATTGGAATTGACGGTTGCCGACACGCCGAGCACGGCGGTGGTGCCGACGGCGCGCGGCGCCACCGCGACCAGAAGGACCAGCGCGGCAGCGGTCAAGCTCGCGGCCGCGGCCCCGGAGCGTTGCTTGCGGCGGTTGATAGCGAAAGCCATGGCGACCCGGGTTGCCGAGGCGCGAAGTCGCGGCTTGCGGCCGCGACTTCGCGTGACTCGGGAACCGACCGCGGGCAGCCTTGAACCCGGCTGTCCGCTGCAGGGCCGGGGCGCGTGCATCGCGCCCGCGGGCTTAGAAGTTGACCGTCGCGACGACCGTGTCCGCGTACGAACCGACGCTGACGTCCTGGCCTGCGGTAACCGTACCGCAGACGTTGTAGGTCCGCGCCGCCTTGCTGCCCGGTGAAGTCGGGGTGAAGGTTTGCGGGACCGAGGTGCCCCATACGGTGGCGCCGGGGAACGTGCAGGCGGTATTCGGCGCCGTGCCGGGCGGCTGGTAAAGCTGGTACTGGAGCAGATCGGTGCCACCGCCGGTGATCTTCATGTTCCGCTGCGAGGCCGCGGCATTGAGACCGAGGTCGAGCGTGATGGTCGGCGCCGAGCCCTTGGTGCAGGCGATGACCACGGTGCCGTTACCGTTGAGCGCGGTCGCGGCGTTGACCACAACCGGGTCGTAGGCACCGAACGCGACGGCCGTGGTGCTGATCGTGCAATTGGCCGCGATGTTGGCGGTGACCGCCAGGTTGGCCGGTGCGCTGCCGGCGTGCGCCGGAGCAGCCGCGAAGAGCGTGGCACCGATACCGATGACCGACGCCAGAACCAACGCATTGGAAACCTTGTTCAGCTCCATCGATTTCATGATCTCATCCTTATAGAGTTATACGTAGTCGAAAATTAATGCCAATTTCAGTGACTTATCAGCCAATCTTAGTAAAGCTATACAGCTAATCGACGTAATTTGATGAGTCACTGTGGGGAAGATTCTAAGGCCTTCGCCCTTGTCCTACATAGAGCAAGGGCTGTGCCAGGAATGGTGCAAATGCAGCAATTCTCGAGCGGGGCGGGGCTCTGCCCTCTGCGGGCCTGGCCTAAGACCCGCCGGTTGGGTCCTTATAGCCCGCTCCGGGGGTTCGCTCTTCCGCCCCGGCGGCCAATCCCGGCTGCCGAACTGCGGCATAAAGCCCCCAAACCACGCCCGCCAAAGGGTTATCCACGGGGTGGCGCGCGGCAGTATGCAGACGCAGCGCGGGGCGCGGCAACAGCCCATCCGCATCGGACCTGCTTCCGGACGGTGACGCTGCCGCTTGCGGCGCCGGGCCTGCTCGCCAGCGCGATCTTCGTCTTCCTCGAATCGCTCGACGAATTCACCGGCACGTACTTCGTCGGCGTGCCCGACGTGACGACACTGCCGCTGTTGATGTTCAATGCGACCATGGGCGGCAACTACCAGATCTCGTCGATCACCGCGCTGCTGCTGCAGCCGTCGCTCGGGTTCATGCTCGTGGTCGAGCGCTTTCTCAAGGCGGACGTGCTCGCGCTGGTGGGGCGCTAGCGCCATGGCGCGCAAGCCGACGCTGCCGGAAGGGCCGCCCAGTCTCGCCGTGGCGGGCAGCGTGGCCACGATCCGCTTCGAGCGCCCCCGCGGGCACAATCGCATCGATCCGGACGACATCGCGGTGCTGCGCGACCACGTCCGGCGCGTCGCCGCGCTGCCGGCGCTGCGCGCGGTCGTGTTCCGCGGCGCCGGCGACAGGACCTTCAGCTCGGGGTTCACCATCGGCGCGATCCGCAAGCGGCTGGATCGGAGCTTCGAGGATCTGCTCGATGCGATCGAGCAATGTCCCCTGCCGACCATCGCCGTGCTCAACGGCGGCGTCTACGGCGGCGCCACCGACCTGGCGCTGTGCTGCGATTGGCGCATCGGCGTACCCGGCACGCCGCATGTTCATGCCGGCGGCGCGCTTCGGCCTGCACTTTTATCCCGGGGGCCTGCGCCGCGCGGTGGCCGCGCTCGGCCTCGCACAGGCAAAACGCATCTATCTCACCGGTGTCACGCTGCGCGCGGAGGAGATGCTGCGCATCGGCTTTCTGACCGAACTGGTGGCGCGCGGGCAACTCGCGAAAACGCTCGCCGAGCTGCTCTGCCGCGATCGAACAATGCGCGCCGGCGGTCGTGCAATCGATGAAGCGCCAGCTCAATGCGATCGCGGCCGGCGACGCCGCGGCGGCTGAGTCGCGCACAGCGTATGAAGCCTCGCTCGGGTCGGCCGAGCTCAAGCGCCGACTCGCTGCGCTCGGCTCCAAGCGCGCGCGGTGACGGGCCCCCAAAAGCGGGCGCATTCTATGCGATCATACGGCGAGCTGCCGCCGCCAGCGGGGCCAACGACGCGGGATCTTATGGACGCGCTCACCATGGATCGGTTCGATGCCGCGGCCCGCGCCACGGCGACTGCGCGGCACACCGGGGCGCGCTGTCACACCCCGCAGCCGACGCCACCCTTCGACGACGACGATGACGACGAGGATGACGACAAGGACCGTGGTTCGGGCGGCGGCAACATCGATCCCGACGACGACGAGGGCTGGTCGGACGATGATGACGAGGACGACGACGACGACGGCTGGTCGGCTGGCGCGGGGTAAGGGCGGCGCGCGCGACCTCCCGCCGCGGGGAAACGCCTGATGGACACTGCGGCATCGAATCGCAGCGCGGCGCGCCGCCGCGGACGTGCCGCGGCGGGCGCGCTCTCCTACCAGTCGGGATTCGGCAACGAGCTGGCCAGCGAAGCGCTGCCCGGTGCGCTGCCGCAAGGCCAGAATTCGCCGCAGCGGGTCGCCTACGGGCTGTACGCCGAGCAATTCTCGGGGACCGCCTTCACCGCACCCCGGCACCAGAATCGCCGCTCGTGGCTGTATCGGCTCCGCCCGGCGCTCGCGCATGGGGCGTTCCGCCCGCTCGACGCGCAGCGTTGGCGCAGCGCGCCCTTCGACGAGGTGGCACCGCCGCCGACCCCGTTGCGCTGGGACCCGCTGCCGCTGCCGAGCGCGCCCACCGACTTCGTCGACGGGCTGGTCACGCTGGGCGGCAACGGCGACGTCGCGCTGCAGAGCGGGATCGGCATTCACGTCTACGCCTGCAACCGCTCCATGGGCGAGCGCTATTTCTACAACGCCGACGGCGAGCTGCTGCTCGTCCCGCAGCAAGGGGCGCTGCGCGTGGCCACCGAATTCGGTCCGCTGGAGGTGAGCCCGGGGGAGATCGCGCTGCTCCCGCGCGGCACCCGTTTTCAGGTTGCGCTCTGCGAGGCCACGGCGCGCGGCTACGTCGGCGAGAACTACGGCGCCCCGTTCCGGCTGCCCGAGCTCGGGCCGATCGGCGCCAACGGGCTTGCCAATGCGCGCGATTTTCTCGCGCCCGTAGCCGCCTTCGAGGACCGCGAGGGAACCTTCGAGCTGGTGGCGAAGTTCGCCGGCCGGCTGTGGAGCGCGCCGGTCGATCACTCGCCGCTCGATGTCGTCGCCTGGCACGGCAATCACGTCCCGTACAAATACGACCTCGCGCGCTTCAATAGCGTCAACAGCGTGAGCTTCGACCATCCCGACCCGTCGATCTTCACGGTGTTGACCTCGCCCTCCGACACCCCCGGGACCGCCAACATCGATTTCGTGATCTTCCCGCCGCGCTGGATGGTCGCCGAGCACACCTTCCGCCCGCCCTGGTTCCATCGCAACGTGATGAGCGAGTTCATGGGCCTCATCCACGGCGTCTACGACGCCAAGGCCGAGGGCTTCGTGCCCGGCGGCGCGAGCCTGCACAACTGCATGTCCGGTCACGGCCCGGACGCGGCGACCTTCGCCAAGGCGAGCAGGGCGCCACTCGTCCCGC
Organism: uncultured beta proteobacterium; assembly: GCA_963778275.1. Lineage (GTDB taxonomy): Bacteria > Pseudomonadota > Gammaproteobacteria > Burkholderiales > Casimicrobiaceae > PALSA-1003. The sequence continues at coordinate 72,583 of CAVZTS010000013.1, read as the reverse complement.
ACAAGCTCGACGCGACGCTCGCCTTCATGTTCGAGAGCCGCTACGTCATCCGCCCGACGCGCTTGGCACTCGAGTCGCCCCAGCTGCAGCAGGACTATCTGCTCTGCTGGCAGGGATTGGCGAAGCATTTCACCGGCAAGCCCTGATGGCCGCCTCCGGCGCCCCGGCGCGCTCGTTCGTCGCGGTCGCCGCCGAGTCGCATTTTTCGCTGCAGAACCTTCCCTACGGCATTTTCACCACCGCGTCCGACGCGCGAGCGCGCGCCGGTGTCGCGATCGGCGATTGGGTGCTCGACCTCGCCGTCCTCGAGCAAGCCGGCCTGCTGCAAGTCGCGGCAGCGGGCGAGCGCGTGTTCGATCGCGCGCAGCTCAATGCCTTCATCGCCCTTGGCCGCGCGGCGTGGACCACGGCCCGGACGCGCATCGGCGAGTTGCTGCGCGCCGATCATGCCGAGCTTCGTGACGACACGGCGCTGCGCGGCAGGGCCCTGCTGCCGCTGTCCGCGGCGCGACTGCAGCTGCCAGTCGACATCGGCGGCTACACCGATTTCTACTCCTCGAAGGAGCACGCGACCAATGTCGGCGCGATGTTCCGCGATCCGAAGCACGCGCTGTTGCCGAACTGGCTGCACATGCCCATTGCCTATAACGGCCGGGCGAGCTCGGTCGTCGTCAGCGGCACGGCCGTGCGCCGGCCGCAGGGCCAGCTCAAGCTTCCCGACGTCGAACCGCCGGCGTTCGGAGCGTCGCGCAAGCTCGATTTCGAGCTTGAGACGGCCTTCGTCGTCGGCGTGCCCAATGCGCTCGGCGAACCGGTTCCGATTGCCGAAGCGGAGCGGCATATCTTTGGCCTGGTGCTGATGAACGACTGGAGCGCGCGCGACATCCAGCAATGGGAATATGTGCCGCTGGGGCCGTTCAACAGCAAGACCTTTGCCACCTCGATCTCACCCTGGATCGTGACCTTGGACGCGCTCGAGCCGTTTCGCGTGGCCGGGCCGGTCCAGGAGCCGCAACCGCTGCCCTATCTCGCCCAGACCGGCAGGCACGCCTTCGCCATCGAGCTCGCGCTTGGCCTCAAGCCGCCGGGCGGGGCGGTGACCACGCTGTGTCGCACCAACTGCCAATACCTGTACTGGAGCATGGCGCAGCAGCTCGCGCATCACACCGTGTCGGGCTGCAACACGCGCGTGGGTGATCTCATGGGCTCGGGCACGATTTCCGGGCCGGGCCCCGAGTCCTGGGGGAGTCTGCTGGAGCTCACGGGAAACGGGCAACGGCCGGTCCGACTTGCCGGCGGCGCGACGCGCGCATTCCTGGAGGACGGGGACGAAGTCGTCATCAGCGGCTGGTGCGATGGCGAGGGCTATCGCGTCGGCTTCGGCGAGGTGCGCGGAACGATTCTTCCGGCCTGCTAGCTTCGTTCGGGGTGACGCGGCCGTCACCGCGGATCAAGGCCCCCGAAGCGGCGATAGAAATAGTCGGCGGCCGGCGGCAGGGTCCCGCCGGCGGTGCTAAGCGTGGCCAGAAGATGCTGCTCCGCCGGGCGTTGCGTAAGGCGGTAGAAATCCCCGCACAGCGCGTAGGCGGCGCTCGCCGGCCAGTGCGGGGGGAGCAGGACCGCGGGCAGCTGCGGGTCGTGCAGGGTGACGCGGCGGAAGGCGTGGATCAGCAGGCTGCGCACGACAAAGCAGCGCTCGGGATCGACGCTGCCACCGCTGCCGAAATTGCGCCCGACCGCAGCAAAGCGGGCGAGGAAAGCGCGATACTCCGCCGCTACGCCGGCGAGGTTCCAGCATTCGCGCACATACGCCTGCAACGAGCGCGCGGCGAGCCCGGGCGCGTCGCGCCCGGCGAGCACGGCAACGCGATGCCGCAGCTCGGGCGCGGCAAGAATCTCGGCAAGCGCGCCTGGCGCGGCGGCACGTGCGGGTCGCACGAAGACACCGGAGCCAAGCGCGCCGAAGCCTTCCCAGCCGAGCTCCTGGCGAAGGCTGCGCCGCGCACGGTCGGTGAGCGCCGCCGCCGGCGCGAGCACGACCTCCCAGGTGCCGTCCCAGTCGTGCGAGGGCGGCGCATAGATGCGCCGGTAGGCGTGCTCGAAATGCATCCGCCCCTGCGCGGTGAGCCGGTACAGGCTGCGCCGGCCGTCCTGCCGCGCGGCCAGCCACCCTTCGCGCGCGAGCCGGTAGACCGAGGTGCGCACCAGTCGCTCGTTCAAGCCCAGCGGGGCGAGCAGGCGAATGAGCCCCGACAGCCACACGACGCCGCCGTGCGGGGCGATGGCATCGCCCCAGACGGTGATGAGCAGCGATTGCGCCTTCAACGGTGCGCGCGCGCGCTCGCGCCGGATCCAGCGGTCGATCCGCGCATTTGCCGCCGCAGGAGCGCGCTGCGCCTTCACGCCGGCCGTGGGAACGCCGCCGCCAGACGTGATACAAATTTTGCGTTTGTCACCAAAAAAGTGTATCGTTTTTTGCCGCGCGCGGCCAGTCGCCGCGCCGCAGCCGGCGCCGAGGAGGACCGGGCCCATGTATGCGCAGATGGTCGACACCGGGGCGCGCCGGTTGCGCACCTTAGCCGAGCTCGAGCCGGAGGAGCGCGCGTTCCAGGAGCGCATCGATGCCGACATCCGCATCGAGCCCAAGGACTGGATGCCCGAGGCCTATCGCAAGACGCTGATCCGGCAGATCTCGCAGCACGCGCATTCCGAGATCGTCGGCATGCTGCCCGAAGGCAACTGGATCACGCGCGCCCCGACGCTGCAGCGCAAGGCGATCCTGATGGCCAAGGTCCAGGACGAAGCCGGCCACGGGCTCTACCTCTACGCGGCGGCCGAAACCCTTGGCGTGTCCCGCGACGAGCTCGTCGCCGATCTGCACGCCGGCAAGGCCAAGTACTCGAGCATCTTCAACTATCCGACGCTGACCTGGGCGGATATCGGCGCGATCGGCTGGCTCGTCGACGGCGCGGCGATCATGAACCAGATTCCGCTGTGCCGCTGCTCGTTCGGCCCGTACGCGCGGGCGATGATCCGCGTCTGCAAGGAAGAGAGCTTCCACCAGCGGCAGGGCTTCGACATCATGCTCAAGCTCTGCCGCGGCAGCGCCGAGCAGAAGGCGCTGGCGCAGGATGCGCTCAACCGCTGGTGGTGGCCCTCGCTGATGATGTTCGGGCCGCCCGACGCCGATTCGGTGCACAGCGCCCAGTCCGCGCAATGGAAGATAAAGATCCTGTCGAACGACGAACTGCGCCAGCGTTTCGTCGATCAGACCGTGCCGCAGGCGGACTATCTCGGGATCGCGATGCCGGACCCGGAACTGAAGTGGAACGACGCACGCGGACACTACGATTTCGGGCCGATCGACTGGGAAGAGCTCTACAACGTGGTCAAGGGCAATGGCCCGTGCAACCGCGATCGGCTGCGCACGCGGGTCGCAGCCTGGGAACAAGGCGCGTGGGTGCGCGAAGCGGCACTGGCGCACGCGCGCAAGCGTGCGCCGGCCCAGGCGCAAGCGGCTTAAGGCAAGGCCGGAAAGGAGCGGGGTTGCGATGGAACGCGCGGAATGGCCACTGTGGGAAATCTTCATCCGGTCGCAGCACGGGCTGGCGCACAAGCACGTCGGCAGCCTGCACGCGCCCGACGCGGAGCTGGCGATCAAGAACGCGCGCGACGTCTACACGCGCCGCAACGAGGGCGTGAGCATCTGGGTGGTGCCCTCGGCCGCCATCACGGCCACCGCGCCCGGCGCGAAAGGGCCGCTGTTCGAGCCGGCAAACAGCAAGGTGTACCGGCACCCGACGTTCTTCCCGATGCCCGATGCAGTCAAGCACATCTGACCGCACCCGGAGCGGGAGCGGTTCGACTATCTGCTGCGGCTCGCGGACAGCGATCTGGTCCTGGCGCAGCGCCTCGGGGAATGGGTCGGGCACGGGCCGGTGCTCGAAGAGGACATCGCGCTCACCAACGTCGGGCTCGACCTGCTCGGTCAGGCGCGGCTGTGGTATGGCTACGCCGCAGAGGTCGAGGCGCGCTTTGCCGGCGCCGGCCGCGATGAGGATACCCTCGCGTTTCTGCGCGACGGAAGCGAATTCCGCAATCTGCTGCTCGTCGAGCAGCCCAACGGCAATTACGCCGAAACCATGGCGCGGCAGCTGTATTTCGACACCTGGCATCGCCTGCTGCTCGCCGAACTCGCGCGCTCGAGCGACGCGCGCATCGCGGAGATCGCGGCGAAGGCGCTTAAGGAAGTGACCTATCACGTCGAGCGCAGCGTCGACTGGGTGATCCGGCTCGGCGATGGCACCGCCGAAAGCCATGGCAGGATGCAGGCCGCGATCGACGACCTGTGGATGTATACCGGCGAGATGTTCACCAGCGACGCGATCGAACTCGCGCTGGCGGGGGAGGGTATCGTGCCCGATGCGGCGAGCCTGCTGCCGCCCTGGCGCGACGCGGTCGCCGCGGTGCTGACCGAGGCGACGCTGACCGTGCCCGAGGCGACGTGGATGCAGCGCGGCGGCAAGCAGGGCGTGCACACCGAGCACCTCGGGCACCTGCTCGCGACCATGCAATGGCTGCCGCGCGCCTATCCCGGGGTGCAGTGGTGAACCGGCCAGAGCGAACTCGAGGCGGCGGTCTGGCGCGCGCTCGCCGCGGTAACCGATCCGGAGATTCCGGTGGTCTCGATCGTCGACCTGGGAATCGTGCGTGGCGTCGACTGGCAGGATGCGGTCCCGGTGGTCACTGTCACGCCCACCTATTCCGGGTGCCCGGCGACCGAAGTCATCATGGCGGACATCGGCCGGGCATTGAGTGCCGCCGGATTCGCGGCGCATCGGCTCGAGATCCGCCTCGCGCCGTCGTGGACCACCGACTGGATCACCCCGGCCGCGCGCGCGCGGCTTGCCGCGTTCGGCATCGCTCCGCCGGCAGGGGACGCTCCGCGCCGCGAGCCGCGTCATCGATGTGACGGCGCTGCGCCGCCGCGCGGCGAGCCCTCCCGTGCCGTGCCCGCGCTGCGGCGCGCTCGCCACCCGCGAACTGTCACGCTTCGGTTCGACGCCGTGCAAGGCGCAATACCGCTGCGAGGCTTGCCTCGAACCTTTCGACTACTTCAAGCCGCATTGAGCAAATTCCATCCGCTCAAGGTCGCGAGCGTCAGCCGCGAGACCCGCGACGCGGTCGCGCTCACCTTCGCCGTGCCTGCCTGCGCTCGCCGATGCCTTCCGCTTCGTCCAGGGCCAGCACGTCACGCTGCGGGCCGCCATCGACGGCGAGGACATGCGCCGCTCGTACTCCATCTGCTCCGCGGTGCAGGACGCGACGCTGAAGATCGCGGTCAAGAAGGCCCCCGGCGGCGCGTTCTCGACCTGGATCAACGACCACGTGCATGCCGGGCAGACCATCGAGGTCATGCCGCCGATGGGCCATTTCAACGTGGCGCTCGATGCGCAGCACCGCAAGCACTATCTCGGCTTTGCCGCGGGCAGCGGCATCACGCCGCTGCTGTCGATCATAAAGACCACGCTGGCCGCCGAGCCCCACAGCCGCTTCACGCTGTTCTACGGCAATCGCTCGTCCGCGGCAGTGATCTTCAAGGAAGCGCTGTCCGACCTCAAGGATGTCTACCTCGAACGCTTCAATCTGGTTTATGTCATGAGCCGCGAACCGCAGGACATCGCCGTCCTGAACGGGCGCATCGACCAGCAGAAGGCCGACGCGCTGCTCGCGCACTGGGTCGCCGCCGCCGATATCGACACCGCATTCGTCTGCGGCCCGGACGGCATGATGCAGGCGGTGGCGAAATCGCTGCAGGCGTTCGGGGTGCCGAAGTCGCGCATCAAGATCGAGCTTTTTGCGGCCAGCATCCCGAAGCACGAGCACAAGACGCACGCCGCGCCCGAGCCGGGTCACGCCGAGTGCGCGGTCACCGCGATCATCGACGGCGCGGCGCGCCAGTTCACGCTGCAGAGGACCAAGGACAATATCATCGATGGCGCGCTCAAGCAGGGCATCGAGCTGCCCTACTCGTGCAAGGGCGGCGTGTGCTCGACCTGCCGCGCCAAGCTCGTCACCGGCGAGGTCGACATGGACGTCAACTTCGCGCTCGAAGACTACGAGGTCGCGCGCGGCTTCATCCTCTGCTGCCAGAGCTATCCGGTGACCGATACGGTCGTCGTCGACTTCGACCAGCCGGCGTAGGCACAATCCAAGCCGGGCCACGGCGCCGGCGATACCTGCTACCCTTTTGCTTGTCATTGCGAGGAGAGATTCCCCGGCGTCCCAGCCCCTGTTTGAACGCCACCAGGCACTGCTCGACCAAGCACTCAAGGCCATCGCCGAGCGCGGCTACTGGAGCGCGTTTCCCGAGTCACCGAGCCCGAAGGTCTATGGCGAGGGCGCGGCCGAGGCCGGCAAGGCCGCGTTTGAAGCACTGCTGCACAAGCCGTTCGCGCTGGCGCTGCCCGGCGCGGCGGGCACGGTCGGCACGGAACGATCACCCTACGGGTTTGCGCTGGGCGTCACCTATCCCAAAGTCGATCTCGACGCCCTGTTCGCCGCGATTGCGCGCGCGGAACCGGCTTGGCGCAAGGCCGGTCCCGAAGCCTGGGTCGGCGTCGCGCTGGAACACTCACCCGCATCAACAAGCGCAGCTTCGAGATCGCCCATGCGGTGATGCACACGACCGGCCAGGCATTCGTCATGGCCTTCCAGGCCGCGGGTCCGCACGCCCAGGACCGCGGCCTCGAAGCGGTCGCCTACGCGTGGGACGAAATGCGCCGCATCCCGGCCAAGGCCTATTGGGAAAAGCCGCAGGGCAAGAACGAGCCGCTGAAGATGGAAAAGCACTACCGCATCGTCCCGCGCGGCATCGGGCTGGTCATCGGCTGCAACACCTTCCCGACATGGAACGGCTACCCGGGAATGTTCGCGAGCCTCGCCACGGGCAACGCGGTCATCGTCAAGCCGCATCCGAACGCGATTCTCCCGCTCGCGATCAGCGTGCAGATCGCGCGGGAGGTGCTCGCCGAAGCGGGCTTCGATCCGAACATCGTGACGCTGGTGGCGCACGATGCCGGCGATGACACGGCTCAGAAGCTCGCGTTGCGGCCGGAGGTCAGGCTCATCGACTTCACCGGCAGCAGCGTCAATGGCGAGTGGCTGGAGAAGAACGCCCGTCAAGCCCAGGTCTACACGGAGAAGGCGGGGGTCAATCAGATCGTTATCGACTCCGCCGCGGACATGAGCAGCGTGGCGCGCAACATCGCGTTCTCGCTCGCGCTCTACACTGGCCAGATGTGCACCGCGCCGCAGAACATCTATGTGCCGCGCGGTGGCATCGACACGGCGTCCGGCCACCTTGCCTTCGCTCAGGTCACGCAGGCGCTTGCCGAGGCGCTGCAGAAGCTGCTCGCCGATCCGGCGCGCGCGGTCGAAATCCTGGGGGCGGTGGTCAACGACGCTGTCGTGCAGCGCATCGAGGCCGCGCGCGGACTGGGTACCATCGTTGTCGACAGCATCTCGCTCACCCACCCCCAGTTCAAGGAGGCGCGCATCCGCACGCCGCTGCTCGTGCAGCTGGAAACGAAGGACGCCGCGCAGTATCACAAGGAATGGTTCGGCCCGATCGCGTTTGTCATCGCCACTGCCGACACCGACGAAAGCCTCGCCATCGCGCGGCGCGCGGTGCAGCAAAACGGTGCTTTGACGCTGTCGCTGTATTCGACCCGTCCGGCGGTGACCGAGGCGGCGGTCGCGGTGGCGGAGGAAGCCGGGGTGGCGCTGTCGATCAACCTCACCGGGGGCGTGTTCGTTAACCAGTCGGCGGCATTCTCCGATTACCACGGGACCGGTGCCAACCCCGCGGCGAACGCCGCGCTCACCGACTCCGCCTTCGTGGCCAGCCGGTTTCGCGTCGTCCAGCATCGGCTGCACGTCTGATTGCAGGGGCAGCCGATGGCCTACCAGACGATTCTGTTCGACAGCGAGGGCGGGATCGCGCGCCTGACGTTGAATCGTCCGGAGCGAATGAACAGCTTCAACGACGCGATGCATGCCGAGGTTCGCGACGCGCTGGAGCAGGTGCGGGCCGACGCGTCGCTGCGCGTGCTGCTCTTGACCGGCGCCGGTCGCGGCTTCTGCGCCGGCCAGGACCTTGCCGATCGCGCCGTGGCCCCCGGGGCCGAGCCGGTCGACCTCGGCGCATCGATCGAGCGCAACTACCGGCCACTGGTGCTGGCATTGCGCCGGTTGCCCCTGCCGGTCGTCTGCGCGGTCAATGGCGTTGCCGCCGGCGCCGGCGCGAATATCGCGCTCGCCTGCGATATTGTCGTCGCCGCGAAGTCGGCGAGCTTCATTCAGGCCTTCTCCAAGATCGGGCTCATCCCCGATTCCGGCGGCACGTATTTTCTGCCGCGGCTGGTCGGCACCGCGCGCGCCATGGGGCTTGCCATGCTCGGTGAACGTCTCATCGCCGAACAGGCCGCCGAGTGGGGGCTCATCTGGCAGTGCGTCGACGATGCGGAACTCCAGGGCACGGTCGAGAAGCTGCTGCGCACCCTGGCCGGGGCACCGACCGCGGGCCTCGCGGCGACCAAGCGTGCGCTCTACGCTGCCGCCGGCAACAGCCTGGAAACCCAGCTCGACCTGGAGCGCGATCTGCAGCGCTTGCTGGGTCGCAGCGAGGACTACCGCGAAGGCGTGGCCGCGTTTGCCTCCAAGCGTGCGCCGCGCTTTGTCGGTCGTTAGCGGCAGGCGCCGCAGCTAGCCATGGGCGAGCACCACCCCCGCGCGACGACGCAGGAAGCGCAGGCGCTCGCCGCGCGCGTCGTGGCCGACATGTACGCGCGCGACCGCGCCTCGCAGCTCATGGGCATTAAGCTCGGCGCGACCGGGCCCGGCCACGCCGAGCTGTCGATGCCGGTGCGCGAGGACATGGTCAACGGCCACGCGATCTGCCATGGCGGGTTCATCTTCACGCTCGCCGACAGCGCGTTTGCCTACGCCTGCAACAGCTACAACCTGGCCACGGTGGCTTCCGGTTGCGCGATCGACTTCGTCGCCCCGGCGCGCGCCGGCGATGTGCTGACCGCAGTCGCGCAGGAGCGCTCGCTTGCCGGCCGCACGGGCATCTACGACATCGAGGTGAGGAATCAGCGCGGCGAGACGATCGCGTATTTTCGCGGCAAGTCGTATCGCATCAAGGGCCACGTCGTGGCCACGCCGTAGGAGCAACGATGCCGGCGAAAAGACCCGCGCCCGGGGACCTGGAGCCAGTCGAGACCGCGAGCCGCGACGCGTTGCAGGCGCTGCAGTTGCGGCGCCTGCAGTGGACGCTGCGGCACGCCTACGATCACGTGCCGCATTACCGCACGGTGTTCGAGACGGCAGGCTTCCACCCCAACGACCTGCGCTCGCTCGCCGACCTGGCGCGGCTGCCGTTCACGACCAAGAAGGAACTGCGGGAGCACTATCCGTTCGGCCTGTTCGCCGTGCCGCGCGAGCAGGTCGTGCGCATTCACGCGTCGTCCGGCACGACCGGCAAGCCGACCGTCGTCGGTTACACCCGCAACGACATCGAGGTCTGGGCGACCGTGATGGCGCGCTCGATCCGCGCCGCGGGCGGCCGTCCGGGCGACATCGTGCACATCGCCTACGGCTACGGACTGTTCACCGGCGGGCTCGGCGTGCATTACGGTGCCGAGAAGCTCGGCTGCACGGTCATCCCGATGTCCGGCGGCATGACCGAGCGGCAGGTGCAGCTCATCGTCGACTTCAAGCCCGAGATCATCATGGTGACGCCGTCGTACATGCTCGCGATCGCCGAGGAAATGGAGCGGCAGGGCATCGACCCGCGAAGACCTGTTCGCTGCAGATCGGCATCTTCGGCGCCGAGCCGTGGACACCGACGATGCGGCGGGCGATCGAAGCGAAGCTCGACATCGACGCCATCGACATCTACGGCCTGTCCGAGGTGATCGGTCCGGGGGTGGCGCAGGAGTGCATCGAGACCAAGGACGGGCTCACGGTGTGGGAAGATCACTTCTATCCCGAGATCATCGACCCGGAAACCGGCGCGGTGCTGCCCGACGGCGAGGCGGGCGAGCTCGTGTTCACCTCGCTCACCAAGGAAGCGTTGCCGATCATCCGCTACCGCACCCGCGATCTCACGCGTCTGCTGCCGCCCACCGCGCGCGCGATGCGTCGCATCGAGAAGATCACCGGCCGCTCCGACGACATGCTGATCGTGCGCGGGGTGAACCTGTTTCCGTCGCAGGTCGAGGAGCTTATCCTGAAGTACGCGGCGCTGGCGCCGCACTACCAGCTCGAGATCGCGCGGCCCAAGAATCTCGATGAACTGACGGTGCTGGTCGAGCGCGCGCCGGGGGCCGGCGGGGCCGACGGCGACGCGGCCGGCAAGCACCTCGCGCATCAGGTGAAGAGCCTGATTGGCGTCAGCGCGGTGGTACGCGTGCTCGACTGCGGCGGCATCGAACGCTCGGTCGGCAAGGCGAAGCGGGTCGTCGACAGGCGAGCGCGAACTTGAAGCGGAGATTCGTTCATGGCTGAAAAGAAATTCGCGTCACAGGCCGACCTCGAAGAAAAGACCGTCAGCTTCGACCGCCTGTCCGAGCATGCCTACGCGTATACGGCGGAAGGCGATCCGAATACCGGAGTGGTCATCGGCGACGACTGCGGTGATGGTCATCGACACGCAGGCGACGCCGGTCATGGCGCAGGACGTGATCCGGCGCATTCGCGCGGTGACCGACAAGCCGATCAAGTATGTGGTGCTCACGCACTACCACGCGGTGCGGGTGCTCGGCGCATCGGGCTACCAGCCCGAGCACGTCATCGCCAGCCGCGACACCTACGATCTCATCGTCGAGCGGGGCGAAGCCGACATGAAGAGCGAGATCGAGCGCTTCCCGCGGCTGTTCCGGGCCGTCGAGTCGGTGCCGGGACTCACCTGGCCGACGCTGGTGTTCGAAAAGCGCCTGACGCTCTGGCTGGGCAAGCTCGAGGTCGAGATCCTGCAGCTCGGCCGCGGCCACACCAAGGGCGACACGGTGGTGTGGCTGCCGCAGGAGAAGATCCTGTTTTCCGGCGATCTGGTCGAATACGCCGCGACGCCCTACACGGGTGATGCCTACCTCACCGACTGGCCGGCCACGCTCGATGCGCTCGCCGCGCTGCAGCCGCAGAAACTCGTGCCCGGCCGCGGCGCATCGCTGCAGACGCCCGCAGCGGTGCGCGCCGGTGCTGGATGGCACGCGCAGCTTCATCACCGAGATGTTCGCCGCGGTGAAGAAGGGCGCGGCCGCGGGCAAGGACCTGCGCCGCGTCTACCAGGAGACCTCCGCCGCGCTGAGCCCGAAATTCGGACATTGGGTCATCTTCGACCACTGCCTGCCCTTCGACGTGTCGCGGGCCTACGACGAGGCCACGCAATACCGCGACCCGCGCATCTGGACCGCGCAGCGCGACAAGGAGATGTGGCAAGCGCTGGAGGGGTGAGCGCCGTCCTCCGCCAGGCCGGACGAAGACGAACATGAAGACGTACACGCCAGCCGGTATATCCCTACGCGAAGCCCGACCGACAGCGCAGGCTCGCCGCGCCACTGGCCGGTGATCGTCGCCGGGGCGGGGCCGGTGGGTCTGACCGCGGCCATCGATCTCGCGCTGCGCGGCATCGACGTGCTGGTGCTCGACGAGGACGACACGGTCAGCGTGGGTTCGCGGGCGATATGCTGGTCGAAGCGCACGCTGGAGATCCTCGACCGGCTGGGCTGTGCCGAGAGGCTGGTGCAGAAGGGCGTGTGCTGGAGCGTGGGGCGGGTGTTTTTCCGCGGCGAGCAGGTCTACCAGTTCGACCTGCAGCCCGAGCCGGGGCACCGCCGCCCGGCATTCATCAACCTGCAGCAGTACTACGTCGAGCAGTTCCTGGTCGAGCGCGCGAGCGAGCTGCCCGGGCTGGATCTCGCTGGCGGCACCGGGTCGTCGGCGTATCGCCGCACGATGATCGGGTGGCGCTTACCGTGTCGACGCCGGACGGAGAATACGCCGTCCATGCGGATTGGCTGATCGTCGCTGACGGCTCCAGGAGCCCGATTCGCGGCATGCTGGGGCTGGAGAGCGAAGGCCAGGTGTTTCGCGACCGGTTCCTCATTGCCGACATCCACATGACCTCGGCGTTTCCGGCAGAGCGCTGGTTCTGGTTCGATCCGCCATTCCATCGGCACCAATCGGCGCTGCTGCATCGTCAGGCCGACGACGTGTGGCGGGTCGATTTCCAGCTCGGCTGGGACGCCGACCCGGAGGAGGAGAAGAAGCCGGAAAAAATCCTGCCGCGACTGCGCGCGATGCTGGGCAACGAGGCGCGCTTCGAGATCGAGTGGGCGAGCGTCTACACGTTCCAGTGCCGGCGCATGCGCTCGTTTCGCCGCGGTCGTGCGCTCTTCGCCGGCGACGCTGCCCACCTGGTTTCGCCCTTCGGCGCGCGTGGCGCGAACAGCGGCATCCAGGACATCGACAATCTGGCATGGAAACTGGAGCTCGTCATCACGGGCCTCGCCCCCGAGCGCCTGCTCGACAGCTACGACAGCGAGCGCACGGCCGCTGCCGACGAGAACATCCGCAACTCGACGCGCAGCACCGATTTCATCACCCCCAAGAGCGCGGTGAGCCGGACGTTCCGCGATGCAGTGCTGATGCTCGCCAAGCGCCATGCCTTCGCCCGGAGGCTGGTCAACAGCGGGCGGCTGTCGGTGCCGGCGACGCTCTCCGAGTCGCAACTCAACACGACCGACGCGGCGCCGTTCGCGGGGCGCATGGCGCCCGGATCACCTGCGCTCGACGCCCCGGTCACCGGCCCGGCGGGGAATTGGCTCCTCGACTATCTCGGGAACGGATTCACGCTGCTGCTCTTCGTGGATGGTGTCCCGGAAGCGAGCCTGCTGCGCAACCTCGCGACCCTTGGCGCCGATCCGCTTCCCTGCGGCAGCATTCTTGTCGGTGCCGCAGGTGCAGCACTGCCGGTGGGAATTCGCAGCATCGCGGCTGCCTCGGCGCTGCTCGCGCAGCGCTACGACGCGAAGCCGGGCACGGTGTATCTGTTCCGCCCGGACCAGCACGTCTGCGCCCGCTGGCGCGCGTTCGATCTGACCCAGACCCGCGTGGCGATCGCGCGCGCGACCGGGCAATACGTCCACTGACTCGAGTCCATCATGCTCAACACCGAACCGAACCTCGCTGCGCCCGACGATTTCTACGAAGAGCTGATCGACCTGCACCGCGACCTGACCGACGAGCAGAGCGCGCTCGTCAATGCCAAGCTGATCCTGCTGCTCGCCAACCATATCGGCGATCTCGGCGTGCTGCGCGAAGCGCTCTCCGCCGCGCGCGAAGACATGGCCGCATGACCGACCGCAACCCTTCCACCGGAGCCTAAATGAACTACCAGGATCTGCTCGTCGAAACCCACGGCCGCGTGGGCGTTGTCCGATTGAACCGCCCGCAACGCATGAACGCGCTCAGCGATGCGCTCGCCGCGGAGCTGGCGACCGCGCTTGCCGCCTTCGACGCCGATCCGGGCATCAGCGCCATCGTCATCACCGGCAACGACAAAGCCTTTGCCGCCGGCGCGGACATCGGCGCGATGGCGGAGTGGAGCTACCAGAAGGTCTATGCGGACAACTACATCATGAGCTGGGAGTCGGTGAAGCAAACGCGCAAGCCCGTGATCGCCGCGGTGGCGGGCTACGCCCTTGGCGGGGGTTGCGAACTCGCGATGATGTGCGACCTGATCATCGCTGCCGACACGGCCAAGTTCGGGCAGCCGGAAATCACCATCGGCACGATGCCGGGCATGGGCGGCACGCAGCGGCTGCCGCGGGCAGTCGGCAAGGCGAAGGCCATGGACTGGTGCCTGACCGGGCGGATGATCGACGCCGCCGAGGCCGAGCGCTCGGGCCTCGTGGCGCGCGTTGTGCCAGCCGACAAGCTTTTCGAGGAAGCGCTCGCAGTGGCGACCAGGATCGCCAGCCATTCGCTGCCTGTGGTGCTGAAGGTCAAGGAGGCGGTCAATCGGGCCTACGAATCGTCGCTCGCCGAGGGGCTCCTCTTCGAGCGGCGCGAGTTCCACTCGACCTTCGCGCTCGACGACCAGAAGGAGGGCATGCGCGCCTTCTTAGACAAACGCAAGCCAAGCTTCAAGAACCGGTAGCCGAGCGCATACACCGGCTTGCAATTGCGGCTGCATTGACGAGTGCCCTGCCGTGCGCGCGCACGGCAGGGATTGCGCGTCAGCGCGGGAGCGTTATTTCACCATGTCGGCGCCAACCTTGCAGGCGGCGGCGTCCTGATCGCCGGTGCCACCGCTGCAACCGATGGCGCCGATCAGCTTGCCGCCTTCAACCAGCGGATAGCCGCCGGGCGAGGCGATCAGCGTCGGGTCGAGCGTAGCCACGTAAGGATGGCCGGTCTCGAAGAGATTGTAGTAAATGCGCGACTCGCGGCGGGTGCGCGCCGCGGTACGGGCTTTCCCCTGGGAAACATTGATCGAGATGAGCATTGCGCCGTCCATGCGCGAGAAGTGGACCAGGTCGCCGTGGGTATCGACCACCGCGATGTTCAGCTTCCAGTGGTGCTTGGCGGCCTCGGCCTCGACGGCAGCGACGAGCTTCTTCGCGGTCTCAAGGCTGATCGGGGTGCCATACGGAATATCGAACGGGACGCCGTCCGCGGTGCCGCCCGCGCTGGGCGGCGCAGCCGGTGCTTGCGCCCAGGCCTGGGCGCCGATCAGCCCCGCACCGCAAACCATCAACAGTGTCAGAAATCGATGCATTCGAAGCCTCCATGGGTTTCATTGCGCCGTATCCGGGTCGGCGTATTGATAGCGTTCAAGAGTCCGGCGGACGGGGCGCCGTCCCGGTTCCCGTAAGTCGCCAGAATTATAGGGGTTTCGGTTTGGGCCGGGGGACTTGCCCGCGCCCCGTCGCGCCACGGTCCAATCCACTGCCGGAGGTAAGCCATGCGAATGAATGGGAACAAGGTTCTGGTCACGGGCGGCGCATCGGGCATCGGGCTGGCGATTGCCGCGCGGTTTCTGAAAGCGGGCAGCGAGGTGCTGGTCTGCGGGCGCCGCGACGACAAGCTGCGCGAGGCGAAGTTGCGGCATCCGCAACTCCAAACCTTCGCCTGCGATGTCTCCGACGAGGCCGGGCGCAGCGCCTTGCTGCAATGGGTCGCCTCCGAGTTTCGCGAGCTCAACGTGCTGGTCCACAACGCGGGCATCCAGAATCGCCTTGAGCTCGATCGCGCCGAGACGTGGCCGCAGGCCGCACAGGAGATCGCGACCAACCTCGAGGCGCCCATTCACCTCTCGATGCTCTTGATTCCGCATCTGCTGCGGCAGGCGCATCCCGCGATCATCAACGTCACCTCGGGCCTCGCGTTCTCGCCGTTGGCCCGCGTTCCGGTCTACTGTGCGACGAAGGCTGCCCTGCGTTCGTTCACGCTGTCGCTCAGGCTGCAGCTCGAAAAGACGCCGATCGAGGTCATCGAAATCATTCCCCCGGCGGTGGATACCGACCTCGGCGGTCCCGGGCTGCACACGTTCGGGGTGGCGCTCGACGAATTCGCCGACGCGGTCATGCAGCGGATCGCGGCCGGGGATCTCGAGGTTGCCTACGGGTTCGCGGAAACGGCGAGCCAGGCGTCACGCGCGGAACTCGACGCGATTTTTCGGCGGATGAATGCCTCCGACCACTCATCCTTCGTGCATCTAGATCGATGAAACGATTCTGGGGCTCCAAACTCGGATGGACTCTTGCCCTGGTCTATCTTGCCGTAGCCCTCGGCCTGTTCTCCGTGGCGTTGACGTGCGCAGGCATGCTTTGCGAACTCGCCGCTTGGCCCGTGTTTCTTCCCACCGGGGCTTACTACTACCTGGCGTATGAGTGGCTGGATCAATGGTACGTGTTCGGAGACGTTGCAGCACCGTTCCGCGAACCTTGGCTGGTCGTGCCATCGGTCATCACTAACGCGGGTCTCTACTATCTCGTCGGTGTTGCAATCGGCATCGGGTTCGAGGGCCCGCATCCATCGCGCCGCGGCTTTGCATCGCTGCGTGCATTTCTCTTGATGCTTTTGATTGCAATCATCGTTTTTCCCTTTGTTTGGGCGCTCGCAGCACCACTGCTCTCCGCCCGTGCGCCAACATCGGAGTTCGACTACAGCGAGCAGAGCAAGACGTGGTTCGTTCCGCTCGACTTCATGCTCGCGCGCAAGATCGATAAGACGCTCGAATTCGGCATCGGGGGCGCATGGAAAATCGGTAATTCGAGCAACCCATCGTACCGCCTCCATCATCGACGCGAGGCTGATGGTCAACTTCTGACCCAAACTCGGCGGCCGCTCGAGGCGGCTTAGGGTTGCGATTGGACCAGCACTCGCTGTCGTGTCATGTGTTGCGCTCGCCCGGTGGACCCGGCGCCCCGATTTGCGCCGCTTGGGACGGCGGATTTCCTTCGCGGCTACTCGCCGCGCGCGAGGCGGGCGACGAGCGCGGCCAGCACATCCGCGCTCACGTCCGACACGCCCCACCATTCCATCCCGGCGCCGGTCGCGTGCGCGACATTGAAGCCACGCCGCTCCGTCAGCGACGGCGTCGCCGCCGCCGCGCTTCCGGAAAGCGGCCGCACAAAAACGTCGATCGTATGCTCGCGATAGCGATAGACGAGGGTGGCGACCGTCTGCCCACCGAGATAGTCGAGCCGGCCGCCGACGAGCGGCCAACCCTCGGCCGCCAGATCCTGCACCGGCGGTGAATAGTCGAGCCGGCTCGACAACCATGGCTTGACCGTATGCTGGTCCGATGTGCTGACGTCGGTCAGGCGCTGCGCCAGCGTGGCCCGGGCGTGGTTGGCCACCGCTTCCGTGTCGAGATCGGCGTTGACGCGCCAGTCGAGCACGGCAGTGCCGAGAAACCAGGCAAAGACCGTCGCGGCGCTGCCCGCCAGCGCACCCGCGGATAGCCAGCCCCATCGTTCGCGCGCCGGGCGCGAAGGCGTGCCCGACGAGCGCGGCGCGCGGGCGATGGCGGCGCGGATCCTTGCCTGCAGGGAGGCCGGCGCGGCGTAGTAGGGCGTCTCGCTGCGGATGCGCGCACGCAGCGCGGCAGCCGCGTCGCGCTGCGCGCTGCAGTCCGGGCAACCGACGACGTGTTTTTCCAGCGCGGCGCTTTGCACGGCATCGAGCTCGCCGTCGCCGTAGGCGGGGAGCAGGTCCATGGCTTCGTGGCAGTTCATAGGCAGTCTCGCTGGGCAGGCATCGTCATCGCGTCTCTCGCTAGGCGCCCCCGGAGCGCTCGCGGATGGCAACGAGCAGCGGCGAGCGCTGGAGCACGGCGCGTGCCCGGGCGAGCCGCGACATCACCGTGCCGATCGGAATGTCGGCCACCCGTGCGATGTCGCGATACGACATTTCCTCGAGCTCGCGCAGGATCAGCACCTCGCGATAACCCAACGGCAGCTCCGCAATCGCCTCTCCCAGCGCCGCGCCCGAGGCTTTGCGCAGGAGCGCCTGCTCCGGCGTTGGCATTGCCGTATCGGGCGCGCTTTCGACCGCCTCGGTGCCGTCCGGCACGAACTCCGCAGGGCGATTGCGCTTGATCCAGTCGTAAGCAGCATGTCGGACGATCGTAAGAAACCACGCCTTGGGTTCGCCGCCGTGAAATGCGCCGAAGTACTTGAGCGCGCGTTCGCAGGCATCCTGCACGACGTCCTCGGCGTCGTTGCTGCTCCGGGTGAGCCAGCGCGCAAGGTTGTACGCCGCATCGAGCTGCGGCAACACGACCTGCTCGAATCGGGTGGGGCCTGCCTGCCTCGCGGCGCTCATGCATGCATCATACCGGGCCTGGCGCCCGGTTTATTCCCGGGCCGCGCGGGTCTCTGGCACCATGGCAAGGTTTTCGGCGCCGCGGCCGCATCCTGATCGCGCCCAACTTCGAACCCGTGAGCTCCTCGGCCCTGCCTTCCGCGAAGCGCATTCTCGAACGCTGCGACGCGCTCGCACGTTGTTCGGAACAAGCCGACGGCCTGACGCGCGTCTACCTGTCGCCGGAGCAGCGGGCGGCAAACGCGCTGGTGTTGGGATGGATGCAAGAGGCCGGCCTGAACGCGCGGCTCGATGCGGCCGGCAACGTTGTCGGCCGCTACGAGGGCCAGCGGCCCGGCCTGCCCTGTTTGCTGCTCGGTTCCCACCTCGACACCGTTCGCGACGCGGGCCGCTACGACGGCATGCTCGGCGTGATCAGTGCCATCGAATGCGTCGCGAGCCTTTCGGCACGCCAGCTGCGCCTGCCGTTCGCTGTGGAAGTCGTTGGCTTCGCCGACGAGGAAGGCGTGCGCTTCAACGCCACGCTTCTGGGCAGCCGGGCGGTTGCGGGCACGTTTGACAGGGCCAACCTCGATCGTGCCGACGCCGAAGGCAAGCGCATGCGCGACGCGCTGCGCGAGTTCGGCCTCGATCCGGACGCGATCGGCGCCGCGGCACGAGCGCGCCCGGAGCTGCTCGCCTATGTCGAGCTGCACATCGAACAGGGGCCGGTACTCGAAGACGAGGGATTGCCCGTCGGTGTGGTCACCGCCATCAACGGCGGCAACCGCTTTGCGATCGAGCTCTCCGGAGTGGCCGGTCATGCCGGCACCGTGCCGATGCGCCTGCGCCGCGATGCGCTCGCCGCCGCCGCAGAATGCGTGCTCGCGGTCGAGCTTCTTGCCGGGAGCGAACACGAACTGGTCGGCACCGTTGGCAAGATCGAGGTGCTCCCCGGCGCGATCAACGTGATTCCGGGCCGCGTCCGCTTCTCGCTCGATGTGCGCGCGCCCACCGACGCGCAGAGGGAGCGCGCGATCGGCGCGATCCGCGGCGCATTCGCCGATATCGCGCGCCGGCGGCGGGTTGGAATCGCAATCGAGCCGGTGTGGGATGCGAAGACCGCCGCCTGCGCCCCATGGCTGCAGGAGCAGCTGGCGGCCGCGATCGAAGCCGAGGGCCTGCGCGCCCGCCGGCTGCCTTCGGGCGCGGGCCACGATGGCATGGCGATGATCGCCGTTGCCGACATCGGCATGCTGTTCGTGCGCTGCAAGGGCGGCGTGAGCCACAACCCGGCCGAGGCGATTGCGGAGGCGGACGCGGACCGCGCTGCGCGCGTGTTCCTGCGTTTCATCGAAAATTTCCGGCGCGCCAGTGAGCCAGGCCTGCCTGACCCCGGCGGCGCTGCGCTCGTTCCTTGCCGGACGGCGTGCGCAGGCAGTCGAGTTCCTGGCGCAGCTCGAGGATCGCGGGACGTGCTGGCGAGGAAATCGCCGCGTCGGCTGCCGCTTACACCGATGCCCGGCACTACAGTTCCGCCGGCGTGCCGACGGTTCTTTACGGCGCCGGCCCGCGCACGCTCGCCGAGGCCAACGGACACCGCGCGGACGAGAACCTCGCGCTCGACGATTTGCACAAGGCGACCGAAGTGGTCGCGTTGGCTCTCTACGATGTCCTCGCGATCAAAACGCGACGGCGCTAGGCGTTAGCTCGTAGCGCGACGGCCACCCGGGTGGCACTGCAGCGGCGAATCGCGCGGAGCCTCTCTTCGGGCCACAGCCCACGCGCCCATCGGGGGCCGAAGCTTGGGGGTCGAGGCCTTGCATTCATTAATGAGAACGATTACTATTACTATTAGTTTCTGGGGGCACCTTGAAATCCAGCATCCTGGCGGTGGCAGTGACTATGTGCGGCCTTCTGGCCGGCACCGGCCTGGCATGGGCGGACGATGCCACCGTGCGCCTGGTCGTCCGCGACCACCAATTCGTGCCCGCGGAGATCACGGTCCCTGCAGGGACGAAGATCAAGCTTCTGATCGACAACCAGGACGCGACCGCGGAGGAGTTCGAAAGCTACGAGCTCAATCGCGAGAAGGTCGTCCCGCCGAAGGCGCAGATCACGATCTTCGTCGGCCCGCTCGAGCCCGGCCGCTATCCATTCTTCGGCGATTTCCACAAGGACAGCGCCAACGGTGTGCTGATCGCGAAATAGGAGGCTTCAGCGTGCTCGCCATTGCGATACTGGTCTTCCGCGAGGTGCTCGAAGCGGCGCTCGTCGTCAGCGTCGTGTTTGCGGCCACGCGCGGCGTGCCGGCGCGCAGTCGGTGGATCGGCACCGGTGTCGCCGCCGGCGTGCTGGGCGCGGTTGCGGTCGCCCTCTCGGCCGGCGTTATCGCCGATGCCGCCGCGGGCATGGGGCAGGAATTGTTCAACGCCAGCGTGCTCTTCGCCGCGGTCGTCATGATCGCCTGGCACGCGATATGGATGGCGACCCACGGCCGGGAACTTGCCCTGCAGCTCCAGGCACTGGGCTCCGAGGTGTCGGTCGGGCGTCGCCCGCTGACGGCGCTCCTGCTCGTGGTTGCCCTCGCGGTGCTGCGGGAAGGCTCCGAAGTGGTGCTGTTCCTGTTTGCCCGGGCGGCGGGCGGGTCAGACTGGGTGGACATTGCCGGCGGTATCGCGCTCGGCGTGACCGGCGGCTTCGCGACCGGGCTCGCCCTTTACTTCGGGCTGCTGCGCATCCCGGTGCGGCACTTCTTCACCGCCACGAACTGGCTGCTGCTCCTGCTGGCGGCCGGAATGGCCTCGCAGGCGGCGCGCTTTCTGGTGCAGGCGGACTTGCTGCCGTCGCTCGGTCCGCGGCTGTGGGATACGTCGGGGCTGCTTTCCGAGCGCTCGTTGCTCGGCCAGACGCTGCATGCGCTGATCGGCTATGACGCGCGTCCGGCAGGTGTCCAGGTACTGTTTTACATCGTGACCGGGACGCTGATCGTGCTCGGAATGAGGCTATGGGGCAAACCTCGAAGAAAAGTGCCTGGCGCGCGCTGAGCGCGAGCGGCGCGTTCGCTTTCTTCCTGTGCCTGCAACCCGGTCGCGCCGCGGCCGACCCCGCGGCCAAGGTCTATCTTCCGACCGTGGTGCAGGGCGAGATCGAATTCGAGCTCGGCGGCGGCTATCAGGTGTGGCACGGCAACGAGGCTGATCGCGAGCGACAATTGGTCGGCGAGATCGCCTATGGCTTGACGCCCTGGTGGAAGAGCGAGCTGGCCGTCGGCGGGACGCAGTTCCCCGGTCGCTCCACCCACCTGGACGAGGTCGAGTGGGAGAACATCTTCGCCCTGACCGAGCCGGGAGAATATTGGCTCGACCTGGGCCTGTTCGCGGAGTTGGCACGCGACTACGGCGCTGGCGGGAGCTCGGTGACCATCGGGCCGATGTTGCAGAAGGAACTCGGACCCGTCCAGGGCAACGTCGACGTGTTTTTCGTTCGTGCACTCGGGGGCCAGACGGGCCAGGGCAACGAATACGACTACTCCTGGCAGGTGAAGTTGCGCGGCAACCCCCGCTTCGAGCCCGGGCTGCAGGGCTTCGGCACGCTCGGTTCGACCGGCGACGGATCGCCGGCCCAGCACAAGCTCGGCCCGGCGTTTTTCAGCCAGGCCGTCATCGGCGGGCGCAACAAGGTCAAGTTCGACGCGGCGCTCCTGTTCGGGGTCAATCGCAATTCGCCCGACACGACCGTGCGCTTCACCCTGGAATACGAGATTTACTGAGCGTACGCGGCTGCGGCGCGTTGCGGCGTCGCCCGCGCCACCAGCGCAGGAGCAGCCACGGGATGCCCACCACGGACAATACCGCCCAGACGGCGAGGGCGATGTCGGCGCGGTGGCGCGGTGGCGGCAGCAGGTCTGCATCGCGCAAGCGCTCCGGAAACGGTCGCGGCGGCACCGGAATGATCTTTGCCAGCGCGCGATCGCGCGGATAGCGCTCCCGGTACTCCCACGCCGACGCAACGGGAAAATTTCCCCACACTCGCGACGACGGCAGTTGCGGCAGGCGCACGAACACCAGAGCTTCAATGTCCGCCGCGAGCATGGCTTCGAGCGGCGTCAACGCGCGCGCGCGCCGTCCCGTCGCCAGCCGCAGCAGATCCGTGCCAAGCTCCTCGAACGCCGCCGCGGGAAACAGCCGCGTCCGGTCCTCCGTCAGATAGTCGAAGCTGTGCGCGGCCTTGGCCAGGCTGCGGTCACGCAGGGCAATGTACGGCGGAGCCACCATCGCCGCCCCCCAGCTGGTGGCGCCGCGTGCCGGTATGTTCCAGCCGAGCGTGCGCAGCAGGTCGATGCTGATGCTGGTGCAGTTCATCGTCGGGTGATCGTAGACGAGTTGGTGCCGGTAGAACTGGTTGTACATGCGCGAGAGCGCGCCCTGCACGAGGCTTGCGACACGCTCGCTCTTGAGCACCGCGACGAGCAGGTACGATGGCCGATACCACGCTTGTCCGCTGTTGAGGTCGGCCAGGTAATTGTCCAGCGGCAGCATCGCCGCGATGATGCCCTTTTCGCTTTCGTAGTCGAGCGTGTAGAAATTGCTGGCCAGCCAGTCGCCGATCGCCCCCGGGCCCCCCGGATCGGCCGTTCCGCTCATGCGCCCGGCGACCAGCGCGAAGTGTCCGGCGAGCGCTTCGTCGTCGTCACTTTGCGCGCCGTTGAGCATCGCGGCGAGAACCGGTGCGTTGTCCCAGCTTCGCGCGCTCCCGGGCGCGCGTTCCCAAATCGGAAACGCGGCGAATGGGCTGTGCGCGCCGCCATGCGGCTCCGCGCGCACCAGCGCCTGCACCGCCGCGGGCGTGGCGTCAACACGTTGTAACGCGGCGTTGATATCCAGCCTAAAATCCTCGGGCCAGATCGTGCGCGCGATGAACATGCCGTCCTGCAGGCTCCCGCGCACGGTCAACGGCCGAGCCGCAAGATAGGCGATCGATGCGCGGTCGTAGTAGGAACGATTGAGCGGAATCTTCGGCACGGTGGCGAATTGCCACTGCCCGGTGCCGGTCGTCAGCGTTGCGCCATCGACGGCGAGCCTGGCGTGACGGATGATTTCCGGTGCGCCGATCCAAACCAGCGGCGGCGCTTCGAGCGGTGCCGCGGCGTCGTGCAGCGCCGCCCAGCGCTGCAGATCCTGCTGCGCGGTGAGACCGCGCGCGAAGCCGGCAACGGGCACGCCGACCCGCGGCGCGGCGATCGTTTCGTCGGTGAAGTACCACAGCGCCTGGGGAATGGCCGCGCAATCGCTGCAGCGGCCCGTCGTAAGACGAAAGTCCTGTCCGGCAAACAGGCCGAGACGCCCGTCGAGCGGCGAACCTACGCCAGGTGTAGGAGAGGCGGGCACGGGATTTGCGCAGGCAGGTTCAAAGGCGCGGCGAGGACGTTGACGGTGGTCAGCATTGTAAGTTTTTCAACGCCGGTGCGACGGTTATCCTGGCAACGGCGGCTGCGGTTATCATTCAGGGCCGGGGAGGGTGGGTAATGGCGCAACGGGCTGCGGTTCCGTACCGAACTGCCGAGCGAGTCACGCCGCGCGGCTTCCGTCTGATCAACCGGATGTCCGGCCCGTTGCGCCTGCAGGCGCGAACGGAACGGGCGGCGCTGGTCGACGGCCTGTTCTCCGTGGCGGCGGCGATTCCGCCGAAATACTTCTATGATCCGCTGGGTTGCGCGCTGTTCGATGCGATCTGCGAACTGCCCGAGTATTACCTGACCCGCACCGAGCGCGGGATCTATGCGGCGAATCGCGACACCATCGCGGCTCGCGTCGGTCAGAACCGCCAATTCGTCGATCTCGGCGCGGGCAACTGCGCGAAGGGCGAGTCCTGGATCGCCGCGTTGCAGCCACGGCGCTTCATCGCCGTCGACATCGCCGCGGCGGCGGTCGAACCGGCGCTGGCGCGTCTGGCGCTGGCCCATCCGGAAGTCGAATTCTGCGGCGTCATCACGGATTTTTCGCGCACGCTCGACCTGGCTGCCGACCTCGACCACGGCGCCGCGACGTTCTTCTATCCGGGGTCCAGCATCGGCAATTTCACGCCCGACGAGGCGCTCAATCTGCTCGCGCAGTTGCGCGACCTGTGCTTCCGGCGCGGCGGCCTGCTGATCGGCGTCGACACGCCCAAGGAGGCCGCGCGGCTCGCCGCCGCCTACGACGACGCGCTCGGCGTGACCGCGGCGTTCAATCGCAACGTCCTCAATCACGTCAATGCGCTGCTGGGCAGCGACTTTGACCCGGCGGCGTTTGCCCATGTCGCGTTCTACAACGCCAACGCGAGTCGCGTCGAGATGCATCTCGAGGCGACCCGCGCGCAGCGGGTCACCATTTCCGGGCGCGAGCGCGTGTTCGCCGCGGGCGAGCGCATCCACACCGAGAATTCCTACAAGTACACGCCGCAGGAGTTCGCGGCGCTCCTGCGGCGCGCGGGATTTTCCGAGATCGCCGTCTGGCAGGACCCAGCGGGCGACTTCGCGGTGTACTACGCCGAATAGCACGCGGTCGCCGGACCGGTTCGCCGACATTGCGCCGCGCACGGCGGCGGGGTTGCCGCGTGACCGTCCACGTTCTTCGGGCGGCGACATCAGCGGTCGGATTCGACGCTCTCCACCAGGATCTCCGCCGCGCGCACGCATTGCGCGCGCGTGACGTCGAGGTGGGTGACCGCGCGCACCGTGCGCGGACCGAAGGCGAAGATGAGCAGCCCGCGCTCGCGGGCGCGCGCAACGACCGTCGGCGCGTCGGGCGCGTCGTGAGCAAGTTCGAAGACCAGGATGTTCGTCTGCGCCGTCGCGAGATCGATGTGGATGCGTTCGCAGGCGGCGAGCCGCTCGGCGATCAGGCGTGCGTTGGCGTGATCTTCGGCCAAGCGCTGCATGTGCCGGTCGAGCGCGTACAGCCCGGCGGCGGCGAGAAGGCCGACCTGGCGCATGGCGCCGCCGGCCATCCGCCGGTAGCGCAAAGCACGCTCGATGAGCACGCGTGATCCCGCGAGCAGCGCACCGGCCGGAGCCCCGAGGCCCTTGGAGAGCGCCACGGCGACCAGATCGAAAGGTGCGGCGAGCTCAGCCGGCGCAGCGCCGGTCGCGACGGCGACGTTCCACAGTCGCGCTCCATCGAGGAAGGTCGCAATCTCCCGCTCCCGCGCCGCAGCGCAGACGCGTGCCGCTTCTGCCTGCGGAAAAATCACGCCGCCCGCACGGTTGTGCGTATTCTCGATCTCGACCAGCGTTGTCGGCGGATAGACGACGTGGCCGCGCGGCTTGCAGGCTGCGCTGAATTCCGCGGCGGTGAACACGCCGCGCGCGCCGATTTCCGTGAACTGCACCCCCGCGTTGGCCGCTGCCGCGCCCGTCTCGTGCCACGCGACGTGGCTTTCGCGGCTGACGATCACGTCGTCGCCGGGCCGCGTCAGCACGCGCAGGGCCACCTGGTTGGCCATCGTTCCGGACGGCAGGAACAGCGCCGCTTCCTTCCCCAGCAGCCCGGCCACTCGCCCCTGCAGCGCGTTGGCCGTCGGATCCTCGCCGTACTGGTCGTCGCCGACCGGGGCCGCGGCGATGGCCGAGCGCATCGCCGCGGTCGGGCGCGTGACGGTGTCCGAGCGCAGGTCGATCGTGTCCGATGTTGAGGCCATGACAATTCTCGGCGGCAGCGCGCGTGCCGCGCTCGTCTAGCGCCCTGCGCGGCGCGCCCGGCCGGCCGCGGCAGACATTTCCTGGGGCGCGATGGAGGACGGCGCGGCGAGCGCTTCGCTCAAGGCGGCCTTGAACCGAACCTTGCCCTCGGCGTCGAGGCACCCGCACGAGTCGATGAACGCAGCGAGCCCTGCCGCGCCATCCCGGGCGGTCACGCTGGAGCCCGCCGCGGCGTCGAGCCGCGCCAGTTCCTGAAACAGCCGCTCGCGCTTGTCGATGAGGTGATTGAACTG
Source organism: uncultured beta proteobacterium (assembly GCA_963778275.1). Taxonomy (GTDB): domain Bacteria; phylum Pseudomonadota; class Gammaproteobacteria; order Burkholderiales; family Casimicrobiaceae; genus PALSA-1003. The sequence goes on along the minus strand of CAVZTS010000013.1, from coordinate 46,729 downwards.
CTGGTCGCAGCGCGGAATCGGCGTGGGGTAGGCGCGGATCTCCTCGTGGATCCGCTGGCGTTCGGCTTCCAGATCCGCTCGGATCCGGTCGCGGAGCTCATCCACCCGGCCGACGCGCTCGGTCATTGCTCTTTCCGTCTCGAGCGAGGCCGTTCAAGCGTCGCGCGCCAGTCGGAAGCCGCTGAACTGCCAGCGCGCCGCCGCCGGAAAGAAATTGCGATAGCTTGCCCGGATATGCGAGCGTGGCGTTGCGCACGACCCGCCGCGCAGCACGTACTGGTTGCACATGAACTTGCCATTGTATTCGCCGATCGCGCCGGCGGCGGGGCGAAAGCCCGAGTACGGAGCGTAGGCGCTCTGCGTCCATTCCCAGACGTCCCCGAAGAGCTGCGCCAGCGGCGTGTGGCCGCGCTCCGCGGGACGCGGACGGAGGAAGCCGTCCTCGACAAAGTGGCCCTCGACGGGGACGCGCGCGCCAGCGACTTCCCACTCGGCTTCGGTCGGCAGCCTGGCATCGGCCCAGCGCGCGTAGGCGTCCGCCTCGTAGAGGCTCACGTGGCACACCGGCGCGTCGCCTTCGAGCGGCAGCATGCCATGCAGCGTGAACGCTTGTGAGCCGGCGTCGTCGTCCCAGTACAGCGGCGCCGCGACGCGGTTTGCATTCAGCCAGTCCCAGCCTTCGGAGAGCCACAGTTCAGGTCGTCGGTAGCCGCCGTCGGCGATGAAGGCCGCAAATTCGCGGTTGATCACCGGCCGGCTCGCCAGCGCAAACGCATCGAGATACTGCCGATGCCGCGGCGTTTCGTTGTCGAAGGCGAAGCCGATGCCTTCATGGCCGATCTCGACCATGCCTTCGGGAAATGCCATCCAGTCGAGCGGCGGCGCGCTCAGGCTTGTCGGCACCGGGCTCGGGCGCGCGTACGCGGGCTGGAGTGGATTGCACGACAGCATGTGCTTGACGTCGGTCAGGATAAGTTCCTGGTGCTGCTGCTCGTGGTTGAGCCCGAGCTCGAGCAAGGCGTGCAGGTGGCTTGCGGATTCGCCCCGCGCGAGCAGCGTCGCGACGCCCGCGTCGACGTGCGCCCGATAGGCATGCACCTCGGCAAGCGACGGCCGCGACAGCAGCCCGCGCTGCGGGCGCGGGTGCTTCTCGCCGACAGCGTTGTAGTACGAGTTGAACAGCATGCGAAACGCGCGGTCGTAGCGGCGATATCCGGCAAGATTCGGCTCGAGGACGAAGGTCTCGAAAAACCAGCTGGTGTGCGCCAGGTGCCATTTCACCGGGCTCGCATCGGGCATCGATTGGATCGCGCAATCCTCAGCCGAAAGCGGTGCAGCGAGGGCCACGGTCGCGGCGCGAATCGCGCCAAAGCGCGCCGCGAGCGTGGACGCGGCCGGCGCGGCGGGCACCTCACTTTGCAGCGGCAAGCGGTCATTCATGGGCGGGGCAGTCTCGTCTGGTCGCGACGGTATCGAGCCGCGGGCGGCGCGACGGCTAAGCTACGAAGCCGGGTGGAGCGGGACCGTCGATGCTCAAAACGATGAAATGATCGACGTTCTCGGGATCAAGCGCAATGATCACACCGACCTCCATCGTCATCCGCGGAATGCCATGGATATTGACGGCGAGAGCACCGCCAGGAGATATCGGACATGGTGCCGCGCCAGCGTTGCAAACAGTCTTTGGTAGAACATCGGCCGATTCAACGCACCGTTACCTGAGCCGGGCCGGCAACGAATTCGCCGATTCGCGTTGCATGCTCGAAGCCTTCCCCGCGAAAAACCGCCAGCACGCTGGCGACCGCCTCCGGGCTGCAGGCGACGAGTAACCCGCCGGAGGTCTGCGGATCGGTGAGCAGAACGCGCGCGATTTCGTCGACGCCGGGCGCGAAGCTCACGTCCGCACTGTACGCGGCCCAGTTGCGGGCGGACGCGCCGGTGGCGATGCCCTCGCGGGCCAACGCGAGGACTCCCGGGTGCAGGGGCAGGTGCGCGAGGTCGATGCGCGCACCCGCCGCGGAGCCGCGGCACACTTCGAGCAGGTGCCCGAGCAGCCCGAACCCGGTGACATCGGTCAAGGCGTGGACCGCATCCATGCGCGCCAGCGCAATCCCGGGCGTGTTGAGTTGCGTCGTGCTGGCGAGCAGCGCCGCGTACTGCTCGCCACTCAACCTTCCGCGCTTGAGCGCGGCGCTGTAGATGCCGATTCCCAGCCGCTTGCCCAGGATCAGCGCATCACCCGGCCGTGCGCCGACATTGCGCCGCAGCTGTTTCGGGTCGACGATGCCGATCGCCACCAGGCCGTAGATCGGCTCGACCGAATCGATCGTGTGCCCGCCCGCGATCGGGATCCCCGCCTTGGCGCAGATGGCCTCGCCGCCGTCGAGGATACGGCGGATCGTCTCCACGGGCAGCTTGCCGACCGGCATGCCGACCAGCGCCAGCGCGAACAGCGGCGTCGCACCCATGGCATAGATATCCGAGATGGCGTTGGTCGCCGCGATCGCGCCGAAGTCGAACGGATCGTCGACGATGGGCATGAAGAAATCGGTGGTCGCGACGATCGCCTGCGTCTCATTGATGCGGTAGACGGCGGCGTCGTCTCCGGTCTCGATGCCCACCAGCAGCGCCTTCGGCACCACGCCAGGGGTCGCTGCGGCGAGGATTTCCCGCAGCAGCGCCGGCGCGACTTTGCAGCCGCAACCGCCGCCGTGGCTGAACTCGGTAAGGCGCAACGGGGGACGATCCGGGGCGTTCATCGGGTGCGTGGGCGCGGGCCCATTCTATGCTTGCGCAGGCAGGCGCCGGCCGCCGCCAACGGTTCTTGCTGGAAAAGGTCTTAAGTGTAGTGTACGTGCGGCGCTGATGCCACACTTAAAAACCCTATCGCTAGTAGTTGAAAGCAAAAGGCTTTTCAGGAAACCGTCGGTAGCGTAGGATGGCGCCACTTTTGCGGACGTCCCTGCCGGTCCTTGAAGCCTCGCGTGACCGAAAAGGGAAGCGCGGGGTGGCCGACTAAGTCAATGACCGGATGCGGCCGAGTACGGAGGGGCATTGAAGCCAACGGATATCGCGAATCCCGCTTACTTTCACAAGGTCGTCGACTGCCAATGGGCGTGCCCGGCGCATACGCCGGTACCCGAATACATTCGATTGATCGCGGCGGGCCGCTATAGCGACGCCTATCTGATCAACTGGCAGTCCAACGTTTTCCCCGGCATTCTCGGCCGGACCTGCGACCGCCCGTGCGAGCCCGCGTGCCGCCGCGGGCGCGTGGAAGAAGGCTCCCCCGACGCGGATGGCCATAGCGGCGGCGTCAAGCCGGAGCCGGTGGCGATCTGCCGTCTGAAGCGCGTTGCCGCCGATCTCAAGGACGATATCCGTCACCGGCTGCCCAAGCGCGCGCGGCGCAACAACGGCAAGCGCATCGCCTTCGTCGGTGCGGGTCCGGCGGCGCTCACGGTGGCGCGCGACCTGGCGCCCCTTGGCTACGAGTGCGTCATCTATGACGCCGACGCGCGCGCCGGCGGCATGATTCGCAGCCAGATTCCCAAGTTCCGCCTGCCCGAATCGGTGATCGACGAGGAGGTCGGTTACATCCTCAATCTGGGCATCGAGTTCCGGGCGGGCGAGCGCATCGACAGCCTCAAGGGGCTGCTCGCCGGCAACGGCAGCAGCTACGACGCGATCTTCGTCGGCAGCGGCGCGCCGCGCGGGCGCGACCTGGACCTCCCCGGACGGCGCGAAGCGGCGAAGAACATCCATATCGGGATCGACTGGCTCTCCAGCGTCGCTTTCGGCCACACGACCAAGATCGGCAAGCGCGTGATCGTGCTCGGCGGCGGCAACACGGCGATGGACTGCTGCCGCAGCTCGCGCCGCCTCGGCGGCGAAGACGTGAAGGTCATCGTGCGCTCCGGCTTCGAGGAAATGAAGGCCTCGCCGTGGGAGAAGGAAGACGCGCTGCACGAAGGCATCCCGATCCTCAACTTCCACGTGCCCAAGGCCTTCACGCACGAGAATGGCCGACTCACCGGCGTAACCTTCGAGAAGGTCGCGGCAAGGCACGACGCGGACGGCAGGAGACAGCTCGTGCCGACCGGCGAGCCGGAAGTGCATTACGCCTGCGACGACGTGCTGGTCGCCGTCGGCCAGGAAAACGCCTTTCCCTGGATCGAGCGCGATGCCGGCGTGGATTTCGACCGGCATGGCCTGCCGGTACTCGATCCGGTCACGCTGCAATCGACACATCCGAAGGTATTCTTCGGCGGCGATGCCGCCTTCGGACCGAAGAACATCATCTGGGCGGTGGCGCACGGCCACGAAGCGGCGATCTCGATCGATGCGCTTTGTCGCGGCGTGGATCTGCACCAGCGGCCCTCGCCGATCGTCAATCTGCTGTCGCAGAAGATGGGCATCCACGAGTGGAGCTACGACAACGCGATCTCCAACGACGCCCGCTACAAGGTGCCGCTCAAGGACAAGGTCGTCGCGCTCAAGCACATCAAGATGGAGGTCGAGCTCGGCTTCGATGCCACGCAGGCCTACGCCGAGGCGCAGCGCTGCCTCAACTGCGATGTGCAGACGGTGTTCACGCCGAAGTTGTGCATCGAGTGCGACGCCTGCGTCGACATCTGCCCGATGGACTGCATCACGTTCACCCACGACGGCGACGAGACCGAGCTGCGCGCCCGGCTCAATGCGCCGGCGCGCAACCTGACCCAGGACCTGTATCTCGCCGGCGGCCTCAAGACCGGCCGGGTGATGGCCAAGGACGAGGACGTTTGCCTGCACTGCGGTCTGTGCGCCGAACGCTGCCCCACCGGCGCGTGGGACATGCAGAAGTTCTTCTTCGAGCCGGCACAGGCGCACGATTGCCACCGCCGCGCGCCGGTGGATCCCAAGCCGGAGCGCGCTGCGCCACTGAGCAGGGCGGCCGACTGATGCAGCCCGCCGTGCCGCCGATCCAGCGCATCAACGACTTCGTCGTCAAGTTCGCCAACGTCAACGGTTCGGGCTCGGCGTCGGCGAACCTGCTGTTCGCCAAGTCGATCCTGCGCATGGGCATTCCGGTTGCGCCGCGCAACATATTTCCGTCCAACATCCAGGGCCTGCCCACCTGGTTCGAGGTGCGCGTCTCGGAAGCGGGCTGGCGCGGGCGCCGCGGCGGCGTCGACCTGATGGTGGCGATGAATCCGCAGACCTGGGACCAGGATGTCCGCGAGATCGAGCCGGGCGGCTATCTGTTCTACGACTCGACCAAGCCGCTGCCGGCGGCGAAGTTCCGCGATGACATCACGGTCATCGGCATGCCATTGACCGAGATCTGCAATCGCCAGTACTCCGACGCCCGGCAGCGCCAGCTGTTCAAGAACATCATCTACGTCGGCGCGCTCTCGGCGTTGCTCGAGATCGAACCCGAGGCGATCGCGGAGCTGATCGGCGAGTTGTACAAGGGCAAGGAGGCGCTGCTCAAGCCCAACGTGCAGGCGATGCACATGGGTCGCACCTACGCCCAGAACGAGCTCGACTGGCCGCTGGGCATCGAGGTGCGGCGCACCAACGCGGTCGGCGAAAAGATCTTCATCGAAGGCAACAGCGCCGCGGCGCTGGGTTGCGTCTACGGCGGTGCCACCGTCGCGGCGTGGTATCCGATCACGCCCTCGTCGTCGCTCGCCGAAGCCTTCGCCCGGCATTGCCGCAAGTTCCGCACCGATCCGGCGACCGGCAAGGCGCGCTACGCGATCGTTCAGGCGGAGGACGAGCTGGCCTCGATCGGGATTGTCATCGGCGCCGGCTGGAACGGCGCGCGCGCGTTCACCTGCACCTCGGGCCCCGGCATCTCGCTGATGCAGGAGTTTATCGGGCTCGCGTACTTTGCCGAGATTCCTGCCGTCATCTTCGACATCCAGCGCGGCAGCCCCTCGACGGGAATGCCGACGCGCACGCAGCAGGCGGACCTGCTGTCGTGCGCGTACGCCTCGCACGGCGACACCAAGCACGTGCTGATCCTGCCGCAGGATCCGAACGAGGCGTTCGAATTCGCGGCCTTGTCCTTCGATCTCGCCGAGCGGCTGCAGACGCCGATCTTCGTCATGATGGACCTCGAAATCGGCATGCAGGACTGGCTGTGCGAGCCGCTCACCTGGAACGACTCGCGGCGGCTCGATCGCGGCAAGGTGATGACGTACGCCGACCTCGAGGCGGGCAAGGACTTCGGCCGCTACCTCGACGTGGACGGCGACGGGATTCCGTATCGCACGCTCCCGGGAACGCATTCCCAGCGCGGCGCGTATTTCACCCGCGGCTCGACGAAGGACCGCTACGCGCGCTACACGGAGGACGGCGCCACCTACGTCGACAACATGCAGCGCCTGCTGCGCAAGTTCGAGACCTCCAAGCGCTACCTGCCGCGGCCGGTGCGCAGGAACGCGTCGCAGAAGACCCGCTTTGGCGCGCTCTACTTCGGTTCGACGGCGCCGGCGATGGAAGAGGCGCTCGCCGCGTTGGCCGGGCAGGGGATCCACCTCGACACACTGCGCATTCGCGCCTTTCCTTTCCACGACGAAGTCGTCGATTTCATCGCCGACCACGAGCAGGTGTATATCGTCGAGCAGAACCGCGACGCGCAGATGCGCATGCTGCTCATCAACGAGCTCGCCATCGATGCGGCAAAGCTCATTCCCGTCCTGCATTACGACGGCACGCCGATCACCGCGCGGCTGATCCTGCGCGAGATCGGAGAGAAACTCGCCATGTTCAACGTAACGCCGCTGCGAAAGGTCGCGCCGTGACCTATCTTGTCAAACCCCGGCTGCATCATCCCGAGCTGCCGAAGAACAAGCTCGGTTATACCCACCGCGACTACGAGGGCACGGTGTCGACGCTTTGCGCCGGCTGCGGCCATGACTCGATCTCCGGCGCGATCATCCAGGCTTTCTTCGAGCTCGACGTGCCGCCGCATCGCGTCGCCAAGCTCTCCGGCATCGGCTGCTCCTCCAAGACGCCAACCTACTTCCTGGGCAAGTCGCACGGCTTCAACAGCGTGCACGGCCGCATGCCGTCGGTGCTGACCGGCGCCAATCTCGCCAACCGCGACCTCATCTACCTCGGCGTCTCCGGTGACGGCGACTCGGCATCGATTGGCCTCGGCCAGTTCGCGCACGCCATGCGCCGCGGCGTGAACATGGTCTATATCGTCGAGAACAACGGCGTGTATGGCCTTACCAAGGGGCAGTTCTCGGCGACCGCGGACAAGGGCTCCAAGGCCAAGCGCGGCGCGGTGAACAACGACGAGCCCATCGACATGGTCATGCTCGCGCTGCACCTGGGCGCGACCTTCGTGGCGCGCAGCTTTTCCGGCGACAAGGAGCAGCTCGTGCCGCTGATCCGGGCTGCGGTCGCGCACCAGGGCGCCGCGTTCGTCGACGTCATTTCGCCGTGCGTCGCGTTCAACAATCACGCCGGCTCGACGAAGAGCTACGACTTCGTGCGGGAGCACAACGACGCGGTCAACCGCTTGGACTTCATGCCGACGCGAAGCGAGATCACGGCCGACTATGCTCCCGGAACGGTGCAGGAAATCGTGCAACACGACGGCACGGTGCTGCGCCTGCGCAAGTTGCACGAGGGCTATGACGCGGGCGACAGGATCGCCGCGGCAACGTATCTGCAGCAGCGCCACGCCGCGGGCGAAATCGTCACCGGCGTCCTGTATGTGCGTCCGGACGCCGACGATCTGCACCGCTCTGCTCAACACCGTGGACGTGCCGCTCAACCAGCTCGGCGAGAAGGATCTGATACCCGGCGCCGCCGCGCTGGAAAAGTTCAACGCATCGCTGCGCTGACGCGCCGCGCTGGCCGAGCTCGCGCTGCGCGAGACACGCTGCGTGAACGCGCGTGCCGGGCACCGATGCGTGCCGCCGCTGTTGCCAAATCCCGACACTTTCGGTGCGCTTTGCAGCGGGCGCCGAAGGGTACAATTCCGCGATGCGCATCTTCTGGCGGACCCTTGCCGTGCTGGGCGGCGTGGTCGTGCTGCTGCTCATCGCAGTCGCGATCGCCGTGCACTCGGTCGACGTCAAGGAGTTCATCGGCCCCATCCAGCAGCGGGTCAAGGCGGCCACCGGTCGCGACCTGGAGGTGCACGGCGGCATCTCGCTCAAGCTCGGGCTGGAGCCTAAGCTCGTGCTCGACGACGTGACCCTCGGCAACGCGCCCTGGGGCAAACAGCCGCAGATGCTGATGGCCAAGCAAATCGAAGCGCAGATCGCGCTGCTGCCGCTTTTGCGCAAGCGCTTCGAGGTGGTTCGCTTCAAGCTCATCGCGCCGAGCATTGCGCTCGAGACCGACGCTGGCGGAAAGGGCAACTGGGAATTCCCGGCGCTGCCGGCGGCGGCGGAGGGCAGCACCCCGGCGGCCTCCGGCGCGACGCTGGGCGGGCTGCTGGTCGACGACATCGCGATCTCCGACGGCGAGGCCACCTACCGCGACGGCAAGACTGGCGAGATCACGACCATCCTGATCGAGAGCTTCACCGTGCATGCGCGCGACCCGCAGTCGCCGGTCAGCGGCAGTTTCCGCGGCAAGATCAATGACACGGCAGTCGCGCTCGAGGGCGATTTTGGTCCGCTCGAACAGCTGCTGCACCAGCGCTGGCCCTACCCGGTGGCGGTGCAGGGCGAGATCAACGGCAAGAAAGCCTCGGTCGGCACCCAGGTCACCGTCAAGGGCAAACTCGTCGGCCTCGATGCGCTGAAGATCGGCTCCGGCTCGAGCACGCTGACCGGCAACATGGCCGTTCTCACCGGCGGCACGCGGCCCCTGGTGACCTTCAAGCTGGACGCGGCGACGCTCTCGCTGGCTGATTTCGCGCTGCCGGCCAGGGCGGCCGCCATCGCCAAGGCCGCGGCGCAGTCGAAATACATATTCAGCGACGTGCCGATCGACGTCGCCGCTTTGCAGGATTTCGATGCCGACGGTGAGATCGCGATTGGCGCGCTCACGCTCTCCGACAGCAGCCACCTCGACCAGGTGCAAGTGCAGCTCAAGCTCGCGAACGGCAAGCTCGATGTGCCGGTCCTGCAGGCGGTGGTGCTCGGGGGCGCGCTGCAAAGCCACCTGCACCTCGATGCGACGCGGGCACCGGACGCGGCGCTGACGCTTCATGCCGAGGCGAAGAACCTCGATCTCGGGGCGCTGCTTGCCGCGGGCGGCGTGAAACGCGAGCTGCAGGGCGGCAAGACCGAATGGAAGGCCGACCTGACCGCGCGCGGCGCGTCACCGCGACAGTGGGCGGGGAGCGCCAGCGGCAACATTCTCGTCGTGGTCGGGCCGGCCACCATCGTCACTCCCAAAGGCAGCACCGACGTTCCGCTGGATCGGCTGCTGGCAGCGGTGAATCCGTTCCGTGGTATCGACGCGACGACGCAGCTGCACTGCGCGGTCGTGCGCCTGCCGCTCAAGGACGGCATTGCGACCGTGGATCGCAGCATCGCGGCGGAGACGAGCAAGCTCGGCGCGACGGCCAGTGGCACGATCGATTTCCGCACCGAGACGCTCGACCTTTCGGTCAAGCCGCAGGTCCGGGAGGGCATCCCCATTGCGGTACCGCAGGTCGCCTCGCTGGTGCACTTTAGCGGACCGTTCAGGTCGCCTTCCGTCGGCATCGACGCGGTGGCGACCGCTTCGACCGTCGCCCGGCTCGGCGCTGCGGTGTACACCGGCGGCTTGTCGATCATCGGCGAATCGCTGTTCGCGAAGGCCACCGGCGATCCGGGCGCGCCGTGCCAGATCGCGCTCGGCCGCAGCCCCGGCGCGACCGCCGCCAAGCCCGCGCCGAGCCCCGCCGCGAGTGCGACCGGGGACGTCGGCAAGGCGTTAGGACACCTGTTCGGCCGTTAAAAGGCCCGGCGCGGCAACGAAGCGCGGCCGTTGCGCGGTCGGCTCTGCGGGTTGCCCGGATGGGTCGCTACCGACTGCACCTGACTGATGCGCTGATGATCTCCTGATAGGAAATCCAGCGCCAGCCGTGGCTCGCGATCTCGTGGCCGTCCTCGAGCATCGCCGCGACGGCCGCCGGGTTGCGCTCAAGGGCCATCGCCACGCCGAACACGGTCACGGGGACGCGGCGCTCGCGGAACAGGCGCAGCAGCCGCCACAGCCCGGCGCGAGCCGTACTCGTAGAGCGACTCGACGCTCAGGTGCCGCGCCGGAAACGGCTGCGCGCCGACGATATCGGAGAGAAAGGTTTCCGCCGCAGCGTCGCCGTGCAAAACGCTGCTCTCCGCGCCTTCTTCGTAGTTGAGGACAATCTGCACCGCGATGCGCGCGCCTTCGGGCCAGCGCGTGTGCGGGGGCCGTGCGCCGTAGCCGATCATGTCGCGCGGGTAGCGGTTTGCGGGAGCCATGGCTGTTGTCGTGGGCGGCGGGTGGCTGGAATAGAATACCGCGTAACCGGGAGGGTTTCGCTTGGGCCGTCTGACGACGCACGTGCTCGACACCGCGCACGGCAAGCCTGGCGCGGGCGTGCTGGTGACGCTCTCGCGCCGCGCGCGCGATCGCTACGAACCGCTCAAGGCGGTGACGACCAACGCCGATGGCCGCACCGACATGCCGCTGCTCGAGGGCGAGGCGCTGCGATCCGGCCGCTATCGGCTCGTATTCGCCGCGGGCGCGTATTTCCAGCGCCAGGGTGTGACGTTGCCCGATCCACCGTTCGTCGACGAAGTCGTGATCGATTTTGGTGTTGCTGACGCCGCCGCCGACTATCACGTGCCGTTGCTCGTCTCGCCGTGGAGCTACTCGACCTATCGCGGTAGCTAGCGCGGGAGCGATGGAAGCCTACGCAAGCGACTGGCTGCAGCTCATCATCCGCTGGGTGCACCTGATCACGGGCATCGCCTGGATCGGCGCATCGTTCTATTTCGTCTGGCTCGACAACCATCTGCAGCCGCCGCAGGACGCCGCCGATGCCGACCGCGGCGTCGGCGGCGAGCTGTGGGCGGTGCACGGCGGCGGGTTCTACGTCGTGCGCAAGTTCCGCGTCGCACCCGAAACCCTGCCGCCGACGCTGCACTGGTTCAAATGGGAGGCCTACTGGACCTGGCTGTCCGGATTCGCGCTGCTCTTGCTGCTCTACTACGTGCAGGCGCCGGTGTATCTGATCGACAGGAGCGTTGCCGAGCTCTCGCCACTGCAGGCAATCGGCATCAGCGTTGCGCTGCTTGCCGCCGGTTGGATCTTCTACGACCAGCTGTGCAAGCGCCTGGGATTCGGGCGCGAAGCGTGGATCGCCGGCGCGATGATCGCGTTCGTCACGCTGGTCGCATGGGGCCTCTCGCACCTGTTCAGCGGCCGCGCCGTGTACATCCAGGTCGGCGCCATGCTGGGCACGATCATGGTCGCCAACGTGGCGCACGTCATCATCCCGTCGCAGCGGAGGCTCGTCGCGGCGAAGGAGCAGGGCGTCGCGCCCGACCCGCTTTTCGGAATGCGCGGCAAGCAGCGCTCGGTGCACAACAACTATTTCACGCTGCCGGTGCTGTTCACCATGATCAGCAACCACTATCCGCTGACCTACGGCCACCCGCAGGGGTGGCTGGTACTGCTGGCGATCCTGCTCCTGGCGGCGTACGTGCGGCACTTTTTCAACCTCCGGCATCAGGGCCGCACGGTGTGGGCGATCCCGGTCAGCGCTGCGTTGGGCGCCCTTGCGCTGGCGGTCGCCATCGCGCCCGCGAAACCGCAGCCCGGTGCCGCGGCACCTTCGTTCGCGCAGGTGCAGGCCATCATCGCGCAGCGCTGCGTGACGTGTCACGCCGAACGGCCGACGCAGGAAGGCTTCGCGGTTGCGCCCAAGGACGTGAAGCTCGACTCGCCGCAGCAGATCGCCGCCAACGCGCAGAAGATCTATGCGCAGGCCGTTACGACCCGCGCCATGCCGATCGGCAATCTCACCGGCATGACAGACGCGGAACGCAACACCATCGCGGCGTGGGTCGCGGCGGGAGCGGCACAACCCTGACCGGGAGACAGAGCGCTTGCCTGGCGCCGGACGGCAGGTTGCTGCGCCGGCCATTGGCACGGCCGGCGCGCTATCCGCAGACCGCAACCATTACCGGTTGGTGAGCGGCATGGATGTCCGATACCGTCGCTGAGAACCGCAGCTTGGCGTGCCGGCGGCACGATCGGCAGCGGCGGCACATCCGTTCCACGCCGCGTTGCGTGGTTAGCTTCCTCGCACGTCCTGCGGTGTTGGGAGCTGCAACATCTTCACCGCGGTGTTGGCCACCCGGAGCGTGTCGTAGTAGGCGTAGCCCGCCACCGCGGCGGCACCCACGATCGGTACCCAGCGGCTGGCCGTTGTTCCGACGACACGCTGGGTCAGCGACAACCCGACCCCGGTAAGGGCGCTGCGCAGCGCACCACCCGAGAGCTGACGGATCACTACACGCTCGCCCGCGCGTACCGCGACGTCACGCGCGAGCTGACTCGCCGCGTGTCGAAACAGGCAGTACAGCATGTGCGTGCGCGTGAGTTGCATGTCCCGTCCATAGAGCCCCGAGATGTCGGACACCAGCTGCGCCTGGAGACGCCAGATCGCGACCAGGTCCGGCAGCACGGTCAGCAGGCCGAGGACGCCGGGCGGCAGCGCGAGCGTACCCGAAACCGCAGCGGCCCGCGACGCGGCCCTGCGCGAAAGCCGCCGCACCGCGACCTCCGGCGCCTCGACCGCCCGCTCGCGCGTGGCCGGTACGCCCGCGACGATGGTCTCGAGGGCGTCGACGACGCTGCCGAGCACCGGTTGTACCGCAACGGAATAGGATTGCGCCATGATCCCGTTAGTATACGGGTTACAATCGGCGTCATAAAACCATGGGGGAAGCGGTGCGTTCGACGCATGGAACTGCGCGCGCAATCGCGACTACCGGCGTTCAAGCGTGAAACGCACGTCGCAGATTTTGCCCTACGCGGAGACCGACACCGCGTACGTCGAGTACGATCCCGGCGCGATCGGCGCGGCAACCCACACCGCAGCGCTGATCGAAGCGGCGGCGCCGTGGGCAACCGTCGAGCACATCGGCAGCACGGCCGTGCCGGGCTGCTCCGGCAAGGGCATCGTCGACCTGATGGCGGTCTATCCCGAGGGCAAGCTCGAGGCGACGCGCCAGGCGATCGACGACCTTGGATTCCAGAGGCAGAAAGTGGGTCACATCTTCGCCGAAGAGCGGCCCATGCGCGTCGGCGCGATCGAGCACGCCGGCAAGCGCTATCGCCTGCACGTGCACCTGATCGGAACGAACAGCCCGGAGAAGGAAAAGCTGCGCCGCTTCCGTGACGCGCTGCGCGCGAATCCTGCGCTGCGCGACGCCTACCAAGCCAAGAAGCGCGCGATTCTGCAATCCGGCGTGCACGAGCCCAAGGACTACACCTACGCCAAGGGCGAATTCATCACCTCCATCATCGGTCCCAGCTGACGATGGCGGCAGCGCGCGTGTTCGGCTTTGCCGGCTGGTCGGGCAGCGGCAAGACGACGCTTATCGAACAGCTGATTCCGCGCTTCAACGCGCAGGGGCTGAGCGTCTCGCTGGTGAAGCATGCGCATCACGAGTTCGACCTCGACCAGCCGGGCAAAGACTCATTCCGCCATCGCGAAGCGGGCTGCAGCGAGGTGCTCGTCACGTCGGCCGCGCGCTGGGCGCTGCAGCACGAACTGCGGGGGCGGCCGGAACTCACCCTCGAGGAGGCACTCCAACGGCTATCGCCGTGCGACCTGGCGCTGGTGGAGGGCTTCAAGGCCTCTGCGATCGCCAAGCTGGAGGTCTACCGGGAGAGCGTCGGCAAGCCGCTGCTGCACCCGCGTGACCCGAAAATCGTCGCCGTCGCGACCGACGGGCCCTTGGCGAGTGCCCTGCCGGTGCTGCCCTTGGGGGATCCTGACGTGGTTGCAACATTCATCCTCCGCCACCTGGCCCTGGCGGGGCATCGGAATTGACTTGGCCAGAGCGGCGGCGTATAGGTGAACTTGTGGGCACCCCTGCGCATTCAGGGTGGATTGTCGGTGGATAGTGGGGCGTAAAGCCGTGAAGAAACAAGCAGTTACAGGAATGCTGGGCGCGGCGCTGCTGATCGGTGCCGCCGCACCCGCCTGTGCCCAGAACGGCTTCTACGGCGGCGTGTCGATGCGCGACGGAGGGGCGGAGTCAACCGGCCTGATCCTCGGCGGGCAAGCGCTCCCCTGGAATCGGTTTTCCGCGCCGGTTGCCGACGACACCAACCCCCGTTCGCTCGTTTTCGGCGGCTACCGCTGGAAGAACGACGTGGCGGTCGAAGCGGCAGTCAATACCACCACCCCTGCGAACGGCACCGACAAGTACGCGCTGCGGCCGAGCAGCCCGGGTCTAACGACGGGTCCCGGATTGGGTTTGAGCCTGGCCGAGGGCGCGACCCGCACCTGGAATGCGGACGTGTACACCAGCTGGGAAATGATTCGCCGCTTGTCGCTCTACGGGCGCCTGGGCTACGCCCAGAACGATATGCGCCCGTTGTTCTCCGGCGCGTCGCTCGTGCAGGGTGACCCGCGACGGGTGCAAAACGGAGTCAATTACGGCGTCGGGCTGCGCTACGACGTCAACTATTCGCTGGGGCTGCGCGTCGAGTACGCGCGCTTCGGCCGCTTCGTCGGTGAGACGGTCCTCAGTGGCGGCATGCCCGAGTCCGACCAGCTCTCCATCGGAGTGCAATACCGGTTCTAGGCTGCATCTTCAGCTGTACACGCCGGCGGGGATTTACCGCCGGCGTTTTTGTTGGTGCGCCCACGCGTTAAGATGCGCTCGTGATCACCCTCCTATATCTCGCCCGCCTGCGCGAAGCACTCGGCGCCTCGGCCGAAAAAGTCGAACTCCCCGGCGAAGTCGGCACCGTGGCCGCGCTGCTCGCCTGGTTGCGCGCGCGCGGCGGCGCCTGGGCGGCCGAGCTCGCGCCGGGCCGCGCGGTCCGCGTCGCCGTGAATTACGACATGGCGCGCGCCGACACGCCCGTCAAGCCTGGCGACGAGGTGGCGCTCTTTCCTCCGGTTACCGGCGGCTGACCCAACCCGGTGCCCGTTCGCATCCAGACCGCGGATTTTGATATCGCGCACGAGATTGCAGCCTTGCGCGGCGCCGACGCACGCGTGGGCGCCGTCGCCGCGTTCATCGGGCTCGTCCGCGACGTCAACGACGGCGATACCGTGCGCACGCTCACCCTCGAGCACTATCCGGGCATGACCGAGAAGGCGCTCGCCGGCATCATCGACGAGGCCAAGTCGCGCTGGAGCGTGCTCGACGTGCTGGTGATCCACCGCGTGGGCGAGCTCAAGCCCACCGACCAGATCGTGCTGGTGGTGGCGACCGGCGCGCATCGCGGCGAAGCGTTCGCCGCGTGCGAGTTCGTCATGGACTACCTCAAGACCCGGGCACCGTTCTGGAAGAAGGAGCACACGCCGGACGGCGACCGCTGGGTGGAAGCGCGCACGAGCGACCACGACAAAGCCGCGCAGTGGTAGCCGCGTTCGTTCGGCCAGTCACCGGCGGCGCGGGCGGACGCTAGCCGGCGCTGCGCAATGACCGCGGCATTGATTGCGATCGACTGGGGCACGACCACCGCACGCGCGTATCGGCTCGATGTGCGCGGCCGCATCCTCGAGGCGAAAAGCGCGCCGCTCGGCGTGCAGAAGGTCAAGAGTGGCGACTTCCCGACGGCGTTGCGGGCGCTTCTTGGCGAGGCACTCGACGATACCCTGCCGGTCATTGCCTGCGGCATGATCGGCAGCAGGCAGGGCTGGATCGAGGTCCCGTATTGCGCGTGCCCGGCGGATCTTGCCGTGATCGCTGCGGCGCTCACGCCCGTCCCCGGAGCGCCGCTTGTGATCGTGCCCGGACTTGTCTGCCGCGATGCGGACGGCATCCCCGACGTGATGCGCGGCGAAGAGACGCAGATCATGGGCGCGCTGGAAGACCTGCCGCCGTCAGCCTCGCCGCGCATCGTCATCCTGCCCGGAACCCACAGCAAGTGGGCGCGGATCGGCGCCGGCAGCATCGAGGCCTTTGCCACCTTCATGACCGGCGAGCTCTATGCACTGCTGCGCGAGCACAGCATCCTGGGCCGGCTCGCGGCCGCCGGTGGCGCGGGCGAGCGCGCGGCCTTCGAGCGCGGTGTGCAGTTGAGCCTGCGCGATGCGGCAGGGTTGCCGCACGCCCTGTTCTCGGCGCGCACCCTGGTCCTGACCGGGGCGCTTGCGCCCGAGGGCGTGGCCGACTACCTTTCGGGTTTGCTGCTTGGCGCCGAGATCGCGGCAGCGAAGAGCTGGATACAACGACATGCGGTGGGGGAGGCTTCGATGACCTTGGTGGGCGACTCGGCCCTGTGCGAGCGCTACCGGAACGCGCTCGCGCTCGCCGGATTCGACGCCGCGACCTGGCCGGCCGACGCGGCGGCGCGGGGATTGTGGCGCATCGCGCGGCAAGCCGGGATCCTGGCGGCGTGAACCCGCTCTCGCTGCGCCCGTATCTCGTGCCGCTGCCGCTGGTCGCGGTGCTGCGCGGCATCACGCCCGCCGAAGTCGACGCCATCGGTGCCGCGCTCGCGGACAATGGGTTCCGCATTCTCGAAGTGCCGCTCAATTCGCCGGATCCATTCGCGGGCATCGCCCGGCTCGCGCAGGGCTTCGGCGCGCGCTGCCTCGTCGGCGCCGGCACGGTGCTCCGCGCAGCCGATGTCGCGCGCGTAGCCGATGCCGGGGGGCAGCTCATCGTCATGCCGCACTGCGACCTCGCCATCGTGCGCGAAGCCAAGCGCCGCGGCCTGGTTTGCCTGCCCGGCGTGGCGACGGCCACCGAGGCTTTTGCCGCGCTCGACGCTGGCGCCGACGGTCTCAAGATGTTCCCGGCGGAGCAACTCTCGCCGGCGGTGCTGAAGGCCTGGCGCGCGGTGCTGCCGCCCGAGACGCTGGTGTTTCCGGTGGGCGGCATTCGTCCGGACAACATGGCGCCGTACTGGGCAGTCGGCGCGAACGGTTTCGGCACCGGCTCGAATCTGTACCAACCCGGTGCCGCACCCGAGCGCGTGCGCGCGGTCGCGACGCAGTACGCAACCGCATTCGCCGCGCTGCAGGCCGGCCGATGAGCACCGCGCGCTTCGATCTGGTTGCGCTGGGCGAGCCGCTGCTCGAGTTCAACCAGACGCGCGGCGAAGGCGGCGAGTACGTGCAAGGCTTCGGCGGCGACACGTCGAACTGCGCCATCGCTGCGGCGCGGCTCGGCGCCCGCGCTGCGTATGTGACGCGCCTCGGCGACGATGCGTTCGGGCGCCTGTTCCTCGATCTCTGGCGGCGCGAGGGCGTCGACTCGAGCGGGGTCGGCAGCGACGCCGAAGCGCCCACCGGCATCTACTTTGTCACGCACGGCGCCAAGGGGCACGAGTTCAGTTATCTGCGCGCAGGCTCCGCGGCAAGCCGCCTGCGTCCGGCGGATCTGCCGCTCGCCGTGATCCGCGCGGCAAAAGTATTGCACGTGTCCGGCATCAGCCAGGCGATCTCCGCCTCGGCCTGCGACGCCTGCTTTGCGGCCATCGACGCCGCCCACGGCGCCGGCGTCAAGATCTCGTACGACACGAATTTGCGGCTCAAGCTGTGGCCGTTGCCGCGGGCACGCGCAATCATCCGCGCGAGCCTGGCGCTGGCCGACTGGGCGCTGCCCAGCTTGGACGATGCCAAGCTGCTGTTCGACCGCGAGGATCCGGATGCGATTCTCGACGCCTGCCATGCGGCCGGCGCGCCGCTGGTGGTGCTCCGCTGCGGCGCCGCCGGCTGCATCGTGTCCACCGCCGGCCGCCCGCGTGAGCGCATTCCCGGGCATCGCGTGCGCGCGATCGACGCCACCGGGGCGGGCGACTGCTTCGACGGCGCCTTCGCGGTGCGCCTGGTTGCCGGCGATGACCCGGTCGAGGCCGCACGCTACGCCAACGCCGCTGCGGCGCTCGCGACGACCGGCTATGGCGCCGTCGCGCCCTTGCCGCGCCACGCCGAGGTCATGGCATTCTTAGGCGAGCAGGTGCCGTCTTGATAACCGCGACCTTCCAGGAAGACTCGTTTCGCAACAAGGTGGCGCTGGTTTCGGGCGGCACCGGCGGCATCGGCGCGGCAATTGGCAACGCGCTCGCCGAGCTTGGCGCGCGCGTGACCGTCACTGGCGCGACGCCAGCCGAGGCGGAAGAAGCGCAGACGCGCGCGAACTTCTGGGTTGAACGCGCGATCGCACTCGATGTTCGCGACGCCGCGGCCATCGCCGCGTTCTTCGGCCCGCTGCCGCGTCTCGATATCCTCATCAACTGCGCCGGCACCATTCGTCGCGGCGAGGAGCACGATCCGCAAGTCTTCGCCGAGGTCATCGACGTCAACCTCACCGGCACCATGCGCCTGTGTTCGGCCGCGCGGCCGCTGCTGGCGAAGAGCAAAGGGTGCATCGTGAACACCGCGTCGATGCTTTCGTTCTTCGGCGGCGCGCTCGTTCCCGGGTACAGCGCGAGCAAGGGCGGCGTGGCGCAGCTCACCAAGTCGCTCGCCCTCGCGTATGCATCCGAGGGCATACGCGTCAACGCGATCGCTCCGGGCTGGATCGCGACGCCGTTGACACAGACGCTGCGCGACGATCCGGCGCGCAATGCCGCGATCGTCGCGCGCACGCCGCTCGGCCGCTGGGGCGTACCGGACGACCTGGTCGGCGCGGCAGTCTTCCTTTGTTCGCCGGCGGCATCGTTTGTCACCGGTTCCATCCTCGCCGTCGACGGCGGCTACCTGGCTGGGTGAATCATGCCGCTCAACACTGCAATCCGCTACCTCAAGAAGGGCGATTGGGAAAAGGCGCATGCGATCGTGCAGCAGGACGAATCGAAGCTCGGCTGCTGGGCGCATGGCATCGTGCACCTGATCGAGGGTGATGTGGGCAACGCGCGCTACTGGTATCGCCGCGCCGGCCGGCCATTCCCCAAGGATCGCGACATGGATCACGAAGTCGCGGAGCTGACGCGGGCGGTCAAGGGCACGCAGTGAGCGCGTTCATCCTGCCGTCCCCGGGCATTCGCCCGGAGATCGCCGTTGACGCGATACCGGACGACGAGCGGGTCTGGGTACCGCAGGCCGAGCGGGTCTGGTTCCGGCCGCTGCTCCTCAACACCGTGAGCGGCGGCTGGTGCAATCTGCTGCGCGTGCGCCGCGCAGGCGTCCTGTCGCGGCACCGCCATCCGATGGCGGTCGTCGGCTACGTCATCAAGGGACGCTGGCGCTACCTCGAGCACGAATGGATCGCCGAGGAGGGAAGTTTTGTCTACGAGCCGCCAGGGGAGATTCACACGTTGACGGTGCCCGACGATTGCGCGGAAATGATTACCTTCTTCAACATCGGCGGCGCAATGATCTATGTCGACGCGCAGGGCCGCCAGACCGGCTACGAGGACGTGTTCACCAAACTCGACATGTGCCGCGCGCACTACGCCAAGGTCGGCTTGGGCGACGCCTACGTCGAGCGCTTCGTGCGCTAGCGCGGCCTTGTGGCGGGCAGCGAGTGTCTTTATACTTGGCTGCAGGGAGATGGCATTCCTCCTCTAACCGCCCACGCGGCTGATGATGCCTACTGGTTGCACCGATGCGCGGTGACACGGTAGGCGTTCCTGTCGGACCCCCACCGTGATTGCCGTGGCTTGGCGTGAATCGCGCCTGGCGCGGGAAAGGGGATTGGCATGCCTTGGAGCGGAATGGCCGCAGTCGGAGGGGGTGCCGCGCTCGGCGCGTGGCTGCGCTGGGGGCTCGGCATCGCGCTCAACCCGCTGTTCCCCACCGTGCCCCTGGGCACGCTGGCCGCCAATCTGAGCGGCGGACTGCTGATGGGCTTCGCGATGGAGCTGCTGACGCGGCATGCCGTATTGCCGCCCGAAGCGCGCCTGCTGGTAACGACGGGCTTTCTGGGCGGATTGACCACCTTCTCGACGTTCTCGGCGGAAGTCGTCACCTTGCTGCTGCGCCGGGAATGGTGGTGGGGATCGCTCGCGATTGGTGGACACGTGGTCGGTTCGCTGGCCATGACCATTGTGGGAATCCTGATGGTTCGCGGCATCTATGCGTGGGGTGCGTCATGAAGGGGACACTGCTGCGCTTTTATGTGCACGAGAACCGCACGCACCACCACATCGCGCTCTTCGAATGGCTGCTCGAGCAGGCGAAAAAGATCGGCATCCACGGCGGATCGGCGTTCCGGGCGATCGCAGGATTCGGCCGGCACGGGATCCTGCACGAGGAACATTTCTTCGAGCTCGCAGCCGACGTGACCATCGAAGTCGAGTTCGTCGTCAGCGACGAGGACGCCGAAAAGCTGCTCGATCTGCTGCGCAAGGAGCGCGTGAGCATCTTCTACGTCCGCGTACCCGCGGAATTTGGCGCGATCGAAGGCGACCGCTAAAGCGGCAACGGCGGCGAAGATGACCGACATCTACGCGCTTGCGGCGCTGTGGCTGGGCCTGGCCCTGGCGGCGACGTTGCTGTCGATTTGGTTGCGCATCGCGACCGCGATCGGAGATCGTCGTCGGGACCGTTGCGTGTTCGGCCCGCTGCAGGCACGCGCAGCTAAGTCGGGCGTGAAGGCGAACTTCGTCGTGGTCGTGGGGCACCCCGCGGAGCAGATCGACGACGAGACGCACGCGGTCGACCACATCGTTATCGGCCATCGTGGCAAGTCATTCTTCGCCCGGTGGTTGCTCGGCTCGGTGTCCAAGCAGGTCATGCACTATGCGCATTGCACGACCACAGCCGTGCGGTAAACTGGACCTCGATCATTCACGCGACGGAGTAACCGATGCCTCACGCGATTCGCTTTCACAAGACCGGCGGACCGGAAGTCCTGCAGTGGGAAGAGGTTGCCGTCGGCGACCCGGGCCCCGGCGAGGCGCGCGTGCGGCAGAGCGCAATCGGGCTTAACTACATCGATACCTACCAGCGCAGCGGCCTGTACAAGCTCCCGCTGCCATCGGGGCTGGGCGGCGAGGGCGCCGGCGTGGTCGAGGCCGTCGGCGCCGGCGTCACCGAAATCAAGACCGGTGATCGCGTCGCCTATTGCGGCGGCCCGCCCGGCGCGTATGCCGAGGTCCGCGTGCTGCCGGCGGAACGCCTGGTCAAGCTTCCCGAGGGCGTGTCCGAGCGGACCGCGGCGACGCTGATGCTCAAGGGGCTTACCGTCCAATACCTCCTGCGCCAAACCTATCCGCTCAAGGGCGGCGAAACGGTGGTCTTCCACGCGGCCGCCGGTGGCATCGGACTTATCGCCTGCCAATGGACGCGCGCGCTCGGCGTGACCATGATCGGCACGGTCGGCTCCGACGAGAAGGCGGCCATCGCCAAGGCCCAGGGCTGCGCCCACACCATCGTCTATACGCGCGAGAACTTTGTCGAGCGGGTCAAGGCGATCACCGCCGGCAAAGGTGTGCCGGTCGTCTACGACGGAGTCGGCAAGGACACGTTTCCGGCATCGCTCGACTGCTTGAGCCCGCGCGGCATGTTCGTGAGTTTCGGCAATTCATCCGGATCGATTGCGGCCTTCGACATCCTGCTACTGTCGCAGAAGGGTTCGCTCTACGCGACGCGACCGACGCTGGCTACCTACACCTCGACGCGGCCCGCGCTGCTCGCGATGGCCGCGGAGATGTTCGGGTTGGTTGCGGCCGGCAAGCTCGTCAACGAGGCCCGGCAAACCTACGCGCTCAAGGACGCGGCGCAGGCGCACCGCGATCTCGAGGCGCGCAAGACGACCGGATCGACGCTTCTTATCCCGTAGCTGCGGCAGGATTCGCGGCCGCGGCGGCGTTGAGCAACCGCCGCGCCGCCGGCGCGAGCTCCGAGGCCGTAAGCCCGAGCGGACCCGCGCCGGCGGCGACCAGCGCGTCGGCGGCCGCGCCGTGCAGGCATACGGCGAACGCCAGCGCATCGTTGAGCGCGATACCCTGCGCGAGGAGCGCGCCCGCCATGCCGGAGAGGACGTCGCCCGTGCCGCCACTGGCGAGCCCCGGGTTGCCGCTGCCGTTGATCGCCCAGGCGCCGGTCGCGAAGGCGAGGATGCTGCCGGCGCCCTTGAGCACGACCGCGGCGCGCAGCTTCGCCGAGAGCGCCTGCGCGGCGGCGAGCCGATCGTCCTGAACCGCCGCGGTCGTCGTTGCGAGCAGCCGCGCCGCTTCCGCCGGGTGCGGCGTGACCGCCGTCGGCGCGGTGCGGGCGGCGACCGAATGCGCGAGTTCCGCGTCGCCCGCGATGAGATTGAGCGCGTCGGCATCGAGCAAGAGCGGCAGCGGCAGCGCGAGCGCACGCGAGAGCAGCTCGCGCGCGCGCGCATCCGTTCCCGATGCCCGGGCCGACGACGAGCGCGTCGGGGCCGGCCCCGAGCACGGTCCGAGCACTCTTCAGCATCAGCTCCGGCTGCAGCCAGTCGACCGCCGGAGGCGCGGTGGCGGCGAGTCCGACCCAGACCTTGCCGGCGCCCAGATGGAGCGCGGCGCTGCCGGCAAGAATGGCCGCGCCGACCATGCCGTCGCTGCCGCCGACGATTCCGAGCGTGCCGAAGCTGCCCTTGTGCACGTTGCGGCGCGCGCGCCGCAACGGCTCGGGCAGCTGGAGAGCCAGCGAGGGCCAGTCGAGGCGCCGTCCGGGTGCGCCGGCCGCAGTCGTCGAGCCCCAGCGAATGCACGCCAATCGTGCCGCAATAATCCGGGCCGTCCGCCGTGAGCAGACCCGGCTTGAGCGCAATGAAGGTCGCGGTCGCGTGCGCGCGGATCGTGGGTCGATGCGCGACCCCGGTATCGGCGTCAAGCCCGCTCGGAATATCCAGAGCGAGGATCCGTGCCGGGCTGGCATTGGCGCGCGCAATCCACTGCGCGGCCTCGCCCTCGACGGGACGCTTGAGGCCGATCCCGAACAGGCCGTCGACGATCAGGTTCCAGTCGCCACCCGCCGGCCAGTCGGAACGCACCGTGCCGCCGGCATCGCGCCACGCTTGGTGCGCCGCGGCAGCGGCGGCGGAGAGCTTTCCGGCATCGCCATGGAAAGCAACCGTGACCTCGAAGAACCAGCGCTTGAGCCAGCGCGCAACGACCAACGCATCGCCGCCGTTGTCTCCGGGACCGGCGAGGATCAGCACGCGTGGTCCGCGTCCGGAGAGCAGGTCGCGGGCACACACCCGCAGCCGCATGCCCGGCACGCTCCATCAACGGCTCGCCGGCCGCAGCGCGTTCGATCGCGCGCAGGTCGGCCACGCGACCGATCGGATCGCATTCCATGCGCCGATTATAGGCCATGGGCGTCGCGACTCGCGACGCAGGCGGCGCCGTGGACATTCCGCAGGGCAGTCGTTACACTAGCGTGACACGTCTGGGGGGGACATATGAAAGCTCTTGGCAAAGTCGCAGTCGCGCTGATCGCTTTCGCGATCGGCACCGCGGTGTGCGCGCAGGATTTGAGCGGGACGCTGAAAAAGGCGAAGGAGACGGGCTCCTTCACGCTCGGCTATCGCGAGTCGTCGATTCCGTTTTCGTATCTCGACGACAAGCAGCAGCCGATCGGCTACGCGATGGACCTGTGCATGAAGGTCTTCGACGCCGTCAAGACCGAGCTCAAGCTGCCGAACCTCAAGCTCAACCTCCAGTCGGTCACGTCGTCCAACCGCATCCCGCTGCTGCAGAACGGCACGATCGATCTCGAGTGCGGCTCGACGACCAACAGCGTCGACCGGCAGAAACAGGTGTCGTTTGGACCGACCTACTTCGTGATCAACGTCACCGCCGCGGTGAAGAAGAACTCGGGGATCAAGAGCTTGGCCGACCTGGACGGCAAGACGATCTCGACGACCTCGGGGACGACCGCGGTGCCGCTGCTCAAGCAATATGAGAAGACCAAGAACGCCGAGATCAAGGAAATCTACGGCAAGGATCACGCCGAGTCGTTCCTGCTGCTCGCGCAGGATCGCGTTGCGGCGTTCGTCATGGACGACATCCTGCTCGCCGGGCAGATCGCGAACTCGAGCAATCCGGGCGACTACATGATTCTTCACCGAGTCGCTGCGCACCGAGCCCTACAGCATGATGCTGCGCAAGGACGATCCGCAGTTCAAGGCGCTGGTCGACAAGACGATCGACGCGGTGATGAAATCCGGCGAGATTCACAAGATCTACGCCAAGTGGTTCACGAGCCCGATCCCGCCGAAGGGCGTCAACCTGAACTTCCCGGAAACGGCGACGATCAAGGACGCGTTCGCCAACCCGAACGACAAGGGCGTCCGATAGCACGGAAGCTGCCTGGGTAGCGCAATCCGCGAAGGGCCGGAAGGCGAGCAGCCGCCCCCGGCCCTTTCTGTTGCTGCGACCGCGTGCT
This sequence comes from uncultured beta proteobacterium, assembly GCA_963778275.1. Classification (GTDB taxonomy): domain Bacteria; phylum Pseudomonadota; class Gammaproteobacteria; order Burkholderiales; family Casimicrobiaceae; genus PALSA-1003. Next base: position 22,287 of record CAVZTS010000013.1, on the reverse strand, counting down.
GCGGCCGGCGCGGGTGGTGGAGGTGAGCGATGACCTACGTCTTGAACTGGGGCGTCTTCTTCGAGGAACTGCCCGGCGGCGGCGAGGAATACTGGCAGCTCATCGTCTCCGGCGTCGGCTGGACCCTGGCGGTTTCGGCCTGTCGCGTGGATCATCGCCCTGGCTGCTGGGCTCGGTCATCGGCACGATCCGCACCACCGACCGCCCCTGGCTCGTGCGCTTCGGCAACGCCTGGGTCGAGCTCTTCCGCAACATCCCGCTGCTGGTGCAGATGTTCCTCTGGTATTTCGTCATCCCGGAATTCATTCCGCCGCTGAAGAGCTGGATCGTGCGCACCGACCCGGCGAACGCGCAGTTCTCTGGCGCGGTGCTCTGCCTCGGGCTGTTCACCTCGGCGCGCGTCGCCGAACAGGTCCGCGCCGGCATCCAGTCCCTGGCGCGCGGCCAGCGCCTGGCCGGGCATGGCGCTCGGCCTCACCCAGCCGCAGGTCTATCGCTACGTGCTGCTGCCGATGGGCTTCCGCATCATCATTCCGCCGCTCACCAGCGAGACGATGAACCTGATCAAGAACTCGTCGATCGCGCTCACCATCGGGCTCGCGGAGCTGACCTTCCGCGCCCGGGAGCTCGGCGAATACACGTTCGACTTCTTCGAGGCCTTCACCGCCGCGACGCTGATCTACATCGTGATCGCGATGACCGCCAATCGCGTGATGGCGGTCATCGAGCGCCGCGCCGCGGTCCCGGGCTATATCGCCGGCGGAGCGAAGTAGGAGACGACGATGCACCTTGACTTCAGTGTCGTCGCCAACTCGCTGCCGTTCCTGTGGAAGGGATTCCAGTACACGGTGCAGCTGACCGCGATCGCGGCGCTGGGCGGGATCTTCTTTGGCACGCTGCTCGCGCTGGCGCGGCTGTCGTCAGCTGCGGTGGCTGTCGCAGGTGGCGGCCGGTTACGTCAACCTGATGCGCTCGATTCCGCTGGTGCTGGTCATCTTCTGGTTTTTCTTCCTGATGCCGCAGGTGTTCCAGGTCGCTGACCGGGGCAGAGCGGCCGGTGCAGATCGGCGCGGAGCGCACCGCGATCATCACCTTCATCATGTTCGAAGCCGCGTACTTCTGCGAAATCATGCGCGCGGGCATCCAGTCGATCCCCAAGGGCCAGGTGTACTCGGCGTATGCGCTCGGGCTGACCTACGGCCAGGCGATGCGGCTGGTGATCCTGCCGCAGGCGTTCCGCAACATGATCCCGGTGCTGCTCACGCAGACGATCATCCTGTTCCAGGATACGTCGCTGGTATACGTCATCTCGGCCACGGACTTCGTCGGCGCCGCGTCCAAGATCGCCCAGCGCGACGGACGGCTCATCGAGATGTACCTGTTCGTGGCCGCGGTTTACTTCGTGCTTTGCTACACGCTGTCGTACATGGTCAAAGGGCTGCAGAAGAGGATTGCGGTGATTCGCTAGCGGGCGGTCTCAGGGGAGCAACGATGGGTGCGATGATTTCCATAGATGACGTCTCCAAGTGGTACGGCACCTTCCAGGTGCTGACCGACTGCACGACCAAGGTCGAGAAGGGCGAGGTGATCGTGGTGTGCGGCCCCTCGGGCTCGGGCAAGTCGACGCTCATCAAGTGCGTCAACGCGCTCGAGCCGTTCCAGAAAGGGACCGTCACCGTCGATGGCATTTCCGTGGGCGATCCGAAGACCGATCTGCCCAAGCTGCGCGCCCGCGTCGGCATGGTGTTCCAGCACTTCGAGCTGTTCCCGCACCTGTCGATCCGGGAAAACCTGTCGCTGGCGCAGATCAAGGTGCTCGGCCGCAGCCCGAGCGAGGCGCTCGAGCGCGGCCTGAAGCTGCTCGACCGCGTCGGGCTGATCGCGCAGAAGGACAAGTACCCGGGCCAGCTCTCCGGCGGCCAGCAGCAGCGCGTGGCGATCGCGCGCGCGCTGTCGATGGACCCGATCTGCATGCTCTTCGACGAGCCGACTTCCGCGCTGGACCCGGAGATGATCAACGAAGTGCTCGACGTGATGGTGCAGCTCGCCACCGAAGGCATGACCATGATGGTCGTGACCCACGAAATGGGCTTCGCGCGCAAGGTGGCGCATCGCGTCATCTTCATGGACCAGGGCAGGATCGTCGAGGATGCCAAGAAGGAGGATTTCTTCGGCAAGCCCCGCTCCGAACGCGCGCAGCTCTTCCTGTCGAAGATTCTGACGCACTGAAGATCCCTGCCATGATCGTCTTTGCCGGCGCGCTGTTCCTCGTCCTGGTCTTGGCCCGGCTTGCTCCGCTGTCCGCGCCGTTCGGCGTCGGACCGGCAACGCCGGTGTCACCGCGTGAATACTTTTCCCGGCTTCACCGTCTCTGCTTCGTGCTGCTTGCCGTCGCCGCGCGCATCGCCGTGACTGCGCTCATTATCGCGCATCTCGGGCGGATGCCTCGGTGCTGCTCGCCATCGGCGCCGGCGTGCATTGACCGCGGCACGTATGCTATCCAGGCCGCCGGGGATCCCTCGATCTGTGGTACGTGCTGGGCATCGGGCTCGTGCTCGGCGCCTCGGGATTCGCGATCGGACGGGCGGCGGCGGATACCACCCGGTTTGACGGCCCGCCAGGTCGACGATCCCTTGCCGGCCGACGGGGATGGCGAAATCCCCGACCGCACCCGCGCCGTCCGCCTAACGAACGGGCCCGTGGTGCGCATCGGCATCAGCCTGATTGGTGCCGATTCAATGGCGCGCGGCTGACGCCGCAGATTCTTGCCCACGACGGATGGCAGACACAGCTGCATGACGGCGCGGCTCCGGTTGTGCTGCTCTTGGTCGATGGCCTCGGACATCAGATCGCAGGCGGTCGCGACGATCATCTTCCGCGGCAGCGGCTTGTCGCCCAGCCGGATGCGCGGCCACGGCGCTGGCGTTCTTTGACGCGCACCCGCTGCCCTGACCGGCCGCGGGCGCGCCACCTTGCCAAGGCCGCCGCTGCCCCGGCGGCCTTGGCGCTTTTCACGGACACCGTGCGCTTACAACCGGAAACAACTCTCTGTCGACGGTAGCATGCGCGCAGCGTTGATGGACGTGCAGTCAAAGAGCCCACAGGCAACCACCTCAAGGAGACGAAGATGTCGCAATCAAAACTAAGAACTGCGGCGGCGGTCGTCCTCGCGACCGCGTTTGCAGCCGGCGTGGCAACGAGCGCAATGGCCGACACCACCTGGCAGGAGAACCACCCACGACGCGAGCAGGTCAACAACCGCTTGGGCAACCAGAACGCACGCATCCACAATGAGGTCAAGGAAGGAGAGCTTACCAAGGGTCAAGCGGCGCAGTTGCACAAGGACGATCATCAGGTCCGCAAGGAAGAGCGCGCCATGGCCAGCCAGAACGGCGGACATATCACGAAGCTGGAACAAAAGACGCTCAACCAGCAGGAAAACCGGGTCAGCAACAAGATCGGCCAATGACGCCGTAATTTGCCGGTACAGAATTCCCGGCGTACCGCTCGGCCTCTGGCGCACCGATAAGCGTGAGCGCCGAGGGGCCCGCGCGTGCCGGGACGCCTCGCCTGCAAGAACCACGCGGCAATCTGCAAGCGGCGTGCGCGGCAACGCTTTGCGGCCGACCCCGCGCGCGGCGGGGTTCGGCTGCTGCGCCGCCCCACGCTTGGCGCGACGAATCACGCGTCGACGACCTCGCCACAACGACCACCGACCAAGCGCCGTTCACGCCCGCGCCATGCAGCGTATAATCCCGCTTTACGTCCACCGCCGCATCGATGGCCGAGCTTTTGTCGCTCCGCGGGGGCAATGCCCTATCGCCGTTTCGCATCACCAAGCTGCTGTCGAATCTCGCCGGAACCCGCATCTCCGGCCTTACCGCTGACTTCTGGCACTTCGTCCGCACCGAGCGCGAGCTAAGCGCGTCCGAGCGCGCGACGCTCGAGCGCATCCTCACCTACGGGCCGCACAGCGAGGCGCACGCCGACAGCGGCGAGTTGCTGCTCGTGATGCCACGGCCCGGAACGATATCGCCCTGGGCGTCGAAGGCCACCGACATCGCGCATAGCTGCGGTCTCGGGCCGGTCCTGCGCATCGAGCGCGGCATCGCCTATCGCGTCGCGACGCGGCGACGGCAACGCCGTTTCCCCCGCCGAGCGCGCGGCGCTGCTGCCACTGCTGCACGACCGCATGACCGAAGGCGTGTTTGCCTCGCTTGCCGACGCGGCGCAGCTATTCACGCCGTTCCCGCCGCAGCCGCTGGCCACGATCGACCTGCTCGCACGGGGCCGGGCCGCGATCGAGGAGGCCAACGCGGGGCTGGGGCTCGCGTTGTCGCGCGGACGAGATCGACTACCTTGCCGAGCATTTTGGCCGCATCGGCCGCGACCCGACGGACGTCGAGCTCATGATGTTCGCGCAGGCGAACTCCGAACACTGTCGACACAAGATCTTCAACGCCGACTGGATCGTCGACGGGGTCAAGCAATCGATGTCGCTGTTCGCGATGATCCGCCACACCCATGCCGCTAAGCCCGCAGGGCACCATCGTTGCCTACGCCGACAACGCCGCCGTGATGGAAGGGACCGACGCGCGCCGCTTCTATCCGCAAGCGGATGGCCGCTACGCCGCGCACGACGGAAATGACGCACATCCTGATGAAGGTCGAGACCCATAACCACCCGACGGCGATCGCGCCTTTTCCGGGGGCGGCGACCGGTTCCGGAGGCGAGATCCGCGACGAGGGTGCGACGGGGATCGGCGCCCGGCCGAAGGCGGGGCTGACCGGATTCACGGTGTCGCACCTGAAGATTCCCGGTCTCGTCCAGCCTTGGGAGGCTGACTACGGCAAGCCCGACCGCATTGCCTCTGCCCTGCAGATCATGCTCGAGGGCCCGATCGGTGGCGCGGCTTTCAACAACGAGTTCGGGCGACCCAACCTGCTCGGCTATTTCCGCACCTTCGAGCAGGAGATTGCCGGTGAAGTGCGCGGCTATCACAAGCCGATCATGATCGCGGGCGGCGTGGGCAACATCGCCGCGCGCGACGCGCACAAGCGGCCGCTGACCGACGGCGCGCTGATCCTGCAGATCGGGGGGCCCGGGATGCGCATCGGCATGGGTGGCGGCGCAGCCTCGTCCATGGCGACCGGCGCCAACACTGCCGATCTCGATTTCGATTCGGTGCAGCGCGCTAACGCGGAAATCCAGCGCCGCGCCCAGGAAGTCATCGACCGCTGCTGGCAACTCGGCGATGCCAACCCGATCCTGTCGATCCACGACGTCGGCGCAGGTGGACTTTCCAACGCATTGCCGGAGCTGGTGCACAACGGCGGCAAAGGCGGAGAGCTCGACCTGCGCGCGATCCCGTCGGAGGAGCCCGGAATGTCGCCGCGCGAGATCTGGTGTAACGAGGCGCAGGAGCGTTACGTGCTCGCCGTCCGGCCCGAGGCGCTCGCCTTGTTCGCGGACATCTGCGAGCGCGAGCGCTGTCCTTTCGCGTTGCTCGGACGCGCAACGCCGGAGCACCGGCTGCGGGTTGCCGATCCGGTCCTGCACAACACGCCCGTGGACATGGACCTGTCGGTCCTGCTCGGCAAGCCGCCGAAGATGGTTCGCGACGTCGCGCACATCTCGCGCCGGCTCGAGCCGTTCGACGCCGATGCCCTCGATCTGCGCGAGGCCGCGTACCGGGTGCTGCAATTCCCGGCGGTGGCCGACAAGACCTTCCTGGTGACCATCGGCGATCGCACCGTCGGTGGCCTTTGCGCGCGCGATCCGATGGTCGGTCCCTGGCAGGTGCCGGTCGCCGACGTCGCGGTCACGCTGATGGACTTCGACGGCTACGCAGGCGAAGCGATGGCGATGGGCGAGCGCACGCCGCTGGCGTTGATCGATGCACCAGCCTCGGGGCGCATGGCCGTCGCCGAGGCGATCACGAATTTGGCAGCCGCAGGCATCGCGCAGTCTCGCTACCGTCAAGCTCTCCGCGAACTGGATGGCGCCCGCCGGACACCCCGGTGAGGATGCGGCGCTCTACGACACGGTGCGCGCGGTGGGGATGGAGCTCTGCCCGGCGCTGGGGCTGAGCATCCCCGTGGGCAAGGACTCGATGTCGATGCGCACGAGCTGGCGCGACAAGGGCAGGGAGCTCGCGGTGACCGCGCCGCTTTCGCTCATCGTATCGGCTTTCGCGCCGGTGGTCGACGCGCGGCGCGTGCTCACGCCGCAGTTGCGCTTCGACCACGGCGCCACGATCCTGCTGCTGGTCGACCTCGCCAACGGCAAGAACCGGCTCGGCGGCTCGGCGCTGGCGCAGACGTACGGAAAAATGGGCAACGTTGCACCGGACCTCGATGACCCGGAGCTGCTGCGGGGTTTCTTCGCGACCGTGCAGGCGCTGCATGGACAGGCCAGGATCCTCGCGTATCACGACCGCTCCGATGGCGGGCTGTTCGCCACCCTGACCGAGATGGCATTTGCGGCGCGCTGCGGCTTGGCGATTGCGCTCGACGAGGTTCCGGGAGCGGCGATCGCCGCGCTGTTCAATGAGGAATTGGGGGCGGTGCTGCAGGTTCGTGCGGGGGACCGTCACGACGTGGTGGGCGCGTTCGAAGCCGCGGGTCTGCGCTGCGTGGCCATCGGCGCGCCCGCAACAGGCGAGCGGCTGCGCATCACGCGCGGGGGCACAGTGCTGCTCGACGAATCGCGCGTCGATCTGCATCGCGCGTGGTCGCGCACGACGCATGCGCTGCAGCGGCTGCGCGACCAGGTGGAGGCCGCCGATCAGGAATACGCCCGCCTTCTCGATACCGCCGATCCCGGATTGACCCCGCGCCTGACCTTCGATCCGAGCGGCGGCCGCACCGCACCCCGCATCGCCACCGCCGCCCGGCCGCGCGTCGCGATCCTGCGTGAGCAGGGTGTCAACGGCCATGTCGAGGCGGCTGCGGCATTTGACCGCGCCGGCTTCGCCGCGTACGACGTGCACATGACCGACATCATTGCGGGTCGGGCGACGTTGACGGACTTCAAGGGCGTCGTCGCCGGCGGCGGCTTCTCCTACGGCGATGTGCTCGGGGCGGGGGAGGGCTGGGCGAAATCGATCCTTTTCAACGCGCGGGCACGCGACGAATTTGCCGCGTTCTTCAACCGTGGCGACACCTTCGCCCTCGGCATCTGCAACGGCTGCCAGATGATGAGCAATCTGCACGAGCTTATTCCAGAAACGGCGCACTGGCCCCATTTCGTGCGCAACAGGAGTGAACAGTTCGAGGCGCGCCTCGTGCTGGTCGAGGTGCAGCGCTCACCCTCGCTCTTCTTCGCCGGCATGGAGGGCAGCCGTATTCCGATTGCGCTCGCACATGGCGAGGGTTATGCGGAATTTCGCGATGCGCGCCAGCTGGCGGCGGCGGAGCCGCTGGTGTCGCTGCGCTTTGTCGACAACCACGGCGGGGCGACCGAGCGCTATCCTTACAACCCGAACGGCTCGCCTCGCGGCATCACCGGGCTCACCACCGCCAACGGCCGATTCACGATCCTCATGCCGCATCCGGAACGCGTATTCCGCACGGTGCAGATGTCGTGGCACCCGGAATCGTGGGGCGAGGATTCGCCGTGGATGCGAATGTTTCGCAATGCGCGCGCCTGGCTCAAATAGGCATCACCGCGAAGGAACGACGATGAGCGTACGCGTTTGGTCCATCAACGGCGTGACTCCCGTCGTCGACCCGACGGCTTTCGTGCATCCGAGTGCAGTGCTGATCGGCGACGTGCTGGTCGGCGCAGGCTGCTATATCGGCCCCGCGGCGTGCCTGCGCGGCGACTTCGGGCGCATCGATGTGCGCGCCGGCGCCAACATCCAGGACTGTTGCGTCATGCACGGCTTTCCCCGCACTGATACCCTCGTCGAGGAGGAGGGACACATCGGGCATGGCGCGATCCTGCATGGCTGTATCGTGCAGAAGAACGCGCTGGTCGGCATGAACGCTGTGGTCAACGACAACGCGGTCATCGGCGAATCGGCCATAGTGGCCGCGCTGGCATTCGTCAAGGCGGGCATGATCGTGCCGCCGCGCACGCTTGTAGCCGGCGTACCTGCCAAGGTGGTACGCGGGTTGACCGCGCAGGAACTCGCGTGGAAGATCGAAGGCACCATTGGCTATCGGGAACTCGCACGGCGCAGCCTGGCGACCATGGTGGAGACCCAGGCGTTGCCTGCGGTCGAGCCCGGTCGGAAACGCATCGAGCTGCCGGAGCTCCTGCCGCTGTCGACGATCAAGGCGAGGAAGGCAAAGTCTCGATCTGACGCTTGACGTTGGCAACCGCCTCGCGCGAGTCGGCTTCCATCATCGCGCGGATCCGGACCAGATTCATGATTCCGAAGAGCAGGTTCGGTCCGCGATAGGTGAGATCGCGTTCCCACACCGTCCCGAGATCGTTGCCGCGCAGCGTGTAGACGAGCCGCGCAGCGCCTCCGCCTGGCGCGGTCGAGGTCAGGATCCAGTGGCGTGGCGGATCGATCTCGATGGTGGTCCAGGTCGCCTCGGCACGCCGACCCGCGATCTCGAAGGTCTCGATGACCTGCTCGCCGCTATTGGGCGTGCGCGCGGTGATGCCACGCACGGCGCGTGACGCTGGATGCCAACGCGGCCAATTGGCCGGCACGGTGACGTAGCCAAAGACGCGCGCCGGGGGCGCCGCAATGTCGATCCGATTGACAAGGTGGCCGCCGACCAGCGCCGCGGGCCATGGCAGCGGCAGCAAGAGCAGCGCCGCCAGGACGGCGCCGGCACCGGCGACCCACAACACGAGTTGCGTCATTCGATCTCCCCCGACGGAATTGGGTGGCTAGATTTAGGGCGCTGTGAGCTGCGCCGCTTTTCCGGTACCCGTGTCGGAAACGATGGCGGTCGTTGCATCCCCAGCCGGCGCGTGGCCTGAGTTTTCGCTCAGTAAGGCAACCATCCGTCAGTGCGCCGTCTACAGGACCGCCATTATTCGGTCATTCCCGGCCCTATGACATTGCGCCGACAGGCTCATGGTCGCGAGCCGGTATGACCACTCCAGTCAGTCAGCGTGCTGGCGCAGCGTCAGGAAACCGAGCGCCACGAAGCCGAGCGTGAGCAAGACGAGCGCCCACGCGCCCAAGGTCGGGACTGAGGGGGCTGTCGGGGACGGTAGTGGATCATTGCTCACCGCCAGCGCAAAGCTGGCGATGCCGCAATTGTTGTTGTTGTTGCGGCTCATGTAATATATACCCGGATGCACCCCATGCCGCACCCTGCGAGTTCTTGACGATCCAGTAATCCTGACCACTGTTCGTTCCATAGCCCACGATCAGCACCGCCCGCGTTGGGTTGCCGGTCCTGCAGGCCGGTTCACTGTAGACACCGCCTTTGTAGCTAGCAAATGACGGTTGACTCGCGTCGATTAGTGCAAGCACCGGACCTTGAGCGACGTAACCTTTGAGTGACAGCTCGTCGCCAGGCGGCACGCGTCCCGCGCCCGGGATCGTCGCCACCGCAGTGCTCGCCTTGCATATTCCAGCGCGGGCGGTATAGGGGTAGGCGGCCTGTGGTTGCGAGCCCACCCTTTGCAATGAGCGTTCGCAATGCGCCGATTGGGCTCCCGCCGCCGCATCCTGACTCCGAACCGGTGCAGTCGAGCAGTTCCTGCTCGGAGAGACTTACCAGCGTACCCGCCCGAATGGAATGATCGCTTTCCACCAGGCCTGTCACGGCAAAGGCCCAGCTCGCATCGCATCCGCCCTCGTTCTTCACGGGCGTGACCGCTCCCTTGGCCCGCCAGTCCTGCGACGCCGAGCCGCCTGCCAGCACAGGCAAAACAGTGACGCGGTCGTAGTCCTTCGTGAAGACGACTGCGCCCACGCTGAATGCCGCCCCGGCAAGCAGCCCGCCGATGACGAGCCGAAGAGCGATGCGCTGCGCGCATGCGACCGCGACAGACGCGACATGGCCGCCGCGTATCGCCTTCACTGTCCGCCACCCATCGGTCGCGACGCCTGCGCAGCAGTTGGGTATGGTTGACGATGCGCCATTTTGACGATCATTCCTTCAGCCTCGTAAACCACATCTTGGAAGGCATATTATCCCGGATCTTCCGGCCGCCAATGATCCCTCTTGCGTACAGCGCGGTGCGCCACCGCCGGGTGCAGGGCTCGAGGAGGAATATCGGCGACGCATGAGGCCGTACAGGCGGAGCCACCTCTGAAACTTCCCCAGTCTGCCGGCTTATGGCCTGGCTGATGCCCAAAAGAAAGAAACAACAAAGCACATACCGGCACCCACTCCCAGAGCCGCAAGTAGCACAAGCGTATAAAAGGCAATGTCCCGAACGCCCAAGAGATAGCCCAGGACGCGCGACGGCAATCCGGGCGCGTTAATCTTGATTTCGTGGCTGCAGCAAACGAGCCGCAGCGACTCCCCGTTCCTGAGACGACGCAGTAGCGGATTGAGGCGCTGCAATGTGTAGCCCATGACCGAGTCTATTCGGTCGCGCTGTGCGCTCCCTTGCGATGCGAACAAGCATCACCCATGCTTTCGCGCCTCCCAACTGGATCGCCGCAAGTACCCTGCGTCGCCACCGAGGGTATTGTCGGTTGATACCAGCGGTGCGCATAATGGTGGGGTGGACAGGTAAGTGACTGTCCGGTATTTGCATCGCGACCGGTTTACACTCGCACGCCGTTCGTGAATACTGCACTTTATTGGAAGCCATTTGCGATAAGGGAAATCCCCATGGGGACACGAAGGCGACGCGGTGCTCAGGCCGATGGCGTACGGACTGGCTTTGCTACTTTGCGCGATCGGTTCGGCCAGCGCAGGGGACGCAAAGGCCACGTATCCGGCCATGGCACCTCTCGCGCAATACCAGATGGCGACTGTGGCCGATGAGACCGCCTTGGCGCGAAGCGCAGCGCCGGCTTCGATCTCCGGCGACGCCGACGTTCTGGCGCTCGGCAGCAACGGTTATGAAACGGCGGTGAAGGGAAAGAACGGCTTCGTCTGCCTGGTCCAGCGGTCCTGGGCCGCGGGCTTCGACGATGCCGAGTTCTGGAATCCAAAGCTCCGCGCGCCGATATGTTTCAACCCCGCCGCCGTGCGCAGCGTTCTCCCCGGCTATCTCGAAAGAACCCAGTGGGTTCTCGCCGGCATTTCAAAATCCGGCATGCTCGATCGCACCAGAGCCGCGCTTAACGCAAATACCTTCGTGGCGCCGGAGCCCGGAGCAATGTCGTTCATGATGTCGAAGCAGGGATACCTGTCTGACGCCGATGGCCACTGGCATCCGCATCTGATGTTCTTCGTCGCCCACGCCGACGGCGCCGCTTGGGGCGCCAACCTGCGCGGCTCCCCGATCATTGCCGCGCAGAGCGATCCAGAGCCCATCACGACGTTCTTCATTCCGGTGGCCAAATGGTCCGACGGCACGCCAGATGTGATGGAGAAATAAATAGGCAACAGTTTTTCTTGGGCACGATTTTCTAATCATTCCCAAAACAACCAGCGGTCCAAGGCTAAGTCCATGTTACCGTGGGAGGTCCACGACCCGTCGGTCGTTCGACGGCGGATCACGCCCGGGAGCGGCCATACGAGCTGCGACAAAGCGGCCGTTTGACTTCCACGCTCCAATGGCGCCGGCGTTGGCGCAGACAAATCGCTGCCTACGAACGTCCGATAGGGCCTGGTCGTCGAGGGCCTCAGTTCGACCCGTTGCTGCCGCTAGTGGGTTGGGGAGCAGACGTTCGCGAATCGGCGCGTAATTCAAGCAGCCACCCAACTCGGTATGGCACCATGCGGTAAGGCTCCGCCCTGCGCGAATGACAGCCAAACCATGCTCAACATCGTCGCCATTCTGCTCACGCTGACGGCCGCATTCTCGTACCTCAACCACCGGTACCTGAAGTGGCCAATGACAATCGGCGTCATGGCGATCGCGATGGCGGTGTCACTCGCGGTCATCGGCCTCGACCGCCTCGGTTTCGCGGCGCCGCACGGGCACGAGGACGCCCTGCTAGCGTCGATCGATTTCTCGGAAGTGCTGATGCAGGGCATGCTGTCGTTCCTGCTTTTCGCCGGTGCGCTGCATGTCGACCTCAATCAACTGCGCCGCGTGGCCTGGCAGGTCGGCGCGCTGGCCCTTGTCGGCACCGCGCTGTCGACGCTGTTCATCGGCTTTGGCAGCTGGCAACTCCTTTCGCTGCTGGGCATCGCGATCCCGTTGAGCTATTGCCTCCTTTTTGGAGCGCTCATCTCACCGACCGACCCGATTGCGGTTCTTGGCCTGCTCAAGTCAGCAAACGTGCCGCAGAGCGTCGAGGCGACAATCGCCGGGGAATCGCTGTTTAACGACGGCGTGGGAGTCGTCCTGTTCGCGCTCCTGCTCGAGATGCTGCAATCGGGCGCACCGCCCACGGTTAGTGCGGGTCTTGCGCTGTTCGCCCGGCAGGCGCTGGGAGGTGCGATCTTCGGACTTGTGGTCGGATACCTCGTCTATCGCGTTCTGCGCACAATCGACGCGCCTCAAGTCGAGATCCTCATTACGCTCGCCACGGTCGTCGGCGGATATGCGCTCGCGCATGCCCTCGGCGTCTCGGGACCTTTGGCCATGGTCGCAATCGGCCTCCTGATCGGCAACGAGGGTCGTTCATTCGCGATGTCGGAGCAGACACGCAACCAACTCGACATGTTCTGGCAGTTGCTCGACGAGATCCTCAACGGGGTGCTGTTCGTGATGATCGGCCTCGAGTTCACGGTGATCGTGTTTCCGTCGGGATCATTCATCGCCATATTGCCCGTCCTGGCCCTCTGTCTCCTTGCGCGCTACCTGGTCGTGGGCGTGCCGACCACCGCGGGGCGACGCTGGTTCGGTCTGCCCGCAGGTTCGGGTTTGTTGCTGACTTGGGGTGGTGTCCGGGGCGGTATTTCAGTGGCGCTTGCGCTGTCGATACCTCCCAATCCCGATCGCAATCTGATTCTAATGCTCACCTATTCAGTTGTTGTCTTCTCGATCCTGGTACAGGGTCTGACCGTCGGGTCGCTCGCTCGTGCCCTAGGCTTAAGTGCTGACAGTCCTTCGGGAGCCAGCCACTGACATCCATCGCGGTGGAACAGGGGCGATGTCGAATGGCCGGGAGTTGTCCAGCGTCGCAGTCCGAACTATTCTGTTTGAAGAACTCGATATTTAAGAGGGTCAAGGTCCGGCCTTGAGCGGTCGTTTGGCAGTGCTCGATCCAGTCAGTCGCTCAGACACGCCTCAGGCAGGCGCTAGTTCTCCTTTTTCTGCTATTGGCGCTAACCATTTCGCCATTCGTCGCAGATTTTGCGCAGCGGCAGCCAGCAGGAACTCATCATTTGCGCCACTGAGCCCCCGCAATCGTAATCGATCCAATTTCAGGATCCGTTTGAGGTGAGCGAACAGCATCTCGACCTTCTTGCGGTCCTTGCGCGATTGCTTGTAACCATCGGTCTTGGCAACGTCACGAGCCACATCGCGGGCGGATTCATGAACGCTGCGAACGATCTTCCGAACCCGGTCATTCGGACAGCAGCACGCCTTCATCGGACATGTCGTGCAATCAAATTGGCTGGCTCGATAGATGATGGTGTCGGCCTTGGTGACGTGGGTACGCAGGTTCTTGAATGCGCGCCATTGGCGGCGCAGCACATGGCCCTGCGGGCAGCGGTACTCGTCGGCCTTCTCATCCCACTTGAAGTCGCTGCTGGATAGCCTCTTGTCGTTGCGGTCTGTCTTCTCCCACACCGGCACGTGCGGCTCGATCTGCTTCTCCTCGACCATCCATCCCGAGAATTTCTGCCGTGCCGTAATTGGTGTCGCCGATCAGCCGCTGCGGCTTGAGAGCAAACCGCGCCTCAACCCGGTCGATCATCGTCCTGGTAGCCTTGATTTCGTCGATCTTGTAGGCGGGCGTCGCCTCAACGTCGACCACAATGCCTGCGGCGGTGTCGACCAGATAGTTCGCCGAATAGGCGTAGAACGCCGGACCACCCGCAGCACTCCACCGTGCCGCCGGATCGGTCAGCGAGATATTCTTAGGCGTGCTCGTCTCGACCTCTGCCTGATCCAGGGCCGCCAGATATTCGCGTACCGGCCGACTGATCGATTGCCTGTCGGACCAGTCCGCCTCAGCCCCGGGCACGCCGCGTTGACGGTTGGCATCCGCCTTCACCAAGCTGGCATCGATGGCGAACCCTTCACCACCCACCAGCCCCTCCCGCACACAGCGCTCCAGGACCTGCTCGAACACGAAACGCAGCGTGTCGCTGTCACGGAAACGGCCATGCCGGTTCTTCGAGAACGTCGAGTGGTCCGGCATCTGGTCTTCCAATCCCAGCCGGCAGAACCAGCGATACGCCAGGTTGAGGTGGACTTCCTCGCACAGCCGCCGCTCGGAGCGAATGCCGAAGCAGTAACCCACGATCAGCATGCGAATCAGCAACTGGGGATCAATCGAGGGGCGACCAGTGTGGCTGTAGAACGGGGCCAGGTGCTGATGCAATTCACCCAGATCAAGAAACTGGTCGATTCCGCGTAGCAAATGATCGGAGGGAATGTGATCGTCGAGATTGAAGGAGTAGAACAGCTGCTTCTGTCCGCCAGGCCGTTGTCCCATCATCCTTGCTTCTCCCTCGATCACCTTGGCTTCAGCATAGCCACAAGGCGCTCATTTTCAAGGGAGTTTTTCAACAGAATAGAACCGAAGCAGCCGGTCGAGTGCAGCATGCCAAGCCACCGCTCGGGGTCAATCAAGCCGCAGGTGTGGTTGTTACCTACGCGCACGGACGCAAAGACGAGACCCACATCGCTGGAGAGACGGGCCGTCCCAGTCTGACCTTCGCTTGATCGCTGTTTCGAACCCGAGCGGATGTCCAGGCCGGTGAAGGAAGCACGACCGCCGTTGGCCTCAAGGGGTCAAGAAACAATACGCTTCTCCGGCCATAAGCCGCCCGGCGTTCGATGGCAGTTCACAACCCAGAGCGGACAGGCGCGGCGCTCGACGGTTTGCGGTCTCGCACGTCTTGACCTACCGAGGGCAGCGGCGTAGCTTCGCCCTCATTTCATTCGGTTTTGACCCTATGGGAAATGCGATGCTTCGACGAGTCGGGCGAATGCTGCTCGCCGCATGCGCTGTGGTCTGGCCTCTGTCCGGGACGAGCCAAACAGTTCATGGCAGGGATCCCCAAGTTGCTGCTACACGAAATCTCGGACCAGCCATCTCGGCGAATCTGCCCTCTGGCATAGCGACGGTGAATTCGATCGATGTCCATCGGGCAGGACAGCTTTTTGACACCAGCGATCCTGCACTCAATGCATACGCGAATCCGAACACATCCGGGGTTACGTTCCGAACCTCCTGGGCCGATGTTGAGGCGGAAGAGGGTCGGTTCGACTTCAGCAAGATCGACACAGTCTTCGCCAACGCCGAGAAGCATGGCAAGTGGGTAGAGCTCATTCTGATACCGGGGTTTGGAACGCCCCGCTGGGCAATGCGCGGAGTGCAAACCGGGACCTTCAGTATCGCTTACGGGCCAGGCAGTGGAACAGAACTGCAATTGCCGGTGCCTTGGGACGCGACCTACCGATCCCGGTGGTTCGCTTTTCTGAGAGTGATCGCCGAGCGCTATGGCTCGAGAACGTCTTTTCGCAAGATTGCCGCCGCTGGACCGACATCGGTCTCTGCGGAGATGTCACTCCCGGATTCGCGACAGGACATCGGCGAGTGGCGGCGACTGGGTTATACGAGCGAGAAATACGTGGACGCCTGGAAGCAGACCTTTAGCACCTACTTCACACTGTTCCCGCACCAATATTTTTCCCTCGCGCTGCATCCGGCGCTGCCAATTCCTGATGCGCGCCACAAGTCTTCAGTCAGGGAAGAGATTGTCTCCCTGGGATTGCAGTATCCCAGTCGATTCGCTCTGCAGGCAGACGGGCTGAACGCCAACAAGGCGAGCGAAAAATATGGCTACAGCGCGGTTCGCGATCACAGTGGGCAGATAGCGACCGGGTTCATGATGACGACTGCCGCAACGCTGCGGGCGGAGCGCATGGGCCCGACCGGGGATCCAGTCGATGGCCTGCGACGATCGATTGAGTTAGGACTGGCTCCGAATGCCAGTGGCCACGCTGTCAAGTACCTCGAGATCTATGAGCCGGATGTACTCAACCCCGCGATGCAGCAGGTGTTGCAGGAGACGCGTCAACGCCTCGTGAGGTAGGGCACCGTCGGTTCTGGTGCCCATAGGCGAAATAATTTGAATGGTTGCGGCCAATGTCGGCTCCTGGTCGTCAGTGATGTTACCCACGAATAGTGGACAGTCCGATCAGGCGCTGGTTGATTCCTCGAATGCTAGCGGAGCCACATACTTGATGGTGGAGTGACGCCGCTGGCGGTTGTAAAACACTTCCATGTAATCGAACAGGCTGGCGCGTGCTTGGTCCCTGGTCTTGTAGTCGCAGTGCATTACAAGCTCCGTCTTCAGGGAGTGGAAGAAGCTTTCCATCGGCGCGTTGTCCCAGCAATTCCCCTTGCGGCTCATGCTCTGGCGGATCCCGTGCTTCCTGATGAGGTCCAGGTATACCGAGGTTGCGTAGGTTGAGCCTCGATCAGAGTGTACGAGCTCGGGAACGCCGCGCCGGGAGATTGCCATAGCAAGCGCGTCGGTGGCCAACTGGCCCCCCAGCGTGTGGCTCATGGCCCAGCCCACAATCGCCCGCGAGTACACATCCAGAACGGCAGCCAGGTACAGCCAGCCCTCGCGTGTTGGGATGTAGGTCACATCGCTGAGCCAGCAAGCATTGGGACGCTCGGCTTTGAAGCACCGCCTGACCAAGTTGGGTAGGACTTCCTTGGTATTGCGCGAGTCAGTCGTTACCCGAAAGTGCCGGATCGCCTTGGGCACAATCTGCGCTCTGCGCATCAGCTTGGCGACCGTGTTGCGGCAGCAGACAATCCCCTGAACCGAGAGCTCCGCGTGCACCCGCGGCGCGCCATACGTCTGGCGGCTGGCGAGGTGGACTTCCCGGATCTTGATAGTCAGAGACGATTGGCGCTCAGCCCGGGCGCTGGGCGGCCGGCTCCGAGCTGCGTAGTACCCACTGGGTGAAACGCGCAAAGCCCGACACAGCTTACCCACCGAATGTTGCCTGCGCTGGCATTCGACAAAGGCGTACTTCATCTCGACGCCTTCGCAAAGTAGATGGCCGCTTTTTTTAAAATCTCGTTCTCCTCCCGCAGCCTGGCGATTTCACGCCGCAGCGCCCCGATGTCTTGCTCAGCTGTGGCCAACTCTTGCTTGGGAACGCCGTTGCGTTCCTCTAGCGCGAAGTCCTCGCGCCACTGGCGCAGCTGGTTCACCCGAATGCCAAGCTCCCGGGCCACCTTGGCCTTGGTCTTATCCCCAACGGCAGCCAACCGCACCGCCTCAAGCTTGAACTCCCGGGTAAAGTGCCTGCGTTCCTTGCGTTCCATGACACAGCCCTCCTAAGGCTATTGTGCCTGATGGAACTCTCCACGAAACGTGGGTAACTTCATCAGCAGCCGTCGTTCGATGGCCGTTCACGACCCTGAGCGGCCGTAGCGTCTTACGAAAGCGGACGTTGTTTACCGCCTCCGGCGAGCGGTCCCGTTAAGCGAGAGGCTAGACACGTGGCTATCGATTGGCTTGAACATTTCGGTAATCGTGGGGCGATAACCAAGCTTTTCGTACAGAAGCTGAGCCGCGGCGTTATGTCCCATAACACTTAGCGCAATGCCGGAAAGCCCGCGGGACCGGACCAGCGCTTCGAGTTCGAGAAAGGCGCGCGCCGCGTGCCCCTTCCGCCGATGACCCGGTTTGACCCTGACATCGTAGACGTATGCAATACGCTGGCCAGCCCGGTCTTGCATGGCGATCCAAAGTACGCCGACGTTGACGTTGCGCTGTTCATCGCGCACGGTGAAGAGAAGATGGTGCGGTGTGGCCAGTCCTTGAGGCAGGAGCTTCGCAAAACCGCTGCGCGATAGGGCAACGGATTCAGCTTCAGTCCAGTGACCAGAGGCAACTCTATCAGCAGCGTAGGCGAGCATAGCGTCCTTAGCGAACTCCACGAACTCACTCTCGGTCATGGGCACGAGAACGGTCATAGCCAGTCTTTTGCGTGCCTAACGAACCGGGGGCAGACCGCACCAGCGCAAGTCCGGATTCATGTTCTCCGACAGCTTGATATGCGCGACGGGATCGATCACGGCGAATGCTAAGGCGCCCGGAATGTGGCCGCCATCGGTAAAGACGGTGCTCGTCAGCTCCATCATGCTTATTTCCAGTGCGGCAGCACGGTCTGCTCGAGGAATGGCAGCGTCTCCATGCGCACTTTCCCCGGCGAGGGGAAACGCAACGGCAACACCGCGTGGGTGGTGCAAGGTGCTGTCAGGCCGGTGGCGACTCGTTCGCGATGTCCACCACACAACGCCACTCGCCATCCGGATCGCGCCGCCAGATCGATATCCCCCGCATGTGTACGGTCATGATCGCTCCGCTGGGCCCTGGCACCGTCATCTCGTCAACGCCCGGCATGTAGGCCATCTCCCCGTCCGGAGAGAACACGGGGTTTTCGGACACCCAGTGGATCTTGAAGCCGGGAGTTTTCAGACTGGCGATGACGTAGGCGCGAATCGCCGCCTTGCCTTCGTACACCGGCTGTCCCGGTACGATCACCCGCGCATCGTCACTCCAATAGGAGACGATCTTGTCGATATCCTTGCCGTCGGATGCAGCTTGGGCCCATTCGGCGTCTCGCTGCAAGAGCTTGCGAGCTTCGGCCGCCGCGTCGAATGGAGGCGGGGAACACCCGCCAGTGAACAATACCCCCAGAAGAGGCAGGACAAGGTATAGGCGTGGCATATGTGTGGATCCCCGCTGTCGAGACGCCTCAAAGAATGACCGTTGCAGGGGCGCGGCATGACCATACTACGCCTCCGTGTACCGAACTGAACACCGCCTGAGAAGGGCCCGGTTGCGGCCGCACCGAGACGTTTGCATCAAACTCCGTCATCGAGTGGTCGACTCGTGGGCGTAGGTGATTCGCCATCCCTCGGGCCGGTTGTTCCATAGCGCGGTAAAGGCTATCCGACGCTCGCCAACCTGACCGTCGGGCAAGTGCTTTCGGCCGTCCAACAGGAGCGTCGTTAGCCCTGAGTGCTCGCCGAGGGCTTCGTAGCTCGGCTCGCCGACGTACTTATATGTTCCAACGGCTCGGCCGTCATCCCACCACCCGCGTTGCTTGTCGCGATAGGTCTCCCAACCCCGGATGATTTCGCCGTTGATGATGAAGATCAAGCCAGGATCGCGGGCGTAAACCGCCAAGTGACGATCCGTGTCATGCGCGTTGGCCGATGCATACAATTCGGCAACCAATGGCGCGACGTGCTGTTGAAAAGTGGTCGGCATCGATTTCATCCTATCCCAATGGCTGCTTTCGGTGGCTCAAGCGATTGGCCGCTGTTGGCCGAACTGCGACGTGCGCCTAATTTGAAATCAGGTGCCCGTAGTTTGGGCACCACCACGGCATAAGGAAAATTGCAGTGTTGACCAGAAATCCAAGATTCCAGAGTAGCGTACGCGTTGTCGGCCAGTTAGCCAGATAAGCCAGAATAAAGGCCACGCGGACAGCGACGAAGGCAACTGCCAGAACGTCAACCAAATGTTGTGGTGCGCCTCGAAATTCCGCCAGCAGGACGGCCACGGCGAAGAACGGGAATGTCTCGATTCCATTGATATGGGCGCCTAAGGCGCGGGCGCTAATCCCTGGTTTATAGAAGCTCGGGTCGCGAGGATTTGAGTTATCAAACGTCTTGTGTCGTATTGCCTTCACTGGCGCAACTGTTAGCAAAAACAACAAGACCGCCCCGAATACCATCCACTCCGCAAGTTTCATCTATCCCCCACTCCGTACCGGCCTTGGCCACGATGGTGCGATGTCTGCTCGACCCTGCTTCCATCCGCCGTTATTCTAACCGTGGGGTCTGCACCGCGCTTCCCATCGAATCGCAGGGGGACGGTGCGTCCGGCGAATTAAATGGCCGCTTTGGAGCGATTCTCCGGAAGGCCGCTCTTGGCCGTCAGCAGTCCTCTGTCGCCCACCGTCGCATCACGACCCGAAGCGGATGGTCATGGTTCTACCTAACAGCCATAGAAATCGATGAGACCAGCCGTACAGCGTTCGTTGAACGCCAGTCAAGATGCGCAAACCCCGCTATAGAGGCAAGACGCCCGAATTGATTGATGCCGCTTCTGACTAGTGGTGCATACCACCAGGTGGAGGCCATATTGTTAGCGCAGCAGCAAGACCTGCGACCCAGATAAGTAGCGCGACCGAGAATTGGAGCCAACCCGAAACGCTAATCCCAGCGTATTTCTTTAACGACCAAGCCACTACCGGACAGGCTGCAACGCCGGAAAGCAACGCAAACCAGCCGTTTGTCGGTGGCCACGGGCCTCTTGTGACCAGAAGCCAGAGACCACGCCCGCCCGCGAGAAGTGTCCACGCCCAGGCCGCCATCCGGCCTAGCGAAGAAACGCGCAATCTCATTCTCCACGCCGCATATATGAACTAACGCGCCGATGCATGGAAGTCCATCGATTCTACGCTTCCCGGCAGGCTGCATCCCGCTCGCGAACGGTCTGGTTCTGGCCGACTAGAATCGATCAATGGCTGCTAAGGAGCGAAACGCGCAATGACCGCAGTTGATGTTACCCACGAATAGTGGACAGTCCGATCAGGCGCTGGTTGATTCCTCGAATGCTAGCGGAGCCACATACTTGATGGTGGAGTGACGCCGCTGGCGGTTGTAAAACACTTCCATGTAATCAAACAGGCTGGCGCGTGCTTGGTCCCTGGTCTTGTAGTCGCAGTGCATTACAAGCTCTGTCTTCAGGGAGTGGAAGAAGCTTTCCATCGGCGCGTTGAACCGCCCCGGGATTGCCGGAGGCTCCATTTCTTGAGAGGATGGAGTCATGGACACGACGAAGAGGTATTCCCCGGAAGTCAGGGAGCGGGCGGTCCGGCTGGTCTTTGAGCACCAGCAGGAGCATCCCTCGCAATGGGCGGCGATCGCCTCGATCGCGGCGAAGATCGGCTGCACGGCGGAGACGCTGCGCGCCTGGGTGCGCCAGGCCGAGCGCGACCAGGGTCGGCGCGCCGGGTCTGACCAGCGACGAGCGTGAGCGGTTGAAGGCGCTGGAGCGGGAGAATCGGGAGCTGAAGCGAGCCAACGAGATCCTGCGCAAGGCGTCGGCGTTTTTCGCGCAGGCGGAGCTCGACCGCCGACCGAAATGATGGTGGCGTTCATCGACGCCCACCGGGATGCCTACGGAGTCGAGTCGATCTGCGCGCAGTTGCCGATCGCCCCGTCGACGTACTACGAACACAAGGCACGGGAGGCCGAGCCCGAGCGCTCGCCGCCGCGGCGCAGCGCGACGGGGTCCTGGCCCAGGAGATCCGCCGCGTGTACGAGGAGAACTTCGAGGTCTACGGCGCGCGCAAGGTCTGGCGGCAGCTGGGCCGCGAGGGATCCGTCGTGCCCGCTGCACGGTCGAGCGGCTGATGCGCGAGCTCGGGCTGCAGGGCGTGGTGCGTGGCCGCAAGTGCCGCGACGACGATCGCCGATGCGCACGCCGAGCGACCGCTGGACCTCGTCAATCGGCGGTTCCTCGCGCAGCCGGCCCGAACGAGCTCTGGGTGGCCGACTTCACGTATGTCGCGACGTGGTCGGGCTTTGTCTACGTCGCCTTTGTGATCGATGTCTTCGCCCGGCGGATCGTCGGCTGGCGGGTGGCGCGCTCGCTGCGGACCGATTTGGCCCTCGACGCGCTGGAGCAGGCGCTGTGGGCGCGTTCCGACGCCAAGGCGGTGCTGGTGCATCACAGCGACGCCGGCAGTCAGTACCTGTCGATCCGCTACACCGAGCGGCTGGCCGAGGCCGGCATCGAGCCGTCGGTCGGCAGCATCGGCGACTCGTACGATAACGCGCTGGCCGAATCGGTCATCGGGCTCTTCAAGACGGAGGTCATCCGTCGGCGCGGTCCCTGGCGGCACATCGACGCCGTCGAATTCGCCACGCTCGAATGGGTCGACTGGTTCAATCATCGCCGGCTGCTCGAACCGATCGGCAACGTGCCGCCGGCGGAGCTTGAAGTGTCGTACTATCGGTCAACGAGTCAGCTGCCAATGGCAGCCTGACTCAAACTCGGAGCTCTCCGGAA
>CAVZTS010000012.1:0-309245 GCA_963778275.1 uncultured beta proteobacterium | reverse complement strand
ACGGCCGGCCTTCGTTCAATGCCATGCAGAAACGAGCGCAACTGTCCACCGAGCGCGAGATTGCCGAGGCTGAGCAAACCCTGCCCACCGTGTTCTACGCTTTCGATATCCTGCACCTTCTGGGCATGAAGTCCTGCGCGGCGCTGCCTACGAGGACCGGCGCCGCTATCTCAGGCAGTGCCTGGTCCCTCTTCCGCACGTGCAGCTCGTGCACGCTGAAGCCGATGGCTACGCGTTGTACCGGGCTTCGGTCGCGGCCGGGCTGGAAGGCGTCGTGTCCAAGAAGGCGGACAGCGGCTACGAGCCCGGAAGGCGCTCGGCGCCTGGCTCAAGGTAAAGGCCGGCGCAGCGGCGGAGCTCGTGATTGGCGGTTTCACGACCGGCGAAGGGCACCGCCGCGACGGATTCGGGGCGCTGCTGCTGGGCTATTGGAGTGGGCACGACAAGCTGAACTTCGCCGGTCACGTCGGCACGGGCTTCGACGATCGCACTCTGCGCGAGATCCGGAAACAACTCGACGCCCTGAAGGTCACCAAGAGCCCCTTTGTTACCGAGCCGGAGCTCAATGCAGCGACTACGTGGGTCCGGCCGGCGCTAGTCGCCGAGGTGCGATATCAGCAATGGACGCCGGGCGGGACCCTGCGGGCTCCCGTTTTCCTGCGCCTGCGCGGCGACGTCGATGCGAAAGCCGTTCGGCGCAAGGAGGCCGCGCAGAGCGCCGCCCGCGACGAAGCACCCGACCTCGTGTCGAGCACGCTGCAGCAGCTCGCCACCAATGAGCCTTCCCTATCCTTGCTGGTGGGCGGGCACCGCATCGGCCTTTCGCAGCTCGACAAGACTCTCTGGCCCGCGTACGGGAAGCGGCGTGCCGTCACCAAGGGCGACCTGCTGCGCTATCTGGCGGCGATGGCTCCCTATATGCTGCCGCATCTCGCCAACCGGCCGCTTACCCTGATTCGCATGCCCGACGGCATTTACGGCGAATCGTTCTTCCAGAAGCACCTGGTGCAGAAGTTGCCGCCGTTCGTGGAGACCGTGAAGGTTTACTCGAAGAGCAAGACCGAAAACCATGTCTACCCTCTGTGCAATAACCTGCCGACATTGTTATGGCTGGGACAGCTGGGCACACTCGAGTTTCACGTGTGGCATTCCAGCATCGCCGAAGGCGATGACCGTCGGGCCGCGTACTCCGGGTCCCTAGCCAGGCTCGAGGCCTCGGCCCTCAATTATCCCGATTACATCGTATTCGACATCGACCCTTACATTTATTCCGGCAAGGAGGAGGCTGGTGCGGAGCCGGAGTTCAACGTGAAAGGCTTCGCGGCGGGCAAGAGGGTTGCGTTCTGGTTGAAGGAACTGCTCGATGCGCTGACGCTGCGGTCCTTCGTCAAGACCTCTGGCAAGACCGGACTGCATATTTTTGTGCCGATCGCGCGCACGCTCACTTTCGAGCAGGCGCGCTCGGTATGCGAACTCATCGGCCGCCACCTAATGGCACGGCACCCGGACGTCATCACCATGGACTGGGGCGTGCCAGAAACGGGCGGGCAAGATCTTTTTCGATCACAAAATGAATACGCGTGGGAAAACGCTCAACGTGGCTTATTCGCCGCGCGGCGTGCTCGGCGCCCCGGTGTCGATGCCCGTAGACTGGGAAGAGCTCCCTGACCTGGAGCCTCCGGATTTCCGCCTGGACAACGTACCACGGCTCATGTCGGCTCGGGGCGACGCGTGGCGCGATCTGCACAGCACGCGGCAGAGCGTCGAGGCGGCGCTGAAGATGTCGACCGGCTAGCTTGAGACGAATCCGATCCTGGTATATGCTTGCAAGTTCGAGAAAACGCGTGGCGACGCGTCTTGTCTGAACGGACCCGCACGGAGCCACTCGACAGTGCCCAGCTCGGCATGGAGGAGATCCGATGGCTGCTCGCTCAATCGCTTCCCTTTCCCTGACTTTCGGCCTGGTCTCTATCCCGGTGAAGGTTTATCCAGCCACCGAAAGCTCGGGCGGCATTCGCTTCAACCTGTTGCACAAGACCTGCGGCTCGCGCCTTAAGCAGCAGTACATCTGCCTGAAGGAAGGCGTTTCCGTGGAACGCGCCGACATGGTCAAGGGCTACGAATTCGAGAAGGACCGTTACGTGATGTTCACGCCGGAGGAGCTCGCCGCGCTGGAAGACAAGAGCGAGCACACGATCGATATCGTTTCCTTCATTCCAACCAGCGCCATCGATCCTATCTATTACGACAAGGCCTACTACCTCGCCCCGGACAAGCGCGGCGCCAAGCCGTACAACCTGCTCGTGGAAGCGATGCGCGAAACCGACCGCTGCGCGCTGGCGACGTGGGTGTGGCGCGGCAAGCAATACGTCGTCCAAGTGCGCATCGGCGGGGAGGGTCTGGTGCTGCAGCAGCTGCTCTACGCCGACGAAGTGAGATCGATGAAGGACCTCGAAATCGAGAAAATCCGAGGTGAAGAAACCGGAATTGACGCTGGCGCTGCAACTTATCGAGCAGATCTCGGAGGACAGCTACGATCCGGCAGCATACAAGGACGAGGAAAAACAGCGCATCGAGGCGGCCATCGACGAGAAGATTGCCGGCAAGCAGATCGCGGTCTCGGCGGAGCCGCAGCCCGGCGGCGGGCAAGTGATCGACCTCATGGACGCGTTGCGCGCGAGCCTCGAGAAGAAGAAAGCCGCCCAAGCTCCCGCCGCCGGGGCGGAGACCGCCGCGGACAGCAAAGTTCGCAAGTCGGCGAAAGCGCGTTGCCGAACCGGCCTCCGCAATGCTGAAAGGACGCGACCGCGCGAGGAAGTGATTGCCGAGAGTATGACGACATACACCCTGCGGGAGATCCAGGCGATGCTGGGTATCTCGCGGTCGGCAATCAGCAGTCTCATGGCAGCGGGATTCGTGTCTCCCGGCCGCGGCCGCCGCCGCGAATACCGCTTCACTTTCCAGGACGTGGTGATGCTGCGCACCGCGCACAGCCTGCGGGAAGCGCAAATCCCAGGGCGCAAAATTCTCCGCTCGCTGCGCCGCCTGCGCGAGACGCTTCCCGCCGAGCTGCCGCTGAGCGGCCTGCGCATCACCGCAGCGGGCAACGAGCTTGCGGTGCGTACCGGTGACACCCACTGGCATGTCGATTCGGGTCAGTTCCTGCTCGACTTTGAAGTCCGGCCGTCGGGAGCAAGCGTCAGCGTGCTGAGCAAGCGCAGGCGCCGCAACGCGAAACCGCCACGCCCCCGACTTGCCGGCCCGGCGATGCAGCGCGCAGAAGCGGGGAGCGCATCCGCCATCCAGGACCGCGCCTATTGGTTCGAACAGGGGACCGAGCTCGAACGCAGCGATCTCCCGGCCGCAGAAGCGGCCTACCGCAAGGCGATCGCCGGCGCACCGTCTTTCGCCGACCCCTACCTCAACCTCGGCTGCCTGCTTTGCGACGCTCGACGTAGCGATGAAGCCACCGGGCTTTACCGGACCGCGCTGAGGCATTGTCCGGACGAGGCTCTGCTGCATTTCAACCTGGCCATCGCGCTGGAGGACCAGGGCAAGCCACCGCGCATTGGACTGCTACGAGAAGTGCCTGGAGTTGTCCCCCGACTTTTCGGACGCGCATTACAACGCGGCTCTGTTGTGCGAGCGGCTCGGGCACGCCAGCAAGGCGATCAAGCACCTTAGCGCCGTGAGGCGGCTGCAGAAGAGCTGAGAGCGCCGTGTGGCACACTTCCCGCGTGGGCAGACCTGCGCTTGGAGCGGCGCAAAATAGAGCTCGAACCGGAGTCGAGATCTCCTCGGTCTGGGCGTTCCCGGGGATTCTCTACCAGCCACTCCCGTCGGCCTCATCCTCGCTCACGGCGCCGGAAACGACATGCAAAACCCGTTCCTGACCTTCGTGCACGAGAGCTGGTGGCAATGCGCGGGGTCATGACGGTCAAATTCAACTTTCCCTACAAGGAGGCCGGCCGGAACGCCCCGGACCGCCCGCAGCGATTGGCGCATGCATGGCGAGCGGTGATCCGACGGGTTCGTGCCGACGACAACCCGGGGCGCTTTACCTGGGCGGCAAGAGCATGGGCGGCCGCATTGCGTCGATGCTTGTAGCCGACGGCGAGCCTGCCGCCGGGCTGGTCCTGCTGGGCTACCCGCTGCAACCTGCCGGACATCCCGACACGTTGCGGTCCGAGCATTTCGCGCGGATCGCGTGTCCGGTGCTGTTTGTGCAGGGCTCACGCGACCGGTTGTGCGATTTGGATCTGCTCCGTGAGCGCGGTGGCGAAGATGCCTCGCCAGTGTCCGTGCACGTGGTCGAGGCAGGCGACCACTCGTTCAAAATTCCGCAGCGCAGCGGCAAGACGAGCGTCAGGTTTGGGATGAGATCGTGGGGGTCGTCGAGGTCTGGCTGTCCCAAGCGGTCCCGGGCGCGCCCACCGGGAGCGCTGCTCGCTAAGGGCGAATTTCGCCAACGGGGCTCGAGGAGGGGCCAATGTCAGTGCTGGCCGGCACGAGCGGCTACTCGTACAAGGAGTGGCTGGGTCATTTCTATCCTGAGCATCTTGCTGCCGGCGAGATGCTGCGCTACTACGCAGAACGGTTGCCCACGGTGGAAATCAACAACACCTTCTACCGCATGCCGGCAATGTCGATGCTCAAGCAATGGTCGGAACAGGTGCCTGATGATTTCGTCTTTGCGTTGAAGGCCCCCCGCCGCATTACCCATGACAAGCGCCTGCGCGAGGCAGAACCTCAGGTCGCCGAATTCTTGCGGCGCGCAAGTGCGCTCGGAACCAAACTCGGCGCGGTGCTGTTCCAGTTGCCGCCCTACCTTCGAAAAGATCTGCCTCGGCTCGTCGACTTTCTGGAGCAACTGCCGCCTCCGGACACGTTGCCGTCGAATTTCGTCACCCCTCATGGCAGAACGACGAGGTCTACGCAGCGCTTCGCAGCCGCTCCGTCATGCTCTGCGTGACCGACACCGACGAGGGCGACACACCATTCATCGCCACTGCAGATTGCGGCTACGTGCGTCTGCGCCGGGCGCACTACGACGACCAGGAGCTCTCTGCCTGGGCAGCGCGCATCGCCGCAAAGTCGCTGCTTCGAACCTATGTCTATTTCATGCACGAGGACGAGGCCCTGGGAGCGCGGTTCGCGCGACGTCTCAATGAGCTCTGGGCGGGGCGAGTGGCGGCATGACCGCCCTTCTTCCAACACGTGTACGCAAGGCGGCGATCGGGCCCGACGTCCTCAAAACGGCGCTGGCGGGGCGGTGAAGCAGCGAGGACCTTGCTAAGATGCCGCCTGCACCGCCTTCCCGAAACCTCCTGCCATGCCGACCGACCTGCTGTTTCGCAGCGATGCTTACCTGAAAACGGCGCACGCCCAGGTTGTCGCCGTGCACGACCACGGTATCGAACTCGACCGCACGATTTTCTATCCCATGGGCGGCGGGCAGCAAGGCGATACCGGCGTCTTGCAACGTGGGAGCGGCGATCGCATCGCCATTGCCGACACGCGCAAGGGCGAGGCGATAGACACGGTGCTGCACATCGCGGCTCCGGCGATGCCGTCCCCGGAGCGCGGGGAAACGCTGACGCTCGAGATCGATTGGCCGCGGCGCTATGCGCTGATGCGTTTGCACACTGCGTTGCACGTCATCTCGTGCGTGGTCGTGGCTCCGGTCACCGGCGGCAACATAACCCCGGAAAAGGCCCGCCTCGATTTCGACATCGACATGAGCCAGCTCGATGGGCAACGGATCGAGCGCGAGACGAACGCGCTCATTGCGCGCGGCGCCGAAACCGAGACCGTCTGGATCACCGAGGAAGACCTCGACGCCCGACCCGAGCTGGTCAAGACGATGAGCGTGCAGCCGCCCCGGGGCGCCGGGCGCATACGGCTCCTGAAAATCCCGGGCATCGACCTGCAGCCCTGCGGCGGGACCCATGTCCGGAACATCGCCGAGATCGGCGCCATCCGCGTGCTCAGGATCCGCAGCGAGGGCAGGCACAACAAACGCGTGGAGATCGCGCTTGCATAGGCAAGACGTGACAATTCTCCGACGCAGGCCCTGATGGATCTCAATCCGCAGGCCAAGCAGATGGCCGACGAGTCGATGGTGCGCAACCTCGCCGCACAGGCGCGCGCCATCTGGCCGCAAGAGATCCCGTTGCTGCGTCGTTACGCGCTGCCGGCCGAGGCAAGCATACTCGATGCGGGATGCGGCACCGGCGAAGCGGCGTCGCGGTTAGCCGAGCTATTTCCCCAAGCCAGCGTGCTCGGTGTCGACATCATCGATCCGCACCTGGAGCTGGCACGGAAGCGCTATGCCACGTTCGCGCCACGCCTGACTTTCGAGCACCAGAGCATATTCGCGCTCGATGCTGCCGACGGAAGTTTTGACCTCACGGTGTGTCGCCATGTTATGCACTCCATTCCGCATCCGGACCGCGTAATCGCCGAACTCGCGCGGGTCACGCGCGAGGGTGGCTACCTGCATCTGATCGCCGAAGACTACGGCATGCTGCACTTTCAACGTGGCGCTCTCGACCCGAGCGATTTCTGGCATGTGGCAGTGCCCAGTTTCGCGTCCGCGACGGGAACCGATCTGTTTATCGGCCGCAATGCCTTCGGAATCCTGGCCGGGATGAACTTCGTGGAGATAGCCGTCGACTATGTCATTGTCGACACCGTGCGCGTCGCCCGCGAAACCTTCGCCGCAATTCTCGAAGCGTGGCGCGACGGGTACGCCGAGTCAATCGGCGACCTGACCCCGATCAGCCGCGCGGCGGCAGTGGCCTATTTTGATCAGATGATCGCCAACGTGCGCGACCCGCTCGGCTATGCCTTGTGGATGGTGCCCGTGGTCAGCGCGCGGGTGCCACGCGCTAGGTCTTGAGCCGGTAGCCGGTCTTGAAGATCCACGCAACGATGACGAGCGATACCGCCATGAACGCCAGCGGTCATGGCGAGGCTCACGGCGATGCTCACGTCGGCTATGCCGTAGAAGCTCCAGCGGAAGCCGCTGATCAGGTACACGACGGGATTGAACAACGTGACCGTCTGCCAGAAAGGCGGCAGCATGTCTATGGAATAGAAGCTGCCGCCGAGGAAGGTCAGCGGTGTGACGATGAGGAGCGGCACGAGTTGCAGTTTCTCGAAACCATCGGCCCAGACACCGATGATGAAGCCGAACAGGCTGAAGGTCACCGAGGTAAGTACGAGGAAGAGGGCCATCCAGGCCGGATGGGCAACCTGGAGCGGCACGAACAAACCGGCCGTGGCCAGAATGATCAGGCCGAGGATGATCGACTTGGTCGCGGCGGCGCCAACATAGCTCACGACGATCTCGAAATAGGAAACCGGCGCCGACAGCAGCTCGTAAATCGTGCCGACGAATCGCGGAAAGTAGATGCCGAACGACGCATTCGAGATGCTCTGCGTCAGCAGCGACAGCATGATAAGTCCGGGCACGATGAACGCCCCGTACGTGATCCCCCCAACTTCCTGGACGCGGGAGCCGATCGCCGCGCCGAACACGACGAAATACAAGGACGTGGAAAGCACCGGCGAGATGATGCTCTGCATCAGCGTGCGCCGCGTGCGAGCCATCTCAAAGGTATAGATCGCGCGAACCGCGTGGAGATTCATTTCTTTTCCCGGACCAGGCTGACGAAGATGTCTTCGAGCGAACTCTGGCGTGGTGTTGAGATCCTTGAAGCTGATCCCCGCCTTGTCAAGAGCCTCGAGCAGCGCGGCGATGCTGGTGCGTTCGCCCTGGGCATCGTAGGTGTAGACCAGTTCGCTTCCAGCGTTGGACAGTTCCAGGCGATAGGGCGCGAGCTCGAGGGGAATGCGCTCCAGCTGGTTGTGAAGCTGCAGCGTCAGCTGCTTCTTGCCGAGTTTGCGCATCAACTCGACCTTTTCCTCCACCAGAATGATCTCGCCCTTGCTGATCACGCCGATTCGGTCGGCCATCTCCTCGGCCTCGTCGATGTAGTGCGTGGTCAGGATGATGGTTACCCCCTGCGCCTTGAGCGATCGCACCAAGCCCCACATGGCGCGTCGCAGTTCCACGTCGACGCCGGCGGTCGGCTCGTCGAGGAACAGAATCTGCGGCTCGTGCGACAGCGCTTTGGCGATGAGCAGGCGCCGCTTCATGCCGCCCGAAAGGGTCATGACCTTGCTGTCTTTCCGGTTCCACAGCGATAGGTCCCTGAGCACCTTCTCGATGTGGGCGGGACTGGGTGGCTTGCCGAACAGACCGCGGCTGAAGGATACCGTCGCCCACACAGACTCGAACGCGTCGGTGGTCAGTTCCTGGGGCACCAGGCCGATCATGGATCGGGCGGCGCGGTATTCCGTAACGATGTCGTGTCCGTCGACGAGAACCGTTCCCTCCGACCGGTTGACGATTCCGCAGATGATGCTGATCAGCGTCGTTTTTCCGGCGCCATTCGGACCCAGCAATGCGAAGATTTCGCCGCGACGGATGTCGAGATGAATTTGCTTGAGAGCCTGCAGACCCGAAGCATAGGTCTTGGAGAGATTCGTTACGGAGATGACGGGCTGCATGCGAGCGACGATAGCAGAATTCAGTTTCTCACGTGGAGCGGTGGGCGATGGCGAGCCGGGTGCGGTCTTTGCCGCGCAGACGAATCGCGCCAATAATCAGGAACGCTTCTTGTCGTGCAGGAGCGCCTTGAGGTTCGCGAACGGCGAGTGGGTCGCGCCGCTGACGCCGGTGCGAACATTGCCACCGGCCTGGGCCGCTTCCAGCTGCCGCTGGTGTTCGTTGTCGTGGCAGTACAGGCACAGCAATTCCCAGTTGCTGCCATCGGCCGGGTTGTTATGGTGATTGTGATCCCGGTGGTGGACCGTCAGTTCGCGCACGTTGACGTGGGTGAATTCGCGGCCGCAGCGTCCGCAGACCCACGGATAGATTTTGAGCGCTTGCTCTCGGTAGCCTTGATCGCGCTCCTTGGCGTCGCGGCGGGTATCGGAGAGTATGCGATCGAGCTTGCTCCGGTCGCGCGCCGTCATTTCGTGTCCTCGTGCTCACTCAGGCGCCGGCGAGCGCGTCCGTTTTGGCCGCCATGATGAAGTCGTTTTCGTGAAGCCCCTTTATTTTCTTGGTTTGCCAGGAGACCTTGGCCCAGCCCCAGCCAAAGCAGATATCGGGGTGATGGCCCTCGCTTTCCGCCAACGTCGCCGCTCTTGGCGACGAAGTCCATGGCTTCCTTGAAATTCTTGAAGCGAAACGTTCGCTCGATAGCGCGTCCCTCGTCCACCAAATGCCCAACCTGGCGTTTTCACCAAATAGCTTTCCGCCTCGGCCCTGGTCAGCGGCGGAATGCCGCCGCGGCATGGGGTACAGGTCTTCGACAGGAGATCGGCGCTCATTGTCTGGCCCTCGTCAGAATGGAGGATCGTCCGCGAGAAAAAGTTCATCTGGCAGGCGCGGCCTCGAGCGATACGCGATCCCACTGGCCGAGATCGGCCGCGGCTTGGTAGCTGCTATGGAGGAACGCGAGCAGTATCTCTTCCGGGGCATCCGCCGCGCGCACGGCGGCGTACGGCAAAACGAATTCGTGTAGCGAAGCATCATACCGGGCCTCGGCCGGTTGCAATGGTGCGTCGGCGAAACCGTCGGGCTCGGGGTAGGCATAGCTGTAGAAAAGCGGATACGGTGCCTGTGCGCCCGCCCGGCCAGAACCCGCAGCTGCTCACCTCATGCGAATAGGCATCGCGAGTCACCCGGTCGGGAAGATTGGGCACGCCGCCCGGATGCGGTGGCGCGGTACGTCCCGAGAAGCGAGTGACCGCGAGATCGAAGCTGCCCCAGAAAAAGTGAACGGGGCTGGCCTTGCCGCAGAAGCCGGATCGAAAGCGCCAGAACACCGCCGCGGACGAGCAGAGGATGCGCCAGCAGCGATGCGCATATTCGGCATCGTAGGCGCGGTGTTCCACGTCGACGTCGAACGGAACTTGACTTGCCACTTCCACCGGCTGGCGATAAATCGGCACCGGCATTCCGACTGCCGTCAGCGCCGCCATCACCGCGCGATAGAAGTCGGCGACCGTCATGGGGGCCAGGGCGATGCTGCGGCGCTCGCCACGGCTCGTTTGCACGGCAAGCTCGTGGGCGACGAAATCGAAATCGATCTGGAGCTGCTCGTCGTCGTACGGCATCGATCCGGTGGTGAGGCCGCGCGCAGTCGGATAAAGCGTTACCTGCCAGCAATGGTTAAGCCATGGCATGCGGGCGAGCCGGATCTTGCCCACGATCTGCATCCACATGTGCAGCGTTTCGTAAGTGTCCTTCCACGCTTCATACG
The DNA here is from genome assembly GCA_963778275.1 of uncultured beta proteobacterium. Classification (GTDB taxonomy): domain Bacteria; phylum Pseudomonadota; class Gammaproteobacteria; order Burkholderiales; family Casimicrobiaceae; genus PALSA-1003. Next base: position 298,905 of record CAVZTS010000012.1, on the reverse strand, counting down.
GGAGGGCGGGCCACGCGCGCTTTGTCATGGATACTTCCGGCGGTTCAAGGACACTGTAGCGAGGCACCAAAATCGTGCATCAGGAAATCTTCCAATGCCGCGTTATCCGCAAGGCGCGCCGACAACACGACGTCATGGTCACGACGAGGCGACTGCCAGAAAAAGTCCCCCTGTTCGTGCTCCCGGATGATCGCGATCATCCTGCGTACGACTGCGACGCACATGTCCTTGTTGTCGCCCTTCCGCACTTCGATTTCCTGCGGAGTCCTGCGGCCCATGTCCTTGTTCCAGCCAAAGAAGAGAAACGCCGCATCGTCGTACGTCACGCGCGTTACTTCGAAAACGCCGCCGCCCCTCTGCCTGTCATGAGTGGCGGCACCGGTTGCGGCGGCCGGGAGATTGGCGGCCAAGCTGGCGTTGGGTTCGGCGGCAGGATTCGCGGCGGCTGCGCCGACCGGCTCCCCGCGCTCCCGACGCCGCTCCTGCATGTAGGACCACATGTCGCTGTTGATGGGCGGGGTGGGCCGCGGCGGCGCAGGGACGGGCGGCGCCGGCACCGCTGGTGTCGGGAAGCTCGGCGCAGTCGCCGGGGCGGCCAGCACCACCGGGGGTGGCTTGCGCTGCGGTGGCGTGGACGGCGCGCGGCGGCGGTTTCGCTATCGCTATCACTTCGCGCGGTGGCTCCGGGGCCGGCGTCGGCGCCGGCTTGGGAATGGCGGCCAAGCGTACCTGCAGCCGGTCGGTGGCCAGATCCTCGCCCTCGTCGTTAGGCGCCAGGAGTTTCGTGTCACGCAAGACCAGGAACAGCGCGGCGGCGTGAACCAGTATCGAGACCGCGATCGTTACCCAGACCGTGCGCACCTTGACGAATTCGTGCAGGTCGCGCGCTTCGTCTAACCAATAACTCATCGGGCGGTCGAACCGGCGCGCCGCCGGTGGCGGTGCCGGAGCGATGGTTGCGTCGCTCGTTTTGACCGGCAATAACTCGCGCAAATCCTGGTCCATCCCCAATTTTCGCATAGGCGGGCATCCGGCAGCCGCCTGCGGTGACTGAGCCGGCGTCTGGGCGCACGGGACCGCGTGATCGTCGCGATCGCGCCACGGATTCGGTGCACCGCGAGCGCGCGCCCTCGGCAACCGGGGCGTGCCTCGGAATGTGGCTCAGCGGCCCCCCGTCAGCCGTTGCAACCTCTCAGGTTACGACGTGTGCTGAGTTCGGCGGCACAGGTCTGCGCAAAGTGCCGGAACGCAGCGCAGGCGCTTGCGCCGCTAGCCGAATTTTGCGTTCATGCGATCCGTGAACTTCGCGATGTCAATGACGGCCCGCGCGTGTGTGCCGACCCCAATTTCCTCGGCCCCGTCGGTCGCACGAATCGAGAACTCGACGCGGCGGCCGTCGACCCGAGTCACTTGAGCCTCGCCGGTGACACGCCGGCCCGCCGGCGTCGCCGCCAGATGGCGCACGTCCACGTGCGTGCCGAGCGCACTTTCGCCGGCGTCGAGATACGGCTTGATCGCGTTCAGCGCGGCGTTCTCCATGACCATGATCATCACCGGCGTCGCCAGGACGGGCGGCAGCGTCGCGTCCTTGAACCGACTGGCGACGTGCTCTGGCGTAACGATGAGACTGAACGATCCCTTGGCCCCGACCGGTATCGATTGCATTGGCGTTCCTCGCGGTTGAACTGCACGGGCGAGCTAGATTCCTGTTGCCTTCGCTGACCTGATCTGCGTGCACGAGCATCACCTTCACGCCTGCCACGCGTCAAGCCCCGCGACAGCCTGAAATACTAGGCAGCGGATAGCATAATGCCTAGAATTATGGCCGCCAGCGATTCGGGCAGTCTGATAGCGCCTGAGGCTGCGTGTGCGCAAGCCACCTGCGGAGAAACCATTATGACTTCGAAGCGTTGCGTCCCCATTCCTGTCCCGCTACCGGACACGCGCGACGCAGGCGACGCGGTGTTGCGTCGATGAAGTGCACGCTGGTCGGCTCGCGCTTTTTTGGGGCGACGGTATTCGAAGCTCTGCGCAAAGACGGCGGGGATATTGCGCGAGTGGTTGCGCCCGCTGCCGACGACCGGCTCGCGCTTGCGGGGCAAGCGGCAGGCGTGCCTGTCCACGTCCTCGAGGATCCCAGAAACGTTCCGGCAGGTGCGATTGCCGGCGGGACCGAGTTGATCGTGGCCGCGCACACACATGCACGCGTCAGCCAGGAAGCGCTGGCGCTGCTCGCGCCTCGGCGGCATCGGGTACCACCCGTCGCTGCTGCCGCGGCATCGCGGCATCGCCGCGGTGGAATGGACCATATTGGAAGGGGATCCGATTGCCGGTGGCTCGGTCTATCACCTGGCCGAGACGATGGATGCAGGCGCCATCGCCGCGCAGGACTGGTGCTTCGTCGTCAAGGGCGAGACGGCGCGCGAGCTGTGGGAACGGGCCCTGGCGCCGATGGGTCTTGATCTGCTGACGCGGGTGGTTCGCCACGCCCGGCAGCACGGCGTGGTGCCGGCGCACCCGCAGGACGAGCGCTTCGCAACCAAAGCGCCGATGATCCGCAGGACCGTTTCGTTGACCGAGCAGGGTAAGACGTCAATCACATCGCTTGTGGCAACGGTGACCGGTCCCGATCGCCCCGGCATCGTAAGTTTGCTTTCGGAGCGCGCCCAGGGATTCGGCGCCAACTGGGCCGGAAGCCGCATCGCGACCCTCGCCGGCCAGTTCGCCGGCCTCGTGCACTTTGAGGTGCCGCCCCAGAACGCCGAGTCGCTGGCTGGGGCGCTGGGCAGTTTGGAACCATCCGGAGTCCACGTCGCCATCGTGCATCAGGAGCAGATTCCGGTGCCGGTCGGGCGCCGCGCCGTCAAGCTCGAATTGGTCGGACACGATCGGCTGGGGATCGTGAGCGAATTGTCCGGCAGCCTCGCCCGGCGTCGGGTCAGCATCGAGGATCTGCACACCGAGATCGTCGACGGTGCCACACCGGCCGAACACCTGTTCAAGGTCAAAGCACTCCTGGTCGTCCCCGAATCGGTTTCGAACGACGAGCTGCGGCAAGCGTTGGAACCGCTGACCAAGGAGATGACGGTCGACGTTGCGCTCGGCGAGGCCGCAAGCGTCGCCTGATCCAGACCCCGCGGCCACCGCGGGCCGGACATGGGTTCGATTCTTCCAAGGCTCCGCAGACGCTATTGCCCGCTAGCGAACCGCATTGCCACGCACTTCGAACGCGATCACGGACAGCATCCGGCCCTCCGCATCGACCAGAGCCAGCGTGTGCTTCCCGGGTGCCGGCGCCCAGTCAGCGCGGCCCCGCGGATCGGTATCGGATAGCGTTTCACCGTCAAGCCGCCACTGCAATCCCGCGATCGCCGGCGAGGCTTCGAACACGACCCGCTGCGCGCCTGGCGGAATGTCGGGATCCAGGGCGATTATCATGTCCGCAGCGGGATAGCGGATGTGCGGCGTTAACGCACTCTCGGCTGCGTTGCGGGCGCCGCCGGCGTAGCTCTCGACCACGCTCATCTCCGTCCCGCGGAGGAACCACTCCTTGCGTTCCGGTTCGAGCGCAGGCTCGAACCAGACGCTGATGCGCGCGATGCCAAGCGGCGCCGCGGGCTGCGCAGAGGGCTCGGTGCGGTGCAGCCGATGCACCAGGTCGCGCCAGATCGGCGCCGCGCCGGTGACGCCGGAGACGTCCCGCATGGGCGCCCCGGAAAAGTTGCCGACCCACACCCCGACGGTGTAGCGCGAGGTAAAGCCGATGCACCAGTTGTCGCGCATGTCCTTGCTGGTCCCGGTCTTGGCCGCGCTCCACACGCGCGTGGCCAGCGGATTCTCGAGGCCGAAGGAGAGGGCGCGCGCGCCCCGGTCCGAAAGGATATCGGCGATGATGTAGCTCGCGCCCGCGCCGAACACGCGCCGCCGTGTCGCGACGACGGGTGCGGTGCCCGCGCCGGGTATGAATCGTGGCGGAGCAGCCACGCCACCGTTCGCCAGTGCGCGATAGGCGTTGGTCAGGGACAGCAGCGTCACGTCGGCATCGCCCAGCGCGAGCGCAGCGCCATAGAAATCGTCGTCGCGCGTAAGCGTGTCGAAACCGAGATGGGTCAACGTGTCGTGAAAGCGATCGAGGCCGACCAATTCCAGCGTGCGCACCGCGGGCACATTGAGCGAGCTGGCGAGCGCGGTACGCACGCTCACGAGTCCGTGGAAATCGTGGTCGTAGTTCTGCGGGACATAGATGCCGCGCGCGGTGGCGATCGCAACCGGGCTGTCGTCGACCAGCGAGGCGGCGGTAAGCAACTTCGAGTCGAGCGCGAAGGCGTAGAGGAAGGGTTTGAGCGTCGATCCGGGCTGGCGCAGAGCGATCGCCCCGTCGACCTGCGGCGCCGAGGAAAGCGCCCCCGCACTGCCGACATACGCCAGCACGTCGCCACTCGCGTTGTCGAGCACCACGATTGCACCGTCGCCAACGCCGCGGTCAGTCAGCTCGGCCAGGTGATCGCGCAAGGTCGCGACGGCGAATCGTTGCAAGTCCGCGTCGAGCGTGCTCGACACACGGTCTCCGGGACGCCTCAGCAGTTTGGCAGCGACATGCGGCGCGTCGTTCCAGCGCGCTGCCAAGCGATACGGGCCGGCGAGCGCCACCATTGTCATCGCACGTACTTCCTCGCACGTAATGGATTCCGAGGCGAGCGCCACGACCGCACACGCGCGCTGCGCGACCGCGGGCGCCGGCGCGTTGGGATTGCGCAACAGCGCGACCAGAATCGCCGCTTCCCGCGCATCGATACCCTCCGGCGATTTGCCGAAGAGTCCGCGCGCGGCGGCATTGAGCCCGGTCAGTTCCCCCCGGTACGACGCCAGGTTGAGATAGGCCTCGAGGATTTGCGCCTTGGTCCACGAGTCTTCGAGCGTCTGCGCCGCCCGCGCCTGATCCCATTTCTGGCCGAAGCTCCGAGTGCCGCTGCCCGGCGCCAACCCCGGATCGAGAAAGCTCGCAAGCTGCATGGTGATCGTGGACCCGCCACGCGGACGACGCCCGTCGAGCACTCGCCAAACACTGTCCCAGGCTGCGCCGGCGAGGCCTGACCAGTCGACGCCGGCGTGGTCGTAAAAGCGCTTGTCTTCTGCCGCAATCAGCGTCGCGGCCATCGCCGGCGAGATGTCGGCGAGCGGCACCCAATCCAGTCGGCGCGCCGCGCTGTCGAGGCGCAACTCCGACAGCGGCGCGCCGTGACGGTCGAGGAGCAGCGCTTCGGAAGGGACGTAGGCGGCTTTGACGGTGGCGAAGGATGGTGGCGGCGTAGCGGCACGCGCGGTCAGCGCCCAGGCGGCGATGACGCATAGGAGCAGGACGCGAAATCGACTCACGGCAGCACCGTCCAATCCGCGTTGGGCAGTTCGCCGAACATCTCCGGCGCGTACAGTGCCTCGACCCGTGTCGTCGGCAAATGAAACTCCCCCGGGTTGTTGAGGCGCACCGTGTACTCGAGCACGAACTTGCCCTTGGGCACATAGCGGAAGTACGCTCGATACGCGGTGAACGTGCGCTCCTCGAAGGCCGGCCATACCGTGCCGCGCTTGATCTCGCCCTGCGCCAGGAGACCGGAATCCCCGCCCAGCCCCCGGCCGAGTGCGGTGCTGCCCGCGGGAATCGGGTCGTCGACGACCACCCACGTCATGTCGGACTGCGCTTCGATTTCCAGATGCACCCGTGCGACGTCGCCGCGGCTCCATTTGCCCTTGGTCTGCTGTTGCACCGCCGTTACCTCGCGGGAAACCTTGTAGCCGGCTGACAAGGCCTCCTTCAAGGGCAGGGCCGCGATGCTCTGCAACGTGATCCAGGGTTTCCCGGCGCCGTCATGGGCGAGCGCGAGATCGGCGCGCTGCGGCGGCCAGGCGAGCATCTTGGCGAACGGCTTGACACCATCATCGGCCAGCCACGCATGGGCGTAACGCATCTCCCCAAGCGTCGCGCTGGTCGTGCCCGATACCGGATCGGACTCGAACGCGGCCGAGAATTTCTCGACCGCGAGCACGCCCCAGGCGTTGGCCACGGTCGTGTTCCAGTGTCCGCGCTGCATTCGTCCGAGCGAGCCGCGCACGAGCCGTGGCATGTCATCCTTCCACGCGGGCGCGTCAAGCAGCGCGAGCAGCAGGCGGTTGGCGTTGGAGTCCGCCGACACCATGAGCCACCACAGCGCGTCGCTCTTCTCGGTAGAGAAGCCCATCGTGGTGCCCTGGAAATTCAGGCGTGAACGCAGAATCTGCTCCGCGGCCTGCATGCGCTCGTCGCGCTGCGGCAGTTTTGGCGAGCGCTTGAGCACCAGATACCAGTCAATCACCGCTGACGTTGGCCACAGGTTCGGCTCGATCGCGATGCTGTCCAGCCATTTGGGGCTGATCGCTTCCCTGCGCCGCGACAGCGCTTCGAGGGCCGCCAGCTTGCGAATGGCCAGGTCGGCCGTTTGCAGGTCGGAATAGCGCACGACGCGGCCCTCGACGAAACCAACCAGCGCATTCTCCATGCGCCCGCGCGAATCATCGGGTATCTCCCAGCCCGCCTCGTCGGCGACCGCCAGCACATACGCGGTAAGAGCATCGCTGCCGTCGTGCAGCAACGGCCAGTATTTCACCAGCCCATCGCGATCGAGATAGTCGGGAAGTGCGCGCATCAACGCACTCCACGCGGAACGGTCGCGCAAGCCGATGGCGATCGAGGTCTTCTGCTCGAAGCACGAGTACGGGTATCGGGAAAGATATTCATCGACGCCGGGCAGATCGCCGGCAAGCTTGGCCTGCATGCTCACGTTGACGCCGCCACGGCCCGGGATCGCGTCCGCCGGACGTTGCACCGAAACGGCCAGCGGCGCCACGAGCTGGACGATCGTCGCCTGGTAAGTGCGCTCGGGGATCGCGGGGACCACCGCCTGCGATACATTTAGCGCGTCGCGTGCCACGCCTGCGCTGTCCCGGGCACCCTCGACGGCTTCAATCTGCCAGTCGAGCTTGGTCGCATCGACCGGGACGCTGACGTCCCATGTCGCCTCGCGCGCCTCGCCGGGCGCCAGCTCGATTTGGCGCGTACCGAGCGCCAGCGGCGCCTTTCCGCTTGCCGCGACGCGCGCCGTCAACTGCACCGCCATCCGCCGCTCGGAGGCGTTGCGCACCGTGAACGTCGCGCGGAAGCGATCGGATTCGCGCACGACCGGCGGCAGACCCGAGAGCAGCATGAGGTCCTGTGTGGAGCGAATTGACGCATCGCCGGTGCCGAAAAGCCCCGCACCGCTCGAAGCGATGGCAACGATGCGGAAGCTCGTCAGCGAATCGTTAAGCGGAATTTCGACGCTGGCATCGCCCGCGGCGTCGAGCGGCACCCGCGCCCGCCACAGCAGCAGCGTGTCGAACAGCTCGCGCGCCGAGGCGCGGCCGCCACCGCCGCCCGCGGCGATCGCCTTCTTGCCGAAGTGACGTTTGCCAATCACCTGCATCTGCGCTGTCGACGTCTCCACCTCTTCGCCACGCCGCGTCATCATTGCGTCGAGAAGCTTCCAGCTGTCGTTGGGCAGCAGTTCCAGCAGCCCTTCGTCGACCGCGGCCAACGCGATCTCGCTGCCCGCAGGCGGCGCGCTGCCGTCGCTGCGGCGCACGGCAATGTTCACGCGCGCCTTGTCGCGCACCTTGAATGCCGCCTGTGCGGGCGTGACTTTGACCGCGAGTTCATGCGCCGACCAGCCGACACGGATCTCGGCGAGCCCCATCTTGTAGGAGGGCCGGGCGAGGTCGATCAACGCAGTGGGCTCGACACCGCCGATTCGGCCGCGCACGACGAATGCGCTCACAAACACGTTCGGCGCGTAGCTGCCCTTGATGGGAACCTCGAGCACCGGGTCACTGCGCTTGACCGTGCGCACGAACGCGTCGAGGATCCCCTCGCGCTCGAGGGTGACGAGCACGGTCGCTTCCTTGAACGGTGTGCGCAGCTGGAGGCGCGCGATGTCGCCGGGCTCATAGCGCTTTTTCTCGGGCAACAGATCGATGCGGTCGTTGTCGGACGCCGCGAACCACCAGTCCTCGCCCGTCGCTACCCAGGCGTCGGCACGCGTGATTGCGAGATTGCCGTCGCCATCGCTGGCGCGTGCGCGCAGGATCAGGTTGCCGGCGGCGGGCGCCGCAACCTCGCATAGCAACAGCCCGTGTGCGTCGGTCGTGCCGGAGCAAAGGTCGGTCAGGCGCTTGGTCTCGCTGCCGTGTTCGTAGGCATAGAAACCGCCGATCAGCCGGCGACGATGCGAGTACGTCTCGCGCCTGAATACGTCGGTCTGCACCTGCACCCCGGCGACCGGGGCGCCCGCGAGATCGACCGCGGCAACGGTGAACTTGAGCCGGTCCTTGCTCGCAACCCAGCTGTCGGGTTTGAGGCCCAGCACGATCCGCGCCGGCCAAAGAGTCGCCCGCACCGACGACGTCAGGGTTTCGCCGTTGGGATCGCGGTATTCCAATTCGGCGACCAGATCCCGCGGCGCGTGATCACTGCCGACGTCCTTTATCGTTGCCCGCGCACCGCCCGCTGCATCGAGCGCAAGGCTGAGGTCGGTGGTGCGCCGTCCGCGGACGGCCGGCTCCGCAGCGTCGTCGTCGCTGTAGTCGGGGTCTGCGAACGTGTAGTCGCCAAAGCGCGCGTACGCGTCGCCTTCTTCGTCGCGACCTTCGGTAACGTCGCCCGCGGCGAAGCTATAGCCCTCGAAATCGGCGAAGGCCACGGCCTTGGGCTCGATTTGGCTGCGCAACTTGACCGGCAGGCCGCCTGCGCCGCCACCCGAGAGATAGGAAACCTGTAAATCGATCTGCACCGCAGTGGGGTTGACGAGCGGCGTGCCGACCGGCTGCAGCCGCGCGCGCATGAGGGGCACGCGAAATGCCTCGACGCGGAATGTACCCACGGGCCGCGCATCGCTGCGGCTGCGCCTGGCGCCGAGGGAATCGTGAATGTCGATGCTGTATGTCCCGAGCGCAGCATCGCCGGGAATGGCAAACGTCGCCTCACCGTGGTCGATTCCGGGTCCGCTTGAGGTCCATTGCACGGGTACGGCATATTCGCGCTCCGAACCCTGGTGCCGGATCGTGAGCGTGTCCTCGAGCGCGTCGCGCTGCACCAGCGAGAAACCGGCCGCAGTCTGCTGCCGAACGAAGATCTTCATCGATACCGTCTCTCCGGCGCGAAACAGCGAACGGTCAAGCACCGCGTGCGCGACGTACGGCCCGTTCCAGTTGCCGGTCGGGACGTTGAAGCGCCACGGCGAGATGCCTTCGCCCCAGCTGGAGAAGGCGAAGCTCATGTCGTCGCCGGCACGTGCAGTGACGAAGAACTCCCTTTCTCCGCGCGGGCACTGTGGCAGCGCATCCCGATCGGGGAGTTCCACGTCGACCCGGCTGATGCCTGACGCGTCGCTGGTGCCGTGCCAGTAGGTGTGCCCACCACAATCGCGCACGTCGACACGCGCGTTCCTCACCGGCTTGCCGTCGGCGAGCCGCGTCACCCAGACCAGCGACGATTCGCGCCCGAGCTTGACATGCACACCCAGGTTGGTGACCAGGACGGTCGTGCGCGCATAGTACGGCCGGGTGTCGCCGTTGAGCGCCGCGCCGAGCTTCGGGCTCGCCAGCTCAACGACGTAGAACCCGGGGTCGGGCAGCGGAATGCCCACGACCTCGAACGCCTTCTCGCCGTTGGGCTTCGGCACCTCGAGCGTGTGCAGCGCGTCCGAGGCTCGAAACATCGACAGCGCGTGGCCGTTGCGCTTGACATTCCAGCGCTCGGTCTTCTGGTCGTACTCGGCGTCGACAATCTGCGCGCGCTCGAAGCGCTCGAGCCATTCGACGATCCGCATCTCGTCGCCGCGCGCGACCCGCGCGACCCTGGCCGGAATCGGCGCATTGCCACCCGCTTTGTCCTCGGGCGCGGTGGGGCGACCGGTCGTGCCGACCCGGCCCTGGAGCGTTGCCTCGACGTTGCGCAGCGTGACCGGCAGCAGCGGCGTCGACTTGTCAGGCAGCACGTGCTCGAGAATGCCGAAGTCGGCGGAGAACTTCGCGAGCGGGGGGTTCTCGTCGGTGCGCACCTTGAGCGGGAAGGACGATGCGTTGGCGAGCGTCCGGCCGGCGTCGTCCTTCAGTCCGGCGGGCAATTCGAGGCGAAAGGACTCTCTTTCCGGCAAGCCGGGGCCGAAGGCGACCCCGTTGATGGCATCGTCATCCTTGGTGATCTGTGCCCGGTAGACCCTGCCCCCGCTGTCGACGAGCCGGATCTTCGCCGCGTCGCGGGCCGCGACCGGGGCGGTGAACGACAGTCGCAACGGCAGGATCGGAATGCATTGCGCATCCTTGTTCACGCGTTCGCAGGAAAACGAGGCGCGAAACGTCGGCCGCACGCGGTACGCCAGCGCCTGGTCGGCGCTGGTCGGGACGCCCGACAGCGCCGCGATGCCCTTGCCCCAGACGAGCTTGACCTCCGCGTTCGGTGGCAGCGTGCGGGTGCAGGCAAGCGTGACCAGGGGCGAATCGGGCGCGTCGCGCAGGCGCAGGAACTTCTCCTCGTCGCTACCGGTAACGGGCAACCGGAACAGGAAGCTCGGACCCGTGCGCCCGGCATCCGAGTCGAGGAAGATGAAGCGCAAATAGCTCGCCGCGAACGATTTGCGATTGTCGAGGATCGTGGCGCGCTCCGCGCCGGTCACCAGGCGCACGCCGATCTTCTCGTTCACGCCGGCCACGCTGCAGTACGCGTGGGCGGGAATGCTGTCCGCCGCGACCGGGGAATCAAGCCCGACGATGAACATCTGATTTTCGTCAATGGTCGAACCTTCCTCGGGGAGGCTGCGCACGATCGCCGGACCGCCCGGTGCTGAACTCGAACCGCGCTCCGGCGACGAGCGCCGTGCCGTCCAGCGCCGTGACGCCGGGTTTGACCGTGAAGCTGCAGCGCACGCCGGCGGGCAGGTCTCGATCGAAGTCGTAGACCCAGTTTTTCATGTCCGCCCAGTGCCCCTTGCCTTTTTCCACGCAGTCGATGGCGAAGGGGTCGACCTCACGCGGATCTCCGAAGGGCACCATCGCCTGCGCGAAGCGCGCCGTGACCTGACGCACGGACTTGACCTCTCCCTGCGGAGAGAAGAATTCGACGTTTTGCGCCCAGATTGGCGCGCTCGACCATGCGAGCGACGCCGCAACCAGCGCGGCCGTGCGTGAGGCAACCTTCCGGAATTGCGCCATGCGTGTCCCCAGGATTTGAGCGGGCGCAGCGTTTTCCGCGGCGGATCGCGGCTGCGGACTGGATTTAACCATGAGATCGGCGACGGCGTTGCGGCACCGGTGCGGCTTGGCGGAGGCGAATCGTGGCGACCGGAAGGCAGAAGATGAACGGCCAGCTCCGACCGATCGACGGCAACTGGTAGGATTCGCGCAATGGCCTATCGCGTCGACTCCGACATCACCGTCGCCGCCACGATCGACAGCGCGTTCTACCGCGACGAGGCGGCGTACGCGCTTGGACGCGAGCGCATCTTCGCGCGCACCTGGCAATGGATCGGCGACCTTGCCTCCGTCGCCACACTGGGCTCGCTGGCGCCGCGCGAGCTGTTGCCCGGCCTCATTGACGAGCCGCTACTGCTGGCGCGGGACGCTGCCGGTGATTTGCGCTGCCTGTCCAATGTCTGTACCCACCGCGGCAACATCCTGGTGCGCGAGGCGTGCACGGGGGCCGAACAGATTCGCTGCGCCTACCATTCGCGGCGCTTCGACCTTGCAGGAGGCATGACGTTCATGCCGGGATTCACCGCGGCGAAGAACTTTCCCTCGCCCGCAGATAACCTGCCGCAGATACCTCTCGCCGCCTGGGAGAACCACGGCTTCGCCGCGCTCGACCCGGTCGCGCCTCTCGCGACGTTTCTGGGTGACATGACGGCGCGGCTGGCGTGGCTGCCGGTCGCGGAATTCCGTCCCGATGTGACCAAGAGCCGGGACTACGTGATCAATGCGCACTGGGCTCTCTACGTTGAGAATTTTCTGGAAGCGTTCCACATCCCCTTCGTCCATCCGGCGCTGAGCACGGTGGTGGACTGCGCCACCTACGGGCACGAACTCTTCCGCTATTCCAGCCTGCAGCTCGCCCTGGCCAAGCCAGGGGAGATTGCGTTCGACCTGCCTGATGTCTGCGCCCGATCGCGCGCAGCGCGTCGCCGCCTATTACTGGTGGATCTTTCCGAACCTGATGCTCAATTGCTACCCCTGGGGCCTGTCGCTTAACCGCGTCGTCCCCGAGGCACTCGATCGCACGCGCATTGAATTCCGCTCGTACGTGTGGGACGAGGCAAAGCTCGGACAGGGCGCTGGAGGCGCCCTGCACCAGGTTGAGATGGAAGACGAGGCGATCGTCGAGGCCGTGCAACGCGGCGTGCGCTCGTCCTTCTACCGGCGCGGTCGCTACTCGCCGACGCACGAGCGCGGCACGCACCATTTTCACCGGCTGCTGTGCGAATTCCTGGCTCAGTAAGAATAGGCTATCGCGACGCGAGGAGCCAGCGACAGGCCGGGCCGATCTGCCCGGCGCACGTACCGCTCGGTGGCTGCGCTAGCGAACCACGTCGTAATACTGCCATTGATGGCGCAGGAACGCGCTCTGCTTGTAGCCCTTGAGCCACGGCTGCGCGATTACGTTAGCGTAGCGGTTCATGCCGAGCAGCCACGGCGTGTAGCTCAGAACGAGTTCGGTCATTCGGCGATAAAGGGCGGTGCGTTCGGGGCCGTCGGGCAGGAGCATTGCCGCTTCGTACGCTTCGTCGTAGGCCGGGAGGCGGAAGCGCGCGTCATTCTGTGTGCCGATCGTCTTGCTGTAGAGCGGCGTCGCGAACGGCTCCGGGTCGGGCACCGCGCTTATCCACGACAATCCCCACATCTGCAACTGGCCGGCTTCCGACATCTTGTTGAGCTCGGGCCATTTCTGCGTGAAGAAGGCCACGCGAATGCCGATCGCATCCATATTCTTCTTCCACAATTCGTTTTCGGTGCGATCGATGGCGGCGGGCGTGGACGCCTTGGTGATGGTGAGTTGCTTGCCGCCGGGTGTCTCGCGGTAGCCATCGCCGTCGCGGTCCTTGTAGCCGAAGCGGTCGAGCAACGCCCGTGCCGCGGCGGGGTCGTAGCCGTTTTTCGGGGCGAGCGCCGGGTCGTGGCCTGGAATACCTGGCGGCGACGAGCTGCGATGCGAGCTTGCGCCTGGCCGTGGCGCAGCACGGCGATCTCTTCCTGACGGTCGTAGCCCATGGCGATTGCGCGCCGCAGCGCGATCTTCTCCGGCGCGTAGCCGCCGACAACCGGGTCATCCATGTTGAAGAACGTGAAGGTAAGCGACGGCTCGGTCTGCCGGTGGAGCACGGTGCCGCGCTTGGCGTAGACCGGGCAGCAGAGCGCCACCTGCCAGCACATTGTCGGCGATCGACCCGCGCTCAACTCGAGGTAGTCGAGCGCGCCGCTATCGAACGTCGAGCAGCCGCGGCAACTCCTCTTCGATGATGCTCACCTCGACGCGACCGATGATCGGGAGCTTCTTCCCGGCGTTCGGCCTTCGCAACCGCCGCATCATCCGGTTCGCTGCCCGGCGCCCGGAACCGGATAGATCGTCGTCGCGATAACCCGGGTTCGCCTCGAGGACGATCTTCTGCCCGCGCACCCATTCCTTCAGCCGGTAGGCGCCGGTCCCGACCGGATGCTCCATCACGCGGTTCGATGCGTCCCCGTACGTCTCGACCACCTCGCGGGCGACCGCAGCGAGGCCGTCGTAGGTGAGCCAGTGTTGAAAGGCATAGAAGGGAACTCTTGAAGCGAATGCGCAATGTATAACGGTCAAGTGCCTGCAAGCCCTCGATCTTCTGGTCGTAATCGAAGCGGCCTGTCTTGCGGGCGCGCCTCGAGCGCCTCGTCGAGGCCGACCAGCCGACGCTCGAAGATGTAGAGCCAATACGACCGCACCTTCGGATCGAAGATGCGCTTGATGCGTGTATACGTAATCCTCCGCGACGAGCTCGCGCTTATTGCCCTTGAACGCCGGATCGTCGGCGAAGTAGATGCCGGGCCGGACCTTGACGGTGAACGTGCGCCCGCCGTCGCTGATCTCGGCCGGGGCCGCGGCGGTATTGGGAACCAGGCGCTCGGGGCGCGCGAAATAGTCGTAGGTGTAGAGCGGGTCGAAGATCGCGTGGCAGACGTCGAAGGAATAGGTGTCGTAGACCGCCTGCGGATCGAAGCCGTTTTCGGCGACTGCGAAGGCGACGTGCAATGTCTTTTTCATATCGGCCGCGTGGCTCGGCACGACGCCCAGGCCGAGCATGATCGCCGCTACGAGCAGCGCGCGTCGGCCGCAGGCGACGGATAGGGTCACGGCACGGGCGGAGTCGCTTCATCGGCGAGCGAGGAACTCGTGCAGTCGCCGCACGCCTTCGCGCAGGCGCTCGGGGCTGGCGGCAAAGCACCAGCGCAAGAAGCCTTCGCCTTCGGGTCCGAATGCGCTGCCGGGCGCGAGGCCCAGCCGCGCCTCGCGCACGCAGCCGCTTGCAGAACGCAAGACTGTCGTGGACGCCGGCGACGCGGAAGAACACGTACATTGCGCCGGCCGGCAGCGCGGCTTCGACGCCATCGATCGACGCCAGTTCGTGCACCAGCATGTCGCGCGCCGCACGGAAGCGCGCGAGCGTGTGCGCAACGGTCGGTTCGCCGTCACGCAATCGCGACCACACCCGCGCGCTGCACGAACACCGGTGAACACGACGTGTTGTATTCGATAAGCTTGCCAAGATCAGGCATCAGCTCCGGCGGCGCGACGATCCAGCCCAGGCGCCAGCCCGTCATCAGCCACGCTTTCGAAAAACTGTTGGTGTTGACGAGACGATCGGCCGGATCGGCGAGGTCGCGGAAAGACGGCGCGCAGCCCGCGGCAACGTAGAACAGGCGCTCGTAGACGTCGTCGGCGATCACCCAGATGCCGTGGCGGCGGCAATGCTCGAAGATGCTGCGCTGATCGTCGCGCCCGAGCGTCCACCCGGTCGGATTGTTCGGCGAGTTGATCAGCAGCGCTCGCGTGCCAGGGGTCAGCGCATCGAGCAGCCGATCGACGTCGAGCCTCCAGCCGTCACTGCCGAACTCGAGCCCCACGCGCACGACTTCGGCGCCGAGGATTTTAGGAATCTCGGTCAGATTCGGCCATAACGGCGTTACGCCAACGACACGATCATCGGGGTCGAGAAGCGCCTCCATGGTGAGCATCAATGCCGACATGCCTGACGCGGTGACCGCGATGTTGTCGACGGTGATGGGTCGGTGCAGCCGCGACACGTAGGCGGCGAGCTCGGCGCGTAGCTCGGGGATGCCGAAGTTAAGCGTGTAGAAGGTTTCGCCGGCCGCCGAGCGACGCCACGGCGGCCTCGCGAATGTACGCGGGCGTGACCTCGTCGGGTTCGCCGAACCAGAACGGCAGGATGTCGGGTTCGCCGAGCCCGGCGTTGGCGACCTCCCGGATCTGCGAGGCGATCAGCGCGCGCACGGCGTCGCGCGCAGCGAGCGTAAAACCGGATCTCGAATGGGAAGTGCGGTCGTTCATCGCGCTAGGATAGCAAATGGGATCGAGATCCAGCGCTCCAGCGTATGGCGGCCGGCCGTTGTTATACTTTGCGCAGCGCCTGCACGCGAAGCAGGCGCCTACGACGCTGTGCTGCTCTTCATCTTGCGATTGGTTGCGATCGCCGTCTGCGGCGGCGGGGGCGGCATTCTTGCCTGGATGATCGTGTCCGCATTCGGCGCAACCGGCGTTGCCGGAGCGATTGCCGGCGCCATGATCGGAATGATCCTGGCGGCGCTGTTCTGGGCCGGTGGCATCGCGCTCATCCGCGCGCTGAAACTCCACCAATAAGCGCGATCGCCCGGGCCGCCGACCGGGGAAGACTCGGCCGGTGATGCGCGGCGCGGCCGCATCCTTGCGGCGCACGCCGGACGCACATCCGGCCGATCGGTCCTCCCCGCTCGGCGGCGTTTGAGCTAAACCATCGCGAACACCGCGAGCCCCAGCAGCACGCTCGCGGCAACGCCGATGGCCAAACTTTGTATCGCCAGCAGCGCAAAATCACGCCACACGCGCGAGTTCAGGGTGGTGACGAGGGCATGGTCAGTGCTTGGCATGATAGGACTCCGGCAGGGCAATCGCGGTCCAAACCCGGCGCGGGCGGAGCGTGCGCTCCTGCCCGTCCACCGCACAGAGCAACGTGCCGTGCCGAGCAATTGCGGCCGAGGTACGTTGCCGGCAGCGGAACCCGCGCGCGCAGCGTGCGACGCAATCGAGGTAGGCGTGGGTTCCGTTTTTCACCGGCGACTCCGAGGTCCCCAGTTGAACCTGGCGGCATGGCGCTGCAAGGTATTCAAAGGTGGCATGCCGGCGAAGAATGATGGCGAAAACATGGCAGGCGCCCGAAACGCCACGGCGGCGACGCCCTGTGCGCTATAGTCGGCTCGTCGCTTTGCCAACCCGGACCGGTCATGAGCCGCCGCATTGCCATCGTCGAGGACGAGCCCGCGATCCGCGGGAATTACGCGGACGTCCTGCGCAAGCAGGGCTACGAGGTGGCGGCGTACGGCAGCCGCGCGGACGCGCTCGCGGCGTTCCGCACGCGACTTCCCGACCTGGCGGTCATCGACATCGGGCTTGCCGACGACATCGACGGCGGTTTCGCGCTGTGTCGCGAGCTGCGTGCGCTGTCGCCGACGGTTCCGATAATCTTCCTCTCCGCACGCGATTCCGATTTCGACATCGTCGCCGGCCTGCGTCTGGGCGCCGATGACTACCTGACCAAGGACGTAAGCCTGCCGCACCTGAGCGCGCGTATCGCGGCGCTATTCCGGCGCAGCGATCTGCTCGCCGCGCCGCCGGCATCCGAGGACGTAGTCGAGCGCGGTGCGCTGGCGCTGGACCTGAAGCGCCTGACCGCCCACTGGTCGGGTCAGCGCGTCGAGCTGACGCTGACCGAATTCTGGATGGTGCACGCGCTCGCCCGTTTTCCCGGGCACGTCAAGGATCGCGACAGTCTGATGCGGGACGCCAAGATCGTCGTCGACGACAGCACGATCACTTCCCACATCAAACGCATTCGCAAGAAGTTTCTCGCGCTTGACCCAAAGTTCGATTGCATCGCGACGGTCTACGGCATGGGCTACCGCTGGAATTCCGCGGCCTAAGCGGCAATGCGCTGAACCATGAACGGACCGCGCATTGCGCTGGGCATCCGCGCACAGCTGCTGCTCGTGCTGACGGTGTTCCTGGCGATTCCATGGCTAGGCTACGAATACGTGCGCGAACTCGAGCGGTTCTTGCGCGACGCGCAGGAACGCACGCTGGCCGGAACGGCGCAGGCAGTGGCCACCGCCCTGCACGACCGGCCGCGGCTGTTCGAGACGCCCGCGGCGGTGCTCGAGTCGCTGCGCTACGCTCGCGCCGGCGATGACGGCGCGGCTTCCCCGGGCCCGGCCGCGGGGACATCGGCGGCGGCACCGGAAATCGATCAGATCATTCACGGCCTGTCCCGCACCACGGCCCGCATCTGGGTTGTTGACCGCGAGCAGAACGTGCTCGCGCGCGCCGGCAGCCTCAGGCGCGCGGAACCTCCCGCCGACGCGACCCAGACAGGTCCGAGCGCCTTGCTCGCGCGTCCTGGGCAATGGCTCGAGCGAGAAATCCTGCAACCCCTGTATGCGCGCGTGCTCCCGCAGCCAAGCGAGGATTTCAGTGACGAGCGCGCAGGCCGTACCGTTGCCGCCGGCAAGGATGTCGAGGGCGCACTCGCAGGCATCCTCACCGTCGCGCGCCGCCCGACCGCGGACGGCAAAGCGGTAATCGTGTCCGCGGCGCAACCGATCTGGGTCGGCGACGAAGTGAAGGGTGCGGTCATTGTCGAAGAGACGACCAATGCGGTGCTCGCGGAGCGCAACCGAGCCTTTGCGCGCCTGTTCAACATCGTGCTCGCGGCGTTGCTCATCGGCTCGGTCGCTCTGACGCTGTATGCATCGTGGCTGTCAACGCGGATCCGCCGCCTGCGCGACGAAGCGGAGGCGGCGATCGACGCGAACGGCCGCGTGCGCGGCGTGGTAACCGGTTCGAGCGCCGGCGACGAAATCGGCGACCTGTCGCGGAGCTTTGGCAGCGCACTCGCGCGTCTGGCGCAGTACGCCAGCTATCAGGAGGCGATGGCGAGCCGGCTTTCGCACGAACTGCGCACCCCGATCGCCGTCGTGCGTTCGTCGCTCGATGCGCTGCGGATGCAGCCGCTACCTGACGATGCGCGCGTCTACATGGAGCGGGCGCAGCAGGGCCTCAACCGCCTTGCGCACCTACTGACTCGCATGACCGAGGCGACGCGGCTGGAGCAAAGCCTTGCCGATGCGGAACGCGAGCGCTTCGACCTGGTGCGCGTGGTCGCCGGCTGCGTCGACGGCTATCGCGCAGCGTATCCGGAACAGACGATCGAGCTCAGCCTGCCCGCGGAAGCGGTCCTCCTCGAGGGCGCGCCCGAACTCGTTGCGCAGATGCTCGACAAGCTCGTTGCCAACGCGGTCGAGTTCGCAACGCCTGGCACGCCGGTCAGCGTCGCGCTGGTGCGGGATGTCGTGGGCGTTCGGCTGAGCGTCGCCAACCGCGGGCCGGCTTTGCCGCCGAACATGCGCGGCCGGCTCTTCGACTCCATGGTGTCGGTCCGCACCGAGCAATCCGGCACCGAGCCGCACCTGGGGCTCGGGCTCTACATTGTGCGGCTGATCGCCGAGTTCCACGGCGGACACGCCACCGCTGCGGACCGCACCGATATTCCGGGCGTGGTCGTCAGTGTCGTGCTGCCACTGGTCCGCGCCGTGCGGTGACAGGCGCGCGCAGGGCCCCGTCCGCCGCGACCGGAGCGGTCGCGGACTGGGTGGTCATGCCGAGCTGGTCGACAAGGAATGCATAGATGTCCGCATCCTCCTCGATCCGCGTCGATAGCGCGGTACCGATGCCGTGCCCGGCCGCGGCTTCGGTGCGCAGCAGGATCGGACTGGAGGAGGCGCTTGCGGCCTGCAGCCGGGCCGTCATCTTCCGCGACTCGTAGGGCGCCACACGCCCGTCGTTGTCGCCACTCGTGAACAGAACGGCGGGGTAGGCGGTGCCGTCGCGGGCGTTGGCAAAGGGAGAGTACGCATACAGCGCGCGAAACTGCTCGGGGTCCTTGATCGAGCCGAACTCGGTTACGTTGAATGCGCCGTTGGGCTGCAGCTCCCACCGCAGCGGGTCGTAGATGCCGACCTCGCTGACGACCGCACGCAGCAGTTGCGGGTGCTGCACCAACGTGGCCCCCATCAGCAGGCCACCGTTGCTGCCGCCCATGATCGCGGCCCTGTCGGGCCGCGTGTAACCGCGGTCGATCAGCAATTGCAGGCACGCCGCGAAGTCGTCGAACACGTTCTGCTTTTTGGTGAGGTTCCCGGCCAGATGCCACGGCTCGCCGTACTCGCCGCCGCCGCGAACGTTGCCGACCGCGTACACGCCGCCATAGTCGAGCCAAAGCCGCAGCAGCGGCGAGAAATTGGGACTCATGCTGATGCCGTAGCCACCGTAGCCGTACAGCAGCAGCGGGTTGCTGCCGTCCCGGCGCACACCCTTGCGGGCGATGATCGTTACGGGAACCCGCGTACCGTCCTTTGAAACCGCGAATTCGCGTTCGACCGCGGCATCGTCCAGGCTGAACGGATAACGGCCGCTGAGCTCGGTGGAAACCAGGCGCTTCGAACGCGCGTCGTAGCGCGAGACCTCTCTCGGTCGGACGTAGCTCACGCTGCTGACCAGCACGGCGTCGCCGTCAAGCCGGGCCAGGACCTCGATGTCGGACACTGGGGCGGTGGGCAGCTGGCGCAGGAACGTGCCTGCCAGCGAGTAAACGCGTACCACTGACGGTCCGCCATCGCGATAGGTCACATAGAGCCGCGCGCGGGTCGGGTGCACGTCTTCGGCAACGATCTTGCCTTCCGGAACCACGACCTTGGCCGCGGAAACCGAGGGCTGTCGCAGGGGAATCGCGATGATGCGGCCGAGGAGCGCGTCCTTGATGCTGAGTCCGTAGAGCTTGCCGTCGTCGCCGAAGGCCAGATGCTTGATGCCATCCTTGAACCCCGCAATCTCGTGCCAGCGGCCAGTGGTGTCGCGCAAATGGTAGGCAATCTCGCCGCCGTCGCCGTTGCGGACCACCGCGAGCAGATAGCGGCCGTCGCTGCTGCCCTGGAGCCCAATCTCGGCGATGCGGGGGAAATCATCGCCTGTGACATAACGGTCGCCGGCGACCGGTGTGCCGAGTTGGTGGAAGAAGATGCGTTGGAAGAAATGGCGATCCTCGGGTGGCCGCTCGTCGCCATGCGGATAGCGCGTGTAGTAGAAGCCGGTACCGTCGGCATTCCATTCGACACTCCCGCCGGCCGTCGGGTAGTTCACGCCCGGAATGACGTCATCGAGGCGACGGCCGGTCGCGACGTCGTAGACATACGCGGTGCCGTCCTCGCTGCCATTGACCGAAAGCGATACCACGACGTGGCTGCCGTCGTAGGAGGGCCGGAAGAAATCAATGGCCGTTCGACCCGACGGGTCGAGCACGTTGGGATCGAGCACGATGTGCTCGGCGCGCGTGTCACCGGTGACGGGCAGGGCCACGAGCAGCGGCTGATTTTTCGGCGGCTGCACCTTCAGTGCGAACAAACGGTGGCGGTACTGGAAATCGTAACGCCGCACCGGCGACGTGCGCAAAAGGGTACCGACGCGCGCGGCAATTTCGGCACGTTGCGGCAATGCATCGAGATAACGCCGCGTAAGCGCGTTCTGGTCCGCAACCCAGCGTTTGACTTCTGGACTGTCATCATCCTCGAGCCAGCGATAGTCGTCGACCACCGGCACGCCATGATACGTATCGGTTACGGGACGTTTCGCAGTCGGGGGATAGTCCAATCCGGCGGCGCCGGCAAGCGCGCTCACCGCGACGAGCGCCACCCCAAAACCGCACGCCAAGCGGCGGTATGTCACGACCATCGGGTGCCTCGCAAACACGCAGCCGTGGCTGCGAAGGGCCAAATTCTACATGTTCGAGCGGGACCTCGACCCAGGCTCGGTGCGGGCGCGGCAATCGGGGATAATAGCGCTCGCCCGGCTCCGCCGCCAAACGTGACCCACCTGCGCTTCCCGATCCGCCATGGCCGCTTCGCGGCGGCTTGTCTGCCTGCGCACGCCCGTCGCACAGTCAACGCCGTCCTCTTCCGAGAAGCCGCGCTCGTGCAGCGGCATCACGCAACCGGCTTCACCGCCGACGTTGCCGCATGACGAGTTTGCGCGGGCTGCTCGATGAAGCGGCGCGTCAAGCCGCTGCAGGCAGGGTCGACGATGCCCTTGCCGCCTACGCCGCGGTGCTTGCGCGCGCGCCGCAGTTACCCGAAGCGCATTACAACGTCGCCGCACTGCAGCTGGGAAAGCGCGATTTTCCGAGCGCGGAGGCAAGCCTGCGTGACGCCATCCGGCTGCGGCCCGATTGGCCGCAGGCCTACCTGGGCTTGGGACAGCTCTATTTTCAGCAGAGCAAGTTCGAAGATGCCGAGCGGGCGTTCGAGCGTGCGGCGCAGCTCGCGCCGACATCGGTGGAAGCACTGTTCAACCAGGCGAATGCGCTCGACCGGCTGCGCGCCTGGGGTGAGGCGCTGCCTCTGCTGCGGCGCGCGCGCGCACTGGCGCCCGATAACCCGCAGATCTGGCTGGCGCTGCGCGGGCATCTGTTGCGTTTCCGCCGCGACGAGGAGGCGTTCGACGATTTTTGCGCCTTCGAGGCCCATGCCACGCCATCCGCTCCGCTCGTGGTTGCCGGCTTGATGGCGGCGCGCATTGCGCCCGGCACGCAGTACGAAGACAAGTATCTCGCCCGGGCCATCGACTGGCCGTTCGGGCGCGGCGAGGCGGTCTACGCGGGCGCTGCCGCCGCGCACGCCGAGTATTTCGATGTGCCACGCGACGCACTCAGGCGCCTGCACGAGACGTACAACAGGCTGCGGCAAGAAGAGCGCGCCGGGCTCGCCGATCTCGCCGCACCGCGTGGCCACTGGGCCCGGGACCGCTGCGCATTGGCTATCTATCCGCCGACTTTCGCAACCATGTAATGGGGCACTTGATGCTCAACGTGTTGCGCCGGCACGATCGCGCCCGGTTCACCTTACGTGCCTATTCGATTGCCCCGCGCGAGCTCGAAGACCAGATGACCGTCGAGTTTCGTGCCTGCTGTCAGGCTTTCGTGCGCCTCGACGATATTGACAATCTCGCCGCCGCGCGGCACATCGCGGCCGACCAACTGGACCTGCTGGTCGATCTGATGGGCCACTCGGGCTCGTCACGGCCCGGGATTCTGCTCTACAAGCCTGCGCCCGTGATCATCACTCATCTCGGATCGCACGGCCCGGTCGGCCTGCAGCAGGTCGATTTCAAGTTGGGCGATCGTCACATCGATCCACCCGACGCCGGCGAATACCAGATCGAAGCCCCGCTGGCGCTAAGTTGCTGCGTGCTGCCGGTGCGTCGCGTGACTCCGGCGGCACCCACGATCTCGCGCGAGGCGCTGGGGCTCGGCCATGGCGCCGTCGTGTTCGGCGTTTTCGTGAGTTTGCGCAAGCTCTCCCCCCGCTGCCTGGGCGCTGTGGCGCACAATTCTCGACCGCGTGCCGCAGGGCGTGCTGGCGTTCTCGCCGGCGCGCGACGCCGAACGGCCGCTCTACCTGCGGCGACTGCAAAGTTTCGGCATCCCGAGCGAGCGGATTCGCTTTGTCCCGCGGACGATGGATGAACGCGCCGATCGCGCGCGCTATCGCCTGATCGATATCGTCCTCGACACGTTGCCGTATACCGGTGGCGACACGACCGCTGCGGCATTGGACATGGGCGTCCCCGTCGTCACGCTGGTCGGGGAGCGAGCGGCGGAGCGCATGACCTGGAGCCTGCTCGCCCACCTTGGGGTAACAGACACCGTGGCCCAATCGGCTGCCGCTTACGTCGACCTGGCGTGCCGTCTGGCGAACGAGCCCGCGTGGCGGGCGACGATCGCCGGCAGGATCGCGTCGCGTCTGCCACAATCGGGCCTCGCCGATTTCGACCAGTACACGCGTGCGCTCGAAGCCGCCTACGAAAGCGCCCTTGCTCTCAAACTCGCACCCACAACCTGAATACTCGCCCCATGCATCTGCACATACTCGGCATCTGCGGTACCTTCATGGGCGGTCTTGCCGCCATCGCGCGCGAGGCCGGCCACACGGTAACCGGGTGCGACGCAAACGTGTACCCGCCGATGAGCAC
Source organism: uncultured beta proteobacterium (assembly GCA_963778275.1). Taxonomy (GTDB): domain Bacteria; phylum Pseudomonadota; class Gammaproteobacteria; order Burkholderiales; family Casimicrobiaceae; genus PALSA-1003. The sequence goes on along the minus strand of CAVZTS010000012.1, from coordinate 275,471 downwards.
GCAGCTCGCCGCCTTGGGCATCGACTTGATCGAGGGCTACGAGGTTGCGCAGCTCGACAATGTCGCGAAACAGGCCGACGTGTTCGTCATCGGCAACGCGATTTCGCGCGGCAATCGCGCTGCTGGAGGCGATCCTTGACAGCGGGCGACGCTACACCTCGGGGCCGCAATGGCTTTCCGACGCAGTGCTGCGCGAGAAATGGGTGCTTGCCGTCGCGGGCACGCACGGCAAGACGACCACGACCGCGCTGCTGGCGTGGATCCTCGACCAGGCGGGGCTCGATCCCGGCTTCCTGATCGGCGGTGTGGCGACGGACTTCGGCGCCTCGGCGCGACTCACCGATGGCCCGTTCTTTGTCATCGAGGCCGACGAGTACGACACCTCGTTCTCCGACAAGCGGGCGAAGTTCGTGCATTACCGGCCACGCACCGCGATTCTCAACAATCTCGAATACGATCATGCCGACATTTTCCCGGATCTGGCCGCGATCGAGACGCAGTTCCATCACCTCGTGCGCACGATACCGCACCGCGGGCGAGTGATCGTCAACGGCTCCGACGACAACCTGCAGCGCGTGCTAGCGCGCGGCTGCTGGAGCGAAATCGAACGCTTCCGTCTCGCCGACAGCCCCGGCGCCGGCTCCGATTGGACCATCTCCGGCGACGGCGTGATCAAATTTGCCGGCGCCCCGCAGGGTACGCTCTCGCCGTTCGCGCTTGGCGGGCAGCACAACCGCCTGAATGCACTGGCCGCGATCGCCGCCGCACGCCATGTCAGCGTGCCGGTACGGGAGAGCCTTGCCGCGCTTGCGACCTTCCGCGGCGTAAAGCGACGGATGGAAGTGCTCGGGACGGTCGGCGGCGTCACGATCTACGACGATTTCGCGCATCATCCCACCGCGATTGCGGCGACGCTCGAAGGTTTGCGGCGACAGGTCGGAACGGCACGGATCCTTGCGGTACTGGAGCCGCGCTCGGCAACGATGAAGCGCGGCACGATGAAGGACGCGCTCGCCGGCAGCCTCGCCATGGCGGACCTGGTGTTCTGTTATGCGGCGCAGCTGAACTGGGACGCCGCGGCGTGGCTCAAGCCCTTGGGAGAGCGCGTGCATACGAACTCCGACCTCGGTGCACTGACCGACGCGATCGTTGCGGCGGCAAAGCCGGGGGACCACATGGTGATCATGAGCAACGGCGGATTCGGCGGCATTCACGACAAGCTCCTGAGTCGGCTCGGTGCGCCGAAATGACGCGAATCGCGTATCTACACGGATTCAATAGCGGCCCCAAGTCGCTGAAGGCGCAGCAATTGGGACATGCGATCGCCGCACTGCCCGCGGCGCGGCGACCGGAGTATTTTCTGCCGCAGCTGACGCATCGGCCGGCAGCGGCGGTGCAAGCGGCCAGCCGTTGGGCAGACAGCGGAGACCGGGAACGACTGACCTTTGTCGGCAGCTCGCTGGGTGGTTTCTACGCCACGCATCTTGCGGAGAGCGCACGGCGCGAAAGCGGTATTGATCAATCCGGCGATCCATCCCGAGCGCGATCTTGCCGGGTACCTCGGGTTCGCAGCGCAACCCGTCCACCGGCGAGGAGTACGAACTCACCGCAGAACACTTCGCCGAATTCGCCGCCTTGAAGGTCCAGCGCATCAGCCGTCCGGAGCGCTATCTCCTCCTCGTCCAGGCAGGCGACGAGCTGCTCGACTATCGGCAGGCCGTCGCCTTCTATGCCGGCGCGTGGCAGTACGTTCAGGGCGGGGGCGATCACGCCTACCACGCCTTCGCCGAGCAGATTCCGCTGCTCCTGCGCTTCTCCGGGGTCGATTGATCGCCATCGGGTAACATCAAGTCATGTCTCCCGACGCTGCGGCCGCGAACGCGACCGGAATCGAGCAGCGGCGCTCGCTCTGGCGAGCGACCGCGCCGCTCGCGCCCGCCACCACGATGCACGAGGGTCGCGCCGAGGCGGACGTGGTCGTCGTCGGAGCCGGCTATACGGGACTTTCTTGCGCGCTCGCGCTCGCCGAGGCTGGCCGCACGGTGATTCTGCTCGAGGCCGTCGACATCGGATACGGGGCATCGGGGCGCAACGGCGGACAGGTGATTCCGGGACTCAAGCACGATCCCGACGAGCTTGTGGCGCAGTTCGGCCGCGAACGCGGCGAAGCGCTGGTGCGGCTGGCCGGCGGCGCCGCAGACCGCGTTTTCGCACTGATCGCCAAGTACCGCATTGACTGCTCGGCCGCGCAGTGCGGGTGGATTCAACCGGCGCACTCGGCCGCAGCGGCGCAGACGATTATCATGCGCACGCGGCAATGGGCGGCGCGCCGGGCACCGGTCGAGCTGCTCCCGCGCAACCGGCTGGCGATGTTTCTGGGGACCGACACTTATGCTGCCGGCTGGCTCGACCGCCGAGCCGGCGCGCTGCAGCCGCTGGCGTATGCACGGGGCCTGGCCCGCGCGGCGATGACGCTTGGCGCTCGCGTGCATACGGGTTCCCCGGCCACGCAGATCGTCCGCGACGGCGAAATGTGGGTTGTGACGACGCCTAGCGGCGAGGCGCGCGCCCGGCAGATCGTTCTCGCCACCGATGCCTACGCGGATGCGGTCTGGCCCGAGCTCACCGCAAACCAATTGATCGTCAGCAGCGTCCAGATCGCGACCGATCCCCTGCCCGAGCTCGTCCGGCGCTCGATCCTGCCCGGCGGTACTACGGCATCTGACACGCGCAAGCTTCTGTACTATTTCCGCGTCGACGCCGAAGGGCGTTTTCTGATCGGCGGCCGGGGGTCGGTGACCGATACGGTCGCGGAGAGCGCGTACGCGCGACTGCAGCGCTTCGCGACACGGGTGTATCCGCGGCTCGCCGGCGTGCACTGGCCGTATCGCTGGTACGGCCGCGTCGGAATCACGCGCGATGGGCTGCCGCATCTCGCCGAAGTTGCCCCGGGCGTGTGGACAGCGCTCGGCTATTGCGGCCGCGGTGTGGCGATGGCAACGACGATGGGACTGCTGCTTGCCGAGATATTGAACGGCGGCCGTCCAGCATTTCCGGTGGCGGCGCTCAAGCCGATACCGTTGCGGGCGCTGCGCCGGCCGCAGCTGCGGGCCGCTATCGCGTACTATCGCGTCCATGACGCAGTGTCACAGGCTTACCGAGGGAGACGACCATGACGATGCATCGCACGATTGGCTTGCTTAGTCGCGCGCTGGCAATACTTGCGTACGCCGGGCTTTGCTGCGCCCAGACCCCGACCTACAACGTTGGCTCGACGCCAACCGGCATTCCGTTCACGTTCCTCGACGTGAAGACCAACACCATACAGGGAGCGATGGTTGATCTCATCACCGCGATCGGGGACGAGGCCGGCTTCAAGGTAAATGTGCAGGCGACGCCTTTCTCCGCACTGATTCCCTCGCTAACCAGCAACAAGATCGACATCATCGCCGCGGCGATGCTGATCACCGGACCACGCAAGGAAGTGATCGACTTCAGTGATCCGGTGTTTCCGTACCCCGAGGGAATGGTCGTCAGCATCGATGACAATACTCCGTACAAATCGCTCAGCGACCTCAAGGGGCAGATCGTGGGCGCGCAAGTCGGGACGGTCTATATCGAGTTCCTGAGAAAGAACGGCGAGTTCGCCGACGTCAAGGTCTACGATTCGCTGGCTGACATCCTGCGCGATGTGAGTCTGGGTCGGATCAAGGCCGGCTTCGGCGATGCCCCGATCCTCAAGTACCAGTTGTCGCAGAACACGGGGTTCAAGGCGAAGCTGGTGCCGACCTACGAACCTAAGATGACCGGCAGCGTAGGCATCGGCGTGCGCAAGACGGACACCGAACTGTTGAAGAAAATCAACGTTGCCCTCGCCAAGCTCCAGGCCAACGGTACGCTCGACAGGATCCTGGTCAAGTGGAGCCTGAAGTGACCATGGCTGGCTAAAGCGACGCCGGCGCGACCGGGCGATGCAGACGTTCCTTCGCGACGCGCAGGATTTCCTCCCGATCCTGCGCCAGGGCTGCGTCGTCACGATCGAACTCACGCTGTGCGCGCTGGTGCTTTCCACCCTGCTCGGCTTCGTGTGGGCGCTGCTGCGCCTGTCGCCGGTGCGCGCTCTCTCCTGGCCGGCGATCGCGCTCATCACGATCATCCGGGGCATTCCGATCCTGGTGCAGCTGTTCTACTTCTACTTCGTGCTGCCGGATTGGGGCATCCAGCTCTCGGCGTTCCAGGCCGGATTCATCGGCCTCGGGATCGCCTACTCCGCGTACCAGGCGGAGAACTTCCGTGCCGGTATCGAGGCGATTGACCCGGGCCAGATCGAGGCCGCGCAGTCCATCGGCATGCGCCCGGCGCTGATAATGCGCCGCGTGGTTCTGCCCCAGGCGGTACGGGTGTTCTTGCCGCCTTACGGCAACACCATGATCATGATGCTCAAGGACTCCTCGATCGCATCGGCGATCACCGTCGCCGAACTCACGCGCGACGGGCAGCTCATCGCCGCGTCGACGTTCAAGAACATGACCGTGTTTACGCTGGTCGCCCTGCTCTATCTTGCGATGAGTCTGCCGCTGACCTATCTCGCGCACCGGCTCGAACGCGCATTTGGACGCCGATGATTTCAGTCCGCAACGTCGGCAAGGCGTACGGTACGCACCGCGTGCTCGACCACGTCAGCCTCGAGGTGCCCAAGGGCGAGGTGGTTTGCGTCATCGGCCCATCAGGTTCGGGCAAATCGACACTGCTTCGCTGCATCAACGGCCTCGAGGGCTACGACGAAGGCGAAATCGCGATCGACGGCGAGGCGGTGCGTCACCAACACAAGTCGATCCACGCGCTGCGCAGCGAGGTCGGCATGGTGTTCCAGCGCTTTAACCTGTTTCCGCATCGCACCGCGCTGGAAAACGTGATGGAAGGCCCGGTGCACGTCAAGGGCATGCCGCGCGGCGCAGCAAGGGAGCAAGCGGCCGCCTTGCTCGCCAAAGTCGGATTGGGCGAGAAGCTCGCCGCCTATCCGGCCAAGCTCTCCGGCGGCCAGCAGCAGCGTGTCGCGATCGCGCGGGCGCTGGCGATGCAGCCGAAGGCGATCCTTTTCGATGAGCCGACCTCCGCACTTGATCCGGAACTCGTTGGCGACGTGCTCAAGGTCATGCTCACTCTCGCGCGCGAAGGCATGACCATGATCGTCGTCACCCATGAAATGGGCTTTGCCGCCGAGGTCGCCAGCCGCGTGCTGTTTCTCGACCAGGGCCGGGTGGTCGAAGAAGGCGCCACGCTGCAGATTCTGGCCGATCCGAAGCATGAACGTACCCGGGACTTTCTGCAGCGCGTGTTGCGACCGGTCTGAGCGGCGCGATTGGTGCGCCGCAACAAGCGAACCGGGACGATCGAAGGTAGACTTGCGCACCATGTCCTGGCGAAGTCGCTTCCCGCTTCGTTCCTGATTCGCCTCCGACGGTGAGTCGGGGCCGCGCACCCCTGCCGGCGCGCAATTCCTTAAGATCTTCGCAATTCCGTGGGTAGCGCTTCCCACAAGGAGCCGCTGCCAGAGCCAATTTGAACGACCGAGGGATCCTCGGGTCGAAGGAGCAGTGTCATGAAGCCGCAAATCCGAGCTGCCGACAGTGTTGTCGCCATCGACCCCCTGGGGACGGCTGCCCCGGTATCGCGATTGATCGAGACCGAGCGCGAATATGGCGCGCGCAACTACGAACCGCTGCCCGTCGTCATGGCTCACGGCGAAGGCATCTGGCTGTGGGACGAGCACGGGCGCCGCTATCTCGACATGCTGTCGGCGTACTCGGCGGTCAGTCACGGGCATGCCCATCCGCGCATCGTGCAGGCGCTGATCGCACAGGCGCAACGACTCGCCCTCACCTCGCGTGCGGTTCACACCGACAAGCTGCCGCCGCTGCTCAAGCGCCTCACCGAACTGACCGGGCTCGACCGCGCTCTGCCCGTCAACACCGGCGTCGAAGCGGTTGAGACTGCGCTCAAGGCGGCACGCAAGTGGGGCTATCGGGTCAAGGGCATTCCGAGTGATAAGGCGGAAGTCATCGTCTGTGAAAACAACTTTCACGGCCGCTCGATCACGATCGTCGGTTTTTCGTCCGATCCGCAATACGGCGACGGTTTCGGGCCCTTCGCGCCCGGATTCAAGCTGATCCCTTTCGGCGACGCCGCGGCGCTTGCCGCCGCGATCACTCCGCACACTGCCGCGTTCCTGGTGGAGCCGATCCAGGGCGAGGGCGGGATTGTCGTTCCACCTGCGGGCTATCTTGCCGCGTGCGCGCGCATCTGCCGCGAGCAGCGCGTGCTGCTGCTCGTCGACGAGATCCAGACCGGCATGGGGCGCACCGGCAGGTTCCTCGCGTGCGAGCACGAGGGCGTGCGGCCCGATGGCGTCGTCCTCGGCAAGGCGCTGGGGGGAGGCATGCTGCCGGTGTCCGCGTTCGTGGCGACGCACGAGTTGATGCACGTCTTCCGCCCCGGAGACCACGGCAGCACGTTCGGTGGCAACCCGCTGGCGGCCAGCGTGGCGCTCGAGGCGCTCGCGGTCCTCTTCGACGAACATCTGATCGAGCGTGCCGCGAATCTGGGCGAATATCTCCTCACGGAGCTCAAGACCGTGAAGAGCCCCCTCATTCGTGAGGTTCGCGGCAAGGGACTGTTCATCGGACTCGAAGTCGATGTGCGGCGCATCGATGCGCGGGCGGTCGTCGATCGCCTGTTGGCGCGCGGAGCTGGTGTCGAAGGATACCCACGGCACCGTGGTGCGCTTCGCTCCGCCACTGGTTATCGAGCGCCCCGAAATCGACTGGGCGGTCGAGCAGGTGCGCGCCGTATTCGCCGAACTCGGCAACGGCATGCGCCGCGCAGCGTAGGCGTGAGCAAGGTTCGGGGCCATCGCGGCGCGCGCATCCTGCTTGCGCTGGCTGGTTTGGCATGCGTGCTCGATGTCGCCGCTCAGCCGCGCTGGTGCGCGACCGACGACACGCTGCTGTTCGGCAACCAGCAGGTCGGCAGTTCGACGGAGCGCCACCGTGACGATCAGCAACTGCGGCGATCAACCGTGGTCGTTCACCGGCATCAGCATCGATCCCGCCACCGGGCCCGCGTTTCACGTCAGCCGGAGTTGCACCACCGGCCTCACCCTCGCAGCGGGAGCCACGTGCACGGTTACGGTGACCTTCGCCCCCACGGTGCCGGGGCAGACGTCCGGCGGCGTGTGGCTGGACAACACGACCAGCACGCCGCAGCAGCTGCTGGCCTTCTACGGCCGGGGCATCGACGCGCGGGCCGGCACTGCCACGCTGCTCTTCGCGCCGCCGGCGCTGAGCTTCGCACCGCAGTTCGTGGGCAGCCGGTCCGCAGGGCTGACCGTGCTGCTGGTCAACCAGGGGCCTGCCCCGCTCACGCCCACCGCCCTGGTGCTCAACGGGCCGGCGGCGTACGACTACAGCGCGGCCGGGAACTGCAACGTCGGGTCGGCGATCGCACCGGGTCAAGTCATGCGCGCTCGAGCTCTTCTTCGCGCCAGCCGCCCTGGGCGACCGGCCGGCGAATCTGGTGATCGACTCGCCGGAGCTGGCGAACCTCGCCATCCTGCCGATCTCCGGCACCGGGATTTCTCCCGCCTCGCCCGATGCCGATGTCATCGAGTTCTACCTACCCGGCACTGGATACGTACTTCCTGACCGCGTCGGCGGCGGAAGCGGCGTTCATCGATGCCGGAGGCGCCGGAGCCGGTTGGGAGCGCACCGGATTTCATTTTCACGCATGGACGACGGGCAATGCCGTCCCCGACAGCGCACCGGTCTGCCGCTTTACCGGCACGCCGAACATCGGCCCCAATTCGCATTTCTTCACCGGCGACGCGACCGAATGCGCGTTGGTCCAGGCCAATCCGTACTGGTTCTACGAGGGCCTCGCCTTCCGCACGCTGCTGCCGTCCGCAGGGGCAGTGCGTCGCGGGGACGGCCCCCGTAATCCGCTTCTACCGGCCCGGCACCGAAATCGCCCAGGTGCGGCATCGCTACGTGGTCGATGCGGCGACAGCCGAGCAAATGCGCGCCCTCGGGTGGATCGAGGAAGGCCCGGTCTTCTGCGCGCCACCGTAGCCACGGCGAGCGCCCGGAGCTAGGATGGCGCATGCCCAAGCCGACGCTGGCCGACAAACTGGTGGTTGCGATCTCGTCGCGGGCGCTGTTCGACCTGTCGGAGAGCCATCGCATCTTCACCGAGCAGGGCGTCGAGGCCTATCAGCGCTACCAGATCGAGCACGAAGACGAGATCCTCGCTCCGGGGCCCGCGTTCACGCTGGTCAAGAAGCTGCTGCGCCTCAACCGCCCCGACAAGCAATACGTCGAGGTGATCCTGCTGTCGCGCAATTCCGCCGATACGGGCTTGCGCGTCTTCAATTCGATTCAGCACTACGGCTGGGCATTAACCGGGCGGCGTTCACCAAGGGCGAGCCGACCTCGCGCTACGTGCCGGCGTTCGGGTCACATCTTTTCCTGTCCGCCGACACCGAAGACGTCAAACGCGCGCTCGACGACGGCTACGCGGCGGCGACGATCTTTCCCAGCGTTTACAAGAACGAGACCGATGAGCTGCGCATCGCATTCGACGGCGACGCGGTCATCTTTTCCGACGAGGCCGAGCGCGTGTACCAGTCCGGAGGGCTGGACGCCTTCGCCAGGCGCGAAAGCGCGTCCGCGCGCGACCCGTTGCCCGGCGGCCCGTTCAAAAAATTCCTGGCGGCACTGCACCAGATCCAGGCGGACTACCCGGACGACAAGAGCCCGATCCGCACCGCGCTGGTGACCGCGCGCAGCGCGCCGGCGCACGAGCGCGTGATCCGCACCCTGCGCGCATGGAATATCCGCATCGACGAAGCGCTTTTCCTCGGCGGCTTGGACAAGGGCGAGTTCCTGCGTGCGTTCGGCGCCGATTTCTTCTTTGACGATCAGCGCACGCATGTCGAGTCGGCGGCGAAGCACGTCGCCGCCGGCCACGTGCCGCACGGCGTGGCGAACGAGTAGCGCAAGGCCCGCGGGCGAACGGTCGGGATGGGCGGCTGGGGAACGTATCAGCGCGGCCACGCTAGCGGCCCGCGGTGAAACGGGCTTGCTAGAATCGGGCCACGTCGATCGCGATCTCGCCCGCATCGGCGCAATAAAACCCATTTCACCAACGGCTGCTAGTCGACGATCCGGCCGTAGAAGGGATACTGCGGATCGTTGTAACCCGGCGTCGAAGGGTGCCCGGGCGTGACCAGCGAATCGATCAGGGCTTCATCGTCCGCGTCGAGGGTCTTGCCGACCGCGGCAAGATAGTCGGTCCATTGCTGCAATGTGCGCGGCCCCGCGATCACGGCGCTGATGATCCGGTTGCTGAGCACCCAAGCCAGGGCGAACTGGGTCGCCGTGAGGCCCTTCCGCTCGGCGTGCGCCTTGATCGTCTGCGCCATGGCGATCGACTCGGGGCGAAACTCGGTTTCCATCATGCGGCTGTCCTTGCGCGCCACCCGCGACTCCGCGGGCGCATCGGCGCCCGGAACGTATTTGCCGGTAAGCACGCCGCGGGCGAGCGGACTATAGGGCACGACGCCCAACCCGTAGTAATCGCATGCCGGCAGGAGCTCGACCTCCGGCATGCGATTGAATGCGTTGTAGTAGGGCTGGCAAGCGACCGGCCGCGGCACGTTGAGCTCGGCGCAGAGGCCGACGATCTCGGCAATGCGCCAGCCGCGATAGTTCGAGACGCCGAAATAACGGATCTTGCCGGCGCGGATGAGATCGCCCATCGCCTCGATGGTCTCGTCGAGAGGGGTCTCCGTGTCGTCCCGATGCAAATAGTAAATGTCGATGTAGTCGGTGGCGAGGCGTTTCAGGCTGTCTTCGCACGCCTGCATGATCCAGCGCCGCGACAGTCCGCCGTCGTGCGGCTTCGCCGTCATTACGTTGCCGACCTTCGTGGCAAGGATCCAACGGCCGCGGTTGGCGGCAATTGCGGGGCCGATCATCGTTTCCGACGCGCCCTTGGCGTAGGCGTCGGCGGTGTCGATGAAGTTGACACCCGCATCGAATGCGGAGGCGACGATCCGTTGCGCGGTGGCGGCGTCGGTGCGGTCGCCGAACATCATCGTGCCGAGGCAGATCACCGAGACTTCGAGGCCGGATTCGCCCAAGCGGCGGAATTCCATGGTCGTCCTGAACGAATGCAATGCGGAAGAGCGCCATGCTGAAGCAATCCGCCCGCCGGCGCAATGACCGGGGCGCTCCGAGCGTCGCTCGGCCGCTGCGGTATAATCCGGGCCCTCTTTCGGCGCGCGCGGCGTCTATCCGGCAGGCCGCGTTCCAAGATCCATGCACGTATTTTTCGAGGACGACGGCGCATTCAAGGCCGGCACCGTTCTCGCCGACAACGATACGTCGCTGCAGGTCGAAGCGGCATCCGGCAAGCGGCTCAAGATCAAGACCGCCAATGTCCTGCTGCGCTTCGCCGAGCCCTCGCCTTCCAGCCTGCTCGCGGATGCGCAAACGCTCGCCGCCGGGCTCGATGCGAATTTCCTGTGGGAGGTGAGCGATGGACGCGAGTTCGCGTTCACCGATCTCGCCGCCGAATACTACGGCCGCGCCGCCCAGGCCGGCAGAAGCCGCGGCGCTGGCGCTCTGCCTGCATGCCGCGCCAACGCACTTTTACAAGAAGGGCAAGGGCCGCTATCGCGCTGCGCCCGCCGATGCCCTGAGGGCCGCGCTCGCGGGCACGGAGCGTAAGCGCCGCGAGTCGGAGCAGATCGCCGCCCTCGCCGCGGAGCTCAAGGCGCATCGCCTTCCCGAAGCGGTGCGCGCGGTCCTGCCGATGCTCCTCTACAAGCCCGACAAGCTCGCGCTGGAAACGCGGGCGGTGAACGCAGCCTGCGCGGCGCTGCAGACGAACCCGCTTGCACTGCTCATGGCCTGCGGCGCGATTCCGTCGACGCACGATTTTCACTTCAACCGCTTCATATTCGAAGCTTTCCCGCATGGCACGGCGTTTCCTCCTTTCGCCGAGCTGCCGGCGCTTCCCGAGCAGCCGCTCGCCGCCGTCCGCGCTGATTTCGATCGACGATGCGGCGACGACCGAAATCGACGACGCGTTCTCGGTGCGGCCGCTCGCCAACGGCCACATCGAAATCGGGATCCATATTGCCGCGCCCGCCGTGGCGATCCCGCGTGGCTCTGCGCTCGACGCCATCGCGCGCAAGCGCCTGTCCACCGTTTACATGCCTGGCCGGAAGATCACCATGCTGCCCGACGCCGCGCTCGACCGCTTCACCCTGCGCGCGGGCACCGCACCCCCGGCGCTGTCGCTCTACGTCGAGGCGGCACCGGACGGGACACCGCTCAGAACGACGACGCGGCTCGAATGCGTGCCGGTCGCGGCCAACCTTCGGCTCGATGCGATCGGCGAGCGCTTTGCGGCCCCGCCGCGCCCGATGAACCGGAATGGACCGACGAGCTGCGCCAGCTGTGGCGGGTCGCGCAAAAGCTTGAGGCAGCGCGCGGCAAGCCCGAGGCGGTGCGCAGTCGAGTACAGCTTCCGGGTCGACTGGGCCGCGGCGCCGGACGGCCGAGTGGCAATCGTCCCGCGGCCGCGCGGCTCGCCGCTTGACCGGCTCGTGGCCGAGCTGATGATCTACGTCAACAGTAGCTTGGGGAAAGCTCCTCGCCGACGCGCGGGTGCCCGGGCTTTATCGCACGCAGCAGGCGGGCAAGGTGAAGATGAGCACCAAGCCTGAACCGCACCAGGGGCTGGGCGTCGCCCAATACCTATGGGCCAGCTCGCCGCTGCGCCGCTACAGCGATCTGGTCAATCAGCGGCAGTTGCTCGCCGTCGTCGCCGGCGCCAAGACCCCGTATGCGGAGGGCGATGCAGAGCTGTTCGCCGCTGCCGCCGATTTCGAAGCCACGTATGCGCAATACGCCGAGTTTCAGAATCGCATGGAGCACTATTGGTGCCTGCGCTGGCTGCAGCAGGAGGCTCGTGACCGAAAGCACCGCGACGGTGCTGCGCGAGAACCTCGTGCGTTTCGACGCGCTGCCGCTGGCGACCCGGGTCGCCGACCTGCCGCCGCTCGCGCCTGCTGCCCGCGTGCGGCTTGCCATCGGCCGCATCGACCTCCTCGCCGCGACGCTCGAGGTGCGTTACGGCGGGCTTGCCGCGGATTAGCGGACCGAACGAGGCCGCGGGCCGGTTCTCCGTTGGCAAAGATAGGAAGGCTATACTTGGAGGGACATGCCCGCCAAGTCCGCGCGCAAACGAACTGCAACGGCACCCCGCACCGCCGCCCGCAAGCCCGCTAAGCGGCCAGCCGCGCGCGCGGTGCCCATCGCCGAGCCGCGCACGCTGTCGCTGCCGTTCGTCGCCGCCGATAACGTGCGCGGCGACCAGCTGCTGACAGTCGCGATTGCCGGGTCGATCCTGTTGCACACGCTCGTGCTCGCGCTCAGGTTCAGCCCGTTCGACCTCGCCGCGCTCGATCGCGAGCCCCCCGCTCGAAGTCGCGCTGGTCAACGCCAAGTCGAAGGCGAAGCCGACCAAGGCCGAGATACTCGCGCAGGCGAATCTCGACGGTGGCGGCAACACCGACGCCAACCGGCGCGCCAAGACGCCGCTGCCGGTCCTGCCGCACGACACCGCGAACAGCGAGCTCGCCGTGGCCACGCAGAAGATCGAGCAGATGGAGGAGCAGGCGAAGGAGCTCATGACGCAGCTCCGGGCGGCGAAAGCGGTGGCGCCGCCGGTGGCCAAGCCGACCGACGCGCCCGATCCCACTGACCTCCCCAGCTCGACCGAACAGATGCAGCGCACGCTCGAGGCGTTGCGCCTGGAGGCACAGATCGCCAAGGAGATGGACGCCTACGAAAAGCGGCCGAAGCGACGTTTCGTGGGCGCGCGCGCCGCGGAGTATCGCTTTGCGCGCTACGTCGAGGACTGGAGGCTCAAGGTCGAGCGCGTCGGCAATCTCAACTATCCGGAGGCGGCGCGCGCGCGCAAGCTCTACGGCAGCCTCCTGCTCACGGTGGGCATTCGCGCGGACGGCAGCGTCGAGAGCGTCGCCGTCGATCGCACGTCCGGCCAGAAGATCCTCGACCTCGCGGCGACGAGGATCGTCGAGATGGGCGCGCCCTATGCACCGTTCCCGTCCGACATCAAGCGCGACACCGACATTCTCTATATCACGCGCACCTGGACGTTCGCTCCAGGCGATTCGCTGATCTCGCAGTAGGACCTGACCGCGATGGGCTACCTCAGGCGCTGGCTGCTGTGGACGCTCGCGCTTGTCGTCGCCGCGCTGGTGCTGCTGCAAGCCTGGTACGCGGTGCACATCTGGTGGTGGCGGGACCACTCGCCGCGGGAGACCGCGTTCATGGCGCTGCGGCTGGCCGAAATCCGCGCCACGCGTCCGGAAGCCGGGCTCGCGTACAGGTGGGTGCCGTATGAGCGGGTTTCGGTCGAGCTCAAGCGCGCGATGATCGCGGCAGAGGACGCCAAGTTCGTCGAGCATGAGGGCTTCGACTGGGACGGGATCCAGGTCGCGCTCGACAAGAACGTCCGCCGCGGCCGCGTCGTCGCCGGCGGCTCGACCATCTCGCAGCAGCTGGCCAAGAACCTGTTCCTCTCGTCGCAGCGAAGCTACTGGCGCAAGACGGAGGAAGCGCTCATTACGGTGATGCTCGAAGCGATTCTCGACAAGCGCCGCATCCTCGAGCTCTACCTCAACGTCATCGAGTTCGGCGACGGCATCTTCGGGGCCGAAGCGGCGGCGCAGCACTATTTCGGGGTCAGCGCCGGAGCGCTGACCGCGGAGCAGGCGGCTCGCCTGGCGGCGATGGCGCCCAACCCGCGCTACTACGAGAAGCACCCTGGCGCCCGCGGCCTGGCGCGCAAGATCCCGATCATCCTGGCGCGCATGCCCGCCGCCGAGTTGCCCTAGTCCGGATTGTCGGGCACGATTGACGGCATGGCTGCCACCCACCGCGCGCTGCCGACACTGCTGCGCATCTGCGCGGGCATCGATCAATTGTTCATCGTGGAGGTCGGACCTTTCGGACGGCAACTGGCCGAGGACGCGCGCACGGCCTGGCTCGCGACGGGCAACAAGATCCGCCCCGCGGACATCGAACAGTACATCGCCCTTCTGGCAGACCATATTGAGGATGCCGAACGGCGCGAAGCGTTCGTGACTGACGCGCTGAACTGCGTCAAACTGTAACGCCGGAAGCCTTCGCACGCATCGCCAGGGAGAAAGAAATGCTTCTCAACCGCTCGATCACCACCCAATTCACCATCGTGTTCGTGCTTGCGCTGCTACTGATCGTCGGCTCCTTCTATCTGGTACTGGACAGCGTTTATCGCAACGAACTCAAGTCGCAGGCGGAGACGGTGGCCGACAATGTCGATGCTTTCGGCAGCTGGGTGTCGCAGTACGGCCGGGTGTGGGTGCGCGACGACCCCAAGAGCTACCTCGGCGAAGTGACGCTCGTCAACGCACCCGACGCGAGCGGCACCCCGGCGGCGACGTATGGCATTTCTATTCCAAAAACCCGGCGCTCGCGCAGCGCGAGTTCTCGGAGGTTGTCGAGAAGTCCTCGTCGCCGGCAAAATTCCGGGTGACTTCGCATAACTTCATGAATCCGGTCAACAAGCCGGATGCCTTCGAAGCCAAGGCACTGGAACTCATCCGTGCCAATCACCTGGCCGAGTACTACGAGATGTCGCCCGACAGCTTCCGCTTCGCGCGCACGCTGTACGTGAAGGCCTCCTGCCTCACCTGCCATGCCAGCGCCGAGAACGCTCCCGCCGACGTCAAGATCCGCTACGGCACCGAACACGGTTTCGGCTTCAAGGAGGGGGAGGTGGCGGGCATCATCAGCGTCAGGTTGCCGGTGCGCTCGTTCTGGAAGGTGACCAGCGACGTGGTAGGGCCGCTGCAGATCGGGCTCCTGGTCAGTGCCTTTGCCGTGGCGGTGCTGTTCATCCAGTTCGCCGTGGTGCGCCCGATCAAGAAGGTGACCCGGGCGGCGGAGCGGATTTCCGTCGGGCAGCAGGCGGATCTGGGTGCGGCAGGACTGAAACGGACGAGCGGCAACGAGATCCACCAGCTCATCCTGGCCACGGAACGGCTGCGCGCCAGTCTGGTGCTGGCGATGCAGCGCTTGATCAAGAAGCCCAATCCGCCGACGTAGGCTTTGCCGCAGCGGCCGGCCCAGGGAGCGGCCGGCGCGAAGGAATAACCTGCCCCCGCGCCCTGTTATGCATGGGCGCGCGTGGCGCCCGGGGCGCCGCGGCGGGTTCACCCGGAACGCTCCTTGCCCGAAACACTGCCGCATCCCGATCTGGTTGCCGCGCTGCCGCGGTTGCGGCGGTATGCGCGAGTGCTGACCGGCGACGTGCATCGGGCCGACGACCTGGTGCAGGACACGCTGGCGCGCGCCTGGGAGAAACGCTGGCTCTGGCAGGCGGGAAGCGACCTGCGGGCGTGGCTGTTTACGATTATGCACAATGTCCACGTCAATCAGTTTTCGTTGCGCCAGCGCGAGAACGCACAGGCCTCGCTCGATTCCGACGAGGGCCCGGCGGCGGGCTGGGAGATCCCGGTGCGCGCGACGCAGGCCGACCGGGTCGCGCTCAGCGAGGTTTTCGCGCAAATCGCGCGCCTGCCCGTGGAACAGCGCGAAGTACTGGTACTCGCTGCGGTGGAAGAGCTGCGGTACGAGGAAATCGCCGCCGTTCTCCACGTGCCGATCGGAACGGTGATGTCGCGCTTGTCGCGCGCACGCGAAAAGCTCAGGCGAATGAATGTGGATAGCACCGTCACCGCTGAAGGTCGTGCGATGATCGCCCATCCGGCGCTCGGCGACGACGACCTGCATGCCTTCGCCGACGATCAGCTCTCGCAAGGACGCGCCAGCGAAGTCGCGGCGGTGCTGGATCGCGAGCCGGCGCTGGCCGCGCGCGTGGCGGAAATCCGGCGCCAGAACGCGCGGCTGCGCGACGCGCTCGATCCGTGGCTTGCCGAACCGCTGCCGCGCAAGTTGCTCGCGGCCGCGGCGGCAACCGCCACGCACGGTGCCCTCACGCTGGCGGCCCGCGGCGCTGGCGGCAGGCGCGGCGCTCGTCCTCGGCGTGGGCCTGGGCTGGTTCGGTCGCGGGGAGTCCCTGCTGCTTGCCGGCACGCCGGTGACCTTCCAGCGTCAGGCCGCGCTGACGCACGCGCTCTACGCGGCCGACGCGAACCGACCCGTCGAAGTCTGGGCTACCGAAGAGCAGAGGCTCGTTAGCTGGCTGTCGAAGCGGCTCGGCTTCGCGTTGCACGCCCCGGACCTCAACGGCGTCGGCTTTGCGCTGGTCGGCGGGAGGCTCGTCGCCGGGAACGAGAATCCAGGTGCGCTGTTCATGTACGAAAACGCCGACAAGCAGCGCATCTCGCTGCTCGTGCGCAAGGATGCCGAGCCATCGCGGGAGACAGCGTTCCGCTACGCGGTCGAAGACGGCGTAGGTGTCTTCTACTGGATCGATGACGCCTGCGGCTACGCGCTTTCCGGCCAGCGTCGATCGCGCGCAGCTGCTCGCGCTCGCGCGCGTCGTCTACGGCCAGCTCGCCGCCCCGGGCCGTCGCCGCCAAGCCCTAGCCGGCGCCGGCAGGCGCGCCGGGCCGCTCGCGCCGGTCGGCGACCGTTCACCGCCCGGCGCTGCCATTCGTCGCATTCCCGCTTGTGGAGCGTGCGCGTGTCGGCGATCCTCGGCCGCACGATGTCTGCCGCCGCGCCGATTCCCATCCTGGTTCACGCCGCCGCCGCGCTGGCGGCGCTTGTCCTGGGCAGTGTCATGCTCGCGCGGCGCAAGGGAACGGCTTCGCATCGCCTGCTCGGCCGCGTATGGGTCGGGCTGATGCTGACCGTCGCGCTGAGCTCGCTGTGGATTCCGCGCTTCCTGCACTTCACCTGGATCCACCTGTTTACGCTGCTGACGCTGGTGGCGGTTCCGCTCGCGATCTATCGCATCCGCAGTGGCAACGTCAGTGCCCACGCCAGCACGATGAAGGGATTGTTCATTGGCGGGCTGATCGTCGCCGGCATATTCGCCCTTGCCCCGGGGCGCTTGCTCGGCCACCTGCTCTGGCAGGCTGTCTTGAAGTTCCAGCAGGCGCTTTAGAGCATGACGGGCCCGCGTGGCGTCTGCAGCATGGCCGCCAGTCGCGGCCGCTCCCCAAACGTGACCTTGATCGTCTCGTCGAGGGAGAGCGCGGCGAGCGTAGCGCGGACCCAGCCCGGCTGGGGGTGCGCGCCGGCGAGCGCGACGAGGCTCAGGCGGCTGTCGGGCAAGGCGTCGGCTGGGTGCCGCGCATCGGCCCACTGAATCAGGCTGGGCAGAACGCCGCCGGCGGGAAGTTGCCCGTCGACCGGCACGGTGATCCGCCATTCGAACGCGGCACGGCGCAGCGACCGAACCTCGCCTGGGATCAACGGCGAAGGCGCGGCGGGCAGCGTCGATGTCGGTGGTGCGAGCTACCCAATGAATCAGGCGCGGCCGTTCGCACAGCGCGGCCTGCAGGGCGGGCGTGTCAAGAGCGAACCAGCGCGGCCCCGGTGGCGCAACCGCCTGCGGATCGACGGCGATCACTTCCAGGTAGCAATTCGCGCCGAGCTTGACCAGGCTGTTGTGCGTGCCCATTGCGCTCGTGCTTACCGCCGCGCTGCAGGCGCGCGCCGAGGCGCTCCTCGAAGTAGGCCTCGCCCTGTTCGAGGGTTGCCGCCGCGACGACCAAATGGTCGAAGACGGCGGCCGGTGCCATCAAGCCGTGGCCGGTTCGGTCGCGGCGAAATCGAGTTCGACGCGCGCGCCGTTGGGGTCGAAGAAGAAAACCTGCCAGGTTCCGGAGCCCGCCTGTCGCCGGCAGACATGCTCGACGTTGTGCGTGGTCAAGCGCGCGAGCGTTGCCGCAAGGCCGCGGGCGGAGAACGCGATGTGGTCGATCACTCCGGGCTTGAGCGCCTCGGGTGGGCGCCCGCCGACGATGTGCAGTATCGGCTGTCCCTGCGCGTAGAGCCACGCGCCGGGGAAATCCAGATTGGGCCGGTCACCCGGAACCAGACCGAGCAGGTCGCCATAGAAACGCACGGTCTTCGCCACGTCGTCGGTAAGGATGGTGAAATGGTTCATGCCCTCGATGGTCATCGCTGCGTCCGCTCCTTCCTCCAAGCCGCTGCCGGCCCGTCAGCGCAACAGCTGCGCGAAGAACTCGCCGAACAGCGCGGTCGCATCGGGTGGCTGCGGATCATTGTACGCAAATGCGCCGTCGCCGCCGCTCCAGGCGTGGCCGAGCCCGGCCACGCGCACGAGACGCACGACCAGGCGCCCGTCGACCCGATACTCGTCGGTCGTCATCGTGTGGCCCCCGGCGGGCGTCGTCGTGACGCTGGTATCGGCGGCTGGGACCGCGACCTGGCTGCCGCCGGCCGCAGCGCGCGGGTACCCGTTGAACAGCAGAAACTGTTGCGCCAGTTCCAGCGCATTCCTGACCGCGACGAAGTTGTCACGCTCGCCATGGATCACGCAAAGGGGAAGCGGCAACGCGCGCGGGGACGTGCGCGCGCGCGCGTCAACGGCGATCGCAGCAACGTCCGCATCGGCGCCGGTCGCGAGCACCCCGAGCGCGCTGGCGGGGCCTGTTGCCGCACCACCGGCAACTCCCGAGTGGGCGCCGACCGCGGCAAACAGTTTGGCGAAACGCAAGCCGAGCACGGCGGCGAGGCACGCCCCGGAGGACATGCCGACAACGAACATCCGCCGCGGGTGCGCGCCGTAGAGGCGGCGCACCGCGCGCACCTGCGCGGCGACGATCGCGGCCTCGCCCTTGCCGGCCGCGGTGCGCTGGTCGAACCAGTTCCAGCAGCCCCAGGCATTGGCATTCTGCGCCTGGCGCGGCAGCAGGATGAGCCAATCGTGCGCGTCGGCCAACGCCGTGATGCGCGAACCGGCGGCGATCTCCTCCGGCGTCTGCCTGCAGCCGTGGAGCAGAACCAGCAGCGGCCGGCGCTTCCAGCGCGAATGGTCCGCGCGGCACGTAGACGAGATACTCGCGCGACGGCCATACCCACGGCGCAACCGATATCCAACCGTGCCAGGAGAACTTGCTGCCGGTTTCGAAGCGCCCCGGCTCCGGCGGCGCGCGGCGGAAAAGCCGGCTGAAAAAGCCGCGCACTCGGAGCCAGAACGGAGGCCCGCGGCTCAGATGAGGATGACGTCGTACTGCTCCTGCGTGTACAGCGTCTCGACCTGCAGCGAAATCGGCTTGCCGATGAAATCGCCGAGCTGCGCGAGGCTCTGCGACTCCTCGTCCAGGAACAGGTCGATCACCGACTGCGAGGCGAGGATGCGGAACTCGCGGGCGTTGAACTGCTTCGACTCGCGCACGACGTCGCGCAGGATCTCGTAGCAAACCGTCTGCGCGGTCTTGATCTCGCCGCGGCCGCTGCAGGTCAGGCAGGGCTCGCACAGCACGTGCGCCAGGCTCTCGCGGGTGCGCTTGCGCGTCATCTCGACCAGGCCGAGCTGGGTGAAGCCGTTGACGGTCAGTCGGGTGCGGTCGCGATCGAGCGCCTTGTTGAACTCCGCCAGCACCGCGCGCGCGATGGTCGGCGTTCTCCATGTCGATGAAGTCGATGATGATGATGCCGCCCAGATTGCGCAGCCGCAGCTGGCGCGCGATCACCTGCGCCGCTTCGAGGTTGGTCTTGAAGATCGTGTCGTCGAAGCTGCGGCCGCCGACGAAGCCGCCGGTATTGACGTCGATCGTCGTCATCGCCTCGGTCTGGTCGATGATGAGGTAGCCGCCGGACTTGAGATCGACGCGCCGCGCCAGCGCCTTCTCGATCTCGTCCTCGACGCCGTTCAGGTCGAACAGCGGCCGCTCGCCGATGTAATGATGCGAGCCGCGCCACGATGGCCGGCGTGTACTGCTGCGCGAAGTCGAGCATCTTCTGATAGGTCTCGCGCGAATCGACCAGGATGCGCACGGATTCCTCGGTCGCCATGTCGCGCAGCACGCGCTGCGCGAGGTTCAGGTCCTGGTAGATCAGCGATGGTACCGGAACGCGTGTCCGACTTGGCGCGTGAGATCGTGCCACAGCTTGGTCAGGTACTCGATGTCGTTCTGCAGCTCGTGCTCGGTCGCGGTCTCGGCCATGGTGCGGATGATGAAGCCGCCGGCAAGCCCTTCGGGCAGCAGCTGCTGCAGCTTGCTCGCGCAGGCTTTCGCGCTCGGCCTCGTCCTCGATGCGCTGCGAGATGCCGATGTGCGAATCCTGCGGCAGGTAGACGAGCAGCCGGCCGGCGAGGCTGACCTGCGTGGAGAGCCGTGCGCCCTTGGTGCCGATCGGGTCCTTGATGACCTGCACCAGCAGCGACTGGCCCTCGTGCAGGATGCGCTCGATCGGCTTGCTGTCGTGACCGTGGCCGTTCTGGCGGTGCTCCCAGATGTCGGCGACGTGCAGAAACGCGGCGCGCTCCAGGCCGATCTCGACGAAGGCCGACTGCATGCCGGGCAGCACGCGCGCAACGCGGCCGACATAGATGTTGCCGACCAGCCCGCGCGCGGAGGAGCGCTCGATGTGCAGCTCCTGCACGACGCCCTGCTCGAGCATGGCCACGCGGGTTTCCTGCGGCGTGACGTTGATGAGTATTTCGTGGCTCATCCTGGCAACTTATAACACCGGAAAGCCGATCCGGGTCAGGATCTCGGCGGTTTCGAACAGCGGCAGGCCCATGACGCCCGAGTAGCTGCCCTCGAGGTGCTGCACGAACGCGGCCGCCTTGCCCTGGATCGCATAGGCGCCGGCCTTGTCGAACGGCTCGCCGGTGGCGACGTAGCGCTCGATCTCGTCCGCGCGCGATCGTGCGGAAGGTGACGCGCGATGTCGACGTGGCAGCAGCGAGTTGCGTCTGCCAGCGCACCGCGACCGCCGTGATGACCTCGTGCGTTCGCCCCGACAGCGCGCCGAGCATCGCGATTGCGGCGGCGGCATCGGCCGGCTTGCCCAAGACCTCGCCGTCGAGCACCACCTCGGTATCGGCGCCGAGCACGGGTTTCGGCGGCAGGCCGCGGCGGCCCATGCGATGCCAGCCGACCGACGCCTTCAGTGCGCGCGATGCGCTTGACGTATTCGAGCGGCGGCTCGGCCTGGTGCGGCGCCTCGACGATGTCGCGCCGCCGACCGGGTGCCTCGCGCAGCAGCAACTCCTCGAACTCGACGCCGATCTGGCGCAGCAGTTCCTGACGGCGCGGGCTCTTCGAGGCGAGGTAGATCGCCGGGCGCTCGGTGAGAACAAAGCGTTCGCTCATTCGCGGTGGTAGGGATGGCCCTGCAGGAGGCTCACCGCGCGGTAGAGCTGCTCGGCGAGCACGACCCGGGCAAGGCCGTGCGGCAATGTTAGCGCGGAAAGCGCCATTATGACATCGGCATCTGCCGGATGGCCTCGGCGAGGCCGTCCGCGCTGCCGATCACGAACGCCACCGACCGCCCGCCGTTGCGCCAGCGCGCGCATGCGGGCGGCGAGCTGCGCCGTGCGTCCAGGCCTCGCCGCGCTCGTCCAGCGCGACGACGGTCCAGCCTCGGGTCGCGGCGGCGATGCGCGCGCTTCCGCAGCGAGGATCTGCGTCCGGCTCTTGCCGCGGCCGCGCGGCTCAGGCTTGAGCTCGATCAACTCCAGCGCGAACTCGCGCGGCAGGCGGCGCACGTAATCGGCGAATCCCGCGGCGACCCATGCCGGCATCCGCTGGCCCAACGCGACGATGCGCAGTTTCATCGCCGGGAGCGAAGCCGACTGCCGCGGCCCGGCGGACCTCAGGCGGGTGCCGCAGCCTTGGAGCGCCGACGCGGCGCTGGCGGCGTCCACAACTCTTCGAGGTTGTAGTACGCGCGGGCCGCGGGTTGCATGATGTGCACGACGATGTCGCCGGCATCGACCAGCACCCACTCGCCGGTCTGCTCGCCTTCGACGCCGATGATGCTCGCGCCCGCCGCCTTGAGCGCTTCGCGCACGTGCTGCGACAGCGCCTTCACCTGCCGGCTCGATTCGGCGGTGGCGATGATCAGCGTGTCGTAGAGGCTGGTCAGCTTGCGGACGTCGAAGCACCGTGATGTCCCGGGCCTTGATGTCTTCGAGAGCGGCGACGGCGGTCTTCTGGATCTTGGAGCCTCGGGCACGATCTGAGGCGTTTTGCGCGGGCACGATCCGGCTCAGAGCTGGCGACGGCGGGTGGCCGGCAACGCGCACGTGTTTCATCCGCTTAGGGTTCCCTCGGGGAGTGCGGCAGATACAGCTGGTTGCGGTCAATATAGTCCAGAACGGCAGCGGGAAGCAAACCGCGAATCTCCGCGCGACCCTCGGGCCCGCGCGCGAGCGCGGCACGGATCGCGCTCGCCGCGATCGGCTGCGGGGTGACTTCCACGCGCACGATCGAGCCGGCCAGCGTGCGCTCGAGACGCGCCGGGTCGGTGGTGAGCCGGCGCTGCCAGTGAACTTCGCAGCGCGGCGGGCAGCGCCACAGCCGCGGTGCGCGCCGGGCCGCTCGACGACGACGAAATGCGCGAGCGTGAACAAGCGCTCCCAGCGCCACCACTGCGTGAGCCCGGCGAATGCGTCCGCGCCGATCAGCAGCGCGAGAGGCAGCGCGGGCTGTTCGGCGTGCAACGCTTCGAGCGTCTGCACGGTGTAGCTCGGGCCGGCGCGCTCGATCTCGCGTCCGTCCGCGGCGAGGCCGGCAAATTCGCTGCAGCCGAGCTGGGTCATCGCCAGGCGGTCCGTGCCCGATGCGACCGGCGCGGCGCGATGCGGCGGGCTGCCCGCGGGAATGAGTCGCACCTCGGGCAGCGCCAGCGCCGTCCTGACCTCCGCGGCCAGGCGCAAGTGTCCGTAGTGGATCGGGTCGAACGTGCCGCCGAGTATCGCCAGCACGCGGATGGAGCGGCTCATCGCCGCAACCGGCAGGTGCGGCGCCGCGGCGTCGCGCGCGCTGACCTGGTCGCGTCCATCGCGGGCGCGCAGCCGGGCCCGCGACCAGCGACTCGGCATGATCGAGGTCGGATTGTATGGTCCGGAGCACTTCGTCGTTGATGACGTCGGTCTCGCGCAGCTGCATCAGCTCGTCGCGTTCGGCATGCAGCGCCGCGAGCCGCAGCCGCCGCTCCGCCTCGCGGACAGAGTCGACCTGACGCCGCCGGTCGAGGTTGGCCGAGTGGTGCCGCGACGCGGCGTTCGTACTCGTCGATGAGCGCCTGCGCGTAAGTCGCGCTCTCCCGGATCGCTTAGCCGCGACAACTGCTGCCGCAATGGCTGCCGCAGCCGCGTGTCGCCGTGGCGAGCCGCGCCGCGCGCTCTTCGCTTTCGGCGACGCCGTCGCCGCGCACGCCGAGCCAGCGGATGATCCAGGGCAAGCGTGAGCGCGTTGACCAGGAGCGTGATGACGATGACGCTCGCCGCGAGCAAGATGATCAGCCCGCGAAACGGGAATGAGGTGCCGATCGGCAGTCATCAACGGCACCGACAGCGCTGCCGCCAGCGTCACCGAGCCGCGGATGCCCGCCCACCCGACCAGGAACACGCTGCGCGGATTGTGGATGCCTTCGCGTGCGCGGATCCGGCGCTGAGAGCAGCAGCGGAATATAGGCCGCGGGAAACACCCACACGATCCGCAGCACGATGACCAGCGTGGCAATCGCCAGGGCAAGCAGCAGCAGGCCGACGACGCTCGCGTGCGGGATGCCGGCGATGACCGAGTGCAGCTGCACGCCCAGCAGCAGGAATACCAGGCCGTTGAAAGCGTAGGTCAGCATCCGCCACACCTCCCAGGCATGGGCGCGCGTCGGCGCGTCGAGATGCCGCGTGTCGTCAACGCCGGCATAGAGGCCGGCGGCGACCACCGCCAGAATGCTGCCCAGGCCCATCGCCTCGGCGGCGAGATACGCGGCATAGGGCGTGAGTATGGAGATCACGGTCTGAATCGTCGGATCGCCGATGCAGAAGCGGGCGAGGTGACATGCGAAGCGGCCGATCACCCAGGCAACGGCGAGCCCGAGCAGCAAGCCGCCCCCGGAAAGAGCGAAGAACTGCACGCGACGTCGCTCCAGCTGAATACGCCCGTCACCGCCGCCGCGATCGCGAACTTGAACGCGACCAATCCCGACGCGTCGTTGATCAGGCTCTCGCCGTTGACGATGGTCGCGACGCGCGTGGGAATGGAAAGCCGGCTGGTGACCGCGCTCACCGCGACCGCGTCGGTCGGGCGAGATGGCCGCGCCGAGCGCGAAGGCCGCGGCGAGCGGCAGCTCCGGCAACAGGCCGTGCAGCAGATAGCCCACTGCGACCACCGTCAGCGAGACCAGCCCGATCGGCGAGCAGCAACACCGGCCGGAGCACCGGCGACAGGTCGCGCTTCGAGATGATCCAGGCGTCGGCGAACAGCAGCGGAGGGATGAACGAGAAGAAAGAAAACCTCGGGTGGAACGCGCAGCGCTCCGAACGCGGGAACATACGACAACGCGACGCCGGCGGCCACCTGCAGGATCGGCAGCGGAACCGGCAGCCATTTGCCGATCGCACCGACGAGCGCGACCGGCGAGCAGCAGCCCGAGCGTGGTCTCGACGATGCCCATCGGCGTATTGTAAACGCCGCCGTCCGCGCGGTCATTGCCGAGCGCTCGCCGCGCTCAGAAGCGCGATCCGGGCGCGGCGAGAAAGGCGCAGTCTCCTCTGCGGTCGATTCGCGTCCGAGGATCGCGTTGCGGTGCGGAAAGCGGCCGAAGCAGCTGGATGACCCTTGGCGTGCCGCTCGGCCCATGCGAGCGGCTCGCGCGAGGCCGGTCGTTTCGCGCAGGCGGCGGAACAGATCGACCGCGCGCTGCTGCGCGGGCAGCGACTCGGCGTGCACGAAGGGCAAGTACAGGAACCAGCGCTCGACGGCGGTGAGCTACGGTCATCGTCGCCGCGGGCGACGGCCTCGTCGGCGAGCGGCAGCGCCAGCGCATCGCCAGCGAAGGCAGCGCGATGTGTACGCGGAATGCGTTGCGGCGTGAACTGGTCGAGCAGCAGGATGCGCGCCAGCGCTGCGCGCGGCGACGTCCAGTCGGCGAACCCGCCCGCGAGCGCAGTCTCGATTGCCGCGCTGAACCGCTGCCGGATCGCGCGCATCGAACGCCGGGTCCTTGCGGAACCACTCGTCGCGCGCGTTCGCCGTAGCCGGCAGTGCCCGGCAGCCCGAACCAGAACTCGAGAATCTCCTCTTGCATGGCTCACCGCCCGCATCCGCGCAAGACTGATATAGTGCAACCGCATTCGATCGCGCAAGCGGTCGCCGCATCTCGGCCCCGCGAGCCCGGCATCTCGATGCGAACATCGTACCGCGACATCCTTCTGCTCGCCTGCTGCCAGGCGTTGCTGCTGGTCAACAGTTCCGGCCTGATCTCGATGAACGGGCTCGTCGGCTACGCCTTGGCTGACGACAAGGCGTCTCGCCACTGCCGGCGTGACGACCTACGTGCTCGGATCCGCGCTCGCGGCGATGCCTGCGGCGCTGTGGATGGCCAAGGTAGGCCGCCGCCGCGGCTTCATGGCCGGGTCGCTGATGGCGCTCGCCGGCAGCGGCTGTCTGCGCGCTGGCGCTCGCGTGTCGAGCTTTGCGCTGTTCTGCCTAGGCACGGCAATCATTGGCATCTACACCGCGTTCGGGCTGCAATATCGCTTCGCGGCGGCGGAGGTTGCCGCGCCGGAATTCAAAGCCAAGGCGATATCGCTGGTGCTGGCCGGCGGCGTCGCCGGCGGCTTCGTTGGCCCGGAAGTGAGTCGCTGGGGCAGGGATCTGCTGCCGGTGCCGTTTCTCGGTTCGTTCCTGGTGCTGTCGGCGGCTGCGCTGGTCGCGCTCGCCGTGCAGTCGCGGGTACGCGTTCCCGCGCCGGGGGTTGCAGGACGCGGTGGCGGCCGGCCGCTGCGGCAGATCGCCCGCCAGCCGGTGTTCGTTGTCGCCGTGCTTGCCGCCGCTCTCGGCTACGGCGTCATGAATCTGCTCATGACCGCGACGCCGCTGGCGATGAGCTTCTGCGGCTATCCGTTCGCGGCGGCGGCGTTCGTGATCGAATGGCACGTCGTCGGCATGTACGCGCCGGGCTTTGTCACCGGTAGCCTGATCCAGCGCTTCGGCGCGCTCAAAGTGATTCTTCGCGGGCGCCCTGCTGATGGCGGGCTGCGTGGCCATCGCCGTGGCGGACAACCGGATCTCCCATTTCTGGGCCGCGCTGGTGCTGCTCGGCGTCGGCTGGAACCTGATGTACACCGGGCGGCACGACGCTGCTGACCGAGGCCTACAAGCCGGCGGAAAAGGCGAAGACGCAGGGCCTGAACGACCTGATCGATATTCGCGGTGATGGGCGTCTCGTCGTTCTCCTCGGGCGCGCTGATCGACTTGCCGCGGGCTGGGAGCGGATGAACGTCGGTGGCGCTGCCGTTCCTCGCGGTGGTGATGCTGGCCGTGGCGTGGCTCGCCGTGCTGCGCCAGCGAAGCGCCGCGGCGGCGCGCCGGCCGAAGGTGACCTGATAACCGAGGAACCCGGTCGATGCCGCCGCTCGACATCGAGACGCTTCGCTCCTGGGTCGGCCGCAGCGAGACACGCGAGGATACCATCGACGCGACGCCGATCGCGCGCCTGGCGGCGACCCTCGACCGCGACGATGCGCCGCCGCGGCCTGGCGACGCCGTGCCGCCGCTCTGGCACTGGCTGTACTTTCTGCCGCTGTATCGCCAGTCCGAGGTCGGCGCCGACGGGCACGCGAAGCGCGGGGGTTTCCTGCCGCCGGTGCCGCTGCCGCGCCGGATGTGGGCCGGCAGCCGCATCGAATGGCACGCGGCCGCTGCCCGTTGGCGCGAGCGCGACGCGGCAGTCGCGCATCGTGTCGGTGACGCCCAAAGCGCGGCCGCAGCGGACGACCTGGTGTTCGTCGTCGTCCGGCACGAGATCTCGGTCGCGCGGCGGTCTCGCGCTGAGCGAGGAGCATGACATCGTCTACCGCGAACTCGCCGCCGCCACGGCCGAGGGCGCGCCGGCAGCCGGAGCGGCCGGCGCCGGCGGCCGCCGCGTGGACGCGCCGCATCGTTCCCGACGCCGTGCTGCTGTTCCGCTACTCGGCGCTCACGTTCAACAGCCACCGCATCCATTATGACCGCCGCTACGTCACCGAGGTCGAAGGCTACCCGGGGCTGGTCGTCCACGGGCCGTTGCTGGCGACCCTGCTGGTCGACCTGTGGCGCCGGCAGCGGCCGGCGACGGCGCTGTCGCGCTTCGAGTTCCGCGCGCTGCGGCCGCTGTTCGACACCGCATCCTTCGACGTGTGCGGCGGCCCGAGGACGACGGCGCGCGTCGCGCTGTGGGCGCAGGGGCCCGACGGCACGACGGCGATGCGTGCTACCGCGACGCTCGCCTGACGCAATGCGCCGCCGCTGCCCGTCGGCCGGTCGCTGACATGCGGCCGCTC
This sequence comes from uncultured beta proteobacterium, assembly GCA_963778275.1. Taxonomy (GTDB): domain Bacteria; phylum Pseudomonadota; class Gammaproteobacteria; order Burkholderiales; family Casimicrobiaceae; genus PALSA-1003. Next base: position 247,889 of record CAVZTS010000012.1, on the reverse strand, counting down.
GACGGCATCCTCGTCGTCTCGCTCGAGCACGCGATCGCGGCGCCGTTCTGCACGCGGCAGCTCGCCGACCTCGGCGCGCGCGTGATCAAGATCGAGCGCCCGGCGTCGGCGATTTCGCGCGCGCCTACGACGAGCGCGTGCGCGGCATGGCCTCGCACTTCGTGTGGACCAATCGCTCCAAGGAAAGCCTGACGCTGGATGTCAAGCAGGCCCCAGGCGCAGGCAGGTGCTGCAGCAGCTGATCGCGCGCGCCGACGTGCTGGTGCAGAACCTCGCACCCGGAGCGGCGGCACGGCTGGGCCTGGCCGCGAGCGACCTGCGACCGCGCCATCCGCGGCTCATCGTCTGCGACATCTCGGGCTACGGCGCGGACGGGCCGTACCGCGACAAGAAAGCCTACGACCTGCTGATCCAGAGCGAAGCCGGATTTCTGTCGGTGACCGGCACGCCGGCCGAGCCCGCAAGGCGGGCTGCTCGATCGCCGACATCGCCGCGGGCATGTACGCGTATACGGGCATCCTGGCCGCGCTGCTGCAGCGGCAACGAACCGGGCGGGGGCGCACATCGACGTGTCGATGCTCGAAGCGCTGACCGAATGGATGAGCTATCCGCTGTACTACGCGTTCGAGGGCGCCAGCGCGCCCGACCGCTCGGGCGCGAGCGCACGCGACGATCTATCCCGTACGGGCCGTTTGCAGCGGGCGACGGCAAGACGGTCATGCTCGGGCTGCAGAACGAGCGCGAATGGGCGGCGTTCTGTGCCGAGCGTTCTGCGCCAACCCGAGCTTGCCGCGCGATGCGCGCTTCTCCACCAATGCGCGGCGCCACGCCAACCGGGCGGCGCTGGAACGCATCATCCTCGACGCGTTCCACGACCCTGACCGCGAGCGAGCTCGTCGCCCGCCTCGAGGCGGCGCAGATCGCCAATGCGCGCGTGAACACGATGGAGGAGCTGTGGGCGCATCCGCAGCTCGCGGCGCGCGCGCGCTGGGCCACGGTCGCTTCGCCCGTGGGGCCGTTGCCGGCGCTGCTGCCGCCGGGCGCAAGCGACGCGTTTGACTATCGCATGGATGCGATACCCGCGCTGGGCGAGCACACCGACGCGATTCTGCGCGAGCTGGGCTACGCCGATTCGGATATTGCCGCGCTGCACGCGGCCGGCGCGGTCTGATCGGCGGGGCGCGCCGCTACGCGGCAGGCGGGGCCGGAAACTTCCAGTAGACCGCCTCGATCGTCTTGCCGTGCCGGGCATCGGGCGTGCGCCTTGAGCGCCTCGCCCAGCGCGTACGACTCGGCCTCGCGATCGGCGCTCGGTCCGGCCTGCGACGCGCACGAACACGACGCTGCGCTCGGCGTCGAGCACGATCGAGCTGACCGCCGCCGGTATGCCCCGCGCCGCGAGGAACTCCGCGGCGGCGGATCGAGCGCGTGGTCGGTGGCTGTCGATGAGCAACCGCCGGTTGAGCGCCGCCAGGAACAGCGCCATCGCTCCGAGCATCACGCCGACGACGATCGCTACCGATGGCGTCGAACGCGGGCTGCGGACCGCGGCCAGCGACACGCCGGCAACGAGGAGCGTGAGCAGTATCCCGAGCAGCGCTACCGCATCCTCGAGCACGACCGCGAGCACCGTCGTATTGGCGCGGTTGGCGAGCAGGCCTTTCCAGCCGCCGATTTCGCGCACCGCGACCACGAAGGTCAGCGACTCGAGCGCGAGCGCGAACAACAGCAGCGCGAGCACGAGCGGCGTGAACGGCTCGACCGCCGCCGGCGACAGCAGCGCGTGCACGCCGTGATAGACGTTGACGCCGCAGCCGACGAAGAACACGCTGACTGCCGACACCAGCGCCCAGAAGAACGTCTCCTGGCCGCGGCCAAACGGATGCCGCGGGTCGGGGCCGCCGCGGCCGCGGACCTCGCCGACGCTGAGCAGAATCTGGTTGGCGACGTCGGCGACCGAGTGGATCGTTTCCGCGAACAGCGTCGGCGACCCGGTAACGAGCCAGCCGAAGCCCTTCGACGCGGCGATCGCGGTGTTGGTGACGATGGACAGCGAAACCGACGTGGACACGTGCTAGGTGCGGATCTGTCCCGTACCGAGCACGATCCACTTCTGGCTGGTGAGCCCTTCCAGGCCGACCGGCCCGCGCGCGTGCAGCTTGTTGGTGGAGATGCCGATCTCGGCGCCAAGGCCGTATTCGAAGCCGTCGGCGAAACGCGTCGAGGCATTGACCATCACCGAACTGGAATCGACTTCGCGCAGGAAGCGCATCGCGTGCGCGTGATTCTCGGTGACGATGGCGTCGGTGTGCTGCGATCCGTACTTGGCGATGTGCTCGATCGCGGCGTCGAGCGACGGCACGACGCGCAGCGCGAGGATCGGCGCCAGATACTCGGTGTACCAATCCTCTTCGGTGGCGATCTTCATCTCGGGCACGACAGCGCGCGCCGCCGCATCGCCGCGCAACTCGACGCCCTTTGCCTTGTAGATCTTGGCCAGCGGCGGCAACACGCGGGCCGCGATTTTAGCGTGGACGAGCAGCGTCTCCATCGCATTGCACGGGCTGTAGCGCTGCGTCTTGGCGTTGTCGGCGATGCGGATCGCCATCTCGGCGTCGGCGTATTCATCGATGTAGACGTGGCAGACGCCGTCGAGATGCTTGATCACCGGCACCGTGGCCTCCTCGACGATGCGCTGAATGAGCTCCTTGCCGCCGCGCGGGACGAGCACATCGACGTATTTGTCCAGCGTGACCAGCAGGCCGACGGCCGCGCGGTCGGTGGTGCCGAGCAGCTGCGCCGCGTGCTCGGGCAGGCCGGCGGCGCGCAAGCCCTCATGCACGCAGGCGACGATCGCCTGATTCGAATAGAGCGCCTCGGAGCCGCCGCGCAGGATGCAGGCATTGCCGGCTTTGAGACAAAGCGCGGCCGCGTCGGCGGTCACGTTCGGGCGCGATTCGTAGATGATGCCGACCACGCCCAGCGGCACGCGCATGCGGCCGACCTGGATGCCGCTCGGCCGGTACTTGAGATCGCCGATCTCGCCGACCGGATCGGGCAAGGCGGCGATTTGCCGCAGGCCGTCGGCCATCGCGAGGATTGCGTCCGGCTTGAGGGTCAGCCGGTCGACGAAAGCGGCATCGTGGCCCGCGGCGCGCGCGCCCGTGACATCGTGGGCGTTGGCGGCAAGCAGCCGCTCGCTATCGCGGAGGAACGCCGCGGCCATGGCCTCGAGCGCGGCGTTCTTCGCCTGCGTGCTGGCCCGGGCGAGAATGCGCGCGGAAGCGCGGGCGCGCTCGCCGACCTCGCGCATGTACACCGGCAAATCCAGGCCGGGGACGCTCAGGTTGGTCATGGAGTCATTGTAACGCCAAGCCCCCGCGCGGGCCCGTGGCGCCGGCCTTCAGAACCGGTGCGCATCGAGCGTCTGCACGCCCGCGTCGGTGCCGACCAGGATCACGTCCGCGCCGCGTCGCGCAAACAGCCCGTTGGTGACGACGCCGGCAATGTTGTTGAGCTTCGCCTCCAGCTCCACCGGGTTGAGGATGCTCAGGTCCTCGACGTCGAGAATGACGTTGCCGTTGTCGGTGACGAAGTGCTCGCGCAGCTGCGGGTATCCCCCCAGACGCACCAGTTCATGCGCGACGTAGCTGCGCGCCATCGGGATCACCTCGACCGGCAGCGGAAAGTCGCCCAGCACGCCGACCAGCTTCGACTGGTCGACGATGCACACGAACTGTTTCGCGACCGCGGCAACGATCTTTTCCCGCGTCAGCGCGCCGCCGCCGCCCTTGATCATCGCGCCGTGCGCGGTGGTCTCGTCGGCGCCATCGATGTATACCGGCAGCTCGTTGACGCTCAGCAGATCGACCTGATGGATGCCGTGCTCGCTGAGCTTTTCGGCGGTCTTCACCGAGCTCGCGACGGCACCCTTGATCCGGTGCTTGATCTTGGAGAGCTCCTCGATGAAATAGTTGACGGTCGACCCGCTGCCGACGCCGACGTAGGCGTCTTCGACGACGTACTTGATCGCCTCGCGCGCGACGAGCTTCTTCTGTTCGTCCTGGGTCATGGCTTCTTTCGTGCCGGCGGCAGGTCGGTGCAGACGCCCTCGAATACCTCGGCGGCAAAGCCGACCGATTCGGAAAGCGTCGGATGCGGATGGATGGTCTTGCCGATATCGACCGCGTCGGCACCCATCTCGATCGCCAGCGCGATCTCGGCAATCAGGTCGCCGGCGTGCGTGCCGACGATGCCACCGCCGACGATACGGTGCGTGGTCGCGTCGAACAGCAGCTTGGTGAACCCCTCGTCGCGGCCGTTGGCGATCGCGCGGCCCGAGGCCGCCCAGGGGAACAGGCCCTTCTGGACCGGCACGCCTTTCGCCTTGGCCTCGTCCTCGGTAATGCCCACCCAGGCGATCTCCGGATCGGTGTAGGCGACCGAGGGGATGACGCGCGCATCGAAGAACGACTTCTCGCCCGCGGCCGCCTCCGCCGCCACGTGCGCCTCGTGCACAGCCTTGTGCGCGAGCATCGGCTGACCGTTGATGTCGCCGATGGCATGAATGTGCGCGACGTTGGTGCGCAGCTGGCTGTCCGCCGGGATGAAGCCGCGCTCGGTGACGGCGACGCCGGCCTTGTCCGCGCCGATCGCCTTGCCGTTCGGGCTGCGGCCGACGGCAAGCAGCACCAGGTCATAGGGCTGCGGCCCGGAGGGCGCCTGCTCCCCCTCGAAGGTCACGTAGATCGCGTCCTTTTTTGCTGCGGCGGCAACGGTCTTGGTCTTGAGCATGATGCGGTCGAAGCGCGGCTTGTTGACCTTCTCCCACACCCGCACCAGGTCGCGGTCGGCACCGAGCATCAGGCCGTCGAGCATTTCGACCACGTCGAGGCGCGCGCCGAGCGTCGAATAGACGGTGCCCATTTCGAGGCCGATGATGCCGCCGCCGACGACCAGCATCCGCTTCGGCACGGCCGCAAGCTCGAGCGCGCCGGTCGAATCGACCACGCGCGGGTCATCGGGCATGAACGGCAGCCAGACCGACTGCGACCCAGCGGCGATGATCGCTTTGCGAAAGCGCACGATCTTTTTTTCGCCGGTCGGGTTCCGACCCGCGCCGTCGGTCAGCTCCACCTGCACGTGGTGCGGATCGAGGAACGCGCCGACGCCGCGCACGACCTCGACCTTGCGCGCCTTGGCCATCCCGGTCAGGCCGCCGGTGAGCTTGCCGACGACCTTGTTCTTCCAGGCGCGCAGCCGGTCGAGATCGATCTGCGGCGCCCCGTACGCGATGCCGTGCTCGGCGAGCACCGCGGCCTCGTCCATGACGGCGGCGATGTGCAGCAGCGCCTTCGACGGAATGCAGCCGACGTTAAGGCACACGCCGCCGAGCGTCGGATAGCGCTCGACGAGCACGGTTTTCATCCCCAGATCCGCGCTGCGAAACGCCGCGCTGTAGCCGCCCGGCCCGGCGCCGAGCACGAGCATCTCGCATTCGATGTCGGCAGCGCCGGCGTACGTCGCCGCGCCCGGCTGCGCGGGCGAGGGTTTCGCCGCCACGGGCGGCGCGGCCGCCGGCGCGCTTGCCTTCGGTGCGGGCGCAGCCGCCGCCGGCGTGGCCTTCGCGCCGCCGCCGGCGGCCGCTTCGAGCGTCAGGAGCGCACTGCCCTCGCTGACCTTGTCGCCGACCTTGACCTTGAGTTCCGCGACCGTGCCCGCGGCGGGCGCGGGCACGTCCATGGTCGCCTTGTCCGACTCGAGCGTGACCAGCGAGTCCTCGGCCTTGACGCTGTCGCCGGGCTTGACCAACACCTCGATGACCGGCACATCCTTGAAGTCGCCGATGTCGGGAACCTTGACCTCGATCGTGCTCATGGGGGCCCCAAAGGAAGCGCTACCGCAATGACGTGCGGGATCACGCGGAACCGGCTTCGGGATTCCGGGTTTCCCTCGCGCGCCGCGCGGCGTGGCGTCGTCGTCATAGCACCGACCGCCGCATGTCGGCCAGCAGCCCGGCGAGGAAGCTGTTGAATCGCGCCGCGGCGGCGCCGTCGACCACGCGGTGATCGTAGGACAGCGACAGGGGCAGGATCAACCGCGCGACGAACTGCTTGCCGTCCCATACCGGGCGCAGGCTCGAGCGGCATACGCCGAGAATCGCCACTTCGGGCGCGTTGATGATCGGCGTGAAATACGTGCCGCCGATGCCACCCAGGCTCGAAATCGAAAAACACCCGCCCTGCATGTCGGCGGGACCCAGCTTGCACTCGCGCGCCTTGGCCGAAAGCTCGCCCAATTCCTTGGCGATCGCGAGCACGCCTTTCTGGTCGGCGTTCTTGACCACCGGCACGACCAGCCCGTTGGGCGTATCGGCGGCAAAGCCGACGTTGTAGTACTTCTTGTAGATGAGGTTGTCGCCGTCGAGCGAGGCATTGAATTCCGGAAATTCCTTCAATGCCAGGACGCTGGCCTTGATGAGGAACGCGAGCATCGTCACCTTGATGCCCGCTTTTGCGTTTTCCTTGTTGAGCTGAACGCGGAATTCCTCGAGGTCGGTGATGTCGGCATCCTCGCAGTTCGTGACGTGCGGGATCATCACCCAGTTGCGGTGCAGATTGGCACCCGAGATCTTCTTGATCCGCGACAGCGGCTTGCTCTCGATCGGGCCGAACTTCGTGAAGTCGACCTGTGGCCACGGCAACAGCATTGAGCGCGGCGCCGCTCGCGGCCGGCGCCGCACCGCCAGAGAGCGCCTGCTTGACGTAGCCCTGCACGTCCTCCTGCAGGATGCGCTCCTTCGGACCGCTGCCCTTGACCTTGGCGAGGTCGACCCCGAGCGCGCGCGCGAAAGCGCGCACCGAAGGCGAGGCGTGCGCGGTGCGGAACGCGGTCTCGTCCACCGCCGCGGCGGCAGGGGCTGGCGCGGCGCGCGCTGGCTGCGCGCGTGCGCCGCGGGGGCTGCCGCCGGTGCCCGCGGCCCTCGCCGCTTCCCCGCCCGCCGCGGCGGGCGATCCTGCCGCGTCGAGCAGCACGATCACGCTGCCCTCGCTGACCTTGTCGCCGACCTTGACCTTCACTTCCCGCACCGTTCCTGCAGCCGGCGCGGGAACATCCATGGTGGCCTTGTCCGACTCGAGCGTGACCAGGGGATCCTCGGCCTTCACCACGGCGCCGGGTTGGACGAAGACCTCGATGACCGGGACGTCCTTGAAATCGCCGATGTCGGGAACCTTGACCGTCATGACCCCGGCCGGGCCGGCCACCGCAGCGGGCGCTGGCGGCGGCGGCGCGGCCGCCGGCGCGCTCGCCTTCGGTGCGGGCGCAGCCGCCGCCCGGCGTGGCCTTCGCGCCGCCGCCGGCGGCCGCTTCGAGCGTCAGCAGCGCACTGCCCTCGCTGACCTTGTCGCCGACCTTGACCTTGAGCTCCGCGACCGTGCCCGCGGCGGGCGCGGGCACGTCCATGGTCGCCTTGTCCGACTCGAGCGTGACCAGCGAGTCCTCGGCCTTGACGCTGTCGCCGGGCTTGACCAGGACCTCGATGACCGGCACATCCTTGAAGTCACCGATGTCGGGAACCTTGACCTCGATTGTGCTCATAGGGGCCTTCTTGTTTCACCACGAGGCACCAGGAGACCGCGCCAACTTCCCCTGGTGTACAAGCCGTCCGGCTTCGCGCGGAGAGTCGTGGGTCAGACCGTCCACGGTGCCGGCTTCGTCGCATCGATGCCGTATTTCTTGAGCGCCTCGGCTACTTTGCTGGCCGGCAACGCGCCGTCGTCGGCGAGCGCCTTCAGCGCCGCGACCGTAACATAGTATCGATCGACTTCGAAGAAGCGGCGCAGCTTCTCGCGCGTGTCGGAACGACCGAAGCCATCGGTGCCGAGAACGACGTAGCGCCGGGGAACGAAGGCGCGGATCTGCTCCGCGAACGCGCGCACATAGTCGGTGGCGGCGATGACCGGGCCCGGCGCGTCCTTCAGCAATGCCTCGACGTGGGACAGCTTCGGCGTCGCCGTCGGGTTCAGCATGTTCCAGCGCGCCGTCGCGTGACCGTCGCGGGCGAGGGCGCCAAACCCCGGGCAGCTCCACAGGTCCGCGCCGACGCCCCAGTCGCTCCGCAACAGCTCGGCCGCGGCGATCACCTCCCGGAAGATCGTGCCCGAGCCCAGCAATTGCACGCGCGGCGCCTTGCCGGTCGCGTCCCCCGCCTTGAACAGATACATGCCCTTGATGATGTGCGGCGGCGCGCCTTCCGGCATCGCCGGGTGGGCATAGTTTTCGTTCATCAGCGTCAGGTAGTAATAGACGTCTTCCTGTTCGGCGTACATCCGGCGCAACCCTTCCTGAATGATCACCGCGACCTCGTATGCGAACGTCGGGTCGTACGCGACGCAGTTCGGTATCGTCGCCGCGATCACGTGCGAGTGCCCGTCCTCGTGCTGCAGGCCCTCGCCGTTGAGCGTGGTGCGCCCCGCGGTGCCGCCGAGCAGGAAGCCGCGCGAGCGCATGTCGCCTGCCGCCCACGCCAGGTCGCCGATGCGCTGGAAGCCGAACATCGAGTAGAAGATGTAGAACGGGATCATCGGCACGCCGTGCGTCGAGTACGACGTCGCGGCCGCGATCCAGTCGCACATCGCGCCGGGCTCGTTGATCCCCTCCTGCAGGATCTGCCCGTCCTTGCTCTCCTTGTAGAACATCAGCTGGTCCGCATCCTGCGGCGTGTACAGCTGGCCAAGCTGGCTCCAGATACCGAGCTGGCGGAACATGCCCTCCATGCCGAATGTGCGCGACTCGTCGGGGACGATCGGCACGATATGCTTGCCGATATTCTTGTCGCGCAGCAGCGACTGCAGGATCTGCACGAATGCCATGGTGGTCGAAATCTCGCGATCCTCGGTGCTCTTCAGGAAACGCTCGAAGGAGGACAGCGGCGGCACGACCAGCGCCGCCGCCTTGGCGCGGCGCGCCGGCAGGAAGCCGCCGAGCTCCATGCGCCGGGCTTTCATGTACTCCGCCTCGCGCGAGCCCGGCGCGAAGGTCATGTACGGAACTTCCGCCGATCTTGTCGTCCGGAACCGGGATCTGGAAGCGGTCGCGCATCGCCCGAATCGACTTCGGTCGACATCTTCTTCTGCTGGTGGGTGATGTTCTGCGCCTCGCCCGACTCGCCCATGCCGTAGCCCTTGATCGTCTTGGCGAGAACCACCGTCGGCTCGCCCTTGTGCTCGGTGGCCGCGTGGTAACCGGCGTACACCTTGAACGGGTCGAGTCCGCCGCGATTGAGGTGCCAGATATCCGCGTCGGTCCAGTCGGCGACGAGCTCCTTCAATTCCGGAGTATTGAAGAAGTACTCGCGCACGTAGGCGCCATCCTTCGATTTGAAGGTCTGGTACTCGCCGTCGACGCACTCCATCATCCGGCGCATCAGGATGCCCTTCTTGTCGCGGGCGAACAGCGGGTCCCAGTGCGTTCCCCAGATCACCTTGATCACGTTCCAGCCCGCGCCGCGAAAGTCGCTTTCGAGCTCCTGGATGATCTTGCCGTTGCCGCGCACCGGGCCGTCGAGGCGCTGCAGGTTGCAGTTGACCACGAAGATCAGGTTGTCGAGCTTTTCGCGTCCGGCCATGCCGATCGCACCCATCGATTCGGGCTCGTCCATCTCGCCGTCGCCGCAGAAGCACCACACCTTGCGGCCCTCGGTCTGCGCCAGGCCGCGGTCCTGCAGGTATTTCATGAAGCGCGCCTGGTAGATGGCCATCAGCGGCCCGAGGCCCATCGAGACCGTCGGGAATTGCCAGAAGTCGGGCATCAGCCACGGGTGCGGATACGACGAGATCCCCCCGCCGTCGACCTCCTGGCGGAAGTTGTCCATCTGCTGCTCGGTAAAGCGCCCGAGCATGAACGCGCGCGCGTAGACACCGGGTGCCGAGTGCCCCTGCACGAAGACCAGGTCGCCGCCGTGCGTCGCCGACGGTGCGTGCCAGAAATGGTTATAGCCGACGTCGTAGAGCGTCGCCGCCGACGCGTAGCTCGCAATGTGGCCACCCACGTTGGTGTGCTTGTTCGCGCGCAGGACCATGGCCATCGCGTTCCAGCGCGCGTAGTTGCGGATCTTTTCCTCGATCGCCTGGTCGCCCGGCATGTGCGGCTGGCGATCGACGGGGATGGTATTGATGTAGGCGGTGTTCGCGGAGAACGGCACGTACGCGCCGCGGCGGCGCGATTTGTCGATCACCTGCTCGATGAGAAAATGGGCCCGCTCCGGGCCTTCGTGATCGATGACGCCGTCGATCGCATCCTGCCACTCCCGCGTTTCTTGCGGGTCGGTGTCGGAGTGCATATCCATGGGGGACTCCTCGCGATGGGTTGCGGCGCTGGTGCTGTGTTTCGGTCGATTGTAAGCGTTGCGCCCCGCGAACGCATCGCCGGGCGCGTGCCGCCTGCGAAGCAGCGGCAGGACCATGCTACCACGCAGCGCAGAAGGCTTCTAGAAATGCCGGCGGCGACGCCGGAAACCCCGCTCGGCTCCTGGCTACACGCCGGGGCAGCGCCGCGCTAGGCGCGCGGGCGCATGTCCAGCGTGCGCCGCTCGGTGACGATCGCGTCGACCGTGAGGTCGTGCGGCGCGGCGGGGACTCGGTCCACCAGTTGCAGCTCGAAAGCGCCGGAGATTCGCCGCGCGTCGGCGCGCAGCAACGGCAACAGCCGATCGTAGTAGCCGCCGCCGTAGCCGACGCGGAAGCCGCTCGCATCGAAAGCGACGCCGGGCACCAACACCCAGTCGATCGCGGCGAGCGCAAGCGGCAGGCAGTGCGGAAGCGGTTCCGCGATGCCGCGATAGCCAGGGGCGAGGTCTGCATCGAGATCGGCGACCTGACGCAGCTCGAGCATGCGGGTTGTTGCGTCGACGCGCGGCGCGCCCACGGTTTTTCCGGCTGCCAGCGCCGCGGCCACGAGCGGGCGAGTGTCCCATTCGCTGCGAAAGGAGAACGAGAGCAGGATCGTTCGCGCGGCAGTAAAATCGGCTCGCGCCGCGATCGCCGTCGTGATCGCGGCGCCGGCACGAAGGCGATCTGCGGCGGGAAGTTCGTCGCGCGCCCGCAGGATCCGGTCGCGCACCGCGCGCTTGGCCGCGTGCAAGGTGGCGCCGGAGACGGACGCGTTCCCGAGCGGCGGTAGTGGTCATGAGCGGATGGTAGCGCATCCGGACGCGGCGGCGACGGCCGCGCCGATGCAACTCACTGCGGCAGCGCTCGCGAAGCAGCCTATAATTGCGGCTTCTTTCGCCTGCCTTAGCCGACTCCTCATGCACCACAGCCACCAGCAATACCGCGATCGTCGCGCGCGTCTGATCGCGGAAATGCACGCGCAGAGCGGCGGCGGCATCGCTGCCGTACCCACCGCGCCCGAGGCGCTGCGCAACGCCGACACGCACTACCCGTACCGACCGGACAGCCATTGCTACTATCTTTCGGGGTTTCCGGAGCCGGAGGCAGTCGTCATCCTGCTCGCCGGACCTGGCGCGGACGCTGCGCGGCAGATCCTCTTCTGTCGCGACAAGAATCCGGAACGCGAGATCTGGGACGGATTCCGCTACGGACCCGATGCGGCCCGCGAGATTTTCGCCTTCGACGAGGCGTATCCGATCGCCGAACTCGCGACCAAACTCGTCGACTGGACCTGCGACCGGCCGGCGCTGTATACCGCGCTCGGCCTGTACCCGGCTTGGGACCAGACGGTCACTGCGACGCTCAACGAAGTACGCAATCGCGTGCGCACCGGCGTGGCAGCGCCGGAGACCGTCGTCGACGTGCGCGGCGCGATTGCCGCGATGCGCGTGGTCAAGGACTCGGAAGAGCTCAAGCTGATGCGACGCGCGGCCGAGATCTCGAGCGGCGCGCACCGCCGCGCGATGCAGCGCACGCGCCCCGGGTGGTTCGAATACCAGGTCGAAGCCGAACTCGCGCACGAGTTCCTGCACGCCGGCGCGCAGGCGGTCGCGTACCCGTCGATCGTCGCGTCCGGGCCCAACGCCTGCGTACTGCATTACCGGGACAACAACCGGCAGACGCAGGCGACGGACCTGCTGCTCATCGATGCCGGTTGCGAGTACCAGGGCTATGCCGCGGACATCACGCGCACCTTTCCGGTTGGCGGCAAGTTCAGCGGCGCGCAACGGGCGGTCTATGAGCTCGTCCTCGCCGCGCAGCAGGCCTGCATCGAGGCGGTGCGTCCCGGGCGCGCCTTCCACGACTATCACCAGGTTGCCGAGCGCGTTCTGGCGCAGGGGCTGATCGACCTCAAGCTGTGCCAGGGCACGCTCGATGCCGTGCTCGAGTCGGGCGCGTACAAACAGTTCTACATGCATCGTGCGGGGCACTGGCTCGGGCTCGATGTCCACGACGTGGGCCTGTACCGGATCGGCGGCGAATCGCGTGCCCTCGAGGCCGGCATGGTGCTCACCGTCGAGCCGGGCTGCTACATCCGCCGGGCCGACACCGTGCCCGAGGAATTCTGGGACATCGGCGTGCGGATCGAAGATGACGTCCTGGTCACCGCCGATGGCAACCAGAACCTGACGGCGGCAGCCCCCAAGGCGATTGCCGAAGTCGAGGCCATGTGCGCCCGGTGACGTCGCTGTCCGATGCTCCATGATCTGGTCATCGTCGGCGCCGGGCCGGTCGGTGCAACGCTCGCTCTGGCACTCGTCGACGCCGACCTGGACATCGTCGCGCTGGACGCCCGTGCGCCAGGTACGCTGGGCCGCGGCGATCGCTCGCTCGCGCTTTCGCATGGCGCGCGACTGATTCTCGAGCGCGTCGGCGTCTGGAGCGCGGTGGCTGCCGAGCGCGACGCGGTGACACCGATCACCGCGATCGACGTCTCGCAGCGCGGCGGCTTCGGGCGCGTGCGCCTCGACGCGGTCGAGCAGCAGTTGCCTGCACTCGGCTATGTGGTCAGCTATCGGGGCTTGCAAGCTGCCCTCGATGCCGCGCTGGCGCGCGCCGGCATCAACGTGATCTATGGCGCAACGGTCGACGAGCTTCGCGCGACCCCGGCGTACGCGGCGATCGACGCGGGATCGGCCGCGGGCCGGACGCCGCTGACCGCGCGATTGGCCGCCATTGCCGATGGCAGCGGCGAGCATCGCCGGCGGGATCAGGCGCCGCCGCCACGACTACGGGCAGGTCGCGCTGATCGGCAAGCTGTGGCCGCGAGCGCCGCATCGAGGTGTTGCCTTCGAGCGCTTTACGCCGCAGGGACCGATGGCGCTTCTGCCGGAGGGCGATCATTACGGCCTGGTGTGGACGACAACTCCGGAGCACAGCGAGACGCTGCTCGCGCTGCCCGATGGAGAATTCCTCGCAACGCTGGAGCGGCAATTCGGGTTGCGCAGTGGCGCCGGTGGCGCGCAGGCGCACGCACAACCGGCGGCGTTCGAACGCGTCGCGGACCGGCGCACCTTCCCGTTGCGGCTCGATTACGCGCAACACGTGATCGGGGAACGCGTGGTGCTGCTCGGCAACGCTGCGCAAGCATTGCACCCGGTCGCCGGGCAGGGCTTCAACTTGGGAATGCGCGACGCTTACGAGCTGGCGCAGGAGTTGCTTGCGACGCCGCGCGACGCAATAGGGTCGCGTGCCCGGCTTGCCGCGTACGCGCGCCGTCGGCGCAACGACCGCGTTGCCGGCGTCGTGTTCACGCACGGATTGCTCAGCATATTTGGTAACGACGCAGCGCTGCTGCGCTGGCCGCGAGGGTTGGCACTCACTATGCTCGACTGCTTGCCGGTCGTGAAGCGCGCGTTCACGCGCGCGATGTCGCTCGGCATGCGCTAAAGCGTCGCGCCCGGCGCTGCGCGGAGGTCGTGTAACGCCGCGCGCACCGCATCGCGAGCTAACACGCGCGCACAAACTCGGTATAATGCCCTCCCGCTTCGAAACGTTTCCCGACGGCACTAATTTCCGGCTCCCCGCTGTGCGTATCGGTTCGCATTCCATTATCAACAACCTCGTCGTCGCGCCGATGGCGGGGGTTACCGATCGACCCTTCCGGCAGCTGTGCAAGCGGCTTGGCGCGGGCCTGGCGATCTCCGAGATGGTGGCGTCGAACCCGCAGCTTCGCGACACCGAAAAGTCGCAGCGGCGCACCGACCATGCCGGCGAGGTCGAACCCATTGTGGTGCAGATTGCCGGCGCGGACCCGGCGCAGATGGCCGATGCGGCGCGCTACAACGTCGATCGCGGTGCGCAGATCATCGATATCAACATGGGCTGTCCGGCGAAGAAGGTCTGCAATGTAGCGGCAGGGTCGGCTCTGCTGCAGAACGAGCCCCTTGTTGCCGCGATTGTCGGCGCGGTGGTACGCGCCGTGGCCGTGCCGGTGACGCTGAAGATCCGTACCGGCTGGAGCCGCGAACACCGCAATGCGGTGCGTATTGCCCAAATTGCCGAAGGCGCGGGCGTAGCCGCGCTGTCGATCCACGGTCGGACGCGCCAGTGCGGCTTCGTCGGCCCGGTTGAATACGAAACCATCCGCGCGGTCAAGCAGAGCACGGGCATCCCGGTGATTGCCAACGGCGATGTCGACTCGCCCGCAAAGGCGCGTGCCGTACTCTCCTTCACGGGTGCCGATGCGATCATGATTGGCCGTGCCGCGCAGGGACGGCCGTGGATCTTCCGCGAGATTCGCCACTTCCTGGACCGCGGCGAAGAGCTGCCGCCGCCCGGGGTCGAGGAGATTCGCCAGGTCATCCTCGAGCATCTCGCTGACCATTACGCTTTTTATGGTGCAGTGGCCGGGGTGCGCGTTGCGCGCAAGCATCTTGGCTGGTATGCGACGAGCCTTGACGGGGGCGTAGGGTTTCGTCACGAAATCAACCGGCTCGAAACAACCGCGGCGCAGATCGCGGCGGTGAACCGGTTCTTTGATCGGCTCGCGGCAAGCGCCGACCGGCTCGAACGCACGCCGGCAGCGACGACGGCCGCAGCTACGTGGGAAGAGGAGGCCCTCGCAGCGTGAAAAGAAGCCTACGCCTCAACGGCACCAACGAGATCGGACGCAGCGTCGAGAAGTCGCTCGAGGAATACTTTCGCAAGCTGGATGGGGAAACGCCGCACGGCATCTACGACATGGTGATAACCAATGTCGAGCGATCGCTGCTGGCGACGATAATGCACCGCGCCGGCGGAAATCAATCCCAGGCGGCCGGCATGCTGGGGCTCAATCGCAACACCTTGCGCTCGAAGCTCTCCAAGTACGGAATCAGGTAGTGCCCGGCGGCAAAGCCACAGGGCGGTTTGCGGCGTAGTGCGACCGCTCGCGCGGCTCACGTACTACCGTGTACACTCCGGTTCCTCGCTCGCGGACGCTTGGCATTGCGGACTTGTCGCGATGCTGTGCGGCGGCTTCCCGACCTTCGCGCTGATTCCTCGTGTCGGCACCGATTACTCAGGCGCTACTTTCGGTCTCGGACAAGACTGGGCTGGTCGCGTTTGCGCAGGGGCTGCGCGCGCTGGGGGTGCAGTTGCTGTCGACCGGCGGCACCGCGCGCGCGCTGACCGACGCCGGCGTCACGGTGACCGAAATCGGCGCGTACACGGCATTTCCAGAAATCCTCGACGGCCGCGTCAAGACGCTGCACCCGAAGGTGCACGCGGGCATTCTCGCCCGGCGCGACCTGGAACCGCATCGGGCGGCCCTCGCCGAGCACGCGATCCCGCCCATCGATCTGGTCGTGGTCAACCTCTACCCGTTCCGCGAAACCGTCGCCAAGCCGGGTTGCACGCTGGACGATGCGATCGAGAACATCGACATCGGCGGCCCGGCCATGGTGCGCTCTGCGGCCAAGAATTACGCCCACGTTGGCGTCGTCGTCGACCCTGCCGATTACGCCGCGGTGCTCGACGAGCTTCGCGGCAATCGCGCGATGCTTTCGCCGGCGACGCGGTTTCGCTTGGCGCAGAAGGCGTTCTCGCACACGGCGGCTTACGACGGCGCGATCAGCAGCTACCTGACGGCGCGCGATGCGGCCGGTGTCGAGCGCATGTTTCCCGAGTTCTGGAACTGGCAGGGAACCAAGCTGGGGGATCTGCGTTACGGCGAAAACCCGCATCAGCACGCCGCCTTTTACCGCGACGACCCGCCGGTCGCTGGTGCGATCGCGACGTTCAAGCAGCTGCAGGGGAAAGACCTCTCCTACAACAATATCGCCGACGGCGACGCGGCGTGGGAATGCGTCAAGACATTCAGCGAAGCGGCGTGCGTGATCGTCAAGCACGCGAACCCCTGCGGCGTCGCGATCGCGGAGAGCCCGCTCGCCGCCTACCGCAACGCGTTCGCGACCGATCCGACCTCGGCGTTCGGTGGCATCATCGCCTTCAATCGCGAGGTTGACGCTGCAACCGTCGAGGCGGTGAGCGCCCAGTTCGTCGAGGTGCTGATCGCACCGGGTTACGCGCCGGACGCGATGGCGCTGATCGCCAAGAAGCCCAACGTCCGCGTGCTGGCGATCGCGAGCGCACCCGCTGGCGGCAACGCCTGGGACATCAAAAGCGTTGGCGGCGGGATGCTGGTACAGACACCGGACTCGCGCAGCGCGGCACCTGAGGCGCTCAAGGTCGTGACGCGGCAGGCGCCCACCCCGGCGCAGCGCGCCGATCTGCTGTTCGCCTGGCGCGTGGCCAAGTACGTGAAGTCCAACGCGATCGTGTATTGTGCAAACGGGCGGACGCTCGGCATCGGGGCGGGGCAGATGAGCCGCGTCGACTCCACGCGCATAGCCGCGCTCAAAGCGGCGAGCGCCGGCCTGTCGCTCGCCGGGTCGGTGGTTGCGTCGGACGCTTTTTTTCCCTTCCGCGACGGCCTCGACGTCGTCGCCGACAATGGTGCGGCGGCGGTGATCCAGCCCGGCGGCAGCGTGCGCGACGAGGAAGTCATCGCCGCCGCGGACGAGCGCGGTCTGGCG
Source organism: uncultured beta proteobacterium (assembly GCA_963778275.1). Classification (GTDB taxonomy): domain Bacteria; phylum Pseudomonadota; class Gammaproteobacteria; order Burkholderiales; family Casimicrobiaceae; genus PALSA-1003. The sequence continues at coordinate 230,920 of CAVZTS010000012.1, read as the reverse complement.
ATGGTCTTTACCGGCATCCGTCACTTCAGGCACTAAGCCGCTAACAACGAAAGGAGACAGGTTTGAAGCGACTCGTCATTGCCACCCTCGTACTGGGCTTGTCCGGCACCGCCCACGCGGTCGAATGCGGCGATTTCTGGTCGTTGATCGAAACCGGTTGCCGGCACGTGGTCGATACGTACAACCAAGGCGGTAATGCGCTTCTTCTCTCCGGCTACGAGTGGCACATTCCGGCCAGCTGGTCGCCCGAGCGGCGCGCCATGGAGAACGAAGAGGCCTGGGGCGCCGGGTGGGCGCACTCGCTGGAGCACCCGAACGGGGACACCGAAAACGTGTACTTCCTGGTGTTCGACGATTCGCACCGGCAACCGCAATTCAATCTCGGCTACAGCTGGACAACCTACTGGTTCGATCGCTCCGGCATTCAACCGGGGCTCGGCTTTACCGCGGCGGTGATCCAGCGGCCGGACGTCGCGAGCGGTTGGCCGATCCCGGTCGTGCTGCCGCTGTTCACGCTGCGCTACAAACAGGTGGAGCTGCTCTCGACCTACATCCCGAAGCTGAACGGCGGCATCAACCACGGCGACGTCCTCTACTTCTTCGGCAAGATCGATCTCAAGTGAGGGGCCTGCGTTGAAGGTACTCGTCGTCGGCGGGGGCGGCCGGGAGCACGCGCTGGCATGGAAGCTCGCGCAATCGCCGCGCGTTGCCAGGGTCTTCGTTGCCCCGGGCAATGCCGGCACGGCGCTCGAGTCCGGGCTTACGAATGTGGCGGTGACCGCCACTCCCGAGCTCGTCGACCTGGCGCGACGCGAAGCGATCGGCTTGACCATCGTCGGACCCGAAGCTCCCCTCGCCGCGGGCATCGTCGACGCCTTCCGCGCGGCCGGGCTGAGGATTTTCGGGCCGACCCGCGCCGCCGCGCAGCTCGAGAGCTCCAAGGATTTCTCCAAGGCGTTCATGACGCGGCACCGTATTCCCACCGCCGCGTACCGGTCGTTCAAAGACGCCCAAGAGGCGCACGCGTACGTCGAGGAACACGGCGCGCCGATCGTCGTGAAGGCCGACGGCCTGGCCGCGGGCAAGGGAGTGATCGTGGCCACCGACGCAGGCACCGCCCACGCGGCGATCGACGCGGTGCTGCTCACCGATAGCCTCGGAATCGCGCACAATGAAGGCGGCGCGCGCGTCATCGTCGAAGACCATCTCGCGGGCGAAGAAGCGAGTTTCATCGTCATGGCCGACGGTCGCAACGTACTGCCGCTCGCCTCATCGCAGGATCACAAGCGTCTCCACGATGACGATCAGGGCCCGAACACCGGTGGCATGGGCGCGTATTCCCCCGCACCGGTGGTGACTCCGGCCGTTCACGCGCGCATCATGCGCGAGATCATACTGCCGACGGTGCACGGGATGGCTGCCGACGGAGTTCCCTATACCGGCTTTCTCTACGCCGGCGTGATGATCGACGCCGCCGGCGTTCCGCGGACACTGGAATTCAACTGCCGCCTCGGCGATCCCGAAACGCAGCCGATCATGCTGCGACTGAAGTCGGACCTGGTCGACCTGCTCGAGAACGCGATCGATGGCACGCTCGACAGCGCCGCCGCCGAGTGGGACCGGCGGGCCGCGCTCGGTGTCGTCCTCGCCGCCGCCGGCTATCCGGGGACGCCGCGCCGCGGCGACGCGATCACCGGCCTCGATCGGGTCGACGCTGACTGCAAGGTATTTCACGCCGGCACCACGCTCGGGCCCGACGGGCCGGTCACGGCCGGCGGGCGCGTGCTTTGCGTCACCGCGTTGGGCGAAACGGTGCGGCAGGCGCGCCGCACCGCGTACGCCGCCGTCGCCGAGATTCACTTCGATGGCATGCACTACCGCCGGGACATCGGCAATCGCGCGCTGGGGGCGCGCCGCGGCTGATCGGCGGGCATGAACGGCATGGACACCCGCGGCGTCCGCGATTACTTGGTCGATCTTCAGACCCGGATCGTGGCGCGGCTGGAGGCGATCGACGGCAGCACCTTCGCCCGCGACGCCTGGACACGCGAGGTCGGCGGCGGCATTAGCCGCATCATCGAACACGGTGCGGTGTTCGAGCGCGGCGGAGTCAATTTTTCGCATGTCCGCGGCGAACGCCTTCCGCCGGCGGCAACCGCGGCCCGCCCGCAGCTTGCCGGACGCGCATTCGAGGGCATGGGCGTATCGCTCGTACTGCATCCGCGCAACCCCTATGTGCCGACGGTGCATTTGAACGTGCGCCTGTTCGTCGCCCACGGCGCCGGGGAAGGCGTGGACCTGGCACCGGTCTGGTGGTTCGGCGGAGGCATGGACCTCACGCCCTACTATGGCTTCGCGGATGACGCGCGCCACTTCCACGCGAGCTGCCGGGATGCGCTCGCGCCGTTCGGCGCGGACTACCATCCGCGCTTCAAGCGCTGGTGCGACGAATATTTCTTCCTGCGGCACCGCGGCGAACCGCGCGGCATCGGCGGCATATTCTTCGACGATCTCAGCGCGGGCGGGTTCGATCACTGCTTCGCGCTGACGCGCAGCGTCGCGGAGCATTTCCTGCCGGCGTACGAACCGATCGTGCAACGGCGCCAAGCCACCGCTTACGGCGAGCGCGAGCGGGATTTTCAGACCTACCGCCGCGGCCGCTACGTCGAGTTCAATCTCGTCTACGACCGCGGTACGTTGTTCGGCCTGCAGTCCAACGGTCGTGCCGAGGCGATCCTGATTTCGCTGCCGCCGCTGGTGCAGTGGCGCTACGATTGGCGCCCGGAACCGGGCTCGCCCGAGGCGCGCCTGTATACCGACTTTCTCGTGGGAAAGGACTGGCTGGAACATGAGTAGCGCAGACCCTCCGGCGAACGCCGCGCACCTCGTCGAGTCGAAAGTCGACAGCGAAGCGGTTTTCGACGGCAAGCTTCTGCACGTGCGGCGCGACACCGTGCGCCTTCCGGACGGAACCTTCACCACGCGCGAGTACGTCGTTCATCCCGGGGCCGTGCTCATTGTCCCGGTGCTCGCCGATGGCAGGCTCGTGGTGGAACGCCAATACCGCTATCCGCTCGGCCGGGTGATGATCGAATTCCCTGCCGGCAAGCTCGACCCCGGCGAGGCTCCGCTGGACAGCGCGCGGCGCGAGCTGCGCGAGGAGACCGGCTATGAGGCCGCGCGGTGGCGTCGACTCGGCTGCGTGCACTCGATTGTCTCGTACTCGACCGAGAGGATCGAATTCTTCGTCGCCGAGGACCTGCGCCAGACCGGGGCGCAGCTTGACGTCGGCGAATTCATCGAGGTCGCGCTGCTCGGCGTCGATGAAATGCTCGCCGCGGTCGAGCGCGAGGAAATTACCGACGCGAAGACCGTCGCCGCGCTGCTGCTGTACACGCGCCGCCGCGCTGCGTCGCCCGCCGGGACCGGATGATAACCCGCCGGCTGACCATCAGCGGGCGGGTGCAGGGGGTCGGTTTTCGCTACGCGCTCGCCGACGAAGCGCAGGCGCGCCAGCTCTGCGGCTGGGTCAGAAACCGGCGCGACGGCAGCGTCGAGGCCGTGCTTGCCGGGCCCGAAGCAGACGTCGACGCCGTGATCGCGTGGGCGCATCGCGGCCCGCCCGCGGCACACGTGACCGCCGTCGCGGTCGAGCCGGCGACGACGGACGCACGCGAGTTTGCGATCGTTACGACGCCTTGAGCGTGGCTCCGCCGCCGAAGATATCCTTCCAGGCCGCGTAGCTCGCGATCGCCAGCAGCGGCAGGATGCCGATCAGCCCGACCCCGAAAGCCAGCAGGCCAATGACGGTCAAAAGCAGCGCGAGCAGGCCGAAGAGCAGGAGCGGAGCCATGTTGAGTGCAAAGGCGTGCGCGCTTAGTGCAAAGGCGCGATAAAACCCGGCGCCCTGAAACAACACCGCCATGGGAACGAATATCCATGGCAGCGATGCGAGGGTCCCGGCACCGGCGATGAGAAACAGCGCGGACGTCGTAATGCGCGAATCGGCCGGGTCGGTCAGGAGGTTTACGCCGGTCAGCCAGTAGGCCGCCAGCGCTTCGACCCCGGACTCGAACAGCGCCGCGATGACGATGGCCGCCAGGGCCGCAGCAGGCGCCTTGAATGCCGCGACCGAGAGGCCGATTGCAGGCGGGTCGCCGCGATCGACGACCGCCGCGCCCAGCAGCATGCCGCAGGCGATGACCGGAACGACTACCTTTGCGGCGGCAACGCCGATGCCGGGCACCAGTTCCAGCACGAGATCGCTAACCAGCGTGATGAATCCCAGCGCGCACCAGCGCCAGGGCGCGCGCTTGAACATGCGCAGCGCGACCTCGAACCAAGCGAAGGTGGCGGTGAGGGGAACCGCGCGCGGCGCAAGCGTCGCGCACGGGGTGTGCCGCACGTCCATCACACGCGTGCCTTAACCGGGGCTAGACGGCTTCGCCGAGATACGCCGCGCGCACCTTCGGGTCGGAGAGCAGCTGCTTCGCCTCCCCGTGCAGCGTAATCTCGCCGCTTTCCATCACGTAGCCGCGACTGCTGACCTCCAGCGCCAGCTTGGCGTTCTGTTCGATCAGCAGAATCGTCACGCCCTCCTTCGCGATGGCGATCACCGTTTCGAAGACCTTCTGCACCATCAGCGGAGCGAGCCCCATCGACGGCTCGTCGAGGAGCAGCAGCTTCGGCCGCGACATCAGGGCGCGTCCCATGGCCAGCATCTGCTGCTCGCCGCCGGAGAGCGTGCCCGCGGTCTGCTTGAGCCGCTCCTTGAGCCGCGGGAACAGCCCGTACACACGCTCGATGTCGGCCTTGATCGCTGCCCGATCGTCGCGGGCATAAGCGCCCATCGCCAGGTTCTCTTCGATGGTGAGGGCGCCAAAAACGCCGCGCCCCTCCGGCACCATGGACAAGCCCCGGCGCACGAGTTGGAATGCCGGCTTGCCGGTGATGTCCGCACCGGCGTAATGGATCTTGCCCGACTTGACCGGCTGCAGGCCGGTGATCCCCTTGAGGGTGGTCGTCTTGCCGGCGCCGTTCGCGCCGATGAGGCAGACGAGCTCCCCTTCCGCGACCTGCAGATTGATTCCCTTCACCGCCTGGATGCCGCCGTACGCGACCTTCAGATCCTTGAGTTCCAGCAGCGGCGCGGTCACGCTACGCACCCTTCAGATCGAGCGTGACCTCGCCCCCGAGGTACGCGGCGATCACCTTCGGATCGTTCTGCACGACCGCGCAAGTTCCCTCGGCGATCTTCTTGCCATAGTCGAGGACCAGGACCCGGGCGCAGACGCTCATCACCAGCTTCATGTCGTGCTCGATGAGCAGGATGGTCGTCCCGTCGCGGCGGATGTCCTCGAGCAGCCGTTTGAGCGCCTGGGTCTCGGTTGCGTTCATGCCTGCCGCCGGCTCGTCGAGGGCAAGCAGCTTCGGTTCGGTCGCCAGCGCCCGGGCGATTTCCAGCCGACGCTGGTCGCCGTAGGCGAGGTGCTTCGCCAGATCGTTGGCGCGCTTGCTCACGCCGACGTATTCGAGCAGCTCGTAGGAACGCTTTGCGATCGCCGCTTCCTCGGCCAGCGTGCGCTTGTCGCGCAGGATGGCGCCGAATACGCCGGCCTTGGTGCGCACGTGGCGGCCGATCATCACGTTCTCCAGCGCCGAAAGGTTCTGGAACAGCCGGATGTTCTGGAATGTCCGCGCGATCCCGCGCTCGGCCACCTCGTTGGGCTTGGCGCGATCGAGGGGCTCGCCGTCGAAGATGAACGAACCACCGTCGGACTCGTAGATGCCGGTCAGGACGTTGAACAGCGACGTCTTGCCCGCGCCATTCGGCCCGATCAGCCCGTAGATCTCGCCGTGGTTGATGGTGAAGGAAACGTCGGTGAGTGCCTGGACGCCGCCGAAGCGCTTGGAGATGTCCTTGGCGACGAGCAGGCTTAGCTGGCTCATGAGGCCGCCCCCTTCGGCGCCTCGAGCTCGCGCTTGCGCACCGCGGAAGGCCACAGTCCAGCGGGTCGGTACAGCATGATCGCGACCAGCGCGATGCCGAACACGAGCAGGCGTACCGTTTCCGCGTCGAGCAGCACGCGCCCGAAAAGAAGATTCTGCAGCGGCTCCATGGTCGAGCGCAGCACCTCGGGCAATAGCGTCAACAGGATTGCACCGAGGATCACGCCGGGAATATTGCCCATGCCGCCCAGCACGACCATCGCCAGCACGATGATTGACTCGAGCAATCCGAAGCTCTCCGGACTGACGAACTCCTGGGTCGCGGAGAAGATGCCGCCGGCGATGCCGCCGAAGGACGCGCCCATGGCGAAGGCCAGCAGCTTGACGTTGCGGGTATTGATGCCCATCGCCTTCGCCGCAACCTCGTCCTCGCGGATTGCCTCCCAGGCGCGGCCGAGCCGAGAGTTCTGCAGGCGCAGGTTGATGACGATGACGACGATCGTGAGCAGGAGCAGCACGTAGTAATACTTCTGCGGGCCGGAAACCGCGATGCCGCCGAGGCTCTCCGCCTTGGCGAAGGAGAAGTTGCCGATGCGGAACGGGTCGATGATATTGATGCCCTGCGGGCCATTGGTGACGTTGACCGGCGCGTTCAGGTTGTTGAGGAAGATGCGGATGATCTCGCCGAAGCCGAGCGTGACAATGGCCAGGTAGTCGCCGCGCAGCTTGAGGGTCGGCGCGCCGAGCAGCACGCCGAAAATGCAGGCCAGCCCGGCACCCAGCGGCAGGATCACCCAGAACGGCAGATGGATGCCGAAGTGCGGAGAGGCGAGCAGCGCGTACATGTAGGCGCCGATCGCATAGAACGCGATGTACCCGAGGTCGAGAAGCCCCGCGAAACCGACCACGATATTGAGCCCTAGCGCGAGCATGATGTAGATCATCGCGAAGTTGAGGATGCGCACCCAGGCCTGCCCGACAAGGCCGGCGACAAACGGCAGGAGCGCCAGCGCAATAGCCACCAGCGCCACCCCCGCCCAGGCCAGAGGCGGAATCGACTTCCCGCGGTGGTGCGCGGTCATGCCCGCTCGCTCACTCGCTCGCCGAGCAAGCCCGACGGGCGGAAAATGAGCACCAGGATCAGCACGAAGAACGCGAACACGTCCTGATAGTTGCTGCCGAACAGGGACACCTGGCCGTCGTTGGCCGTGCATTGCTGCTGCAGCGAATCGGACAGGAACGGGAACCCGCAGATATTGGTCACGTCGCCGATGTAGCCCGCGCCGAGCGCTTCGATGATGCCGAGCAGGATCCCGCCCAGCATCGCGCCGGCGAGGTTGCCGATGCCGCCCAGGACCGCCGCCGTGAATGCCTTCAGGCCCAGCAGGAAGCCCATGTAGTAATGGGCGATGCCGTAATAGGTCATCACCATGAGCCCGGCCACGGCGGCCAGGGCGGCACCGATCACGAAGGCGGCCGAGATGACGACGTTGATGTCGATCCCCATGAGCCCGGCCACCTGCGGGTTCTGCGCCGTCGCGCGCATCGCCATGCCCAGGCGCGTGCGTTGCACCACGAAGACCAGTCCGCCCATCAGCAGGCCGGCGAGCACGATGATGAGCACCTGCAGGTCGGTTATCGACGCGCCCAGAATGTTGTATGGCGTCGGCTGGATGATCGTCGGGAACGTAAGGTAGTTGCGCCCCCAGACGATCAGCGCCATGTTCTGCAGGATGATCGACATGCCGATGGCGGTGATGAGCGGCGCCAGGCGGGGCGCCTTGCGCAACGGCCGGTAGGCGACCTTTTCCATCGCGTAGGCGATCACCATGCACGTGGGTATGGCGACGAGGAGCCCCGCCAGGATGATCACCGCTGCCGGCAGCGGCACGTGCGCCCCAAGCAGCGCCGTGACCACCGACAATGCCACCATCGCCCCGATCATCACCACCTCGCCGTGCGCGAAGTTGATCAGGCCGATGATGCCGTACACCATCGTGTAGCCGAGAGCGACCAGCGCGTAGACGCTGCCCAGGGTCAAGCCGTTGATCAGCTGCTGCAGCAGGATGTCCACGCGGTCTTCCCCTTGCCCCCGGCGCTTGCCGTCCGCGGATTCTCCACTGCGCCCGGCCGGCGAGCAATCCCTCCTTCCGGCCGACCCCGGCTGCGCACAGAAAAAAGGCGCCCCGCGGGGCGCCTTTCTGGGCCGGTATTCCGGCTACATCTTCTTTTCGTCCTTCTTCATGTCGTCCTTCTTCAACATATTCTCATGGCTCTGCGTATCGCCCTTGTCCATGGCGCTCTTCTTCTCCGGGGCCGCCGGCTCGGCGGCAGGGGCCATTGCCGCGGCCGGGGCCGCCGCCATTTTCTCGGTCTTGCCGCCGACGTTGACCGCCATCGGCTCGAGCTTGCCGTCCTTCACCTGGTAGAGGGTGATGGCGCCGTTCTTGGTGTCGCCATGCTCGTCGAACTCGATCTTCGCCGTGATGCCGTCGTAGGAGATCTTGGCCAGCACCGGCAGGTACTTCGCCGGGTCGGCCGAGTTGGCCTCCTTCATCGCCTCGATCAGCGTATTCGCCGCATCATACGAGTACGGCGCGTAGACCTGGATCGGGCCGTACTTGGCGGTGAAGCGGGTGACGAAGTCCTTGGCGTTGGGCATCTTGTCCGGGGGCAGGCCGGCTTGCGTGCAGTACTGGCCTTCCGCAGCGCCTCCGGCAAGCTTCGGCCACTCCGCCGAGCACACGCCGTCCCCGGCGATGTACTTCGCCTTGATGCCAAGCTCCTTCATCTGCTTGACCATCGGGCCGCCTTGCGCATCCATCCCGCCGTACATGATCACGTCCGGATTCTTGGCCTTGATCTTGGTCAGGATGGCCTTGAAGTCGGTCGCCTTGTCGTTGGTGTACTCGCGGGCCACCACCGTCGCGCCGGCGGCCTTGGCGGCCTTTTCGGTCTCGTCGGCCAGCCCCGCGCCGTAGGCGGTCTTGTCGTCGATGATCGCGATCTTCTTCGCGCCCAGCGTGGTGACCGCTTCCTTGCCGATGACGCTGCCCTGCTGCACGTCGTTGGCCATCACCCGGAAGACATCCTTGAAGCCCTGCAGCGTGAGCTTCGGGTTCGTTGCCGACGGCGAAATCATCGGAATGCCGGCGTCGTTGTAAATCTTCGAGGCCGGGATCGAGGTGCCCGAGTTCAGGTGACCGACGACGCCGGCGACCTTATCGTCGACCAGCTTCTGCGCGACGATGGTGCCCTGCTTCGGATCGGCCTGGTCGTCCTGCGCGTCGAGTTCGAACTTGACCTTCTTGCCGTCGATCACGATGCCCTTGGCGTTGGCGTCATCGATGGCCATCCGGGCGCCGTTTTCGTTGTCTTTGCCGAGGTGTGCCTGCGGGCCGGTGGTCGGGCCGACATGCCCGATCTTGACGGTCATTTCCGGCATGGCCGGCGCGGCGCTCGGGGCGGGCGCTGCGGCCTGCTTCGGTTCTTCCTTGCCGCAGCCGTAGGCGGTGAGCAAGGCCGCGGCGACGAGCGAAAGCCCGAGCGAGCGGTTGAGTGTCATGAATCTCCTCCCAGAAAGGATAATGAAACGGTGTTGAGCGGACAAAACGAGGTGAAATAACGACCAACGTTGAACCCGCAATTATTCTCTGGCAGGCGTAAGCTGTCAATTCGGACCCGGGCCGCCGCCGCGCTGCGGCGAGCCCCCACGACGGTCTGTCGCCGGGAACGGCGTCTACCGGCCGTCGCGCGGCGTTTCGTCGCCTCGAACTTGTCCGGGCCGGGCGGGCGCGCCTAAACTCCCGCACTTTTCGAATCCGGCGCGGCCGCTCGCGGCATCCAAGACCCGGGACAGCACTCCTGGGCGGCAAGAGCCGGGGTGCGGCGACGGCAACGGCCGCATGGGGCGCGGCAATTCCAGGGAGCAATCAGGCTCATGGCAACATGGTTTACGCGGCGGCGCACGCTCTGGGTCCTGGTCACCATGCTCGTCCTTGCGGCGCTGGCCGGGAGCGTGGCGCTGCGGGCAAACAAGAGCGGCTCGGACGCGCGTGGGGACTCCTCGGCCGCGCCGGTCGCGCTCGAGTTCGCTGCCGCGGACCTCGCCCACCTGGAGCCGCAGCCGCTGACCCGCTGGCTGCCGCTGTCCGGCACGCTGCAGCCGCTCAACCAGACCACGGTCAATGCCAAGGTCTCCGGCGAAATCCGCCAGGTGACGGTGCGGGAAGGCGAGGCGGTCAAGGCCGGACAGGTGCTGGTCCGCTTCGACACTGCCGATCTCGAGGCCAGGCTTACCGACCGCATTGGCGCGCTCGAGTCCAGTCGGGCGCAGCTCGCGCTGGCGGAGAAGACGCGGGCGCAGAATCAGCTGCTGCTCAAGCAGAAATTCATTTCCCAGACCGCCTACGACAGCGCGGAGAGCAACCTCTCGGTGAGCCAGGGAACGCTCAAATCCAACGAGGCGCAGGCGCAGATGGCGCGCATCGCGCTCAACTACGCGGTCGTAACGGCGCCACTGTCGGGCATGGTCGCCAAGCGCCACGTGCAACCCGGGGAGAAGGTGAGCCTCGATGCGCCGCTCATCACCATCGTCGATCTGGCGCATATGGAACTGCAGGCGATGGTGCCGGCCAACGACGTTCCCGAGCTTGCCACCGGCATGAAGGTCGACCTTTCGATCGACGGGTTTGGCGAACGGCACTTCACCGGTACCATTGAACGGATCAATCCCACGACGGAAGCGGGCACGCGGGCGATTTTGGTGTTCATCCATATCCCAAACCCGGACGCCGCGCTGCGCGGCGGGATGTTCGGAACGGGTAAGGTGACGCTCGCCGCCGGTGCGCCGGTCCCGACGCTGCCTGCGGTTTCGGTTCGCACCGAGGCGGGGCAGAGTTTCGTCTGGACGATCGAGGACGGCAAGCTCATGCGGCGCGTGGTGACCGTGGGCCGCCGCGACCCCACCACGGGCCGGGTGGAGATCAGGACGGCGCTCGATCCGAGCATCCCGATACTCGCCGCGCCGTTCGACAACCTCAAGCAGGGCGCGCCGGCGCTGGTGCGGGCGTCGAACCCACCGAACCTCCCGCGCTCGGTCGGCGCGAGCTGACGCCGCGCCGACGCCTGCGCCTGCCGGAGAGCTCCGCCATGTGGGTCACTCGCGTCTCGATCAACAATCCGGTCTTCGCCACCATGGTCATGGTGGGCATCGTCGTGCTGGGCGTGTTCTCCTATGCGCGGCTGCGGGTGGAGCAGATGCCCGAGGTGACCCTGCCGTACGTGCTGATCCTGACCGCCTACCCCGGCGCCTCGCCCGAGGTGATCGAGGCGGACGTCACCAAGCCGATCGAATACGCCGCCAACACCGTCTCGGGCGTCAAGCGGATCATTTCCAATTCGCGCGAAGGGCAGAGCCAGGTATTCGTCGAGTTCCGCCTTGGCACCGAGGCGACGCGCGCGATCCAGGACGTGCGCGACAAGATTGCTGCGGTGCGCCCGAGCTTGCCCCGCGATGTCAAGGAGTCGCTGATCGTTCGCGAGCAGATCGACGAGGACCAGCCGACCGTATCGCTCGCGGTACTCTCGCCCACCGTCGAGCTGCGCGAACTCACCTCGCTCACCGACCAGACGATCGTCAAGGCGCTCGAAAATATCCCCGGCGTGGCGCGCGTGAACGTCAACGGTGGCGTGACGCGGCAGATTCTCATCCAGATCAAGCCAGCGGCGCTGACCGCGCTTGGCATCGGCATCGATCAGGTGATGACGGCAATACAAGACGCCAACCAGGACGTCGCCGCGGGCCGGGTTACTCGCGGCCAAAACGATGCCGTGGTGCGGGTCGAGGGCAAGATCAAGGATCCGGAGCAGTTCGGGCGCATCACTGTCGCGCAGCAGGGCGGGGCACCGATCTATCTTAACCAGGTCGCAGACGTGATCGACGGCGAGAAAGAGCTCGACTCGATCTCGCGCATCAACGGCCGGCCGGCGATCACCATCGACCTGCAGAAAGCGCAGGATGCCAACGTTATCGAGACCGGTCGCAGCGTGCGGGAGGCCCTGCAGACGTTGAAAACGCGCCTGCCGCCCGACGTGGAGGTGCGGGTCGTCTATTCACAGGCCGACGAGGTCCAGGCGAGCGTTGACCAGGTCAAGAGCACCATCCTCGAGGGCGCGCTGCTGACGGTGCTGATCGTGTTCCTGTTCCTGCATTCGTGGCGGAGCACCATCATAACCGGGCTCACGCTGCCGATCGCCGTCATCGCGACGTTCGTAGCCCTCTACGCGTTCGGGTTCACGCTCAACATGATGACGCTGATGGCGTTGTCGCTCTGCATCGGGCTCTTGATCGATGACGCGATCGTCGTGCGCGAGAACATCGTCCGCCATTTGACGATGGGCAAGACCCATCTCGCGGCGGCGCGCGAGGGGACCGACGAGATCGGGCTGGCGGTGATGGCGACGACCTTCGCCATTGTCGCGGTGTTCGTTCCGATCGCCTTCATGCGCGGACTCATCGGCCAGTTCTTCTTCCAGTTCGGCCTGACCGTCGCGGTCGCGGTGCTGGTATCGCTGTTCGTGAGTTTCACGCTCGATCCGATGCTGTCCTCGCTCTGGCACGACCCGCCGGGGTCGCGCTTCCGCCGCGTTCCCTGGCTGGGGCGGTTCATGGACCGCGTCGAGCGCGTCATCGAATGGGTGCACGCGGTTTACGGGCGCATGCTCGGATGGGCCCTTGGCGAGGCCAAGCACCGGTTGCACGTTCCGGTCATCCGCGTCGCGACGGCGCTGCGCAGCCGCCGCTGGAGCGCGCTCAAGCCGCAGTGGCTGCCGCTCCCCTGGCCGAAGCTCAGCAATCGCGGCATTGTCCTCTGGATGGCCGTCCTCGTGTTCCTGAGCAGCTTTGCACTCCTCCCGTTGATGCAAAAGGAATTCATGCCGCAGGTCGACGAGAGCTTCATCTCGCTGCGGCTCAATACGCCGGTCGGCACGAGCCTGGAGTTTACCGACAGCAAGGTGCACGAAGTCGAAGCGGTGTTGAAGCAATTCCCCGAAATCGTATTGGCGATAACGACGGTCGGCACCGAAGATGGACGCAATTACGCGCGGGTTAACGTGCGATTGACCCCCCGCGGTGCGCGCGTACGCACGCAAAAGGATCTGGAGCGGGCGATCCGCGCTGCGTTGCGCCCGATCCCGGGCATCGAGCTCGCGCTGGGCTACGATCGGCCGATCTGGTGGAATATTCTCGGGCCCGACCCGGACACGCTGCGAACCCTGGTCGCCGAGTTCGCGGAGCGGGTCGCCAAGGTCCCTGGCATCGCCGATATGGAGACCTCCGAGAAGGCGCTCAATCCCGCGCTGTCGATCCGGCTCAACAACGCCGCCGCCGCCGATCTCGGCGTCTCGGTGCAGCAGGTGGGGGCCACCGTGCGGCCGCTGCTGGCGGGGCAAACGGTGAGCTACTGGCTCGCACCCGACGGGCAGAATTACGAAGTCAACGTGCAGCTGCCCCGGGAAGGGCGCCAGCTCGCGTCCGATCTGGGCAACCTTTACCTGTCGACCAACCAGCGCGGCCCCAACGGCGAGCAGCGCATGGTGCCGCTGCGCCAGGTTGCCGACATCGTCGAGTCCACGAGCCCGCAGATCATCAAGCGGTTTGATCTGCAACGGCGCGTCGCGCTCTATGCCAACACGGAGGGCCGCGCGTCGGGCAACGTCGGGGATGAAGTCAAGAAGATTGCCGACCAAATGACCCTGCCGCCCGGGTATCGATTCGTCGTCGCCGGACAGCAGGAGGACTTGCAGGAATCGAGCTCGGCGCTGTTCGCGTCGCTCGGTCTGGCGGTCATCTTCATCTATCTCGTCCTCGCCTCGCAGTTCGCGAGCTTCACCCAGCCGCTCGCGATCATGGCCTCGCTGCCGTTCACCCTCATTGGCGTGTTGCTTGCACTGCTGCTGACCGGGACCACGCTCAACATGCTGTCGATGATCGGCTTCGTGATGCTGATGGGGCTGGTGACCAAGAACGCGATTCTGCTGGTCGATTTCGCCAATCGGGCGCGGCGCAGCGGCGTGCCGCTGCGCGAGGCGCTGATGTCCGCCGGACAGGTACGGCTGCGCCCGATCCTGATGACGACGGCGGCGATGATCTTCGGCATGCTGCCGCTTGCGCTCGGCCTGGGCGCCAGCGGGGAAACGCAGGCGCCGATGGGACGCGCGATCATCGGCGGGGTGATCACCTCGACGCTGCTGACCCTCGTCGTGGTGCCGGTGATCTACACCTATCTCGATCGCTTCAGCGAGTGGCGGAAGGCGCGCCGGGCCGCGCGCGCAGGTCGCGTTGGCACGGCGGCGGACGCGCCGGCGCCCGGCGATTGACGGGCGACGCTGGCGCACGGCATCATTGCCGGCCCCGATTGGCTCAAGTGCAAAGGCGCGGCGTGGACTTCGAACAGGCCCGATTCAACATGGTCGAGCAGCAGGTGCGTACCTGGGACGTGCTCGACCAGGAAGTGCTCGACCTGCTGTTTACGGTCAAGCGCGAGGATTTCGTCCCGGTCGCGTACCGGACGCTGGCGTTCGCCGATCTCGAGATTCCTCTCGGCGACGGTGAGCGCATGTGGACGCCGAAGATGGAAGCGAGGGTGGTGCAGGAACTCGAACTCAAGCCGAACGATACGACTCTGGAAATCGGGACCGGCAGTGGTTACCTGACCGCGCTGCTGGCGCGGCGCTCAGCGGACGTCACCAGCGTGGAGATCAACCCGCGGCTGCTCGCAGAAGCCTGGGGACATCTCTCAGCGGCAGGCATTGGCAACGCGCGGCTCGAGAAGGGTGACGCGGCCCGCGGCTGGCGCGACGATACTTACGACGCCATCGTGCTCACCGGTTCCACGCCGGTCCTGCCCGACTCCTGGTTCCGGCAACTCAAGCCCGGTGGACGCCTGTTCGCGGTTGTGGGCGATGCCCCGGTCATGACGGCGCGCCTGGCACGCTGGAGCGGCCCCGGGGCAATGGTGCAGGAAGATCTGTTCGAGACGGTGATTGCCCCGCTCAAGAACGCACCGCAACCCGCGCGCTTTGTCTTCTGAGCAATGCTGAAGCGCACGCTTGCGATCGCGCTCGGCGCCGCCATGGGCGGCGTCCTGCCCGCAGCCGCCGAGGATCTGGTACAGATCTATCACGAGGCTATCGCCAACGATCCAACGCTGGCCTCCGCGCGCGCGGCCTGGCTCGCGACCCAGGAGAACGTGCCGCAGGCACGCGCCAATCTGCTGCCGTCGGTGACCCTCGCGGGAAACGCCAACTACACCGACTTCCGCGAGCGGCTGCATACCGACCCTTCGCTGGCGTTTTCACAGAACTATCCGCAGTATCAATACACGGTGACGGCGAGCCAGCCGCTCTACCGCAAGCAGAACCTGGTCGCGCTCGACCAGGCCAAGCAGACGCTCGGGCAGAGCGACTACGTGCTCAGTTCGGCGCAGCAGGATCTCATCGTCCGCGTCGCGCAGGCGTACTTCGACGTGCTGCTCGCGCGCTTCAACATCGAATTGACCGAGAGCCAGAAGGCGGCGGTTAGCGAGAACCTCGCGCAGGCGAAGCGCAACTTCGAGGTGGGCACGGCGACGATCACCGATACCAACGACGCGCAGGCGAAATACGATCAGATCGTCGCCCAGGAAATCTCCACGCGCAACGATCTCGACAACAAGCTGGCCGCGCTGCGCGCGATCATCGGGCGGGCGCCGAAGGAGCTCAAGCGCTTCAATGCCAAGTACGATCCCCAGCTGCCGACGCCCAATGCGCTCGAGGCCTGGATCGACGCGGCGCTGCGCGACAACTCCCAGGTCCGTATCGCGCAGTCGAACTACGACATCGCGGTGCTCGAGGTCGACCGGCAGCGCGCCGGCCACTACCCGACGCTCGATCTGGTCGGCAGCTTCAACCAGGGGTACGCCGGCGCCTCATCGAGCGTGTCGCTGACTTCGTTTGCGGCGTTCGACGCGCGGCAGGGCCAGATCGGGGTGCAGCTCAACGTCCCGCTCTACCTTGGGGGCTCGATCGACTCGAAGGTGCGGCAGGCGGTCGCCAGCCTCGAAAAGGCGCGTCAGGATCTCGAGGCGGCGCGGCGCACCGCGGAGCTCTCGGCGCAAACCGCGTTCACCGGCGTAACCAGCGGCGTGGCGCAAGTGAAGGCGTTCGGCCAGGCGCTGGTCTCCGCGCAGGTGTCCTACGACTCGACCAAGCTGGGCCTCGAAGTCGGCGTGCGCACCAATCTCGACGTGCTCAACCAGCAGCAACAGGTCTACCAGACGCGCTTCAACCTGGCGCAGTCGTACTACAACTTCCTCGTCAGCAGCCTGAAGCTCAAGCAGGCGGTCGGCACGCTGTCCGAGGCCGACGTCGAGGAGATCAACCGGGCGTTCGGCAGCTAACGCGCTGCGGCGGTGGCCAGGCGCGGCGCGAGCCACGTCCAGAGGCGATCGGCGGCCCCCCGGTGCAGCGGCGTGAAAGCGCGCGCGCGGCCTCGCCCATCTGGTGGCGACGCGGCGGATCGTCGAGAAGTGCCGCGAGCGCGCCGATGAGCGCGGCGGCGTCGGCGACGCGCATCGCGGCACCGGCGGCGATCGCCCCGGCGGTCGCGTCCGCGAAATTGAACGTGTGCGGGCCGACGACGACCGGCGTACCGACCGCCAGCGCCTCGATCAGGTTCTGCCCCCCCAGCGGCAGCAGGCTGCCGCCGATGAAAGCCACATCGGACGCGGCGCAATACGCCGGGATCTCGCCCATCGAATCGCCGAGCATGACGCCGATATCGGCCGGCACCGGCGCCGCGTCGCTGCGACGGACAAACGGGATGCCGCGCGCGCGCAAGCAGCTCGGCGACGACGGCGAAACGTTGCGGATGCCGCGGCACGAGCACGAGCAGCGGATTGCCGGGAAGGGGGCGGCGGGCCAGCGCGTCGAGCAACAGCGCTTCCTCGCCGTCGCGGGTGCTCGCCGCCAGCCAGACCGGACGCGCCGCCCCGAAGCGCAGCCGGAATCCGGCGCCGAGCTCGAGCGCGGTGGACGGGATGCTGACGTCGAACTTGAGGTTGCCGGTGACGATCGGCTCGCGGTGCACCCAGGGCAGCAGAGCCGCGCCGCGTCGGCGTCGGACTGTGCAGCGACGCCGGCGAGGCGCTGCAACATCGGCCGCGTCAGCGCCCGCGCGCGTCGATAGCGCGCGCGCCGAGCGCTCCGACAGGCGCGCGTTGAGCAGATACAGCGGCACGCCGGCCGCCTGCGCGCGCGCGATCAGGTTAGGCCACAACTCGGTCTCCAGCAGGAAGCCGGCGGTAGGGCGGATAGTGGGCGTAGAACGAGCGCACCGCGAAGGGCACGTCGTACGGCAGCCACGCCTGCACCACGCATATCGCCGAACAGCGCGTGACCGGTGTCGCGCCCGGCCGCGGTCATGTGCGTGAGCACGAGCGTCGCATCCGGATAGGCGGTCTTGAGCCGCTGCACCGAGGGGTGCCGCAGCACGGGTCTCGCCGACCGATACCGCGTGGATCCAGAGCGTCGGACCCGACGCTGCCTTCGCGTAGCGCCCGAAGCGCTCGCCGATCCAGCTGCCGGTATCCGGGCTCGCGCCGTCCCCGCCACCACAGCCGCAGCGGCAGCAGCGGCAGCACCGCGTAGCCCAGCAGCGTGTACAGCGCGCGCGCCGGTTCCATCTAGAGGAGAGGTCGAGCGGCGCAGCACCGCGCCCGGCCGCAGCGATCACTTGCGTCGGCGCCGGGATGTTGCCCACGCCGCCAAGATCCCGCGCCGGACCGCCGGCGCGCTCGACGCCGGCGAGCCGCGCATCGGTCGCGGTGAAAAGCGCCACCGTCGGCGTCCCCAGCGCGGCGGCGAGATGGGTGAGCCCGGTGTCCACACCGACCACGAGCGTCGCCCGCGCGAGCAGTGCCGCGAACTCGGGCAACGCCTGCCACGGCGGCACCGTGGCCCTCGGCCGGCCCGCGGCGAGCCGCTCGCTGCGGGCGGCTTCGCGCGCGGTTGCCCCAGGGAAGGACGGCAACCAGACCGATGCTGGCCAAGTAGTCGAGCAGCACCCGCCAGTGCTCTTCCGGCCACAGTTTCGCGTCGCGGCTAGTGCCGTGCACGCAGACCGCGTAGCGCCCGTCCGGCGCGCCGGTGGGCGCCGCGGGGTCGAGATCGAATCGCGGCGGGCCCGCCGGTTCGTAGCCGAACGCCCTGCCGGCAAGCAAGCGGCAGCGGTCGATCAGATGCTGCTGCGGGTCGATGCGGTAGGAGTGGCGATAAAGCAACGTGGCCGCCGGCTCACGGATGGTGCTGCGATGCGGCCCGTGCACCGGCCCGCGCGCAAGCCAGGCGATCAGCGCACCCTTGACCTGCTCCTGCAGATCGATGATCGCGTCGTAACGATCGTGGACAAGTTCGCGTCGAAACACTTTCATCTCGCTCCAGGTCGCGTGCGAGAGCACGCGTCGGCGCCAGCGGCGCAGGGCGATGGGGATGACGCGGCGGATGCCGCGGTTCAGGCGCACCAGCGCGGGAAACGGCTCCTCGGCGACCCAGTCGACAACCAGGTCCCGGCGATGCCGGTGCAGATCATGCACGATCGGCAGGGCGTGCACGATGTCGCCCAGCGATGACGGGCGAATGATCAGAACCCGGGTCATGGCGAGCGCATCATCCCGCGCCGGGAACGCGCTTGCAGCGCGAATTCGGCCGGTGGCTTGCGGACTGGTTTGCACGTAGAATTGGCGGCGCTTTCGGGAACCTTGCGCGGTGCGAGAGCAGGAACCGCTGCCGCGCCATCCCGCGTCAGACGCGATGTCCGAACCGCTCCCCCCGCTTGCCTTGTCGCTCGTCGTGATCACGCGCGATGCCGGTGCACAGCTTGCGGACTGCCTCGCCTCCGCGGCGTTCGCCGCCGAAGCGATCGTCGTCGATTCCGGCAGCCGCGATGATACCGTAGAAATCGCCCGGCGCTCCGGCGCGCGCGTGGTCGCGCACGAATGGCTCGGTTTCGGGCCGCAGAAGAATTTCGCGGTCGCGCAGGCCGCGCACGACTGGGTGCTCTGCCTCGACGCCGACGAGCGGGTGTCGCCGGAATTGGCGCGCGCGATCCGGGCTGCCCTGCAGGCGCCGCGACACTCTGCGTATGCGATGGCGCGGCGCAACCGCTTCCTGGGACGCTGGCTCGCGCATGGCGAAGGCTATCCGGACTGGAATCTCCGGCTGTTCGACCGCCGCCGCGCGCGCTGGAGCGCCGATGCCGTGCACGAGCACGTGCTCAGCGACGCTGGCGTCGGCCGCCTGGAGGGAGATCTGCTGCATGCGTCGGCGGAATCGCTCGACGCGTATCTGGCCAAGCAGAACGGCTACACGACGTTGCAGGCCGCGGCAATGCATGCCCGCGGCGAGCGCTTTTCGGTCGCGCGCCTCGTGCTCTCCCCGCTGTTTCGGTTCCTGCGCTTCTACCTCCTGCGGGCCGGTTTTCTCGATGGCACCGCCGGACTGGTGCACATTGCCATCGGCAGTTTCAACAGCTTCTGCAAGTACGCGAAGTTGCGCGCGCTCGAGCAGGCGGAGCGCCGCCAGTGATCAGGGCAGCGCGGGGGTGGACGCACCGCCGCCAACGGGGCTGCGCTCGGGCCGGCACCCGCGCCGGCGCGCCTGCCCGGAGCGGACGCTGCCGATGAAGGTCCTCGTCACCGGCGCGGCGGGCTTTATCGGCATGCACCTCGCGCTGCGACTCAAGCGCGACGGCGCGGCGGTAACGGGCGTGGACAATTTCGACCCGTATTACGATACCGGCCTGAAACGCGCCCGAGCCGACCGGCTGAACGCGTCCGGCGTGCGCTGCGAGACGCTCGATCTCGCCGACCCTGCCGCCACGGCGGCCCTGCTCAACGGCGCCGAATTCACCCACGTTGCGCACCTGGCGGCACAGCCCGGCGTGCGCTATTCGCTCGTCAATCCCGGTGCATACCTGCGCAACAACATCGTCGCCTTCGGCGCCGTGCTCGAGGGCTGCCGGCACGCAGCGATCGCGCATCTCGTGTACGCCTCGAGTTCCAGCGTGTACGGCGCGAATCACACGCTGCCCTTCTCGGAGGATCAGAACGTCGACCATCCGGTCAGTCTTTACGCGGCGACGAAGAAGGCGAACGAGCTGATGGCGCACAGCTACAGCCATCTCTACGCGCTGCCGACGACCGGCCTGCGCTTCTTCACCGTTTACGGGCCGTGGGGCAGGCCGGACATGGCGCCGATGCTGTTCACGCGCGCCATCCTCGCCGGGGAACCGATCCGGGTATTCAATCACGGCGATATGCTGCGCGATTTCACTTACGTCGACGATATCGTCGAAGGCGTCGTGCGCGTGCTCGTCCGCCCGCCGCACGCGCCCTCCGCAGGCAGTGCGCCCTACGCGATCTACAATATTGGCAACAACCGCGCGGTGCAGCTCGAAGCATTCATCGGCGAGCTGGAACGGCTGCTCGGGCGGCGCGCGATCAAGCAATACCTGCCGTTGCAGCCCGGGGACGTCCCCGCAACCTTCGCGTCCATCGCCCGGCTGGCGGCCGCCACCGGCTTCGCGCCAACCACGTCACTGCCGGACGGGCTGGCCCGATTTGTCGCCTGGTACCGCGAGTACTACGGCGGAACGCCGACCGGCGCATGATAGAATTCGCGCCCCTGCGCTAGGCAACGACTATGCTTCTGGTAACCGGTGGCGCTGGCTTCATCGGCTCCAACTTCATTCTTGAGTGGTGCGCCGCGAGTGCCGAGCCGGTCGTCAATCTCGACAAGCTGACCTACGCCGGCAACCTCGGCAACCTCTCTTCGCTTGCCGGCGATCCGCGGCATATCTTCGTGCGCGGCGACATCGGCGAACGCGCCCAGGTCGAAGCCCTGCTCGAACAGTACCGGCCGCGCGCCGTGCTCAATTTCGCGGCCGAAAGCCATGTCGACCGCTCGATTCACGGCCCGGCCGAGTTCATCGCCACCAACCTTGTGGGCACCTTCGGCCTGCTGCAGGCCGTCTGCGGCTATTGGCAACGGTTGCCGGAGCCGGAGCGCTCGCGCTTTCGCCTGCTGCACGTCTCGACCGACGAGGTATACGGCTCGTTGGGCACGGCCGCGCCCGCCTTCCACGAGGCCACGCCGTATGCCCCGAACAGCCCGTACGCCGCCTCGAAGGCCGGATCCGATCATCTGGTGCGCGCGTATCGCCACACCTACGGCCTGCCGACGCTGACGACCAACAGCTCGAACAACTACGGGCCGCGGCAGTTTCCGGAGAAACTCATTCCGCTGATGATTCACCACGGCCTCGCCGGCGAGCCGCTGCCGGTGTATGGCGACGGCTTGAACGTCCGCGACTGGCTCTACGTCGGTGACCATTGCGCGGCGCTGCGTGCAGTGCTCGAACGCGGGCGGCCCGGCGAAACCTACAACATCGGGGGCAACGCCGAAATGACCAACCTCGAGGTCGTGCGTACGCTCTGTCGCATCCTGGGCGAGCGCAGGCCCGGGCGCGACTACGCGGCGCAAATCACGTTCGTCAAGGATCGCGCCGGCCATGACCGGCGCTATGCGATCAATGCCGAGAAGATCCGCCGCGAGCTGGAGTGGGTACCCGCCGAAACGTTCGAGTCGGGACTCGCGCGCACCGTGGCGTGGTACCTCGACAACGAAGCGTGGCTCGCCGCGGTGACCAGCAAGGAATACCAGCAGTGGATCTCGCTTAACTACGCCGCGCTTTCCACCGCCGCATGAGCGTGCGCAAAGGCGTCATTCTCGCTGGCGGGTCGGGGACGCGCCTGTACCCGGTGACCCAGGTCGTCTCCAAGCAGCTGCTGCCGGTCTACGACAAGCCGATGATCTACTATCCGCTGTCGACGCTGCTGCTCGCCGGCGTGCGCGACATTCTGCTCATTTCCACGCCTGCCGACACGCCGCGGTTCGCGCAGCTTCTGGGCGACGGCGCGCGCTGGGGCATTCATCTTTCATATGCGGTGCAGCCCTCGCCCGACGGGCTCGCCCAGGCGTTCATCATCGGCCGGGATTTCATCGGACGCGATACTTGCGCGCTGGTGCTCGGCGACAACATCTTCTATGGCCATGAACTGCAGCCGCTGCTGCAGCGGGCCGATGCGCGGATCGAGGGCGGCACCGTGTTCGCCTATCCGGTCGCCGACCCGGAGCGCTACGGCGTCGCCGAGTTCGACGAACATGGCCACGTGCTGAGCCTGGAGGAGAAGCCGCGGCACCCCAAGTCACGCTACGCAGTGACCGGGTTGTATTTCTACGATAACAAGGTCCTGGACATTGCCGCGTCGCTCAAGCCCTCGGAGCGCGGCGAACTCGAGATCACCGACGTCAATCGCCGCTACCTGGCGAACGGTGCGCTTAAGGTCGAGGTGATGGGCCGGGGAATGGCCTGGCTCGACACCGGCACCCACGAATCGCTGCTGGAAGCGGCCCAGTACATCGAAACCATTGAGCGCCGACAAGGGCTCAAGATCGCCTGTCCCGAGGAGATCGCGTACCGGCAGGGCTACATCGACGCGGCCGCGCTTGAGCAGCTCGGCAACGCGATGGCGAAAAACGCGTACGGCCGCTACCTGCTGGGGTTGCTGCGCGAGCCGCTGGTCCGCTAGGGCGGTGGCCGGCCCGCGTCCCGGTAGGCTCACCCGCGAGCGCTCTGCACCGTGAACCTCACCCGCACGGCACTTCCCGACGTATTGCTGCTCGAGCCTCGCGTCTTTTCCGACGAGCGGGGTTTCTTCTTCGAAAGCTGGAACCAGCGTGCGCTGGCGGCAGCCGGGCTGGACGCCACCTTCGTGCAGGACAACCATTCGTGCTCGCAAAAAAACGTGCTGCGCGGGCTGCACTACCAGATCGAACACGCGCAGGGCAAGCTGGTGCGCGTCTGCAGCGGCGCGGTGTTCGATGTGGCGGTCGACCTACGCAAGACCTCGCCGACATTCGCGCGCTGGGTCGCCGTCACCCTTTCCGCACAGAACAAGCAGATGCTTTGGATTCCTCCCGGGTTCGCGCACGGCTTCCTCGTGCTCTCGGAAGTGGCGGAGTTCCTCTACAAGACGACTGACTACTGGTATCCGGAGCACGAGCGCACGCTGCTCTGGAACGACCCCGCGCTCGGCATCGACTGGCCGCTCTCCGGAGCGCCGCGGCTGGCCGCGAAAGATGCGGCGGGACGGCCG
Source organism: uncultured beta proteobacterium (assembly GCA_963778275.1). Taxonomy (GTDB): domain Bacteria; phylum Pseudomonadota; class Gammaproteobacteria; order Burkholderiales; family Casimicrobiaceae; genus PALSA-1003. The sequence continues at coordinate 207,713 of CAVZTS010000012.1, read as the reverse complement.
CTCGCGCAGGCCGACGTATTTGCGTGACCGCGTGACCCGGCCGACGATTCTCGTCACCGGCGCCAACGGGCAACTCGGCTACGAGCTTGCGCGGCTGCTGCCGGCGCACGGCGCGGTCACGGCGCTGGATCGCGCGCAGCTCGACCTCGCCGATGCGGACGCGGTCCGTGCCACGCTCCGCGCGCTGCGGCCACAGCTGATTGTCAACGCGGCGGCGTACACCGCCGTCGACCAGGCCGAGCGCGAGCCGCAGGTCGCCGAAGCGATCAATGCGCGCGCGCCTGCGCTGCTCGCGGAGGAGGCGAAGCGGCTCGACGCGATCCTGATCCATTTTTCGACCGACTACGTATTCGACGGCACCGCCACGGCGCCCTATGCCGAAGAGGCGCCGACTGCGCCTCTCAACGCTTACGGGCGCAGCAAGCTGCACGGCGAGCAGGCCATTGCGGCCGCGGGCGCCTCCGCGCTCACGTTGCGCACCAGCTGGGTCTATGCGCGGCGCGGACACAACTTCCTGCTGACGATGCAACGGCTCGGCGCGGTGCGCGACGAGTTGCGCGTCGTCACCGATCAGTTTGGCGTTCCGAACTGGAGCCGCGCGCTCGCCGCAGCAACGGCCAGGCTCGTCGCGCGCGGCCTGCCCGCGCTCGCGGCGGCCACCGGCGTCTTTCACCTGAGCGGGCAGGGGCAGGCCAGCTGGTTCGAGTTCGCCGCAGCGATCTTCGGCCCGGTTGCGCGGCCAAGACTGGTGCCGATCACCACCGCCGAATATCCGACTGCCGCCGTGCGTCCCGCGTACGCGGTGCTCGCCACGACCAAGTTCGAGCACACGTTTGGCTTTGGCCTGCCGCATTGGCGCGAGATGCTGCGCGACTGCATGGCCGCGCCCGAATGAACTGTCGCCGGACGGCGACAGCGCCGACGGATAACCGAGACCCGCGGGGAACAAGCAGCGCGCGGTGCGGTCCGAGTTAGCCGCCGGTTCGATATCTTCCTGGGAGCAGCAATGAGTCGATGGTTGCTTTGCCTGGCGTTCGCGCTGCTCGCCGCCGACGCCGCGGCCGATGTCCTTGCCGTGCCGCCCGCGGCGAACCGCGCGCCACCCGGCCAAGAGCGCAGTCGCGCCGGCGCTGCTCACACCGGCCGGTACGCCACCCTACGCGATTGCCCTGACCGCGCCCTCGGCAAGCGAAAAAGCGCGCCTCAATGCCGCCGGGACCGCGCCTGCGGGGGCAGGCAATGCGCGGCAACAGCGCAAGCGGCAGGCGCTCAAGATCGGGTTTGCCCGCGCCATACCCGGCGGTGAGCAACCGCTGGCAACGACCATGCTGCCCTGGCAGCGGCTGCCCGACGGCGGCGAGGCCGCGCGCGTCAGCGTGAGCTCACCCGGCGCCGCGGCGATCCGGATGGGCGTCGCGCTGACCACGGCGGCCGCGGACGTGGCGCTGCGTTTTGTGGGGTCGGGGCAACCGCAGCAAATCTACGGGCCGATTGGCGCGCGGGAGATCGCGGCCTCGGGGATGTACTGGTCGCCGGTGCTCGAGGGCGACGTCGCGACGCTGGAAATCTATCTGCCGCCGGGGGTCACCCCGAGCGAGGTGCAGCTCGCGTTGCCGATGATCTCGCATCTGCAGCATACCGCCGCGGATTTGCAGAAGAGCGAGCCAGTCGATGACATCGGTACTTCGGGGCCGTGCGAAGTCGACGTCATCTGCATCGCCACGCCGGTCGCGCTGCAGCAGGCGCGCTCCGTGGCGAAGCTGCTGTTCACCGAGGGCGGCGATACGTTCCTGTGCACCGGCACGCTGCTCAACGACTCGATCGGGTCCAATACGCCCTACCTTTACGCCGCCAGCCACTGCATGGACTCGCAGGAGGCTGCGGGCTCGCTCGTCACGTACTGGTTCTTCGACGCGACCACCTGCCACAGCCTGAACGTGCCACCCTACGTGACGGTCACTGGCGGGGCCATGCTGCTGGGTCGCAGCATCGACTCCGACTGGGCGCTGGTGCGGCTGAACAATGCACCGCCGGCGAACGCAACCTTTTCGGCGTGGCGGGCGCAAACCCTGGCCACCGGGACCGCGCTCACGGTGCTGCACCATCCGAACGGCGATCTGAAGAAGCTCAGCCAGGGAGCCACGCAGAACTATTACACCTTCGACGACGGTACGAGCTTTGCGCAGGCGTTGTACTCGCTGGGCTCGACCGAGCCGGGCAGCAGCGGTTCGGGTCTGCTGACGCTCGCCAGCGGCGGCGCGTTCTACGAGTTGCGCGGCGGCTTGTTTGCCGGATCCGCCTCGTGTTCGAACCCGGGTGGCACCGATGTCTACTCACGGCTCGACGTCGCGGCGCCGCTGCTCATGCCCTACCTCGCACCCAATCAGCCCAACCCGAGCAAAAAGACGCTCGTGGTCGAATACTATGATCCCGGCCTGAACGATTTTTTCATCACCGCCAACCAGCCGGAGATCGCGGGTCTCGACGCCGGCGCGCATCCGGGGTGGGTTCGCACCGGCCTCACCTTCCTCGCCTACTCGGATCCGAGCGTGGCCCCGGCGGACGTGAGTCCAGTGTGCCGCTTCTACTTGCTCCCCCAGTACGGCGACTCGCACTTCTACTCCGCGAACCCGGGGGAGTGCGCGGCGACGGCGGTCAAATTTGCCGGCAGCTGGGTGCTGGAGAGCTCGGCGTTGTTCTATATCCAGCTGCCTGACCTGGCGACAGGCACGTGCCCTGCCAACACCCGTCCGGTCTATCGCTTCGTCAACACGGCCAACGAGATACACCATCGCTACACGGCAGAGATCGATGCTCGCAACTGCCTTTACTACGGCACGAACACGTCGCAGGACAAGGAGATTGACTGTTCGCCGTTCAGCGGCTCGTGGCTGGAAGAAGGCTACGGCGCGCCACCGGGTGCGTCGGTGATGTGCTCGCCGACGAGTTGAGGTGTCCTCTCGGGTAGGAGACGGTGACCCCGACCCGGGGGGCAGGCAACGGCTTTCGGTGTCAGTGCAGTCCCGCCGCGTACTCGGCGACCGCGTGCATATCGTGCTCGCTCAGCCGGGCGGCAATCTGCGCCATCACCTTGCCGTTGACGTCCTTGCCGTCCTTGTCCATGCCCCGCGCGCCGGCCTTGAACGCCTGCAATTGCGCGAAGGTGTAATCGGCGTACTGGCCGGACAGGCGGGGATAGCGCGCCGGAATGCCGGCACCGTTCGGGGCGTGACATGCCGCGCACGCCGGCGTCGCGTTCGCCGCGCTGCCGCCGCGGTAGAGCTTCTGGCCGTCCGCCGCCAGCGCCGGATCCTTCGCCGCCTGGCCCTTGGGTTTCTGGCCGGCGAAATACAAGCCGAGCGATTGCATGTCCTCCGGCGAAAGCGTCGCGGCCATTCCCGCCATGATTGCGTTGCTGCGCAACCCGCTCTTGAAGTGCTGCAACTGCAGGGTGATATACTCGGCGTGCTGCCCGGCGAGCGACGGATTGACGGAGCTGGCGCTGTTGCCGTCGGCGCCGTGACACGCGGCGCAGACCGAATTGACGATCTGTTGCGCCTTGGCCAGATCCGGCTTGTTGCCGTTGTTCTGGACCTGCGCCGAAGCGCCGTGCGCGATGGCCAGGCACGCGGCGAGCAGCAACGCTTCTCTCATTCTCAAACTCCCCTCGCGTTCCCTGTATTGCTCGACCGCGCCGGACAGCGCCATGCGCCCAACACCAGACCGGTTCTGCGCGCCGCGTATTCTACCCAAAAGGCTTCATCCGGCGAAACCCGCATTGCGCCGGGCGCGGTGCCGGTAGGGCGGCCGTGAAGCACCCGTTGCGCAATGCCGAGTTTCTGACGACCGCGGCGAGCTGGGAGCAGCTGCCAGTCGACGACTGCGCCGGAGGTCGCCTTCGCCGGGCGATCGAACGCCGGCAAATCGTCGGCGATCAACGCGCTCACGCAGCGCTCTCGGCTAGCCTACGTCAGCCGAACGCCGGGCCGCACCCAGCACATCAACTTCTTCCGCGCGCCGGCGGGCGTCCTGCTCGCCGATTTGCCCGGCTATGGCTACGCGGCGGTGCCATCGCGCATCCGGCGGCACTGGGAGGCGCTTCCTCGCCCGTTATCTCAGCGAGCGGCCGGCGCTTGGTCGGCCTGGTGCTGGTCATGGACGCCCGGCACGCGTTGACCGCGCTCGATCGGCAGATGCTGGACTGGTTTCTGCCCACCGGTCGGCCGGTGCGCATCCTGCTCACCAAGGCCGACAAGCTCTCCGCGAGCGAACAGCGTCGCACCGTGCAGGATGTGCGCCGCGCGATCGCGCGGGACTACGCCGCGGGCTGGATCGAGGCGCAGCTGTTTTCGGCGACCAAGCACGTCGGCCTCGACGAGGCCGAGGCGGCGCTGCGCGCCTGGCTGGCACCGCCGCAGGGCGGTAGCCCAGAAAAAGAAAGGCCCCGGCATCAAGGGGAGTGACACGGGGCCGAAAACGCCCTGCGATCGGTGAAAGTTCACAATCGTAGGGCACCCGCTCAGGGAGGAAAGCGGGAGACGTTACAACCGTCTGCGAAGATTGACCGCGCTGGCGCGCGAGAGTTCCGCCGCGTGCTCTTTGGACCGCATCGCGCATCGCGCAGGGTTCAAGTCCATGCGCGCGTGGTGGGTACAGACTTGCCGGTGAGGGAGGGCGCGCGCTAGGATGCGGCGAGCCCGGCGACCCGGCGGCTGCAGTCGTGCCGGACGGCGCGAGGGTCGACCGCGACATCGATGAAATTTGCCGGGAAGTTTCCTCAACGCCGACCGCGACGCATGCGGCGCGACGATTTTTCGCGCCGGCTGATGCGCGAGCATCGGCTGGGGCCCGAGGATCTCATCTACCCGGTGTTCGTGCAGGAGGGCCACGGCCGCGAGGACGCCGTGCCCTCGCTGCCGGGCGTGGCGCGCAAGAGCATCGATCGGCTCCTCGGGCGACGCCGAGCGCTGTCTCGAGCTGCGCGTGCCCGCGCTGGCCCTGTTTCCGGTCATTGACCGCGACCTGAAATCCCTCGATGCGGCGGAGGCGTGGAATCCGCAAGGGCTCGTGCCGCGCGCGGTGCAGGCGCTGAAGAGCCGTTTTCCGACGCTCGGGCGTGATCACCGACGTCGCGCTCGATCCCTACACGAGCCACGGCCAGGACGGGCTTGTCGACGCGAGCGGGTACGTAACCAACGATCCGACGGTCGCGGCCCTGACCCAGCAGGCGCTGTGTCACGCCGCAGCCGGCGCGGACGTCGTCGCCCCGTCGGACATGATGGACGGCCGCGTCGGCGCCCTGCGCGCGGCACTCGATCAGGCCGGGTTGGAGCGTACGCGCATCCTCGCCTACTCGGCCAAGTATGCCTCGAACTTCTACGGGCCGTTCCGCGATGCGGTCGGCTCGGCCGGCAATCTCCAGGGCGGCGACAAGTACACCTACCAGATGGACCCCGGCAACACCGATGAAGCGCTGTGGGAGGTCTACCTGGACCTGCGCGAAGGCGCCGACATGGTGATGGTCAAGCCGGGTCTGCCGTATCTCGACATCGTGCGGCGGGTCAAGGACGCATTTGGCATTCCGACCGCCGTCTACCAGGTCAGCGGCGAATACGCCATGCTCAAAGCCGCGGCAGAGCGCGGCTGGCTTGACGAGCGCGCCTGCGTGCTCGAGACGCTGATGGCATTCCGACGCGCCGGCGCCGACGCGATTCTGACCTATTTCGCCCTCCAGGCCGCGGCCTGGCTGCGTGAGGGCGCGCCCTAGGCGTCGTCTGACGCTCAGCAGTGCGCGCAGCTGGGAGAGCGTCAGGCGTTCCTCCGGCAACGTCGCCCGGTCGCGACGCGGACGATTGCGTCGCTGCTGCGGGGACAAGATCACCAGGCGCACGGTTGCCTGCGGCGACTCGAGGCGCAGTTGCGGCGGCTGCGCCTCCCGCCCCGGCGCGGGAACCGAGGCGTACGCAACACCTGCGTTGATGAGCGAGAGCTCGACCGCTTTCGCGTCCTCCGCCTCGAGTTCCAAGCGTACCTCGCTGTGTTCGGTTGCCCAGCCGGCCGCGACGGCGCCGGTGAGCAGCGGCTTCCATTGCGCCAGACGCTCCATCCAGCCCAAGGCGTCCAGGCGCTGGGCGCGCAAGGTTGCCTCCTGGGCCGCGCCGTTGAACAGAGTGTTGTAATCACGCAACGCCTGCTCAACCTCTTCGTTGCCCGGCAACGCCTCATGATCCGGCAAGCCAAGCTGGCGGCAGGCCTTGCGTTTGGCGGCCTGCCAGTCGTTCAGACCATGCTCGGCGATGATCCGTGCCGCGGCCTGGGCGATTCGCGCCCGATTGCGGTGCGCACGCGGGGAGTCCGAGCGAGGCACGGGCGCGAGCGCTAGAAGAGCTGGTTGCGGATCTCGCCGGGCGTGCGCGCGCTGCCCGGCGCGAGCAAATCGTCGCGCGCCTTGGGCGGGTACTCGGCGTAGAAATACTCGCTGATGCCGCTGCGGTCGTCGCTCTCCCGCAGGCCGGTATCGGGATTGATCCGGGCGACGAGGATTCCGTCAGGCTGCACCAGGGGAAGCTCCGGGACGCCCTTGAGCACCTTGGCCATGTAATTCATCCACGTCGGCAGCGCGGCAACCGCGCCGGTTTCGTTGGTTCCGAGCGTCTTCGGCTGGTCGAAGCCGATCCAGGTGATGGTGACTATCGAGGCATTGAAGCCGCAAAACCAGGCATCGATGTTTTCGTTGGTGGTGCCGGTCTTGCCCGCGAGATCCTGCCGTCCGAGCTGCATCGCGCGGGCAGCGGTTCCGCCGCGAACCACGTCGCGCAGCATCGTCGTCATGATGAATGCGTTGCGCGGATCGATGGCGCGCTCTGCGCCTTCCGCGGCAACTGCCGGCTGCGCACTGGAGAGGATGTTGCCGCGCGCGTCGACGACGCGATCGATGAAATAGGGCATTACCCGGTACCCGCCATTGGCAAAAACCGAGTACGCGCCGAGCATCTGCAGGGGCGTCGCGGCCCCGGCGCCGAGCGCCATCGGCAGGTACGCCGGATGCAGCTTCGGGTCGAAGCCGAAGCGCGCGATGTAGTCCTGCGCATACTGAGGGCCGATGGCCTGCATGACGCGCACCGTCACCAGATTCTTCGATTTCATGAGCGCGGTGCGCAGCCGCATGGGCCCTTCGAACTTGCCGTCGTAGTTCTTCGGTTCCCACGGTTCGCTGCCGGTCTGGGTGGCATCGAAATAAAGCGGCGCGTCGTTGACCACCGTCGCCGGGCTGAACCCCTTCTCCAGCGCTGCCGAATAGATGAACGGCTTGAACGCCGATCCCGGCTGGCGCTGCGCTTGGACGACATGGTTGAACTTGTTGCGGTCGAAATCGAACCCGCCCACGAGCGCAAGCATCGCCCCGTCGGAAGGCCGGGCCGAGACGAGGGCGGACTCGACCTGCGGCAGCTGGCTGATTTGCCAGCGTCCCTTGTCGTCGCGGCTTACCCGGATCACCGCGCCGCGGCGGATGCGGCTCCCCGACGGCGAGCGTTCGGACAGCGCCCGCGCGGCGAACTTCAGGCCGTCGCCGTTAATGGCGATCGGATCGCCGTCGCTGCCCACCGCCTTGACCTCGGAGGGCGAGGCCGCGAGCACGATCGCGGGCTCGAGATTGTCGCTGTCGGCCAGGTCCTGGAATGCCGAGTCGAGCGCTTGCTCGAGCTCGGCCGGATCGTCCGGGAGGCTCACGTAGCCTTCCGGACCGCGGTAGCCGTGCCGCCGATCGTAGTCGAACACCCCGCGCCGCACGGCAGCATAGGCGGCGTCCTGGTCGGCCTTGCGGATGGTGGTGTAGACGGTCAGACCGCGGGTGTAGCAGTCCTCGCCATAGGTGTCGAACATCGTCTGGCGGGCCATTTCGGCGACGTATTCGGCGTGCGCGCCGCTGTCGCGCATCGTCTGCCGCACCACCAGCGGCGCGTCCTGCGCCTGCTGCAGCTGGGCGTCGGTGATGTAATGCAGCTCGTGCATGCGCCGCAGCACATAGAATTGGCGCGCGCTTGCCCGCTTCGGATTGGCGACCGGGTTGTACGCCGAGGGCGCCTTCGGCAGTCCCGCGAGCATGGCGGCCTCGGCGACGTCGATCTGTGACAGCGGCTTGCCGAAATAGATCTGCGCCGCAGCGGCGAAGCCGTACGCGCGCTGCCCGAGGAAGATCTGGTTGACGTAGAGCTCGAGGATCTCGTCCTTGGACAGGTTGGCTTCGATCTTGTAGGCGAGCAGGACCTCGCGCAGCTTGCGGGTGAGCGTTCGCTCGCGGGTGAGGAAGAAATTGCGGGCGACCTGCATGGTGATGGTGCCGGCGCCCTGCTGGCTGCCGCCGGCAGCGTTGGAGAGGGCCGCGCGCAACACCGAAAGGTAATCGACGCCCCCGTGCTGGTAGAAGCGCTCGTCCTCGGCGGCCAGGATCGCCTCCCGCATGATGTCCGGGACTTCGCCGATCTTGACGAGCGCCCGCCGCTCCTCGCCGAATTCCCCCAAAAGCTCTCCTTCCGCGGACACGATTCGCAGGGGGATCTTGGGTTGATAGTCGGTCAGGGCCTCGAGCGAGGGTAAAGTGGGATAAAGCAGGGCAAAGACGAAGGCAACCAGGAGCGTCCCAACCAGCGCCAAGCCGAAAAGCACGGACGCCAGGTAGATAAGCCACCGTTTTAGCATGAGTGAATGAAAGTTGCCGGGGAGGGAGGCGGGAGGCGCGATTATATGCAGGGTTAGAAGCCAAGTTAAACTTGAAAAAAACAAATTGCCATGGTTTATACTTGCTGCTAGGATTTAATGTAGTTTATATGTAACGCGCCTAACCGTCCCATGCTGAAGGAAAAACTCGCCCCCGCTTTTGCGTTCTTGCAAACGAAGTCGCCGCCGCTGATCGGCGTCGACATCAGCTCGACCTCGATCAAGCTAGTCGAACTGGCGGAGACCGGCAAGGGCGCATACCGCCTCGAGCGCTATGCCATCGAGCCGCTGCCCAAGGATGTGGTCACCGACGGCAACATCGCCAACCTCGACCAGGTCAGCGAAGCGCTGCGCCGGGCGCACAAGCGGCTGGGTACGCGCAACCGGCACATCGCGATGGCGCTGCCCGCGGCCATGGTGATCACCAAGAAGATCATCGTCGCGTCCGGACAGAACGAAGAGGAGCTCGAGCTCCAGGTCGAAGCCGAGGCGAACCAATACATTCCGTTCGCGCTGGACGAGGTCAATCTCGACTTCCAGATCCTCGGCCCCGCGCCGAACAACCCGGAGGAGGTCGAGGTCCTCATCGCGGCCTCGCGCAAGGAAAAGGTCGAGGACCGGGTGGCGATCGCGGAGGCCGCCGGGCTGAAGCCGCAGGTCATGGACGTCGAATCCTATGCCACCGAGGAGGCCTTCCGGATGATCGCGCCGTCGCTGCCGGCAAACGGCCGCGACCAGAACATCGCGCTGGTCGACATCGGCGCGCATGTGATGCATTTCTATGTGCTGCGCAACAACCAGTTCCTCTTCTCGCGGGACCAGGCCTTCGGCGGCAACCAGCTCACCCACGACATCCAGCGCGCCTTCAACCTCTCGGCCGAGGAGGCCGAGTCGGCGAAGAAGAATGCCGGCCTGCCCGAGAACTATGACGCCGATGTGCTGCAACCGTTCATGGAAACGCTGGCGCTGGAAGTGACCCGCGCGCTGCAGTTCTTCTTCACCTCGACCTCCTACAGCCAGGTCGACCAGATCGTGCTGGCCGGCGGCTGCGCGCTCGTTCCCGGGCTGGACGAGCTGGTGGCCAAGCGCGCCGGCGTCAACACCATCGTCGGCAACCCGTTCGCCAACATGGCGGTGTCGGACCGCATCCGGCCGCGGCAGCTCGCCGCCGACGCGCCGCTGCTCCTGATCGCCTGCGGCCTGGCGCTGCGCAGCTTCGACTGACATGGTCCGCATCAACCTACTCCCCCACCGGGAGCAGAAGCGCCAGGCGCGCCAGCGGCAATTCGTCTCGATGGCGATCGGGCTGGCGATCCTGGGGATCGCCGTCGTCGGCCTGGGGCACGTCATCATCGCCGCGCGCATCGACAATCAAAACAGCGCCAACAACCTGCTCAAGATCCGAGATCGCCAAGCTCGACGAGCAGATCAAGGAAATCGACCGGCTGCGCGAGCAGACCCAGGCGCTGCTGGCGCGCAAGCAGGTGGTCGAGACGCTGCAGGCCAACCGGACCGAGGCGGTGCATCTGCTCGACCAGCTCGTCCGGCAGTTGCCCGACGGGGTCTACCTCAAGTCGGTGAGGCAGACCGGTGCGAAGGTGACGCTCGTCGGCTATGCGCAATCGAACGCGCGCGTGTCGACGCTGATGCGCAACATCGAGAGCTCGCCCTGGCTGACCTCGCCGGACCTCATCGAAATCCGCTCGGTGGCGCTGGACAAGCAGAAGGTCAACGAATTCACGCTCGCGCTGCAGATCAAGCGCGCGGCGCCGAGCACCGGTGCCGTTCCGGCAGCGCACGCCGCCGGCGAAGGCGCCGCCGGCCAAGACGGCGGCTAAGCCGCGGCAAGGGAGCGCCCGCATGACGCTCGACGACATCCGCCGCCTGAATATCCGCGACGCCGGGAACTGGCCGCTCGCGCCGAAGGTCGTGGTGCTGGCGGCTGATCTTCGTGCTCATCGTCATTGCCGGTGGCGTGCTCGACTGGCGCGACCAGCTCGACACCCTCGAAGCGGCGCAGGCCGAAGAGGCCAAGCTGCGCGACGGCGTACGCGGCGAAGAAGGCCAAGGCGGTCAATCTCGAACTCTATGTGCAGCAGCTGCGCGAGATCGAGCAGTCGTTCGGCGCGCTGCTCAAGCAGCTGCCCAACAAGTCCGAGATGGACGCGCTGCTGACCGACATCAACCAGGCCGGACTCGGGCGCGGCCTGCAGTTCGAGCTGTTCCGGCCGGCGACGACAGGAGAAGATGGCCGACTTCTATGCCGAGCTGCCGATCAGCGTCAAGATCACGGGCAACTACCACGACATGGGCGCGTTCGCGAGCGACGTCGCGCAGCTGCCCCGGATCGTGACGCTGAACGACATCACTATCGCGAACGACAAGGGCACTCTGACCATGGACGCGGTGGCCAAGACCTTCCGCTACCTCGACGAGGACGAAATCGCGAAGCAGCGCCGCGACCGCGAAGGACGCGAAGGACAAGGCAAGAAATGAGAGCGCGACTCGCCTGCGGTCTCGGCATTGCCTTGTTGCTCGCCGGATGCGGCGGGGAGAGCCACCAGGACCTTCGCGCCTGGATGCAGGAGCAGGGCAAGGGCGCCAAGGGCAAGCTCGATCCGCTGCCGCAGGTGCAGGCCCTACGAGCCGTTCGCGTACAACGCGTTCGACCTGCCCGATCCGTTCAAGCCGCGCAAGATCGAGCCGATCAAGGGCGGCAATAAGCTCGCCCCCGACCTGACCCGCCGCAAAGAGCCGCTCGAGGCGTATCCGCTGGAGTCGCTGCAGATGGTCGGAACGCTGCAGCGGGGCAAGTCGATCTATGCGCTGGTGCGCACCACGGAGAAGGACGTCTACCAGGTCAAGGTCGGCAACTACCTCGGGCAGAACTTCGGCGTGATCGTCGGCATTACCGACAGCGAAATTCGACTCAAGGAACTCGTCCAGGACGGCGCCGGCGACTGGACCGAGCGATCGAGCACGCTGCAACTCGCCGACGCGACCGATCAAAGACAGGAGCGACGACGATGAGCCCCTTGCCATTCCATCGGTTCCATAGGCCGCCGCGGCTCGCGCCTGGGCGCGCGCTCGATCGTCATCGGCCGCGCTGCTGGCTGGCGTCGGCACGGCGCCCGCCCGCGCGCAGGAAGCCAACAGCATCGAGGCGATGACCGTGTCGAAGGGCGAGTTCCGGGCAGCACCGTGGTCAAGTTCACGCTGAAGGCGCCGCCGGCCGAACCCGCCGGCGGGTTTCTCGATCAACAATCCGCCGCGCATCGCGCTCGACTTTCCCGACACGCGGCAACGGCCTCGGCGCTCGGCGCAGGACGATCGGCGACGCGGCGTTGCGCAGCCTCAACGTCGTCCAGGCGGGCAACCGCACGCGCGTCGTGTTCAACCTCAACAAGCCGCAGTCCTTCGAGACCCAGCTCGAGGGCAATACGGTGCTGGTGACGCTGACCGACCAGGGCAGCTGCCGAGGTCGCGCCGGAACCGCCGGTGGTGTCGCGCTTCGCCGAGGCGCGCCCGGGCGAGGTCACGCACGCCCTGCGCGACGTCGATTTCCGCCGCGGCCGCAACGGCGAAGGCCGCATCATCGTCGACCTGTCGGACAGTTCGACCGGCATCGACATCCGCCAGCAGGGCAAACGCTGGTCGTCGATTTCCTCAAGACGGCGTTGCCGCGCAACCTGGAGCGCCGGCTCGACGTCGGCCGATTTCGCCACGCCGGTGGCGACGATCGACACCTTCGCGCAGGGCGGCAACACGCGGATGGTCGATCGAGCCGCAAGGGCTGTGGGAGCACTCGGCCTACCAGACGGACAACCGGTTCATCCTCGAGGTCAAGCCGATCCAGGAGGACCCGAACAAGCTGACCCAGGGCACGCGCCAGGGCTACAAGGGCGAGAAACTGTCGCTCAACTTCCAGAACGTCGAGGTGCGCGCGGTGCTGCAGGTCATCGCCGACTTCACCGGGCTCAACATCATCACCAGCGACACGGTGACCGGCAGCCTGACGCTGCGGCTCAAGGACATTCCGTGGGACCAGGCGCTCGACATCATCATGCAGACCAAGGGCCTCGACATGCGCAAGAACGGCAATGTCGTTCTGATCGCGCCGCGCGAGGAGCTCGCCGTCAAGGAAAAGCAGCAGCTCGAAGCGCAGGCAGCAGATCGGCGACCTGGAGCCGCTGCAGACCGAGTCGTTCCAGCTCAACTACACAAGGCGCAAGACTCAAGCGACGTCCTCAACATCGCATCGCCAGTGTCGGCCGAAGGCGGCGCCGACGGCGACGACGGGCGGCAGGGTTCGTTCCTCGCGCGCGCGGCTCGCGCATTCGTCGACCCGCGCACCAACATCCTGTTCGTGCCGGACACGCGCGAGCAGGCTCGAGGAGGTCCGCCGGATCATCCGGCAGATCGACATCCCGGTGCGGCAGGTGATGATCGAGGCGCGGATCGTCATCGCCAGCGACAAGTTCAGCCGGCAGCTCGGCGTGCGCTTCGGCGTCCAGACCGGCTTCACGCTGGGCAACACGTTACGCCGGCGGGATCGGCGGGACGCTGTCGACGCAGCCGGTGGTGACCTGTACCGGAACGGGCAGCGCGCAGACGTGCACGCGCGACACGCGGACGCAGACGCCGTTCGAACTCGCGTCGGGCATCGCCACCGCCGGCTATTCCGACTCGCCGCAGCTCAACGTCAATCTGCCGGTCGTCAACCCTGCCGGCCAGCTGGCGCTGACGCTGATCAACCTCGGCAGCGGCAACCTGATCAACCTCGAGCTCTCCGCGCTCGAGGCCGACACGCGGGCAAGGTCGTTTCCAGCCCGCGCGTGGTGACCGCCGACAACCAGAAGGCGCACATCGAGCAGGGAACCGAAATCCCGTACATTACTCAGGGCACGCAACAACCCGGTCCGACCGTGCAGTTCAAGAAGGCCGTGCTCTCGCTCGACGTCACGCCGCAGATCACGCCGGACAACCGCATCATCATGACGGTCGAGATCCGCAAGGACGCCGTCGGCCAGACGGTCGATCATCCAGGGCAGCGCAGTACCCGGCGATCGACACCAAGAACGTCACCACGCAGATCGCCGTGAACAACGGCGACACGGCGGTCATCGGCGGCATCTACGAGGAGACGATCAACAACAACGTGAACAAGGTGCCGTTCCTCGGCGACATCCCGTTCCTCGGGCTACCTGTTCAAGCAGACCTCGAAGGACATCGAGAAGACCGAGCTCCTGATCTTCCTCACGCCGCGCGTCGTCAAGGAATCGGTCACCGCGGAGCGCTAGGCGGCGGCGCTCGCGCCGGCGGCGCCGCTAAACTACAATGCCCCGGTGCATCTGCATCGGGGCAATCTGTTTCTGGTCGGCATGCCCGGCTGCGGCAAGTCGACGCTCGGGCGCCAGCTGGCCAAGCGGCTGAACAAGCCGTTCTACGATGCCGACGTCGAGCTCGAGCGCCGGCTCGGCGTCACCATCCCGATCATCTTCGAGATCGAAGGCGAGGCCGGCTTCCGCGACCGCGAGGAAGCCGTCCTGGCCGATCTCGTCGCTGCAAAGCAACGTCGTCGTCTCCACCGGCGGCGGCGTGGTGCTGCGCCCGGCGAACCGCGAGCGACTCAAGCAGGGCGGCACGGTGCTCTACCTGCACGCCACGCCGGCCACGCTGTGGGAGCGCACGCGCCACAGCAGCACCGCCCGCTGCTGCAGGCCGCCGACCCGCTCGCGCGCGTGCAGGAGCTCTACGCCGATGCGCGACGCGCTGTACCGCGAAGTCGCCGACGCGGTCGTCGAGTCGGACCGCGAGCAGGTCATCCGCCTCGCCCACGCGCCTCGAGCAACAGCTGCGGGCCGCGGCAGGAGTCTAGAGCCGATGCGGACGCTCACCGTTGCGCTCGGCGAGCGCAGCTATCCGATCCACGTCGGCGCCGGCCTGCTGGCGACGAGCGGCGAGCTGCTCGCGGCGTTGCCGGCGCCGCGCGTGGTGATCGTCACCAATCCGACCGTCGCCGCGCATCACCTCGGCGCGCTGCAGAAGGCGCTCTCTGCCGCCGCCCTGCGCCACGACGTGGTCCTCGTTCCCGACGGCGAAGCGCACAAGGACTGGGCGACGCTCCATGAGATCCACACGCGCCTGCTCGATTGCGCGCCGAACGCTCGACGACGCTGATCGCGCTGGGCGGCGGCGTGATCGGCGATCTCGCCGGCTTTGCGGCGGCGACCTACCAGCGCGGCATGCCGCTGGTGCAGATTCCGACGACGCTGCTCGCGCAGGTCGACTCGTCGGTCGGCGGCAAGACCGGCATCAACCATCCGCTGGGCAAGAACATGATCGGCGCGTTCTACCAGCCGCGGGCCGTGGTCAGCGACAGCGACACGCCTGCGCACGCTGCCGGAGCGCGAGTACATCGCCGGGATTGCGGAAGTCATCAAGTACGGCGCCGTTTACGCGACGCCGCCCTCTTCGAGTGGCTGGAGGCGAACATGGAACGCCTGCTCGCCCGCGACCCGACGGCGATCGCGCACGCGGTGCTCGAGAGCTGCCGCATCAAGGCGGAAATCGTCGCCGCCGACGAGCGCGAAAGCGGCGTGCGGGCGCTGCTCAACTTCGGGCACACGTTCGGCCACGCGATCGAGGCGGCGACAGGGTACGGCGCGTGGCTGCACGGGGAGGCGGTGGCGGCCGGCATGATCATGGCGGCGCGAGCTGTCGCGACGCGTTGCCGGCCTGCCCGCAGCCGACGGCGATCGCCTGCGCGCGCTCGTTGCCCGCGCCGGACTGCCGGTTCGACCACCGCCGCTGGCGAACGCGCGCTGGCTGGAGCTCATGCGGCGCGACAAGAAGGTGGCCGGCGGGGCGCTGCGCTTCGTGCTGCTGCGCGACGCTGGGCAGCGGCAGTGTGCAGCGGGCACGTGCGGCAAGCCGACCTGGACGGCGTGCTTGCGCGTTAGCGGCGCCGGCGAGCGTCGGAACAAAAGCGGCGCCCGAGGCGCCGCTCATCTCGTTCCAGCGGCTAGTCCCGCCGCCGGTCAGATTGGTTGCAGGTAATCGTCGCCGTCGCCGACTGCTGCGGCGAGCCGGAGTCGATCACGACCACGGAAGTCGTGCTGGCACCTCCGGGAACGGGCCGACCAGCGTCGTTCCGCCCGACTTGTTGACGACCATCGGCAAGACGCCGATCACGGGATTGGAGGTGCTGACGTTATAGGGAGGTGTTCCGCCGATGATCACGAAACTGAATGCTGCGCTGGCGGTGCAGGCTGGCGAACGTAAGCGACCCCGGCAGGATCGACAACGCTTGCGGCGGCGTGGGCCCGGGTGGCGTGGTCGTGCCCGGTTGATTGATCAGCGTCGCCGTTGTCTGCAGGCCGGTCGCGTCGACAATCGTGAACACCAGCGGGTTGACGCAGGTGCCATTGGTGATGGCCATGAACGCGCCGCCCTCTACCAAAACCGGCGTACCGATCAGCGCCACCGCTTGCGGGAAGGTCGAGGTCACCGTATACGGCGGCGTGCCGCCGTAGATGTAGTAGTCGACGCGGAACCCGGACGAGCATTGGTTGATGTACGCGCCCGTGATGGTCGCGGTCGCCGGCACGACCGAGAGCACCGCCGAACCGTCGATGGTCTGCACGATCGTGAACGCGGCAGTCTCCTGCTCGCCGGTGGTGAGCTCGGTGGCGCGCAGCAGCGCCGGGCTGCGTGGTCGCGCTGACGTTGGCCTGGATGATCACCGTTGCCTTGCCGAGCCAGGTCGGACACCACGGTCAGCGTCGACACCAGCGGGTTCGCCGGGTCGCTGCTTTCGATCGCGAACGCGCCGCTGACGACTCGAACCGGACCTGACGGCCCGGAATGCGGGCGCCGCCGGGCCCGGTGACCGTCACCGTCGCGGTCGCCGTCCCGCCCGAGCAGATCGTGTTCGCGCCGCATGCAGACGATGCCGGGGTGACGACCAGCGTATTGAAGATCGGCGCCGGGTTGACCGTGACGGTCGCCTGCGCCCTGGACGCCGGCGGTGTCGGTGGCGGTGATGGTCACGGTTGTGGGCGCGGTCACGTCGCCCGGGAGCAACCCGATCGTCCCGGTGCTCTGCGACGAGGCCACCGGCAGGATCGACGAGTCGCTGGAAACGACGAAATACGGCGGCACGCCGCCAGAGACGGTCAACGTCGCCGGCGTGTTGGAATACACCGTCGCGACCGACGGCAAGATCGACCACCGGACCGGGCGCCACGGGCTTGGGTGCGAACGGATTGTTCGGCGCGCCGCTGCCGCCGCCACATCCGCCGAGAGCGCGAGCGCAGCCAGCGCCAGCGTAGCAAGCGCAGGCCGCAGCCAGCGAACGTTCAAACGGTTTGGCACCATGAGCGGATTCCTGATGATATTGTCCTAAAGATTGACGGTCCGACGGCGGTTTTGAACGCTGCTACAAGCATATAGGCGCACTTTGTTCAGATTAAAGCGCAAGTTCGCACGGTCGCAAGTGCTTTCGGCGGGCCGCAGCCGCCGCTGGTCCCAGCCGGGCCCCGCGGTTGCCGCAATGCAACAATGCCGCTAGTATGAGGACGGTCTTGTCCCCAAGGTGATTTTCATCCTGTTTGCGTTCCTTGCGCGGGTTGCGGCAGTGGCGACTAGCAGGGCAGAAGAAGCGGTGAGCACGACGTGAGCCAGACTGCGAGCGAACCGGACCCGCTTCGGCCGGGCAGGCAGGGACTGTACGACCCGCGCCACGAGCATGACGCCTGCGGCCTGGGCTTCATCGCCCACATCAAGGGCCGCAAGAGCCACGCCATCGTCACGCAGGCGCTGCAGATCCTCAAGAACCTCACGCATCGCGGCGCGACCGGCGCCGACCCGCTGCAGGGCGACGGCGCGGGCATCCTGATCCAGCTGCCGGACGCGTTCCTGCGCCGCGTCTGCGGCGCGCAGGGCCTCACGCTGCCGGCCGTCGGCCAGTACGGCGTGGGCATGGTGTTCCTGCCCAAGGAGCCGGCGTCGCGCATGGCCTGCGAGCAGGAGATCGAGCGCGCCGATCGCGAGCGAGGGCCAGATGCTGCTCGGCTGGCGCGACGTGCCGACCGACAACTCGGGCCTGTCGCGAGCGCACCAAGGAAGTCGAGCCGGTGATCCGGCAGGTGTTCATCGCGCGCGGCGCGCAACGACATGGACCAGGACGCGCTGGAGCGCAAGCTCTACATCATCCGCAAGAAGTCCGGCCACGCCATCCAGGCGCTGCAGCTGCGGCACGGCAAGGAGTTCTACGTGCCGTCGATGTCGACGCGCACCATCGTCTACAAGGGCATGCTGCTCGCGCACCAGGTCGGCGAGTACTACCGCGACCTGCAAGGACCGAGCGATGGTCTCGGCGCTGGCCATGGTGCACCAGCGCTTCTCGACCAACACGTTCCCCACCTGGGACCTCGCGCACCCGTTCCGCCTGGTCTGCCACAACGGCGAGATCAACACGCTGCGCGGCAACGTCAACTGGATCCGCGCGCGACAGCAGGCGATCGCCAGCTCGGTGCTCGGCGCCGACCTCGACAAGATCTGGCCGCTGATCTACGACGGCCAGTCCGACTCGGCCTCGTTCGACAACGCGCTCGAGCTGCTGGTGATGGGCGGCTATCCGCTCGCGCACGCGATGATGCTGATGATCCCGGAGGCGTGGGCGGGCAACCCGCTGATGGACGAGGACCGGCGCGCGTTCTACGAATACCACGCGGCGCTGATGGAGCCCTGGGACGGCCCGGCGGCGATGGCGTTCACCGACGGCCGCCAGATCGGCGCCACGCTCGACCGCAACGGCCTGCGCCCGGCGCGCTACATCGTCACCGACGACGACTACGTGGTCATGGCCTCCGAGGTCGGCGTGCTCGACATCCCGGAGAGCAAGATCATCAAGAAGTGGCGCCTGCAGCCGGGCAAGATGCTCCTGGTCGACACCGAGCAGGGCCGCATCATCGACGACGACGGAGCTCAAGCGCACGCTGGCGACGGCGAAGCCGTATCGCGAGTGGATCGACCGCTCGCGCATCGCGCTCGACGACGCTGCCGGAGCCGGCGCCGCCGCAGCAATCGGAGGTGCCGCTGCTCGACCGCCAGCAGGCGTTCGGCTACACGCAGGAAGACCTGAAGTTCATCCTCGCGCCGATGGCGCAGAACGGCGAGGAGGCCGTCGGCTCGATGGGCAACGACGCGGCGCTGCCGGTGCTGTCGAACCGGCCGAAGGTCCTCTACAACTACTTCAAGCAGCTGTTCGCGCAGGTGACCAACCCGCCGATCGACCCGATCCGCGAGGAGCTCGTGATGTCGCTGGTCACCTTCATCGGCCCGCGGCCGAACCTGCTCGGGACATCGACGAGACGTCGACCCGCCGATGCGCCTCGAGGCGCAGCAGCCGATCCTCACCGCCGACGAGATGGAGAAGATCCGCCACATCGCGCTGTTCACCGGCGGCGCGTTCCGCTCGCTGCGAGCTCGACATCTGCTATCCGGCGGCGTGGGGCGCAGCCGGCATGGAGGCGGCGCTGGCCAGTCTCTGCGCGCACGCCGAAGACGCGATCCAGCTCGGCTACAACATCCTCATCGTCTCCGACCGCAAGGTGTCGGCCGAGCTGCATGCCGATCCCGGCGCTGCTCGCCACGGCGGCCGTGCACCAGCACCTGGTGCGCAAGGGCCTGCGCACCAGCACCGGGCTGGTCGTCGAGACCGGCTCGGCGCGCGAGGTGCACCATTTCGCGCTGCTCGCCGGCTACGGCGCCGAGGCGATCCACCCGTACCTGGCGCTCGAATCGCTCGCGCAGCTGCGCGACGTACGTGCCCGACGTGTCGACCGCGAGGAGTCGGCCAAGCGCTTCATCAAGGCGATCTGCAAGGGCCTGTACAAGGTGATGTCGAAGATGGGCATCTCGACCTACCAGTCGTACTGCGGCGCGCAGATCTTCGAGGCGGTCGGCCTTGCAGCTCGGCGTTCGTCGACAAGTACTTCACCGGCACCGCGAGCAACATCGAGGGCATCGGCCTGTTCGAGGTCGCCGAGGAGGCGTTCCGCCTGCACCAGCTCGCGTTCGGCGACGACCCGGTGCTGCGCGACGCGCTCGACGCCGGCGGCGAATACCAGTACCGCGTCCGCGGCGAAGAGCACATGTGGACGCCGGACTCGATCGCCAAGCTGCAGCACGCGGCGCGCGCGAACAGCTACGCGACCTACAAGGATTACGCGCAGCTGATCAACGACCAGACGCAGCGCATGATGACGCTGCGCGGCCTGTTCGAGTTCAAGTTCGCGGCCGAGCCGGTGCCGCTCGACGAAGTCGAGCCGGCGACGGAGATCGTCAAGCGCTTCGCCACCGGCGCGATGAGCCTCGGCTCGATCTCGACCGAGGCGCACACGACGCTCGCGGTGGCGATGAACCGCATCGGCGGCAAGTCGAACACCGGCGAGGGCGGCGAGGACGCCGCACCGCTACCCGCTGATGCAGGCAAGGGCGAGACGCTCGCAGTCGCGCATCGACAGCGTCGGTCGTCGACATGCGCGCTGCAAGGAAGGCGATTCGCTGCGCTCGAAGATCAAGCAGGTGGCCTCCGGCGCGCTTCGGCGTCACCGCCGAGTACCTGGTCAACGCCGACCAGCTGCAGATCAAGATGGCGCAGGGCGCGAAGCCCGGCGAGGGCGGCCAGCTGCCGGGCCACAAGGTGTCGCGATACATCGCGCAGCTGCGCTTCTCGGTGCCGGGCGTCGGGCTGATCTCGCCGCCGCCGCATCACGACATCTATTCGATCGAGGATCTGGCGCAGCTGATCCACGACCTGAAGAACGCCAATCCGCAGGCGTCGATCTCGGTCAAGCTCGTCTCCGAAGTCGGCGTCGGCACGGTGGCCGCGGGCGTGGCGAAGGCCAAGGCCGACCACGTGACCATCGCCGGCCACGACGGCGGCACCGGCGCATCGCCGGAATCCTCGATCAAGCACGCCGGCACGCCGTGGGAGCTGGGCCTCGCGGAGACGCAGCAGACGCTGGTGCTGAACCGCCTGCGCGGGCGCATCGCGGTGCAGGTCGACGGCCAGATGAAGACCGGGCGCGACGTCGTCATCGGCGCGCATGCTCGGCGCCGACGAATTCGGCTTCGCCACCGCGCCGCTGGTGGTCGAGGGCTGCATCATGATGCGCAAGTGCCACCTCAACACCTGCCCGGTCGGCATCGCGACGCAGGATCCGGAGCTGCGCAAGAAATTCACCGGCGCAGCCCGAGCACGTCGTCAACTTCTTCTTCTTCGTCGCCGAGGAAGTGCGCGAGATCATGGCGAAGCTGGGCATCCGCAGCTTCGACGAGCTGATCGGCCGCTCCGACCTGCTCGACATGCGCGACGGGCATCGAGCACTGGAAGGCGCAGGGGCTCGATTTCTCGCGCGTCTTCCACCAGCCGCCGATGCCGGCCGAGCGTGGCGCGCCACCAGTGCGAGGCGCAGGACCACGGCCTCGACCGGCGCGCTCGACCACCGGCTGATCGCCGACGCCGCGGCCGGCGCTCGAGCGAGAAGAAGCCGTGCGCCTCGACGTACCGGATCCGCAATGCCCACCGCTCGGTCGGCGCGATGCTCTCGGGCACGATCGCGCGCCGCTACGGCCACGCGGGCCTGCCCGAGGACACGCATGCACGTCGCGTTCACCGGCATCGCGGGGCAGAGCTTCGGCGCGTTCCTGGCGCGCGGCATCACCTTCGAGCTGCAGGGCGCGACCAACGACTACGTCGGCAAGGGCCTTTCCGGCGGCCGCATCGTCGTGTATCCGGATCCGGAGTCGCCGGCGCGGCCGGAAGAGAACATCGTCGTCGGCAACACCGTGATGTACGGCGCGATCGACGGCGAGGCCTATTTCCGCGGCGTTGCCGGCGAGCGCTTCTGCGTGCGCAATTCCGGCGCCGTCGGCGGTCGTCGAGGGCACCGGCGATCACGGCTGCGAATACATGACCGGCGGCACGGTGGTCGTGC
This sequence comes from uncultured beta proteobacterium, assembly GCA_963778275.1. Lineage (GTDB taxonomy): Bacteria > Pseudomonadota > Gammaproteobacteria > Burkholderiales > Casimicrobiaceae > PALSA-1003. The sequence continues at coordinate 185,988 of CAVZTS010000012.1, read as the reverse complement.
TCGGCGCGAACCGGGCGCAATTTCGCCGCCGGCATGAGCGGCGGCATCGCCTACGTCTACGACGAGGACGGCACGTTCGCGCAGCGCTGCAACGCGCGATGGTGACGCTGGAGCCGGTGCTGCGGAGGCGGCGCAGGCGCAGACCGAGCTGGAGCTCGCGGCAGCCGGCAAGGGGCGACTGCTCCACGCCGGACAACTCGACGAGCCGCTGCTGCGCGGCTTGATCGAGCGGCACCTGCGCTTCACGGGCAGCACGCGGGCGCTCTCGCTGCTCGACCACTGGGACGCGGCCCGCGCGCAAGTTCGTCAAGGTGTTCCCGCACGAGTACCGGCGTGCGCTCGGCGAGCAGTACCTGGCCAAGGTCACCGCGGACAAGGCGCTGAAGAGCAGGCAAAAAGAGGCCGCGTGATGGGCAAGATCACCGGCTTCATGGAGTTCGAGCGCATCCAGGAAGTCGCGCTGCCGGTCGAAGAGCGCGTGCGCCACTACCGCGAGTTCATCCTCACGCTCAACGACGAGGAGGCCGCGAAGCAGGGCGCGCGCTGCATGGATTGCGGCATTCCGTTCTGCCAGAGCGGCTGCCCGATCAACAACATCATCCCGGACTGGAACGACCTGGTCTACCGGCACCAGTGGCGCGCAGGCGCTCGACGTGCTGCACTCGACCAACAACTTCCCCGAGTTCACCGGCCGCGTCTGCCCGGCGCCCTGCGAGGCGGCGTGCACGCTCAACATCAACGACGACCCGGTCGGCATCAAGTCGATCGAGCATTTCATCATCGACAACGGCTGGGAAGAGGGCTGGGTCGTCGCCGCAGCCGCCGCTCGCCAAGACCGGCAAGCAGGTCGCGGTGGTCGGCTCCGGTCCCGCGGGCATGGCCTGCGCGCAGCAGCTCGCGCGCGCCGGGCACGACGTCGTGCTGTTCGAGAAGAACGACCGCATCGGCGGATTGCTGCGCTACGGCATCCCCGACTTCAAGATGGAGAAGCATCACATCGACCGCCGCGTCGAGCAGATGCGCGCCGAAGGCGTCGAATTCCGCCTCGGGACCCACGTCGGCGTCGGCGGGCGGCGTGGCGGCGGACGATCTGCTCAACGAGTTCGATGCCATCGCGGTGACCGGCGGCGCGGAGCATCCGCGCGACCTCTCCGTGCCCGGGCGCGAGCTCGACGGCGTTCACTTCGCGATGGAGTTCCTGCCGCTGCAGAACCGTCGCGTCGCGGGCGACGCGGACGTGCCGCCGCTTTCGGCGCAGGGCAAGCACGTGGTCGTCATCGGCGGCGGCGATACCGGGTCGGACTGCGTCGGCACGTCCAATCGCCAGGGCGCGGCCGCAATCGTGCAGTTCGAGTTGCTCCCCCAGCCGCCGGAGCACGAGAACAAGCCGCTGGTATGGCCGTATTGGCCGATGAAGCTGCGCACGTCGTCGTCGCACGAGGAAGGCTGCCAGCGCGACTGGGCGGTGCAGACCAAGGCCTTCAAGGGCGCGGACGGCCGCGTGCAAGGCGCTGCTCGCGTGCCGCGTCGAATGGAAGGACGGCAAGCTGCTCGAGGTGCCGGGCAGCGAATTCGAGCTCAAGGCCGACCTGGTGCTGTTCGCCATGGGCTACGTGCATCCGGTGCACGAGGGAATGCTCGCGCAACTCGGCGTCAAGTACGACGCCCGCGGCAACGTCGCCGCCGAGCACCGAGACCTATCAGACCTCGGTGCCGAGGGTGTTCGCCGCGGGCGACACGCGGCGCGGGCAATCGCTGGTCGTCTGGGCCATTCGCGAAGGCCGGCAATGCGCGCGGGCGATCGACGAATTCCTGATGGGGAGCTCGGCGCTGCCCCGCTAGAGTCGACGGGGCCCGCGTCCGCCCCGGCAAGCCAACGGTCTGTCGCATTCCACCGCCCTCATGACGGCTATCGTTTCCCTCGACCTTGACTCCTGGCGAGCGCGCGCCCGACGCCGCCGCGCAGCAGCGCGCAGTCCAGGCCCTCGAGGGCGGCGGCGTACTGGTGCTGCCGCGACTCGCCTTCGCGTTGTCCCGCGACGAACAGCGCTTTCTGTCGCCGTCGTGGTCGGACGCGCGCGCGAAGAACATCAGCCTCGAGGCCGGCGCGCTCAAGGGCGCGCGCGGCGACGCCGCGGACCTCGGCGCGGCTCGCCGCGCATGATCGAGCGCTTTGCGGCGTGCGCCGGCGACCTGGTGACGGCGCTGTTTCCGCGCTACGCGCCCTACGTCAAGCGCGCGCGGACGAGCTTTCGCCCTCAACCTGCGGTCGGCAGAGCCCTGTCCTGGCGCAAGGACGACTCGCGCCTGCACATCGACGCGTTCCCGTCGCGGCCCAACCACGGCGAACGGATCCTGCGCGTGTTCTGCAACATCAACCCGGAGAGCGACCGGGTGTGGCGCGTCGGCGACGATTTCGCGCCGATGGCGCAGACGTTCCTGCCGCGGATTCGCCCGCAGCTGCCGGGGTCGTCGGCGTTGCTCGCGCTGTTGCGCGTGACCAAAGGCACGCGCAGCGAGTACGATCACCTTATGCTTGGCCTACACGACGGCGCCAAGGCCGATCTCGCGTACCAGAGGAGCTGCCCGCAGCAGACGGTGCGCTTTCCGCCCGGCTCGACCTGGCTGTGCTTCTCCGACCAGGTCATGCACGCCGCGGTATCCGGGCAGCACATGCTGGAGCAGACCATCCATCTGCCGGTCACGGCGCTCTACGATTCCGCGAGCTCCCCGCTCGCGATCCTGCAACGGCTCTGCGGGCGCCCCCTGCTAGCGTCCCATTGAAGCGCTGCCGTCCTTCGCCGGACCCGCGCGCCACGGCGGCGGCCTGTCACGCCGCCCTGCGCTGATGCCGCCACGCAACGATTCGCTGCTGCGGGCGCTTCGGCGCGAGGCCACCGACCACGCGCCGATCTGGCTGATGCGGCAGGCGGGGCGCTATCTTCCGGAGTACAACGCGACGCGCGCGCGGGCGGGAAGCTTCATGAGCCTGTGCCGGAGCCCGGAGTTCGCCACCGAGGTGACCCTGCAGCCGCTCGCGCGCTATCCGCTTGACGCGGCGATCCTGTTCTCGGACATCCTCACCGTGCCCGATGCGATGGGCCTCGGGCTCTCGTTCGCCGAGGGCGAGGGCCCGCGCTTCGAGCGGCCGCTCGCCGACGAGGCGGCGATCGCTCGCCTCGAGGCACCCGATCTCTCGCGCCTGCAGTACGTCTTCGATGCGGTGGCCGCGATCAAGCGCGCGCTCGAAGGCAGCGTGCCGTTGCTCGGCTTCGCCGGCAGCCCGTTTACGCTCGCCTGCTACATGATTGACGGCGGCGCGAGCAGCGATTTCGGCCGCACCCGGCGGCTGCTGTACGCGCGCCCCGATCTGCTCGACAGGGTGCTCGCGATCAACGCGACCGCGGTGGCCGCGTATCTGGCCGAGCAAGTCCGGCATGGCGCCGATGCGGTGATGATTTTCGACACCTGGGGCGGCCTGCTCGCCGCCGATGCCTACGCGCGCTTCTCGCTCGCGTACATCGAGCGCGTGCTGGCCGCCTTGCACGCCACCTGCGGCGCGGTGCCGACGATCGTCTTTACCAAGGGCGGCGGCCAGTGGCTCGAGCGCATCGCCGCTCTGCGGCTGCGACGCGGTCGGGATCGACTGGACGACCGACATCGGCGCTGCGCGCGCGCGCATCGGCGCGCGGGTGGCCGTGCAGGGCAATCTCGATCCCCAGGTGCTGCTAACGACCCCGCAGGCAATCGAGAGTCAGGCGCGCGCGGTATTGCGTGCCGCGGGCCCGCAACCCGGGCATATCTTCAACCTCGGCCACGGCATCCTGCCGCAAACTCCGCCCGAGCATGTCGCTGCCCTTGTTGCTTTCGTGCACGCCGAGTCACGCGCGCAACGGCGGGAAGTTGCGTTGGCCCGCTAGAGGCAGAATCGGCGGAAAACCGCGCTGCGCTTGGCTTTCCGAGGGCTTGACAAATCGCGAAATCTGCTTTTCGGCAAGGCCACTTATGCACACCAAGGGGCGTTTCCAGGCTTTGGTCCGGTGCCGGACCAACGTCCCGGGCGAGCGATTCGCAACCCGATGAAGGATATGTGCTATTTACCCACGCCCACAGACGCGCCCGGAACCCGGCAGAGCACCGCGCACCCAAGCCGTGCATTCGGCCGGCCCTTATGCACACACTTATCCACATCTTCCGCGCTTCGCAGCGGGAACGCTGCAAAAAGAATGACTTGCCCGGGAATGTTGCTGTCTGCTGTCAGCATTCAGAACACTACAAACCCGGACGTTCCGCTGCGCTTTGCCGTGCGCATAGACTGAAGCGGGCGCAAGCATTTGTGGCTATCGTTCGCGTTGCGCTGCCGGTAGCGAGTCACCAACTGTTTGACTACTGGCTTCCGGCGGGTCTCGCCATCGAGACCGGCAGCGTGCTGCGCGTAACGCTCGCCAAGCGGCGAATGCTCGGAGTCGCGCTCGAGCTGGTCGAGTCCACGCCGGTTGCGCCCGAGCGGCTCTCGCCGGTCGACGAGATCGTGACGACCGTGCCCCCGCTGCCTGAGGACCTGTGCGCCCTGGGGCGCTTCGTCAGCGAGTATTACCAGCAGCCCATCGGGCAATGCCTGGCACTCATGCTGCCGCCCCTCGGCACAAGCCGGGGCGCGGGCGAGCGGCCCGCTGCGCGCTATCGGCTGACAGCGGCCGGGCGCAGCGCGCTCGCCGAGCTGGACGCGAAGCCGGGCACGCAACTGCGGCAGCTGCGCGACGCGCTGCGCGCGCCCGAAGGCGTCGCGACGACCGATTTGCGCCGCTGCGGGGCGCATGCCTGGCGCACCTTCACGCGGTGGCGCAAGGAGCAGCTCGTGGAGCCGGCTCCGCCGGCGCCGTCCGCAGGCAGCGCGCGCAACCCCGACCTCAACGCCGACCAGCGCGCCGCGCTCGGTGCCGCGTTTCCCGAGCCGTCGGCGTTCGCGGCCTCGCTGCTCCAGGGCGTTACCGGCAGCGGCAAGACCGAGGTCTATTTTGCCGCGGCGGCGCGGGCAATCGCGGCCGGACGCCAGGCGCTGCTGCTGGTGCCGGAAATCAATCTCACGCCGCAACTCGAGGCCCGCATCGCGGCGGCGTTTCCGGGCGTGGCGACGGCGGTCCTGCACAGTGCGCTGCCGGACGCCGAGCGGCGCGGGCACTGGCTGGCGGCCGCGCGCGGCGAGGCACGCTTGGTCGTCGGCACGCGCCTTGCCGTGTTCGCTCCCCTGCCGCGGCTCGGGCTCGTCGTCGTCGACGAGGAACACGACACCTCGTTCAAGCAGCAGGACGGCGTGCGCTACAACGCCCGCGATGCCGCAGTCTATCGTGCGCGCCTGCGGGATGTGCCGGTGATTCTCGGCAGCGCTACGCCTTCACTGGAAAGCTACGCCAGCGCCCGGCGCGGCCGCTACCGCTGGCTCAAGTTGCCGCGCCGCGCCGCTGCCGGGTCGACGCTGCCCGCGGTGCGGCTGGTTGCGAACCGCGCCGCCGACACCTGCGAAGGACTCGGGCCGACGCTGCGCGAGCGGATCGCCGAGCGGCTGGCACGGCGCGAACAGACGTTGCTGTTCATCAATCGCCGCGGATTTGCGCCGTCGCTGCTGTGCGCAGCGTGCGGATGGAAGGCGATGTGTCCGCGGTGCACGGCGAGACTGGTGGTACACCGCGAGGCGGGTGAACTGCGTTGCCACCATTGCGGACATGCGGAGGCAATTGCCGCCGCGTGCCCGGAGTGCGGCAATCAGGACCTCCTGCCGCTCGGTTTCGGGACCCAGCGCCTCGAACGCGCGCTCGCCGAGCTCTATCCCGCGGCGAGGGTGCTGCGCGTGGACCGCGACAGCACGCGGCGCAAAGGGGCGTTCGCAGCCATGCAACGCGCCATAGCCAGCGGTGAGGTTGACATCCTGGTTGGAACCCAGATGCTCGCGAAGGGACACGATTTTCCGCGGCTCACGCTGGTGGGCGTGCTGGGCGCGGATAACGCGCTCTACAGCGCGGATTTCCGCGCGACCGAGCGTTTGTTCGCCGTGCTGGAACAGGTTGCCGGCCGCGCCGGGCGCGCGCACCTGCCGGGGGAGGTCCTGGTGCAGACGGACTTTCCCGAGCACCCGCTCTACGCGGCGCTCACCAACCATGACTACGACTCCTTCGCCGCGGCGCTGCTCGCCGAACGCGAGCCGCTCGGCCTTCCGCCCTTCGCGACACCTGGCGTTGCTCAACGCCGAGGCGCCGCAGCGTGCCGCAGTCAGCTCATTTCTCGAGCAGGCCGCAGAGAAGGGGCGCGCCCTGCTCGCCGCGAGCGCGCTGCGCTGCGAGCTGTATCCGCCGGTGGCTGCGGGCCTGGCGCGGCGCGCCGGGCTGGAACGCGGGCAAATCCTGGTGCAGAGCGCAGAGCGCGCGGCCCTGCAGGAGTTCCTGCCGCGCTGGCGGGCAGAGCTGGAAGGCTTGCCGCAGCGGCGCGTGCGTTGGGATGTGGATGTCGATCCGCTCGCATTCGCGTGACGTGTCTGCGGAGGCTGCGCGCCCGCACGCTATAATGCGCAGCCCTGCCGAACGCCACGCTGCTGCGGCGCTGCCTTGATCGATCCCCGTTCCCAGCTCACCGACAGCCTTCGCGCTGCGATCGCGCGCGTCGCGCCCGGACCACAGCCTCCCGCGCTGACGCTTGAGCGCCCCAAACAGGCGCAGCACGGCGACTACGCCAGCAATGCCGCAATGCAGCTCGGCAAGGCGCTAAAGCGCAATCCGCGAGAGCTCGCCGCCGCCATTGCCGCCGCGCTCGAGCCCTCGCCCTGGCTCGAGCGGGCCGAAGTTGCCGGCGCCGGCTTCATCAACATTTTTCTGTCGCCGGCGGCGCGGCAGGCGATTGTCGTGCGCGTCCTCGACGAAGGCGACCGCTTCGGCCGCGGCGCGGTCGCAACATCGCGAGCCGACGATGGTCGAGTTTGTCTCGGCGAACCCGACCGGGCCGCTGCACGTGGGCCACGGTCGCGGTGCAGCGGTGGGCGACGCGATCGCGACGCTGCTCGAGTGGCAGGGCGCGGCAGTGCATCGCGAGTTCTACTACAACGATACCGGCGCCCAGATTGCCAATCTCGCGCTCTCGGTCCAGGCGCGGTTGCGACAGAGGCTCGACCCGGCAGTGGGGTTTCCCGACGACGGCTACCGCGGTGATTACATTCACGACCTCGCCGCCGCCTATGCCGCGGCGCACCCCGACGACGGCGCGGCGAGCGACCTCGACGCGATCCGCCGCTTCGCGGTCGCCGCCTTGCGCCGGGAGCAGGATGCGGACCTGGCGGCATTCGGCGTGCGCTTCGACCAGTTTTTCCTGGAATCCTCGCTGTACACCGACGGCCGGGTGCAGGCGGTCGTCGAGCGGTTGGTCGCCAACGGCAAGACCTACGAGAAGGACGGCGCGTTGTGGCTGAAGACGACCGAGTACGGCGACGACAAGGATCGTGTCATGCGCCGCTCCGACGGCAGCTTCACCTACTTCGTTCCGGACATCGCCTACCACGTAACGAAGTGGGAGCGCGGCTTCCGGCGGGTGGTTAACGAGCAGGGCGCCGATCACCACAGCACGGTGGTGCGGGTGCGCGCCGGGCTGCAGGCGCTCGAGATTGGCGTCCCGAAGGGTTATCCCGACTACGTCCTGCATCAGATGGTCACGGTGCTGAAGGGCGGCGAGGAAATGAAGATCAGCAAGCGCGCGGGCGACTATGTCACGGTGCGCGATCTGCTCGACGAGGTCGGTCGCGACGCGGTCCGCTTCTTCTTTCTGCTGCGCAAGGCCGATTCGCAGCTTACCTTCGACATCGATCTGGCGCGTTCACAGAGCGAGGAAAACCCGGTCTACTACGTGCAATACGCGCATGCCCGCGTGTGCAGCGTGCTCGAGAAGGCCGGCATCGCGCTCGCAACGGCGGCAGCCGAGCTCGGTGCCGCGGACCTGTCCGCGCTCACCAATGCGTACGAAGAGGCGCTGCTGCGGCGCCTCGCCGATTTTCCCGATGAGATGGCCGCCGCAGCGCGCGAACTTGCCCCGCAGCTCATCCCGTTCTACTTGAAGGAATTGGCGGCGCAATTTCACAGCTACTATAATGCGGAGCAATTTCTCGTCGCCGATCCCCGGCTGCGAAAGGCGCGCCTGGCGCTGGTCGTTGCCACCGGGCAGGTTGTGCGCAACGGATTGCGCGTGCTCGGCGTGAGCGCGCCGGAGAAGATGTGAGTTCAACACGTATGACCCGCAGAGGTGCGCCGCGCCGCCAGCGCGTCGTGCCCGGGTCCAGAAGCGCCGGTGGCGGCGGCACGATGCTGGGTATCTTCATCGGCCTGGTGCTCGGCCTGTCCATCGCCGCGGGCGTCGCATTTCTCCTGGGCCGGAGCGGGCTCACCACGCCGTTGCCGGCGCCCGGCGCCAGCAGGGACAAGGACACCGCCAAGGGCGCAAAGGCGGATCTCAACGCGCCGGGAACCCAGCCCGACAAGCCGCGGTTCGACTTCTACAAGATCCTTCCGGGCGGGGAGGAGTCCAAGCCTGGCGCCGAGCGACGCCTTCCCGACAAGGGCCAGGAGCGCGTGCCGGAGAAGGCCGCCGAGGCGGCAAAGCCCGCTCCGCCGGCGACGCCGGCGGCCGATCGCTTCTGGCTGCAGGCCGGTGCCTTCACCAGCGCCTCCGACGCCGAGAACATGAAGGCCCGCCTCGCGCTTTCCGGCTGGGAGGCGGCGATCCAGACGGTGTCGCTGCCCGACAAGACGCAGCGCTACCGCGTTCGGCTTGGGCCCTACGACAATGCCGACGAGCTCAATCGCGTCAAGGCGGAGCTCGGCAACCGTGGTTTCGACGTTGCCGTCATCAAGAACCCCTGATGGATACGCCCCCGGCGATTGAACTTTGGCGGCGACCCGGGGGCCCAAGGTCCATTTTGCGATCTCATTGTTTGCGGGAGCACTGATGAAGCACTTCAAGTTGCAATGGTTGTGGATCCTTGCCTGGTTTGCTGCAAGCGCGGCATGGCCGGCCGAACCCATCGAAGGCAAGGATTACGTGCGGCTGCGCAATCCGCAGGCGGTGGAAACCGGCAAGAAGATCGAGGTCGTCGAGTTCTTCTCTTATGGCTGCCCGCATTGCAACGATCTCGAGCCGATACTGGATGCGTGGCTGCAGAAGCTGCCGCCGGACGTGCAATTTCGGCGCGTGCCGGTGATGTTCCAGCAGCGCTGGGAGGGACTGGCGAAAATCTACTATACGCTCGATGCGATGGGCGTCGAGCAGCGGCTTTCGCCGGAGGTGTTCAAGGCGGTGCACGTCACGGGCCTGCCCATGTACGACGACAAGGCCTTCTTTGACTGGGCCGCGAAACAAGGCCTGGACCGGGCGCGGGTGGCGGAGGTGTACGGCTCGTTCGCGGTGGCGAGCAAGTTCAACCGCGCCAAAGCGCTGGCGCAGGCCTACAACATCCAGTCGGTGCCGACGATGATCGTCGACGGCAAGTTCGTGACCTCGTCCGACCGCGTGGGCACGCACGCGCAGCTGCCCCCGGTGCTCGACGCGCTGATCGCCAAGGCGCGCGCCGAACGCCCGAAAACCTAATCGCCTCGCCGGCTCGGAACGGGGCCGGCGCACGCCACGCCGCGGCGCGTGAACGTTTTTCTGACCGGCGCCTCGTCAGGCATCGGCGCCGCGCTGGCGCGACGCTACGCGGCCGACGGCGCGCAGCTCGGCATGTTTGCGCGGCGCGCGGAGGCTCTCGGCGCGATCGCGGCGACACTCGCTCCCACCCCGGCGCTCTACGTCGGCGACGTTCGCGATGCGGATGCGCTGCGCGCCGCCGCGGCGGATTTCACCGCCCGCCATGGCCCGGTTGACGTCGTCATCGCCAACGCGGGCGTGTCGCGCGGAACGCTCACCGAATATGCCGAGGACAACGCTGCGTTTCGCGCGACGTTCGAAATCAACGTGCTCGGCATGCTCCATACGCTGCAGCCGTTTCTGCCGGCAATGCGCGCCGCGGGCAAAGGCAAGCTCGTCGGTATCGCGAGCGTGGCGGGTTTTATCGGAGTGCCGGGTGCCGGCGCGTATTGCGCGTCGAAGGCCGCCGCCATCCGCTACCTCGAGAGCCTGCGCGTCGAACTCTTCGCTAGCGGAGTGGAAGTCGTCACCATCTGCCCGGGGTACGTGGCCACGGCGATGACCGCGGGTAACCCGTACCGCATGCCGTTTCTGCTTTCCGCGGACCGGGCGGCGACGCTGATCGTGCGGGCGATCGCCGCCGGCCGGCGGCGCTATGTCCTGCCCTGGCAGATGCGGCTCGCGGTACGCTTGCTGCCGTTCCTGCCGCCGGCGCTGTTCGACCGCTTGTTCGCACGGGCCTCGCGCAAGCCGCGCGGCGCCGGCTAGAGCGCCGCGGCAAAAAACAAGGGCCGCAAGCGCGCGGCCCTTGCGCCGAACCTCGGCGACGCCTACAGCGGCATGCGAATGCCCACCGTGACCGCCTGATAGTTGCCGTCGTTCTTGCCCGCCGTCGCGTTGACGGTGATAAAGCCGGTGACCTTGCTGTTGCCGAGCTCGCCGCTCAAGCCAATATCGAACAGGGCGTAGCTGGTGTCGGGCTTGACGACCGGCAACGCGAACGTGCCGGGCATCGACACCAGGCCCACGCGCACGGTCCGATCATCGTTGTTGTAGTCCTTCTCCCAGGTCACGCGCCCCCAGGGTCGTCCCCAGCCCAGGTTCCCGTCCACCTGCCAGCCCAAGCTCGACACGAACGAATCGCGCTTCTGCTGGCCGAAGGTCGCCGCGGTGCTGCTGGTGCCGGTCTCCGAAAATCCGTAAACCGTTGCCTGCTGCCAGGTCACGCGCGCGAACGGGCCGTGCAGGAAGCTGCCGTAGTTGAACCAGTAACCGCCGAGCAGGCGGCCGACGAAATGCGTGCCGTTGGTCGCGCCGCTTTCGGTCCGCGTCGCCATGCCGAGGGCGAACGTGCGATCGACGTCCTTGTACTGTAGATCGCCCCCGCCGAGCGTCGCGCCGAGATACCACGGCCCATCGCCGACGCCCAGATAGCCGGTGAACATCCCTTCGTTCAACTTGAAGCCGCCGTTGTTGTCGTCCAGCGACGAGTTGTCCTCGGTGTAACCGAAGGCGAGGCCCGCGAGCATGTGGTCGGAAACCTTCATGTCACCGCCGACCACGACGGAATTGGCGTGGCTGTTACCGCCGCCGAAGGCGCTGCCGCGGTCGTAGTTGCCGTAGTCGTAGACGGCGTAGGCGTCGAACTTGTTCTGCGCGCGCGGCGCGCCGACGTTGGAAATCATCCGCGCATCCAGGGCGCGAAAGTTCGCCTGCTCGACCTGCAGCGGCGCTTCGGCGAGCAGCCCCGCCTGTTGCGGCGCTTCGATCAAGCGCCACGGCATAGTCGGAAATGATCTGGTGGCCCGCGGGCGTCGGATGCACGCTGTCGGCGAACAGGTAGGTCTGCGCCGCGTTCGGCGCGACCAGCGTCGCCGGGGTGCAGGTGATCGAACTCGCGGTCGTGCACGCCGGCGTGGTGACGTTGGTGAAGCCGTACGGGGCGGGGTTGGCGATCACCTCCGCGAGCAAGCCGTTCACGTTCATCGGGATGATGTCGACGTTGAGCGAACCGAGTCCCGCCTGCAGCGTCGAATTGAACAGGCTTCGACAGCGCCGTAAGCGGCGCGGTGGGTTGCGAGCGGCCCAGGGGCGTCGAGCCGATGTCGGGCAGGTTGAATACCATGATCGTGCGCGCGCCCGCATCGCGCAGCCGCGCGATCTGCTGCAGGGTCTGCGTTGCCGCCGTGACGACATTCGCCTGCACTTGCGCCGGTGTGATCTGGCCCGCGGCGGCGGCGCTCGACGTTGGCGAAGATGTCGTTGGCGCCGATCCACACCGTGTACAGCGCGTTCGGATTGAGCGCCGGCGTTGCCTGCAGCAATTCGTCGATCTGCGTCGACAGCGGCCGGTCCGGTGCGCCCGGCGGGATGAAGCGGCGAGGGCTGCGTGACCCGCTCGCCACCCTGCGCGAAGTCGTTGCCACCCGTAGCGACCGACGTCACCGTCACGCCGAAGTGTCCCCCAAGGTCCTGTGCCCAGACCTGGCCGGGATTGACCGTGAAGCGGGCACCGTAGAAACCGGCGTCGGTCAGGCTGTCGCCGAAAAAATAGAAACCATTGAATTGAGCCGCCGCTTCGCCCTGCGCCATGCCCAGACCTGCGGCCAGCGCCGTCGCGAGCAGGTTCTTCTGCAGCCTGCGCATGATCGATCTCCTCCTTGGTAGGGTGTTGCCGAGAGTCTTTGCCGTGCATTGTAAGTCAAAATGCGCTCGCCACTGCGGCGATTGCCGGGAGACCCTCGGACCTGCGCGCTGTAGCGGCACGCGCAAAGCGCGCAGGAACGCATGCGGCCGTCTGGCCGCGACGGAAAAACCCCTTCCGGGTTCGCGCCGGGCCGCGCGGACTTACTGGGTGACTAGCGCGAGCCGCTTGCCATCGATGATCTTGACGCGATCGCCTTTGTTGAACGCCGGCTGCGCGCTCGAGGTGATCGATTTGTGCTTTCCGTTGTCGAGCGCCACGGAGACGACCCAATAGGTCTTCTTCTTGGCGTTCTTCTCGACCTGGTTGCCGGCGTAGGCGCCGGCTCCGGCGCCGATGATCGTTGCCGCGGTGTTGCCGCGACCCGAGCCGATCTGGTGCCCCAGCACACCGCCGACCACGCCGCCGGCGACCAGGCCCACGCCGGAGGCATCGCCCTGTTTCTCGACGTAGCGAACCGACTCGACCACGCCGCAGGTGTCGCAGGGCGCGCTGCCGGGCAGCGGGGCCTGGGCTGCCGGCGCAGTCTGGGCCACGGCCGCGCCCGCGGTCACGAGCGCCAGGGCGCAGAGCATCAGGATGTGTTTCATCACCACCTCCGAATACGGAAAGCGCGCGAAAAAGAACTTCGGCGACACGCGAAACGAAACTATAGCAAATCGGCCCCCGCTGCGCAGGGCGAGGCCCGCTACGATCCTTCGGCGCGCTGCCGCGCGTAGCTCCCGGGCGAGGGCTCGATCGCCCGCAGCCGGCCGCGGCCGCCCTTACCCACCTCGCGCGAGGGCACCTGCGCGCCGAGGTGCGGGCCGAGCCAGGCCAACCAGTCGCTCCACCACGAGCCGGGATGCTGCTTCGCCCCCTTGAACCAATCGTCCGCGGCGTCGGGCAGCTTGTCGTTGGTCCAGTAGCCGTATTTGTTGGCGGCCGGCGGATTGATCATGCCGGCGATGTGCCCCGATCCGGACAGCACGAACCGCGGCTTGCTGCCGAGCAGCTGCGTACCGGCGTAGGTCGTCTTCCACGGCGCGATGTGATCCTCGATCGCCGAGACGAAGTAGGCCGGAACGCTGATCTTCGACACGTCGATCGGGGTGCCGGCGAGCGAAATGCCGCCCGCTTCGAGCAGCCTGTTGTGCACGTACATGTTGCGCAGGTAGAAGCTGTGCATCCGCGCCGGCATGCGGGTCGAATCCTGATTCCAGTGCAGGAGATCGAACGGGAACGGATCGCGCCCGAGCAGGTAGTTGTTGATGACGAACGACCAGATGAGGTCGTTGCTGCGCAGCATGTTGAAGGTGTTGGCCATGTGCGCGCCTTCGAGATAGCCGCGCTCGTTCATCTTGCGCTCGAGCGAGGCTACCTGCTCCTCGTCGATGAACACCTCCAGCTCGCCGGCGCCGGTGAAATCGATGAGCGACGCCATGAAGCTCGCGCTGGCGATGCGCTTTTCCTTCTTCGCCGCGAGATAGGCGAGCGTCGCGGTGAGCAGCGTGCCGCCCAGGCAGTAGCCCAGGAGCGTTGACCTCCTTCTCGCCGGTGGCCTTCTCGATGGCGTCGAGCGCGGCCAGCGGACCCTCGAGCATGTAGTCCTCGAAGTCCTTGTCGGCGTGGCGCGCGTCCGGATTGACCCACGAGATGACGAACACCGTGAGCCCCTGCGCGACGCACCATTTGACCAGCGAGTTCTTCTCGCGCAGGTCGAGGATGTAGTACTTGTTGATCCATGGCGGGATGATCAGCAGCGGCCGTTTCGCGACCTTCGCCGTGGTCGGCTCGTACTGGATCAGCTGCATCAGGTCGTTCTGGAATACGACCTTGCCCGGCGTGGTGGCGATGTTGACGCCGAGCTCGAAGGCCTTGCTGTCGGTCATCGATATCTTGAGCTGACCGTTGCCGCGCTCGATGTCGTCGAGCAGGTTGTTGAGGCCCTTCACCAGGTTCTGCCCGCCCGAGGCGATCGTCTCCCGGAATACCTCGGGATTGGTCAGCGCGAAGTTCGATGGCGCCAGCGCGTCGATGTACTGGCGCGTGAAGAAATCGACCTTCTTGTGCGTATGCTCGTCGAGCCCCTCGACGTTGGCCACGGCGCTGTGCAGCCAGCGCGCGGTGATGAGATAGGACTGCTTGATGTAGTCGAACAGAAAGTGCTCTTCCCAGTCCTCGTGCCGGAAGCGCCTGTCGCTCTTCGCCGGCGCGGCGACCGGGTCGGTCGAGTGGCCGAGCAGCTTCAGCATCGACGACTGCCACAGCGCCGAGTACTCCCACCACAGATTGAGCTGCGTTTCGGCGAGGCGGTAGGGGTTGGAGAGCATCTTCGCGGCCAGCTCGATAAACGCCTTGGTCAGGCCGAACTCGTCGCTCAGCAGCGCGTTGCCGCTGCTCGCCTGCCGGGTGACGAAATCGCCCAGCAGCTTGGCGCTCTTGTCGGCGGCGCTGGCAAACGATTCGGCGAGCGCAACCGGATCGTACTGGGACGGCTGCGGCCCAGTGGCGGCGCTCTCCTTGGCGGTATCGGTGGCGGTCATTTCGGCTCTCCTCGGCGCGTATTGTAGTCGGCTCTCATCAGGGGCGGCCAAAGCGGAGCACGCCGTCCTGGAGCGAGCGGACGAGGCGCCCCTCGTGCCAGAGATGGTTCAGGTGCGCGATCGCCTCGCCCATCGCGAAGTAGCGCTGCTGCAGATCGAGGCTGCGCCGGAACAGCACCGGCAGCATCTGCGCTGGCGGTGACCGGGCTGCTCGACGGCGGCCTCCAGCTCCGCCAGGCGCGCGGCGTGGTGCGCGCGCAACTGCTCGACCCGGGTGCGGATGCCGACAAAAGGCAGGCCATGCGAGGGCAGGACCAGCGTGTTGGGCGCAAGCCCGGTGAACGCGTCGAGCGAGGCCAGGAAGCGGCCCAGCGGGTCGGCGTCCGGGTTCGACCGGCCAGACGCTGATGTTGGTGCTGATCTTGGGCAGCAGCATGTCCCCGGAGATGAGCACGTTCGACGCCGCGCAGTAGAGCGCGGCGTGCTCGGGCGAATGGCCGTAGCCCGGGATCACCCGCCAGCGCTCGGCGCCGATGGCGAGCTCGTCGCCGGCGAGCAGGCGCTCGTAGGTGCCGGGCAATTCGGGCACGCCGCGCCGGTACGAGTTGCCACGCACCTCGAGCGCGGCGATGTGCTCGTCGGACAGTCCGTGCCTGCGAAACAGCGCCGCCGTCGCGGCGGCGCCGTAGCCCGCGCGCTCGTCGGCGACGGCATGCGCGGTCAGGTATTCCGCCTGCGGCATGGCGACGCTGCAATCCCAGCGCGCCGCAAGCCATGCCGCATTGCCCAGGTGATCGGGGTGGTAGTGGGTGGCGATCACGCGACCGATCGGCCTGCCGGAGAGCGTTTCGCGGAAGTGCTGTTCCCACAGCGCGCGCGTGGCCGCATCGCCATAGCCGCAATCGACCGGTGTCCAGCTCGCCCCGTCGGCGAGCAACCACAGATTGATGTGATCGAGCGCGAAGGGCAACGGCATGCGCAGCCACTTCAGGCCCGGCGCGACATCGAGCGCGGTTCCCGGGCGGCGGCGGCTCGAGCCAGCGGAAACGCAGCGGGCTTTCGTGGGCGGCGGCGACGGAGGTGTTCATGAGGGGGCGGGAACGTGCCCCGGGACAGGGCAGAGCAACGAATGATGCAACGCAACATCGTCAGTCATGCGTCCGGACCCTGTCAAGCCTGGGCGCGCCGACCTTTATGGTATCGTGGCCTCATTCTCCGCCGCGCGCCGCGCGCCGTTTCGCGATGCCTTCCCGCGCCGAATCCGTCACGTTCACCATTTCCGACCTCGCGCGGGAATTCGCGTTGACCACCCGCGCGATCCGCTTCTACGAGGACGAGGGCCTGCTCGCGCCACGCCGCAACGGGCGCAGCCGCATCTACGGCGAGCGCGAGCGGGTGCGCATCAAGCTGATCCTGCGCGGCAAGCGGCTGGGCCTGACGCTGGCGGAGATCCGCGAATTGCTCGACTTGTACGAGACGACGCGAAGCGAGCGGCCGCAACTGGTCAAGTTCCTGCAGGTGCTCGGCGACCGGCGCGCCATGCTCAAGCAGCAGCAGGAGGACATCGCGATCGTGCTCGCGGAAATCGACGCGCTCGAACGGCAGTGCCGCAAGCGGCTGCGGCGCCCCGGCAACGGTGGCGCGGGCTAGCCCCGCGGCCGCGTTGCGGTGGCGGGCGTGGATTGACGTTTACGTAAACGTCATTCAAAATCGCCCCTTTCTTCCGTCCAACCGCCCTCCGCCCGCCCGACGATGTCCGCCACCACGGCTGCCGCCCCCGCCCCGACCGCGGCTGCGACGCTCACCGCGCAGGTCGAGGCGCGGGTTCGCGCGAGCTTTGCGCGCCAGGGAGCGATGCGGCTGATCGGCGCGCGCTTGCTCGAACTGCGGCCGGGGTATTGCGCCATCGAGCTGCCGTACCGCGCCGACCTGACGCAGCAGCATGGCTATGTGCATGCCGGCATCGTCGGCGCGATCGCCGACTCCGCCGGCGGTTACGCCGGCTTCACGCTGTTTCCGGAGGACGCGAGCGTGCTGACCGTGGAATACAAGCTCAACCTCATCGCGCCGGCGGCCGGCGAGCGCCTCGTCGCCGCCGCCGAGGTGGTCAAGCCGGGGCGCACGCTGGCCATCACGCGCGGCGAGGTGTACGCGGAAGCGGCAGGCAAGCGCACGCTTTGCGCGCTCATGCAGCAGACGCTCATCGTCATGGCCGGCAAGCCGGACGCGTGATCATGTTGAACTTTCCGGCCCTGGATTTTCATCTCGGCGAGATGCTCGGCATGCTGCGCGCGACGGTGCAGCAGTTCGCCGCCGACCGAGATCGCGCCGCGCGCCGCGGAAATCGACCGCGGCAACGAGTTCCCGTCCGACCTGTGGCGCAAGATGGGCGATCTGGGCCTGCTCGGGATCACCGTCGAGGAGGAGTACGGCGGCACGCAGATGGGCTACCTCGCGCACATCATCGCGATGGAAGAGATCAGCCGCGCCTCGGGTTCGGTCGGCCTGTCGTACGGCGCGCATTCGAACCTGTGCGTCAACCAGATCCGCCGCAACGGCAGCGCGGCGCAGAAACGCAAGTATCTGCCGAAGCTCATTTCCGGCGAGCACGTCGGCGCGCTGGCGATGAGCGAGCCGGGCGCGGGCTCGGACGTGGTGTCGATGCGCCTGCGCGCCGACCGGCGCGGCGAGCGCTACGTCCTCAACGGCAGCAAGATGTGGATCACCAACGGCCCGGATGCCGATACCCTGGTCGTCTACGCCAAGACCGACCCCCAGGCCGGGCCGCGCGGCATCACCGCCTTCCTGGTCGAGAAGGGGATGAAGGGCTTTTCGACCGCCCAGAAGCTCGACAAGCTCGGCATGCGCGGCTCCAACACCTGCGAGCTCGTGTTCGAGGATTGCGAGTTGCCCGCGGAGAACGTACTCTCCGCGGAAGGGCGCGGGGTCAACGTGCTGATGAGCGGCCTCGACTACGAGCGGGCCGTTCTCGCCGGCGGTCCGCTGGGCATCATGGCGGCGTGCCTGGACGTCGTGCTGCCCTACGTGCACGAGCGGGAGCAATTCGGCGCGCCGATCGGCGAGTTCCAGCTCATGCAGGGCAAGATCGCTGACATGTACACGACGATGAACGCCTGCAAGGCCTACGTCTACGCCGTGGGCCAGGCCTGCGACCGGGGCGAGACCACGCGCAAGGACGCGGCCGGCGCGATACTGTACGCGGCGGAGAAGGCGACCTGGATGGCCGGCGAGGCGATCCAGGCGCTGGGCGGCAACGGCTACATCAACGACTACGCGACCGGAAGGCTCTGGCGCGACGCGAAGCTCTACGAGATCGGCGCCGGGACCTCGGAAATCAGGCGCATGCTCATCGGGCGCGAATTGTTCAACGAGACGAAGTAAACAGGAACGATCATGGCTCTGGAAATGCGGGAACGTTGCGAGCGCTGTGCGTGGCCGCTCGCCATCGATGACGACACCGCTTACATCTGCAGCTATGAATGCACGTTCTGCGCGACCTGCGCGAACGCGCTCAACGGCGTGTGCCAGAACTGCCACGGTGAACTGGTGCGCCGTCCGCGCCGGGCGCGCAAGGCCGGCGCCGGCGCCGCGCCGCTGGGCGCCTGAGCGCGCGCGATGGCCGGCATGGCGGCGCGGCACGCCCGAGTGTGACGGAGAACAGATGCAAAACGACCCTATCGCGATCATCGGCGCCGCGCGCACGCCAATCGGCGGACTGCTGGGCGACTTCGCGTCGCTCTCGGCGAGCGAGCTCGGCGGCGTCGCGCTCAAGGCCGCGCTCGAGCGCGCCGGGGTTGCGCTCGCCGCGGTCGACGAGGTCATCATGGGCTGCGTCCTGCCGGCCGGGCAGGGCCAGGCGCCGGCACGCCAGGCAGCGCTGAAGGCGGGCCTGCCGCTCTCGACGGGCTGCACCACGGTCAACAAGATGTGCGGCTCGGCGATGAAGGCGGCGATGATCGCGCACGACGCGCTGATCGCCGGCAGCGCCGGCATCATCGCCGCCGGCGGCATGGAGAGCATGAGCAACGCGCCCTACCTGCTGCCGAAGGCGCGCGCCGGCATGCGCATGGGTCACGGCACCGTGTACGACCACATGTTTCTCGACGGACTCGAGGATGCCTACGACAAGGGCCGGCTGATGGGCGCGTTTGCGGAGGCCTGCGCCGACAAGTACCGCTTCACGCGCGAGCAGCAGGACGAATTCGCGCTGCGCTCGCTGTCCCGGGCGCGCGCCGCCGGCGATGACGGTTCCTTTCGCTGGGAGATCGCCCCGGTGACGGTTGCCGGGCGCAAGGGCGAGGTCGTGATCGACCGCGACGAGCAGCCGGCGAAGGCGAGCCCGGAAAAGATTCCGACGCTCAAGCCCGCGTTCCGGAAGGACGGCACGGTCACGGCGGCGAATTCCAGCTCGATCTCCGATGGTGCCGCGGCGCTCGTCCTGATGCGCCGCTCCACGGCCGAGCAGCGCGGGCTGAAGCCGCTGGCGCTCATCCTCGACCACGCGAGCCACGCCCAGGAGCCGGGCTGGTTCACGACCGCGCCGATCGGCGCGCTGCAGAAGCTGTTCGCGAAAGTCGGCTGGCGGCCCGGCGACGTCGATCTCTATGAGATCAACGAGGCCTTCGCGGTCGTGCCGATGGCGGCGATGCAGGAGCTCGGCCTCGCCGCCGGAAAAGGTCAACGTGCACGGCGGCGCGTGCGCGCTCGGCCATCCGATCGGCGCCTCGGGCGCGCGCATCGTCGTGACCCTGATCGGCGCGCTGCGCAAGGCCGGCAAGCGCCGCGGCGTGGCGAGCCTGTGCATCGGCGGGGGCGAGGCGACCGCGATGGCAATCGAGCTCGCGTGAAGCGGCGCGATGGCCGGCAAGCTCGTCTTTGAATCGCCCCGGTTCGTGCTCGCGGGCGGACCCTGGCCGCGGCCGCCGCGGGCGGCGGCTGCGCCGCCGGCGCGGGATCCGCTGCCGGTGATCGTCGGCTGCCCGCGCTCGGGCACCTCGCTGCTGGCGGTGATGCTCGACAGCCATCCGCAGCTCACCATTCCTCCGGAGACTTCGTTCGTCGCCACCGTCGCCTCGCTGCAGGGCGATTCGGAGACGCTGCGACGCGAGTTCTTCAACGTCGTGACCACGGACCGGATCGGGATCTCCAACTGGTCGGACTTCGGGCTGGACCTCGATGCGCTCTGGGACCGCCTCGAAGCGAGCGAGCCGTTCACGGTCACCGCGGGGCTGCGCGCCTTCTACGCGCTGTATGCCGAGGGCGAGGGCAAGCCGCGCTACGGGGAAAAGACCCCCGGCTACGTGTTCATGCTGCCGCAGATCGCGGCGCTGTTGCCGGAAGCGCACTTCATTCACATGATTCGCGACCCCGGCGATACGGCGTTGTCGTGGCGCAAGGCGTGGTTTGCCCCCAGCCAGGACCTGCGCGCGCTCGGCGAGGCGTGGCGGCTGCACGTGCAGGCCGGCCGGCGCGCGCGCAGCCACGTGCCGCGCTACACCGAGGTCCGCTTCGAGGACCTGGTGCAACACCCCGAGCGCGAGCTCAAGCGCCTGTGCCAGTACCTGGCGCTGGCGTGGGATCCGGTCATGCTCGACCATCGCGCCCAGGGCGCGGCCCGCCTGGCGCGGCTGCAGGGCCGCCAGCATGCGCAGGGGCCGATGGTCCCGCGCGAGGAGCGCACGCGCATCCACGCCAACCTCGAGCGCGCCGTGGACGCGAACCGCGTCGACGTCTGGCGGCGCGAGATGACGGCAGCCGAGCGGCGCGTGCTCGTCGACGCGGCGGGCCCGCTGGTCCGCGACCTCGGTTACGCGGCCTGACCGCGCCGCGCGACCGCGCTTCGCGTCCGCCATGCCGTCGAACCCGCCGCGCACCGTCCTGATCACCGGAGCCGGCCGCGGCCTCGGCCTCGAATTCGCGCGCCAGTACGCCGGCGACGGCTGGGAGGTCATCGCCGGCTGCCGCCATCCGAAGGCGGCGCGGCCGCTTTCGGACATCGGCGCGGAAGTGGTCAAGCTCGACGTGACCGAGGCACGCGACGTCACGGCACTGTCGAAGCGGCTGGCGGCAAGCGCGATCGACCTGTTCATCTGCAACGCGGGCGTCGCCGGGGCGCGCAATCCCGGTGCTCTCCGCCACCACGCAAGCCGACTTCGACGCGGTCATGCGCACCAACGTCCTGGGGCCGATGTGGCTTACCGCGGCGCTGGCCGATCGCATCGCGGCGGGCGCGGACGGGCGCGGCGGCAAGATCGCCTACCTGTCGAGCCGCATGGGCAGCATCGCGGCGATGAGCAACGCCGGCAGCGCGCTCTATCGCGCCAGCAAGGCCGCGCTCAACGCGGTGGTCAAGGCGGTGGCGCTCGAGCTCGGGCCGCGCGGCGTGGTCGCGTTCGCATTGCACCCGGGCTGGGTGCGCACCGACATGGGCGGCGCGGGCGCGGATATCGAGGCGGAGACGAGCGTGGCCGGCATGCGCAGCGTCATCGAGCGCGCCGCCGCGCGCCAGAGCGGCGGGTTTTTCGACTACACCGGCAAGGAGGTGCCGTGGTGATGCCGGCGCCGCTGCCGCGGCGCGGTCGGCGAGTGACCCTGCGATGCTGCTAAACGAGGCACAGCGCATGATTCGCGACACCATGCGCAGCTTCGCCCGCGAGCGGCTCGCGCCGTTTGCCGCGCAGTGGGACCGCGACCACGCCTTTCCGCGCGAGGCTCTCGGCGAACTCGGCCGGCTCGGCGCCTACGGCATTGCGATTCCCGAGCGCTACGGCGGCGCGGGGCTCGACTATGTCTCGCTCGCGGTCACGCTGGAGGAAATTGCCGCCGGCGACGGCGCGACCTCGACGATCCTGAGCGTGCAGAACTCGGTGGTCTGCGGACCGATTCTCGCCTTCGGCAGCGAGGCGCAGAAGGAGAAGCTACCTGCGCCCGCTCGCCGGCGGCGCAGCGCTCGGCTGCTTCTGCCTGACCGAGCCGCACGTCGGCTCCGACGCGGCGGCGATCGCCACCCGCGCCGAGCGCGACGGCGAGGGCTACGTGCTCAACGGGGTCAAGCAATTCATCACCTCGGGCAAGCACGCGGACGTGGCGGTCGTGTTCGCCGTCACCGACAAGGCCGCCGGCAAGAAAGGCATCTCCGCCTTCCTCGTGGACACCGACGCGCCGGGGTACGTCGTCGCGCGCATCGAGGAGAAGCTCGGGCAGCGCGCGTCGGACACCGCGCAGATCGTGTTCGAGAACTGCCGCGTGCCGGGCGCGAACCGGCTCGGACGCGAGGGCGAAGGCTATCGCATCGCGCTCGCCAATCTCGAGGCCGGTCGGATCGGCATCGCCGCGCAGAGCGTCGGCATGGCGCGCGCGGCATTCGAAGCCGCGCTCGCCTACGCCGGCGAGCGCAAGTCCTTCGGCAAGCCGCTCGTCGAGCACCAGGCGATTGCCTTCCGGCTCGCCGACATGGCCACCGAGATCGAGGTTGCCAGGCAGATGGTCTGGCACGCCGCGGTGCTGCGCGATGCGGGCGAGCCCTGCCTCAAGGAAGCATCGATGGCGAAGCTGTTCGCCTCCGAGATGGCCGAGCGGGTGTGCTCGGCGGCGATCCAGATTCATGGCGGCTACGGCTACGTCGCCGATTTTCCGGTCGAACGCATCTATCGCGACGTGCGGGTGTGCCAGATCTACGAGGGCACCAGCGACATTCAGCGGCTGGTGATCGGCCGCGCGCTCGCGACATGACCCGAGCCCGGACCGCAGGCATGCCACCCCTGCGCGAGCGACGTCGCCGCGGCGCGCGACCGGGGCCGTCCGGCGCAGGCTCGCCACGGGCGGGTGCTGACGTGACCGACGCCGGGGACTTCACGCTGCACTGCTTCGCGCAGTCGGGCAACTGCTACAAGGCGGCGCTGTCGCTGCAGCTTGCCGGGGCGCGATGGACGCCGCGCCTCGTCGACTACTTCAAGGGCGAGACGCGCACGGCGGCCTATCGCGAGTTCAACGTCATGGGCGAAGCCCCGGTGCTCGAACACCACGGCGCTGCGCTTGACGCAGTCCGGCGTGATCCTCGACTATCTCGCCGAGACGCTCGGCCATTTCGGCCCGCGCGACGCCGGCGAACGGCGCGAGATCCTGCGCTGGCTGCTGTGGGACAACCATAAGCTCACCAGCTACACCGCGACCTATCGCTTCCTGCGCACGTTCACCAGCGCGCCCGACGAGGGTGTCATGAAGTTCCTGCGCGGCCGCGCCGAGACCGCCTGGGGCATGCTCGAGACGCACCTGGCGTCGCGCCGCTACGTCGTCGGCGATCGGCTCACCATCGCCGACCTGTCGCTGTGCGGCTACCTGTTCTGGCCCGAAGAAATCGGCGTTGACTGGTCCGCCTACCCGGCGCTCTCCGACTGGCTCGAGCGCATCCGCGCCGAGCCGCGCTGGGTTCATCCGTACCAACTGATGCCGGGGCACCCCTTGCCCCCGACGGCGTGAGGCGCGGCATGCCCGTCATCGAAACCCGCCTCGATACCCGCGACGCGACCTTCGCGAAGAATCGCGCCGCGCTCTGCGCGCTCGTTGCCGACTTGCGGGCGAAGGTCGCCGAGATCGAGCAGGGCGGCGGGGAGGCGGCGCGGGCGCGGCACGCCGGGCGCGGCAAGCTGCTGCCGCGCGAGCGCGTGCGCGCGCTGCTCGATCCCGGGACGCCGTTTCTCGAGTTGTCGCAGTTCGCCGCCTACGGCATGTACGACGACACCATCGCCGCGGCCGGCATCATCACCGGCATTGGCCGCGTGTCCGGCCGCGAGTGCGTGATCGTGTGCAACGATGCCACGGTCAAGGGCGGCAGCTACTACCCGCTGACGGTCAAGAAGCATCTGCGCGCGCAGGACATCGCGCGCGAGAACAACCTGCCGTGCATCTACCTGGTCGACTCCGGCGGCGCGAACCTGCCCAATCAGACCGAGGTTTTCCCCGATCGCGATCATTTCGGCCGCATCTTCTACAACCAGGCGACGCTGTCGGCGGAGGGCATTCCGCAGGTCGCGGTGGTCATGGGGTCGTGCACGGCGGGCGGCGCCTACGTCCCGGCGATGGCGGACGAGTCGATCATCGTCAAGGAGCAGGGAACGATCTTTCTCGCCGGGCCGCCGCTGGTGAAGGCGGCCACCGGAGAGATCGTCACCGCGGAGGAACTCGGGCGGCGCCGACGTCCACACCCGCATTTCCGGGGTCGCCGATCATTACGCGCTCAACGATCAGCACGCGCTCGCGATCGCGCGGCGCATCGTGCTTAACCTCCACCGCCCGCAGCGCGCGGCCGTCGAGGCAGCGCAGCCGCGCGAACCGCTGTACGCGGCCGACGAGCTCTACGGGGTCATCCAGGCCGACATCCGCAAGCCCTACGACGTGCGCGAGGTGATCGCGCGCATCGTCGACGGCAGCGAGCTCGACGAGTTCAAGGCACGCTACGGGACGACGCTGGTCACCGGATTTGCGCGCCTGTACGGCTATCGGGTCGGCATCGTCGCCAACAACGGGGTGTTGTATTCGGAATCGGCGCTCAAGGCCGCGCACTTCATCGAGCTGTGCGCGCAGCGCGGGGTGCCGCTGGTGTTCCTGCAGAACGTCACCGGCTTCATGGTGGGGCAGAAGTACGAGGCGGGCGGCATCGCCAAGGACGGCGCGAAGATGGTCACGGCGGTGTCCTGCGCGAAGGTGCCGAAGTTCACCGTCATCATCGGCGGGTCGCACGGCGCGGGCAACTACGGCATGTGCGGTCGCGCATTCAGCCCGCGGTTTCTATGGATGTGGCCGAACGCGCGCATCTCGGTGATGGGCGGCGAGCAGGCCGCCACCGTGCTCGCGACGATCCGGCGCGACACCATCGAGGCGAAAGGCGGCGCGTGGAGCGCCGACGAGGAAGCGGCGTTCAAGGCGCCGCTGCGGGCGCAGTACGAGCGCGAAGGGCATCCGTACTACGCCAGCGCGCGGCTCTGGGACGACGGCGTGATCGATCCGGCCGACACGCGCAAGGTGCTGGGGCTCGCTCTCGCGGCGGCGCTCAACAAGCCGATCGAGCCCACCCGCTTCGGCGTGTTCCGGATGTAGCGAGCCATGGCCAGAGCCAAGAGCGGCAACGCACGCAGTCGCCACCCCCCGGGGCGGGCGCGAGCGTTCGCCGCGGCGCCAGGCGCCTACACCATGCTCGACGTCACGGTGCGCAACGCCGTCGCCATCGTCGTCCTCAACCGGCCGGATGTTCACAACGCGTTCAATGCGACCCTGATCGCGGAGCTCACCGCGCTCCTGCGCGCGCTCGACCGCGCCGCAGACGTACGCGCGGTTGTCATCGCCGGTGCGGGGGCGAGCTTCTGCGCCGGCGCGGACCTGAACTGGATGAAGCAGATGGCGGCGTTCAGCCCGCGGCAGAACCTCGCCGATGCGCGCGCGCTGACCGCGATGCTCGCCGCGCTTTACAACCTGTCCAAGCCGACGCTCGCGCGCGTGCACGGCGCGGCCTTCGGCGGCGGGGCGGGCCTGGTCGCGTGCTGCGACGTGGCGATCGGCGCGAACGATGCCACGTTCGCATTCTCCGAGGCGCGGCTGGGATTGATACCCGGCCGCGATCAGCCCCTACGTGGTCGCGGCCATCGGCGCGCGCGCCGCCGGCCGTTACTTCCTGACCGCGGAGCGATTTTCCGCTGCCGAAGCGTATCGCCTCGGTTTGTTGCACGAGCTCGTGCTGCCCGAGGATCTCGATATCCGGATCAGCGAGCTTCTCGGCGCCCTGCTCACGGCCGGCCCGTGCGCCCAGGCCGAGTCCAAGGCGCTGCTACGCGCGATCGTCAACCGGCCCCTCGAGGCGCGGGTCGTCGCCGATACCGCGCGCCGCATCGCGCGCGTGCGCGCCTCGCCGGAAGGCAAGGAGGGCGTGGCTGCATTTCTGGCCAAGCGCAGGGCGGCGTGGGTGCCGCGCGGCGATTGACGCGGCAACGCGACGTGGAAAAACTCGACACCCTGCAGTTGCTCGCGCTCGCCGCCGCACTCGGCTGGGCGAGCGGGATACGCGTCTACGCGGTGCTGTTCGTCGTCGGCGCGCTGGGCTATCTGGGCTGGTTCGAACTGCCGGAGCATCTGCGCGTGCTCTCACATCCGCTGGTCCTTTCCGCCTCCGGCTTCATGGTGTTCGTCGAGTTCTTCGCCGACAAGATTCCGGGCGTGGACACGCTGTGGGATCTCGTCCACACGCTCGTGCGCATCCCCGTCGGCGCCGCGCTTGCGGCGGCTGTGTTCGGCAACTCGCCGCCGGCGTGGACGCTGGCCGCGGGGATCCTCGGCGGCACGCTGGCGGCGGGCAGTCATTTCACCAAGGCCAGTGCACGACTGGCGCTCAATACGTCGCCCGAGCCGTTCTCCAACCTCGCGGCATCGTTCGGCGAAGACCTGCTCGTGGGCATGCTGCTCTACCTGGCACTCGCGCATCCGCTCGTCCTGCTGCTACTGCTCGCGGCGCTGCTCGCGCTGACGGTGTGGCTGCTGCCGAAGCTGTGGCGGTTCCTGCGCGACTTTGGCGCGCGCATCGCGCGCTGGTTCGGCCAGGCTCCAGCGCCAGCCGGCACCGCACCGCGCAGGTCCGGCGATGTTTGACACGATCCTGATCGCCAATCGCGGTGAAATCGCCTGCCGCATCGCGCGCACCGCCCGGCGCCTGGGCATTCGCACGGTCGGTGTGTATTCCGACGCCGACGCCGCCGCGCTTCACGTCGCCGCTTGCGACGAGGCGCGTCGGCTTGGCCCTGCGCCACCCCGGGAGAGCTATCTCGATGGCGCCGCGATCATCGCCGCCGCCAGGGCCGCGGGAGCCCAGGCCGTTCATCCCGGCTACGGCTTTCTGTCCGAGAACGATGCGTTCGCCACGGCGGTGGTCGCAGCCGGGCTCGTCTTCATCGGCCCTCCGCCCGCCGCGATCCGCGCCATGGGGTCGAAGGCGGAGGCCAAGGCGATCATGGGCAACGCGGGGGTGCCCATCGTTCCGGGCTATCACGGCAGCGAACAGGACGACGCGCTGCTGCTCGCGCAAGCCGACGCCATTGGCTACCCGGTGCTCATCAAGCCTTCCGCCGGCGGCGGCGGCAAGGGCATGCGCGGCGTGGAGCGGCGCGACGCCTTCGCCGCGGCGCTCGCCGCTGCGCGGCGCGAAGCACAGTCCGCATTCGGCGACGCGCGCATGCTGCTGGAGAAATATCTGGCGCAGCCGCGGCATATCGAGATCCAGGTCTTTGCCGATGCGCACGGTCAATGCGTGCACCTCTTCGAGCGCGACTGCTCGGTTCAGCGCCGCCACCAGAAGGTGCTCGAGGAAGCGCCGGCGCCGGGCATGGCCGCGGAGCGCCGCGCGCGGATGGGCGCGGCGGCAGTGGCCGCGGCCAGGGCCATCGGCTACACCGGCGCCGGCACGGTCGAATTCATCGTCCCCGATGCCGCCGCTGCGGGCGCCCCGTTCTACTTCATGGAGATGAACACCCGGTTGCAGGTCGAGCATCCGGTCACGGAGATGATCACCGGCCTTGACCTCGTCGAATGGCAGCTGCGCGTCGCCGCCGGCGAGCGCCTGCCGCTGGCGCAGGAACAGCTCGAGATGTTCGGCCACGCGATCGAAGCGCGCATCTACGCCGAGGATCCCGACCGCAACTTCCTGCCCTCGATCGGGCGCATCGCCTACCTGCGCACGCCGGAAACCTCGATAAACCTGCGCATCGATACGGGGGTGCGCGAGGGCGACGCGATCAGCCAGTATTACGATCCGATGATCGCCAAGCTGATCGCCTGGGGCGAAGATCGTCCCGCCGCGCTGCGCCGCCTCAAGGCCGCGCTTGCCGAATACCGCGTTGCGGGGGTGACGACGAATGTCGCGTTCCTGCAGCGCGTGATCGCGCACGACGCCTTCGTCGGCGCGCGCGTCGATACCGGCCTGATCGCCCGCCATCAGGCGACGCTGTTGCCGCCGCCTTCCGCCCCTTCCGCGCGCGTGCTCGCGGTCGCGGCATTGGGCGAGCTCGCACGCACCCGTGCCGCCGCCGCGGCGGCGGCCGGCGATCCGGCGAGCCCGCATCGCCCTGGGACGCCGTCGACACCTGGTGGCTCAACAGCGACGAGCACGCCGTCGGGCTCAGCTTTGAGGCCGCCGGGGTCATCTATCCGGTGCGCCTGCGGACGGCCGGGGAGTCCGTCTTCGTGCAACTCGACGGAGGTGCTTTCGCCGCGACCGTTGCGGCGACCGGCTCCGCCCTGCGCGTGCAGCTCGACGGCACTGAGTTCGCGGCCGAGGTCGTGGCGCAAGGCGAGGAGCGATACGTATTCTGCGGCGGGGAACTGCACCGCCTGCGCCTGATCGATCCGCTCGCGCATTCCGGCGAAGAAGAGGTCCACGCCGGGCACCTCATGGCGCCCATGTCCGGCGCGGTGGTCGCCGTGCTGGTCAAGCCCGGCGAAGCGGTCGCGAAGGGTGCGCCGCTGCTGGTGCTGGAAGCGATGAAGATGGAGCACACGATCACCGCGCCGGCGGCCGGCACGGTCAGCTCGGTCCACTTCCGCCAGGGCGAGCAGGTCGCCGAGGGCGCGGTGCTCATCGACCTCGACGACGGCGCGCCAACGCCGGCGACGTGAGAGTGCTGCTCTACAGCGCCGGCGACGACACCGCCGCCTGGGTTGCCGCGCTGCGGCGGGCGCTGCCGGCGGCGCACATCGACGCATGGCCTGCGCCGGCGGCGCCGCCGGCCGACTACGCGCTGGTGTGGAAGCCACCGTCGGAGCTGTTGCGCGAGCTCGCGCGCGTCAAGGCGATCTTCAACCTGGGCGCAGGTGTCGATGCCCTCGTCGGCGCGGCGAGCTTGCCTCGCGAGGCGCCCCTCATCCGGCTCGAGGACGCGGGCATGGCGGAGCAGATGGCCGAATATGTCTGCCATGCGGTGTTGCGCCGCTATCGCGAATTCGACGTCTACGCCGAGCAGCAGCGCAGCGGCGTGTGGCGACCGCGGCCGCCGGCAAGCAAGCCCGGCTTCGGCGTGGGGATTCTCGGCCTGGGCGTGCTCGGGGTTGCGGTGGCGACCGCCCTCGTCGGCTTCGGTTTCCTGCCGCGCGGCTGGAGCCGCACGCCGAAGGCGGTCGCGGGGGTCGCGAACTTTGTCGGCGAAAGTGAGCTCGCGGCGTTTCTGGCCGGCACGCAGGTGCTGGTGTGTCTGCTGCCGCTCACGCGCGAGACGCAGGGGTTGCTCGACCGGTCGACACTCTCCCGGCTGCCACGCGGCGCCTGCGTGGTCAACGTTTCGCGCGGCGCGCTCGTCGTCGAGGCCGATCTGCTCGATTTGCTCGACACCGGCCATCTCGCCGCGGCAATGCTCGATGTCTTCGCCGACGAACCTCTGCCTGCGGCGCATCGTTTCTGGCATCATCCGCGAGTCGCGTTGACGCCGCACGTGGCTGCCGTCACGCGGGTCGAGCAAGCGGTAGCGCAGATCGCCGCCAAGATCCGACGGCTCGAGGCGGGGCTTCCCGTCAGCGGCGTGGTCGCTCGCGACCGGGGTTACTAGGGACGAATCCATGCTCGCTGCTGCCCGCGCCGGTCCGCCCCGGAAGCTTCCACAGCGCGTGCGCATGGTCGAGGTCGGGCCCCGCGACGGGTTGCAGAACGAGACGGCGCAAGTGCCCACCGGGGTCAAGGTCGGACTGATCGACCGGCTGACCGACGCCGGTCTGCCGGCGATCGAAGCGACCAGCTTCGTCGCCGCCAAGTGGGTGCCGCAGATGGCCGACAGCGCACAGGTGATGGCCGCGATCCGGCGCAAGGCCGGCGTCCGCTACCCGGTTCTGACACCCAATGAGAAAGGCTTCGCCGCCGCGCTCGCCGCGGGCTGCGACGAGGTCGCGGTCTTCGTCGCCGCGTCGGAGAGCTTTTCGCAGCGGAACACCAACTGCTCGATCGCGGAAAGCCTCGACGCGGGCGCAGGCAGTGGCGAGCGCCGCCCAGGCGCACGCTGTCCGCGTGCGGGGCTACATTTCCTGCGTGCTGGGCTGTCCCTACGAGGGCGCCGTCGCGCCGGAGCGCGTGCGCGACCTCGCCGCGCGGCTGCGGGAGATGGGCTGCTACGAGATTTCGCTGGGCGATACGATCGGGACGGGAACGCCGGGCAAGACGCAGCAGCTTCTCGCCACCGTGGCCACGGCCGTGCCGCCGGCCGAGCAGGCGGGCCACTTCCACGACACCTACGGGCAGGCGCTGGCCAACATCTACGCGGCGCTGGAGCTGGGCGTCGCGACATTCGACAGCTCGGTCGCGGGGCTCGGCGGTTGCCCCTACGCCAAGGGAGCGACCGGCAACGTCGCGAGCGAAGACGTGCTCTATCTGCTCACGGGCCTGGGCATCGAGACCGGCGTCGACATGACGCGGCTGCGCATTGCCAGCCGCTACATTTGCGATTACCTCGGAAGGCCGCCGGCATCACGCGTGGCGCGCGCGCTCGAGGCGAAGGATCCGCTGCCTTAGGCGGCCAGGGGTTAGAGCCGCCCATGTGCGACGCGAACGACGTTGCCTCGCCCTGCGTGAGCATCTGCGTCATCGATGCGCCGACGGGCCTGTGCGCAGGCTGCTTTCGCACGCTCGACGAGATCGCCGGTTGGATCGATCTGTCGGCCGCCGAGCGGCGTGCGGTCGTGGCCGCAGCCGCCGTGCGCCGCGACCGACACGGCGCCGCCATCGCTTTGCGCCAGGTCAGCGATGCCGAGCGCTGACTGGTATTTCGATTTCGTTTCGCCGTTCTCGTACCTGCAGTGCGAGCAACTGCCACGACTGGAGCGCACGCTGCGCGTGCGTTACCGCCCCGTGCTGTTCGCCGCGCTGCTCAAGGCGCATGCGCACCGCGGGCCGGCCGAGATCCCTGCCAAGCGTCGGTTCACGTACCGTTTCGTCGTCTGGGAGGCGCGCCGGCTCGGGATCGGGCTGAAATTTCCGGCCGCGCACCCGTTCAATCCGCTGCCGCTGTTGCGGCTGGCCGTGGCGGCCGATTGCGCGCCCGAGGCGATTCGCGCCATCTTCCGTTTCATCTGGCGCGACGGCCGCCTCGGGGACCTGCCCATCGAGTGGGCCGAGCTCATCGCCGGCCTCGGAATGCCCGATGCTTCGGCGCGCATCGCCACCGCGGAAGTCAAGGACGCGCTGCGGCGGAACACCGACGAGGCGATCGCGCGCGGCGTATTCGGCGTGCCCACGCTGGCGATCGGCGAGGAGCTGTTCTGGGGCGCGGACGCGACGGCGATGGCGGCGGAGTACGTCGCCAACGGCTGCCGCTACACCGATGCGGAAATGCTCCGCGTCGCGAGCCTGCCGGTGGGAGCCGAGCGCGAGTAACGCCGGGCGGGGAACTACGGCCTGGGCGCGGGCAGCGTCGCTGCTCGCGCGGCGGCGGTCTGCTTGGCCCGGAATGCGACGAGTTTCGCCGCCAGCTTGGCATCGCCGAGCGCGAGCATGGCGACCGCGAACAGCGCGGCGTTGGCGGCGCCCGCTTCGCCGATGGCAAAGGTTGCCACCGGCACGCCCTTGGGCATTTGCACGATCGACAGCAGCGAATCCTCGCCGCCCAAGTATTTCGAAGGCATCGGCACGCCGAGCACCGGCAACGTCGTCTTCGCCGCGAGAACGCCGGCAAGGTGCGCCGCGCCACCCGCGCCGGCGATGAGGCAGGCAAAGCCGTTGGCGAGCGCCGTCTCGGCGTAGGCAATGCAGTCGTCGGGCGTGCGGTGGGCCGACATGACCCGCGCCTCGTGCGGCACCCCGAAAGCGGCAAGTTGCGCCACCGCGTGCTGCATGATCTCCCAGTCGCTGGCGCTGCCCATGACCACACCCACCTTGGGCGCGCTGTTGTGTCGAGCCATCATATCCCCCGGATCGGCGGCGCAAAGATTGCGCCGTGGCGCCTCGCGCCGCTGCCGATTTTACCATCGGCCCCGCGCGTACCACGCGAACGCGCTCGCCGGAGACTTGTCGGACGCGGAGCGCTCGCTGACAATGCTGCCGATGTCCTTGTCATTGCTTCGCTCGTCCGTCGCCCGCCGCGCCGCGGCGGCTCTTGCCACCGCCTGCATCGCCGTGGCCGCGCGCGGGCAACCGAGCGATGCCGACTTCCTGCTGGCGCGCGATGCCTACCGGGCCGGCGATGCGGCCCGGCTTGAGCACATCGCGCCGCGGCTTGCCGGCTACCTCCTCGAGCCCTACGTCGCGTATTGGCGGCTGCGCCTGCAGATCGATACCGCCGATCCGGCCGCGGTGCGGGCATTTCTTGACCGCTATGCGGAGTTGCCGGTCGCCGAGCGTCTGCGCGGCGAGTGGCTGAAGTCGCTCGGCAAGCGCGGCGAATGGACGCTGTTCGCCGCCGAGTATCCGAAGCGCGTCACGGAGGATGTCGAACTGGCTTGCTACGCCGCGCAGTTCCGCGCGCAGCGCGGTTCCGCGGCCGCGTCCGACGGCAGTGCGGCGGACGTGCGGCGCTTCTGGTTCAGCGGGCAGGAACAACCCGAATCGTGCCAGCCGGTTTTCGCCACGCTGCTCGCGCAAGGCGCATTGACGGCGAACGACGTCTGGGCGCGCTTTCGGCTGGCGCACGAAGCGGGCAACTTTCGCCTGGCAGCGAAGATTGCCGGCGAGTTGCCGCCCGCCGAGCGCCCCGCGCCGCGCGAATTCGGGCGTATCGACGCGCGGGCGCAGGCGGCGCTCGAAAGGGGCGACTTTCACCTCGCAACGCAGAGCGGCCGCGAGCTTGCGCTCTATGCGCTCGATCGCGTCGCGCAAACCGACGCGACCGCGGCCCGCGAGGCGTGGATCCGGTTGCGGGCACGCCTGCCCGCCGCCGACCGCCCCTATGGCAACCTGCTCGTTGCCTATCACGCGGCGCGCCAGCTGCTGCCAGCGGCGAACGCGTGGTATCACGAAGTCGAGGACGTGTCCCTGACCGAAGGCCAGCGCGCCTGGCGCGTGCGCGCCGCGCTGCGCGCCGGCGCCTGGCCCGACGTTGCCGCCGCGATCGACGCGATGCCGGAGAGCCAGGCTCAGGAATCCGCCTGGCGCTACTGGAAGGCGCGCGCGCTCGCCGCCGCAGGCGCAACCGACGACGCGACGCGCCTCTACGCGGGCCTCGCGACCGACCCGGACTTCTACGGCTTTCTCGCCGCCGACGCGATCGGGGCCAGCGTCATGCCGCTGAGCGAGCCGTTGACGCCGGACCCGGATGCGCTGGCGACATTCGGCGCGCGCGCGGCGGTGCAGCGCGTGCTCAAGCTCACCGCGCTCGATCTGCGCCCGGAGGCGCAGCGGGAATGGGTCGCCGTCGTGCGCGGCTCGGACGATGACGGATTGCTGCTCGCCGCGGCGTTCGCGCAGCGCCATCACCTTTACGATCGCTCGATCAATACCGCCGAGCGCACGCAACGGCGGCATGACTTCGGCCTGCGCTATCCGACGCCGTATCGGGCCGAGATCGCGGAGGCCGCACAGCAGAATGGCCTCGACACGGCCTTCGTGTACGGGCTGATTCGCCAGGAAAGCCGTTTCGTCGCCGACATCGTGTCGTCGGCCGGCGCGGTCGGCCTCATGCAGCTCATGCCGCCGACCGCGCGCTGGGTGGCGCGGCACACCGGTCACGCCGCTCCACGCGCTCCGCAGCTCGAGGAACCGGAACTCAATATCCAGTTCGGCACCTACTACCTGCGCTACGTGCTCGACAAGCTCGACGGCCAGCCGGCGCTCGGCGCCGCAGCGTATAATGCCGGTCCGGGACGCGCACAGGCGTGGCGGGCGTCGGTGCCGCTGGAAGGCGCGATCTACGTTGAAACGATTCCGTTCAACGAGACGCGCGAATATGCGAAGAAAGTGCTGGCGAACGCGATGTTCTACCAGGCACAACTCGGGTTGCGCTACGTTGCGCTCAAGGATCGCCTCGGCAGCGTCGCGTCACGCGACGGGTCGGGCGCAGGCGAGCCCGGCGCCACGCCGCCCGACTCCGCCGCGCCGGATGCGGATCGCGGCGACGGCAAACGATGAGCGTGGGCAGGATCCTGGTGTTGGGCGGCAGCGGTTTCGTGGGCCGCCACCTCGTCAATCGCCTGGTCGAGGACGGCTGGTCCGTCGTCGTGCCGACGCGGCAGCGGGAGCGGGCGAAACATCTCATCCTGCTGCCGACCGTCGAAGTGCTCGAGGCGGACGTTCACGACCCGGCTGCGCTGGCGCGGCTTGCGGCGGGCGCGGACGCCGCGATCAACCTGGTCGGGATTCTCAACGAGTCGCGGCGCGGGGATTTCGAGCGCGCGCACACCGAACTGGCGCGCAAGCTGGTCGACGCCTGCCGCACCGCGGCCGTGCCGCGCCTGCTGCACATGAGCGCGCTTCACGCCGACCCGGCCGGCCCCAGCCGCTACCTGCGCAGCAAGGGTGCCGCCGAAGCGCTCGTGGCCGAGTCGACCCTGGCCTGGACGATCCTGCGTCCGTCGGTGATCTTCGGGCGCGAGGATTCCTTTCTCAACCTGTTCGCCCGCCTTGAGCGCCTGCTGCCGGTGATCGCGTTGGCGTGCGCCCACGCGCGCTTCCAGCCGGTATACGTCGGCGACGTCGCCAACGCCTTCGTGCGGACGCTCCACGACGACCGCAGCCAGGGCCAGCGTTACGCACTGTGCGGGCCGAAGGTGTATACGCTGCGCGAGCTCGTCGCCTACGTGGGCGAGCTCACCGGCTACCGCCGGCCGATCGTGCCGCTCGGCGCTTGGCTGGGGACCTTGCAGGCGTGGCTGCTGGAACGGCTGCCCGGCACGCTGCTCTCCCGCGACAACCTTGCCTCGATGTCGATCGATAGCGTCTGCGACGGCGGTCAGCCGCCGCTGTTCAGCGCGCCGCCGGTCGCGCTGGAGGCGGTCGCGCCGCAATACCTCTCGCCGGCGGCGACGCGCAGTCGTTACTCGGCCCTACGCGCGCAGGGCGGGCGCTGAAAACCTATCGCGTCGGCGGCTCGGTGCGCGACGAGCTGCTCGGGCAGCCGGTCGCGGATCGCGACTACGTCGTCGTCGGCGCCACGCCCGAGGCGATGCGCGCGCAGGGGTTTCGACCGGTCGGCCGCGACTTTCCGGTGTTTCTGCATCCGCAGACCCACGAGGAGTACGCGCTGGCCCGCACCGAGCGCAAGACCGGGCGCGGGCACCAGGGCTTCACGTTTCACGCCGCGCCCGGCGTCACGCTCGAGGAAGACCTGGCGCGCCGCGACCTCACGATCAACGCCATGGCGCGCGCCGCTGACGGCACGCTGATCGATCCGTTCGGCGGCGCGGCCGACCTGCGCGCCGGCGTTCTGCGGCACGTCGGGCCGGCGTTTGCCGAGGATCCCCTGCGGGTGCTGCGGGTGGCGCGTTTCGCCGCCCGCTTCGGCTTCACGGTCGCCCCGGAGACCGAGGCGCTGATGCGCGCGATCGCCGCGAGCGGAGAGCTTGCGACGCTGACGCCGGAACGCATCTGGCAGGAGCTCGCGCGCGCGCTGCTCGCAGCGCAGCCGTCGCGCTTCTTCACCACGCTGCGCCGCTGCGGCGCGCTGGCCGCGCTGTTTCCCGAAATCGACGCGCTGTTCGGGCAATCGCGTCGCGGCGGGAGTGACGCCGTTCTCGATGCGGGCATCGAGTGCCTGCAGGCGCTCGACCGCGCCGCTGCCGCGGGTGCGCCGGCGCCGGTTCGCTATGCCGTTCTCGCCTCCGGCCTCGCTCCGGGCGCGGACGCGAAGCGCTCCGGGGCGCGGGTGGCGGCCAACGCGCGTCGCGCGACCGCGTTTTCCAACCGGCTCAAGGTGCCGGCCGAGTATCGCGAACTCTCGCGGCTTACCGCGCGCCATGCGGCGACGGTGGATCGAGCAACGCAACTCAGGCCGGCGGCGCTGCTCGATCTGCTGCTCGCTGCCGATGCGCTGCGCCGACCCGAGCGGCTCGACGCGCTGGTGCGCGCGACGGCCGTCCGGCGCACGCCGAGCGCGTCTGCTGCCGCCGAGGTTCCCGGTGCGCGACTCGCCGCCGCGCTCGCGGTCATCCGCGGCGTCGATGCGGGAGCGCTCGCCGCGCGCGGGCAGAAACGCGATTTGCCCAAGCGCATCCGCGCGGCCCGCCTGCGCGCACTGCGAGACTGGCTGCGGGCAGCGGGCGCGAAGCCGGCGCGAGGCACAACCCGCCGCTGACGCCGCAACGGGCCGCGCGAGCACGGGGGTCAGAAGAAATGCGCGAGGCCGAAGATGAACCCTGTGAGACGCGCGCCCGGAGCCGTGGTGTAGGTGTTGATGTTGAAGGTGTAGGCGGCGTTGGCGCGATTGTCCAGTTGCACATATCCGGCGTAGAGCAGGGTGCGCAGCGACAGCGAGTAGCTGTAGGAGAGCTCCCACTGCACCGCCGATGAGTTCGGCCCCTTGGTCAGCCCACCGATGGTCGTTCCGTCCACAGCGCCTCCGGTACCATTGCCAGCCCGGCCCCAGAACGCGTAGATCGACCCGCCTCCAGCCGGCACGGTTGCCGAGACGCCCCAGAAATCGCGCTTCAAGTCGCCGGTCAGCGTGGCGTACTTGAGCTGCTCGTAGACCCCGCCGAGGCGCAATCCCCAATTGTCGTCGATGGTGCCAAAATCGTAGCCGGCGGCAACCGAGAAGGCGTCATCCTTAGTATTGACGAAGCGCACGTTGTTGTTGCGCTCGTAGGCAAAGCCGAGGTCGATCGGCCCCTTGCTGTAAAAGCCGCCAACGCCCACGACGTTCGCGTGGCGGAGCTCCGAGGCGTGATCGCCGTTGTCCGCGGGGTCCGCGTTACCCGACGAATCGCGGGTCGCGTACTGGAGCTCGCCGCTGAATCCATCCAGCGGCGGCGTCTCGTAGCGGAGGGAGTTGCCGAGCCGCGCGTCGAACCCGCCCTGGACCTTTGACAGTGGCCCCTGTGCCCAGATCGCCGCGGTCGAAAGGATCGACGTGGTCAGCGTCGGCACGTTTCCGAAGATCGGCAGGATGTCGTCGTAGGGCGTGAGAAACTTGCCCGCCTTCACCGTGCCCCAGTCGCCTTGCAGGCCGACGAAGGTCTCGCGACTGGCGATGCCGGTGGACGGGCCGTTGCCGGTATCGGCCTGAACGGTGGATTCGAGCTGGAAGATGGCGACCTGGCCTGCGCCGAGATACTCGCTGCCGCGGATGCCAAAACGCGACGTATTGCTGCCGACGCGCCCGACGGTCGGATTCGTGCCGTCGGGC
The DNA here is from genome assembly GCA_963778275.1 of uncultured beta proteobacterium. Taxonomy (GTDB): domain Bacteria; phylum Pseudomonadota; class Gammaproteobacteria; order Burkholderiales; family Casimicrobiaceae; genus PALSA-1003. The sequence continues at coordinate 148,795 of CAVZTS010000012.1, read as the reverse complement.
TGTCTGCCGCTGACCGCCTCGACGTCGAGGTTGAGGCTGCCGTACAGGTGCACGTTGTCGAGCTGCGCCTGCGCCACCGGCGCCAGCACGGCGGCACAGGCAACGCTTAGGGCGACGAGCGATCTTTTCATCCGAGTCTTTTGCCGCGGGCAGGCACACGCGACATTCTGGCCATTGTCCCACGTTGCGGCGCACGGCTCGACCCGCGCTAGAGCCGATACGCCGTCACGGTCATCACCCGCGCGGCGGCGCGCATGAGTGTGCGGACAAACCAGGGCAGCTCGGCGGCTCCGGAGTCGCGCGCAATGGCGCCGTGGCGCACTTCATCGTCGCGCATCGCCGCGACGATCGCGCGACTCTTGCGGTCGGCGGCAGGCAGACGATCCATGTGACCGGTGAGGTGCTCTTCGACCTGGCGCTCCGTTTCGACGACGAACCCGAGGTTGTTGCGATCGCCGGTGATGCCGGCAACCAGGCCGAATGCAAACGAGCCGGCGTACCACAGCGGATTGACCAGGCTCGGGCGATCGTCGAGCTCGGCTGATCCGCTGCTGCGTCCAGGCCAGATGCTCTTCCTCTTCGCGCGCGGCCTGCGCCAGACGCGCCCGGATGCGGGCGTCGCGGGCGGTCAACGCCTGCGCCTGGTAGAGGGCCTGGGCGCAGATCTCGCCGGTATGGTTGACGCGCATCAGCCCCCCCGCATGGCGCCGCTCCTCGGGGGTGAGCTCCGCTTCCGGCAGGCCGTGTGCGGGATTGACCCGCCCGCTCGCGGCGACGCCGGAGAGCGCGCGCAGCGCGCGGTCGAACCCGAGGATCAGCGCATCGATCATGCTCGCTCGCGTGGCGTGGAACCGGGTCCCGGGCCCACGGCGTGGACAGAATGCTCGGCACGGCGCACGGCAACCGAACCGGCGCCCCGCAGGTACAAAAAAAACGGGCGCCCATCGGACGCCCGGATGATCACTTCAAACCCAGATAAAGCCTGGGAACTGCCGTTTGCAACGTTCTAGAAGAAGTGCACCATCCCGAACAACACGCCCGTCGGTTGCCCGGACTGGCAAGCGGTTCCCCATTCGCAGGTCTTGATGGAGTACGAATTGATGTTGAACGTCGTCGGGTTGTAGGCCTTGTTGGCCAGCTTGACGTAGCCCGCGTACAACATCGTCCGCGGCGACAAGCTGTAGCTGTAGCTCAGTTCCCATTGCTGCGTGCTGGTGTCGGCACCGTGCACGACGTAGCCGACCTGGGTGCCGTCGGCAGCGCTGCCCTTGCCGTTGCCGGCCTTGCCCCACATGCCATAGATCTTGCCGCCGCCAACCGGGATGATAAACGAAGCACCCCAGAAATCGCGCGTCAGGTCAGCCTTCGACGCGTCGGACTGCTGGGTGTCGTACTTCGTGTGTTCATACACCAAGGCGAGCCGCAGTCCGAAGCTCTGCATGATCGTGCCGAAGTCGTACGCACCGGTAATGGTGTAGTCGTAGTCGTTGGCATTCAAGACGCAGGGCGAGCCTACCGAGCAGCCGGCCGCCGCGGTATTGACGTACTGGCGAACCTTCTGGTTGGTTTCGAACGACGCGGCCAGGTTGACCGGGCCGTTGGCGTAAATGAGGTTGCCGCCGATAACGTTGGCGTGGCGCAGCGCGGACGGATGCGTTCGCCATTCGTCGCCGCCGAACGGCGTCTGGGTCGTGTTCCCCGAATCGTCGCGGGTCGAATATTGCAACGCCCCGGTGAAGCCATTCAGGTTCGGGCTGTCGTAACGGATGTTGTTGCCGGTCCGTGCGTCGAATCCGCCCTGGGCCTTGTTGAGGTTGCCCTGCGCCCACACGTCGGCGGTCGACAGGATCGACGTCAACAGGGTCGGGGTGTTACCAAACACCGCGTGCACGTCGTCCTGCGGCATCAGGAACTTGCCCATCGTAACCTTGCCCCAGCTCCCTTGCAGGCCGACGAAGGTTTCCCGGCTGGCGATACCCGAGGCCGAGCTGTTGCCCGTGTCAAAGCTCACGTTCGACTCGACCTGGAAGATGGCGAGAAGGCCGCCGCCCAGGCTTTCCTGGCCGCGCATCCCGAAGCGCGAGGTATTGCTGCTGACCCGGACGACCGTCGGATTGTTTCCATCGGAACATCCGGCGCACGCGCTGGCGGGCTGCGCGCCGCGAACGAATTCAACGTCCACGTTCGCGCGCCCGTAGAGCGTCACGTTCGCGGTTTGCGCTTGCGCGGCCAGCGGCAGCGCAAATGCGCCGGCGACAGCAAGAGCGAGTAGCTTTTTATTCATGGAATGTCTCCTCTAACGGAAAAGAAAGGCAAGTAAACCTGCTTTTTGCGCCTGCCATCGGAACCTTCTCTCAAGAGATAGCGAGAAGTTGATTCCATTGTGCCAAAGCGGCGAATCCATTGGCAAGCTAAAACCGGCGACCCCAAAACACCCCGCAGAGCCTGTTGTTTAATTGCAACAAGAGGCCGCTTTTGGGCGCATGCATGCGGACGGACCCGCCGCGTATAATTGCCTCCTCAATCGCCTCTGCGGCGCATGCCGGCCTTGGGCGACAAAATGGTCGCAAACAACAGCTTGCCGAGGCTGCGCCGGTTTGCCAGAGCCGCATTGCCGGGCGCGGGACGGCGATGACGGGTCTGGCGGCAATAATCGCCGCCATCGCCAGTGGGCTGACGCTCGTCTTGCTGCTGCGGCGCGCCGGATTCCTGCCGCTCGATCGCCCCAATGCGCGCTCGCTGCACGCGCACCCCATCCCGCGCGGCGGCGGGCTTGCCATCTGGGCGGGCTGGTTCGCCGGGACGCTTTGGCTGCCCGGCGCCAAGCCCTGGCTCGGGCCGCTTGGCGCGGTCATCGCCATTTCGCTGCTCGACGATCAGCGCGGCGTCCATCCCGCGATCCGGCTCCTCGTGCACGGCGCGGCGGCAGCGGCCTGGGTCTGGCTTGCCGGCGCCCCGGTCAACGCGCTCGTCGCCATTCTGGCCATCGTCTGGATGGCCAATCTGTACAACTTCATGGACGGCAGCGACGGGCTTGCGGGCGCCATGGCGGTGGTCGGATTCACCGCCTACGCCGTCGCGGCATGGCTTGCCGGCGGCGCCGGCGCGGCACTGTTTCTGGCGCTCGCGGCGGCAACCCTGCCCTTTCTCGCGGCCAACCTGCCGCCGGCCCGGGTCATGCTGGGCGACGTCGGCGCGGTGCCGTTGGGCTTCCTGGCCGCCGTCTTCGGGCTGGCGGGTTGGCAGGCGCAGTGGTGGCCGGGCTGGTTCCCCGTCCTGGTGTTCCTGCCCTTCATCGCCGATGCGACCGTCACGCTGGGATGCCGCCTGCTGCGCGGCGCGCGCATCTGGGAAGCGCACCGCGAGCATTACTACCAGCGCCTGGTGCAAAGCGGCGGCGGCCACGCTCGCACCCTGGCCCTCTACGCCGCGTTGATGGTCGGAGCTGCCGGGTCGGGGCTCGCGGTGCTGGCGTGGGCGCCTTCCCGGGGCCTGGTCGTGGTTATCGGCTGGGGAGCGGTCCTCGCGCTCGTGTTCGCCGCGATCGAGTATCATTGGCGTCGGCGAGGAGTGCGCTTCAATGAAAGTAAGGGCTAACTGGCGAGTCTGGCTCGCGTTTGTGCACGACGTCTGTGCCGCAGCGATCGCCTGGGTCGGGTTGTATTGGCTTCGCTCCAACACCGACCTGCACGAACCGCAACTGTCCGACATGCTGCACACGCTGGCCTGGATCGTGCCTCTGCAGGCCGGCATCTTCCTGGCGTTCGGCCTCTATCGCGGCCTGTGGCGCTTCGCGAGCCTGCCCGATCTGCAACGGATCGTGCTCGCCGCGGGGCTGGGCGCGGTGGCCATTCCGCTGATCCTGGTCATGCTGCAGCTCACCTCCGTGGTGCCGCGCAGCGTGCTCATCCTCTATCCACCGGTGCTGATCTTCCTCATGGCGGGCAGCCGCTTCACCTATCGCATCTGGAAGGAGCACCGGCTCTATAGCCCCCTGGCGGCGCTCGGCGAACCGGTGCTGATCCTCGGCGCCGGCGAGGCCGGGGCGCGTCTGACCAAGGAACTCGCCCACAGCCGGCAATGGCGCGTCGTCGGGCTCCTCGATGACGACCCGGCCAAGCAGGGCCGGCTGCTGCGCAACGTAAGCGTGCTCGGGCCGATTGCCGAGCTGCCCGCGTGGGTGCGGCGGTACGGGGTGCGCACCGTCATCATCGCGTTGCCGTCGGCTGCGCACGGGGTGCGGCGGCGCGTTGCCGAATTGTGCGCGGCGGCGGGCCTGGAGGCGCTGACGGTGCCTTCCTACGAAGACCTGATCAGCGGCCGCTCGCAACTGACCACGATTCGCCACGTCGAACTCGACGATCTGCTCGGCCGCGACCCGGTCGTGCTCGACAGCGCCGGCTTGCGCGAGTGGCTGGGCGAGCGCGTGATCCTCGTCACCGGTGCCGGCGGCTCGATCGGTGCGGAGCTGTGCCGGCAGGTCGCGCGCTATCGGCCGACGCGGCTGGTGCTGCTCGAATTGTCCGAGTACGCCCTGTATCAGATCCAGCAGGCGCTGCAGGACGACTTCCCCAACCTGCAGGTGGTCACCATCGTCGGCGATACCAAGCACGTCACGCTCGTCGAGCAGGTGCTCGCGCGCGAGCGCCCGTCGGTGATCTTCCATGCCGCGGCGTACAAGCACGTGCCGCTGATGGAAGAGACCAACGCCTGGCAGGCGGTGCGCAACAACGCCTACGGCACCTGGGTCCTGGCGCGCGCCGCGCTCGCCGCGAAAGTCGAAAAGTTCGTGCTCGTGTCCACCGACAAGGCCGTCAATCCGACCAATGTCATGGGCGCGTCGAAGCGCCTCGCGGAGATGACCTGCCAGAGCCTTCAGAACGGCGGCACGCAGTTTGTCATCGTCCGCTTCGGCAACGTCTTCGGCAGCGCCGGCAGCGTCATCCCGCGGTTCCGCGAGCAGATCGCGCGCGGCGGCCCGGTCACCGTGACGCATCCGGAAATCACGCGCTATTTCATGTCGCTGTCGGAGGCGACGCAGCTGTTGCTGCAGGCCGGGCTCATGGGCAAGGGCGGCGAGGTGCTGGTGCTCGACATGGGCGAGCCGGTGCGCATCGTCGATCTCGCGCGGGACATGATCCGGCTGTCCGGCGCCGACCCGGACGCGATTCCGATCGTGTTCACGGGACTGCGTCCCGGCGAAAAGCTCTATGAGGAACCGCTCGCGTCCGAGGAAACGACGCTCCCGACCCCGCACCCGAAGCTCTACATCGCGCAAGCGCGCGGCAACGGCGTGGGCGCGATCGAGCAGATGATCGCGTGGCTCGAACGCGATCGCGTCGCCAACGACGCGGAAGTGCGCGCGTGGCTCAAGGCGTGGATTCCCGAATACATGCCGCCGGGCGTAGGCGTTGTGCCGCGAGCGGCTGCCAGCGCCGAGCCGGCGATCGTGCGCCGCGTCCGCTGAAAAAAGTCCCGGCCTAGGAGAGGTCGCTGCCGAGCGCGGCGAGCGCGGCGGCGACCGCCGCGACGCTGATCGCATCCATGCAGCGCGGGTGCGGGCACTCGGCGAGGGAGCGTTCGCAGCGCCGCACCCACGTGATCTCGCGTTTGAACAGCGTGCGTTGATCGCGGCAGGGAAACGGCTCGACGCTGACCGCGCGGTAGGGCATGTGGCGCCAGAACGCGCCCGCGCCGGTGAGGGTCACCGATCCGGGGCCGAAGAGCGCAACCGTCGGCGTGCCGATGATGCGCCCGAGGTGCGCGATGCCCGTGTCGGGGCTCACCAGCGCGACCGCGCCGGCGACGAGCCGCCAGATCTGCGGCAACGAGAGCACGCCGGCAAGCGACCGATAGCGCGTTTCCGGATCGCAGGCGCGAACGATCGCCGTTTCGTCCGCCCCCGCCGACCATACCGGTGCGATGCCCTTGGCGGCGAAGCGCTCGGCCAGCCGCGACCAGCACGCCGGATCCCAGCGCTTGAGCGGGGTGCTCGCACCGACGTGAAGCACCGCGTAGGGCGGCGCCGGCAGCGGGCAGCTCGCTGCTGCAGGCGGCGCGGGCCACGCCGCGGCGCGGTAGGGCGCCGGCGGCGGCCCGGCAATGAGGCCGGCGACCATGTCGCCCCAGGCGGCAGGCCGGTCCGGATAGCGCCACGCCTCGTCGACGGGCCAGCTCTTGCGCTCGGGGCGATCGCCGGCGAAGGCGACGATCCAGCGCGCGCCCAGGGCGAGCGCGAGCCAGCTCATCCGGTTGTCGGCAGGAATGAGCGCGAGGTCGAAGCCGGCCTCGCGCCACAGCGGCGAGGCCGCGGGGCGCCGCGGGTCCCAGCCGATGGCGCGCAGACCGTACGGCGCGCGCGCGTACAGCGGCGCGTACGCCTCCGGCAGCACCATGACCAGATCGGCGGCAGGATATCGCTCGCGCAGCTTGGCCACCAGCGGCGTGAGCATCAGCGTATCGCCGAGCAGAAGGTGATGCGCGATGAGGATGCGCGCCGGGTGCGACGGGCGCGCGCGCCGGCCGCCGCTGCCGAGGCGCCGGAAAAGCGCGCGCCCGACGACCCGCGCGCGCCCGGCGAGGCGGCCGGGGTCCTCAGCGCTGCGCGCTGGCATCGGCCGCGCCGCGGACGTTGCGCCGCAGGCGCTCTCTGAGAGGCGGGCCGGAGGACACGATGCCAGCGCGCAGAGCGAGCCTTTAGCGTCGCGCCGGCGGCAGCGCGGCATGCGCCGCGGCGAGCAGATCCCGGTACAGCAGGACGAGCTGCAGCGTCATCGCGTCGGGCGTCAACGGCAGCACCGCCTCCCGGGCGCGCGCGCCCAGCGTCGCGCGCGCGCCGGCATCGGTCAGCGTCATCATGTGCCAGGCGAGCGAATCGATATCGCGCGCCGGACACACGAACCCGGCGTCGTGCTCCAGCACGAGCTCGGCCGCGCCGCATTTGGTGCTGGTCACCACCGGCAGGCCGCAGGCCATCGCCTCGAGAGCCGCATTCGGGCACGGGTCGTAGAGCGTCGGCAGCACGAACGCATCGGCGGCGCCGTAGAACGGCCGCGGATCCTCGTGCGGCCCAAGCAGCGCGACCCGATGCGCGACGCCGAGCTCCTGCGCCAGCCGCTTGTAGCGACCGCGCGCCTTGTCGCGGCCGACGACAAACAGGTAGGTGTCGCCGGGAAGGCGCGCCAGCGCGGCAATCGCGCGCGCCACGCCCTTGCGGACGTAACTGGAGCCGACGAGCAGGAACACGGTCGCGTTTTCCGGCACGCCGAGTTTCGCCCGGACCGCAGCGCGATGCGCGCGCAACTGCGGCGCGAAGGCGACGCTGTCGACCGCGTTGTAGATGACCGAAAGCCGTTCCTCGGGCAGCCCGAAATGCTCGCGGATTTCCTCCTTCACCATCTTCGAGTTGCAGATGACCATGCGCAGCGCCGGGCTGGCGAACAACTGCCGCTCCATGTCCAGGACATAGCGGTGATACGGGCTCCACGCAACCAGGCGCTGCGCCAGCGGCGGCGCGTCGCGCAGGCGCTCCTCGAGCCATACCTTGTGCACGCCGTCGCCGGCGCGATAGACATCGCAGCAGAGCAGCCGCTCGTGCGACTGCACGAGCTCGGGCGGGTTGCGGGCAATGGTGCCGCATACGGCGCGGGCAAAGCTCCAGTCGCGCCAGAGACGACCGATGTAGGGCGGGTTGCACAGCACCGGCTCGATGAGCTGCAGCCGCGTCTGCGGCCAGCGCCGCGTGTAGAGCGTGATGGCGATACCGCGCTCGAGCAGCGCTTCGAGCGCGGCCTCGACGAAGCGCTCGGCCCCGCCGTAGGGCGTGTAGCGCTGGCGGATGATGGCCAGCCTCATCGCGGCACGCCCTCCGACTCTGCGAGCAGCTCGAGGAACGCGGCGCGGACCTGGGCCACGGGCAGCGTCGTCAGGCACTCCGAGACCTTGCCGCCGCCGCAGCCGTCGTTGCCGCACGGCCGGCACGGATGCTCCAGCGAGCTGACCACGCGGTGCGACACCTGCCACGGTCCCCACTCGATCGCGCCGCTCGGCCCGAACAGGGCGACGACGGGCGTGCGCATGGCGGCCGCGATGTGCATGGGCGCCGAATCCACGCCGACGAACAGCCGCGCCTGCTGCGTGAGCGCCGCGAGCTCGCGCAGACTGAGCGCGCCGGCAAGATCGACGACCTGGGCGCGCACCGACGGGGCGAGGCGCGAGAGAACCCCCGCCACCAGCTCCCGCTCGCGCGCCTCGGGTGCACCGGTGACGACGACCCGCCAGCCGTCGCCGACAATGCCCGCCACGAGCGCGGCATACGCTTCCTGCGTCCAGCACTTGAACAGCCAGCGCGAACCCGGATGCAGCTGGATGAAGCGCTGCGCCTCGAGCCCGTGCTGCGCGAGGCAGTCCCGCGCCCGTGCCAGGTCGCCTGCGCCGGGGACTAAGACCAGGCGCTTGTCGCCGCCTGCCGGCTGCAGGCCCAGGCGGCGCAGCGCGTCGAGGTTGCATTCGACCATGTGCCGCGGACGCGCGCGGGGAAGGCGGTAGTAGTGCGTGAAGCTCGTGCGCCACAGCCAGTGCGCGCGCGGCAACTCGCGCCCCACCGCGTAGCGCGGGCGCAGCAGGCGCGTGAGCCAGGCCCCGCGCGGATGCTCGGTGAGGTGCACGATGAGGTCGTAGCGGCGCGCGCGCAGCGCGCGCAGCAGCGCGGTTTCGGCGCGCAACTGGCGCCACGCGCCGCGCCGCTTCCATTGCCGGTCGACGGTGTGCAGGTGCGCGAGCGCCGGATGACCCTCGAGCAGCGGCGCGGTTTCGCGGTACACGAGCGCATCGACCTCCGCCGCCGGCAGCGCGCTGCGCAACACGGTAAGCACCGGCGAGGAGAGCAGGACATCGCCGTGATGGCGCAGCTTGGTCACCAGCACCCGGCGCACAAGACTCGGGTCGATGGCGTCCGGCGGCGCGTCGTGCATCCGCGCAAGATACCAAAGCGCTTTGTCGGTTACAAACGCGCGGACGATACCGGCAGTCAGGGCTTACTTGTCGAGCGAGCGGCGCGGTTACTTTGTTCGCGCGCGATCGGGTAGAATCCACGCCTGCTTTGAGCCGCCTTCCGCCGCGACCCCTCCCGCCATGCCCCTCGAGGCCGCCTCCGCGCTCAAGGCCCAGATACTGGCCGAGGCCCTGCCCTACATCCAGCGCTTCCACAACAAGGCCATTGTCATCAAGTACGGCGGCAACGCGATGACCGAGTCGGTGCTCAAGGCCGGATTCGCCCGCGATGTGGTGATGCTGAAGCTCGTGGGCATGAACCCGGTCATCGTGCACGGCGGCGGACCGCAGATCGGCGACCTATTGAAAACCATGGGGATTCCGAGCGAATTCCGCCAGGGCATGCGCGTCACCGACGAAAAGGTCATGAACGTCGTGGAGATGGTCCTGGGCGAACTCAATCAGGAGATCGTGGGGCTCATCAACCAGCACGGCGGCCGCGCCGTCGGCCTGACCGGACAGGACGGGGCGTTCATCCATGCCCGCAAGATGCTGCTCAAGAGCGAAACCGATGGCGGCGAGGCGGTCGATATCGGCCTGGTCGGCGAAATCGAGCGCATCGACCCGGAGCTCATCCAGCTGCTCGATTCGCGCGATTTCGTGCCCGTCATCGCGCCCATCGGCGTGGGCAAGGAGGGCGAGGCCTACAACATCAACGCCGACCTCGTGGCCGGCAAGCTCGCCGAGACGCTCAAGGCAGAGAAGCTGGTGCTGATGACCAATACGGTGGGCGTGCTCGACAAGGACGGTGCGCTGTTGACCGGCTTGACCGCAAGCGAAATCGAGCGCCTGTTTGCCGACGGCACGATTCACGGCGGCATGCTGCCCAAGATCGGCTCCGCGCTCGACGCGGTGAAAAACGGCGTGCGCAGCTCGCACATCATCGACGGTCGCGTCGAGCATGCGCTGCTGCTCGAGGTGCTGACCAACGAAGGCGTGGGCACCATGATCATGGCAGGCTAAAGGCAGCGAAGGAGCGTCTGAATGGCGACCAAACCTGGCGAACGCCGGCTGCAGATCCTGCAGACGCTGGCGGCCATGCTCGAAAGTCCCCGCGGCGAGAAGATCACCACCGCCGCCCTCGCCGCGCGCCTCGACGTTTCCGAGGCGGCGCTGTACCGCCATTTCGCCAGCAAGGCGCAGATGTTCGAAGGCCTGATCGAGTTCATCGAATCGACGCTGTTTTCACTGGTCAATCGCATCACCTCCGAGACGACCGACGGCGTCGCGCAGGCGGCGCAGATCGTCTCGGTGCTGCTCGGATTCGCCGAGAAGAATCCCGGCATGACGCGGGTGCTCATCGGCGACGCGCTGGTCAACGAGGACGAGCGCCTGCAGGTACGGATGAACCAGCTCTACGAGCGCATCGAAGCCGCCCTGCGGCAGGCGCTGAAGATCGCCCAGGCGGGCGGCACCTGGAGCGGGGATCCGGTCGCCGAAGCCAACGCCTTGCTCGCCTTCGTGCTGGGCCGCTGGGCGCTGTTCGCAAAATCGGGGTTCAAGCGCCTGCCCCAGGAGCACTGGGAGACGCAACGCAAGTATCTGTTCGGCTAGGCCGCCTGGACCTTCGACGGCGCGAGCCGGCAGCCGTTGATGCGCCAGCTGCCGCGGTAGTTCTCCAGCGTATAGAGCGCGACCTGGACGGTGTTGTCCGGCGCGATCAGCCGTAGCGGCTGGACCGCGACCCCGTCGCTGAATGCGCCGCCTACGAATTCGCTGTAGCGGGCCTCGAGCAGCGCCGCGTAGCCGCCGCGCACGAGCGCGAGGAACGTCGCCGCGTCGCCGAAGCGCTCCTGGATGCCCGGACTCGCGTAGCTGAACGCACGCTCGCCATCGCCCGCGCGCAGCGCCGCCAATTGCAGCCTGATCACCTTGCGGATCGCCTGCCAGTCGGTGCCCGTGAGCCCGGGCTCGGCGGCGAGGGCGACCGGGACGATCACGCCGCAGACTGCCGCGGCGAGAATGCGCCCGATCACGGCACGGCGCCGCGCGCACAACGGCGTGTTCATCGCCCGCCGGCCTCCCCGCACACCGGGCACTGCGGATCCTTGGCGACGCGAACCTCGCGCCATTGCATCGTCAGCGCGTCGAGCAGCAACAGCCGCCCGGCGAGCGTGCGTCCGACCCCCGCCAGCAGCTTCAGCACTTCGGCCGCCTGGGCAGCGCCGACGATGCCGACCAGCGGGGCAAACACGCCCATCGTCGCGCAGCGCGTTTCTTCGAACTCGTCGCCTTCGCCGAACAGGCAGTGGTAACAGGGGTTGGCGCGGTCGCGGGTGTCGAAGACGGCGATCTGGCCGTCAAAGCGAATGGCTGCGCCCGAGACGAGCGGTTTTCCGGCCGCGACGCTGGCACGGTTGACCGCGTGACGCGTCGCGAAGTTGTCCGAGCAGTCGACGACGACGTCGGCGGCAGCGGCCAGCGGCTTGAGCTCGCTCAAGCCCACCCGGTCGGAACGCGTCAGGACGCGCACCTCCGGGTTGATGGCGGCAAGCCGCGCGCGCGCCGCCTCGACCTTCGGCCGTCCGACGGCCTGCGTATCGAACAGGATCTGGCGCTGCAGATTGGTGAGATCGACGCGATCGGCGTCGACCAAGGTCAGCGTGCCGACGCCCGCCGCGGCGAGGAACTGCGCGACCGGGTTGCCCAGACCGCCGATGCCCACGATGAGCGCGTGCGACTCGGCGAAGCGTTGTTGCGCGTCGACGCCGAGCTCGGCGAGCAGGATGTGCCGGCTGTAGCGCAGCAGTTGCGTGTCATCCATCGGGCGGCCGTATTGGGCGTTCTGCCGGAGGTCGCAGCCGAAGGCAAAAACGCCCGGACGAGCCGGGCGTTTTCGTCGCTGGACGCCGCGGCGTTCTTACTGCGGCTTCACCTGCGCGGCAAGCGCCCGGTTGGACGCCAGCACCGGCTGGCCCTTCAGCTGGTTCAGCGCCTGCTTGAGCTGGAAATCGTCGGCGGTGCCGAATTCGAAGCGCGGCGGCAGCGCCTCGGCCTCGACTTTCGCGGCGGGTTTGCCCTCGTTCTTCACCGCGACCGGCGCGGCCGCCGTCTTGCCCTTCATGTTGAGCGCGTCGGCCGCTGTGCCCGCAGCCGGCGTTTCCAGATGATGGTCGAGATTCGCCTCGCGCAGGCGGTTGGGCGAATCGCGGCCGTCGTCGACCGCGACGTCGGGCTCGATGCCCTTGGCCTGGATCGAGCGCCCGTTCGGCGTGTAGTAGCGCGCCGTGGTCAGCTTAAGGCCCGTGTTGTGGCCAAGCGGAAGAATCGTCTGCACCGAGCCCTTGCCGAAGGTCTGCGTGCCCATCACCACCGCCCGCTTGTGGTCCTGCAGGGCGCCGGCGACGATCTCGGATGCCGACGCGGTGCCGCCGTCGACCAGCACCACCATCGGCACGGTCTTGATTCCCGGCGGCAGATCCCGCAGGTAATCGTCGCCACGGCTGCGCAGGTAGTTGTCCTTGTTCGCGGACAGGCGCATGCGCGCATCGGGCGTGCGGCCGTCGGTGTACACGACCAGTGAGTCCTTGGGCAGGAACGCGGCCGACACGCCGACCGCGGTCGGCAGCAGTCCGCCCGGATCGGTGCGCACGTCGAGCACCAGCCCGGACAGGTCGCCCTTCTTGTAGAGATCCTTGATCGCCCGCGCCAGGTCCTCGCCGGTGCGTTCCTGGAACTGCGTGATGCGGATGTACCCGTAACCGGGCTCGACCATCTTGTACTTGACGCTCTTGACGACGATCTCTTCGCGGGTCAGCGTGAAGTTGAGCGGGGTATCGACGTCCTTGCGCGCGATCGTGAGCTCGATCTGCGTTCCGGGCTTGCCACGCATCTTCTGCACCGCCTCGCTAAGCGCCATGCCGCGAGTGGCGATGTCGTCGATCTTGATGATCAGGTCGCCGGCCTTCACCCCGGCACGGAATGCCGGCGTGTCCTCGATGGGCGAGATCACCTTGACCAGCCCGTCTTCGACGCCCACCTCGATGCCCAGGCCGCCGAACTTGCCCTGCGTCGAGACCTGCAGCTCGCGGAACGCGTCCTCGTCGAGGAAGTCCGAGTGCGGGTCAAGCCCGTGGACCATGCCGTTGATGGCCTCTTTAATGAGCTTGTCGTCGGGTACGGCCTCGACGTAGTCGCTCTTGATGCGCCCGAAGACCGCGGAGAACAGTTGCAGGTCGTCATAAGGGATCGGCAGCCTGGCATCCTTGTCTGCCAGCGCGGAAAAGTTGAGGCTCAGCAACAGCCCGAGCACTGCACCCAGGCCGATCAATCCCGCTTTCTTCCAGCCATCACGCATCGCAAGCCTCATTTCTGGAACGGCGATCCGCGGTCGCGAATCGCATGACTCTTCTCCGCACCCGAGTATACGCCGGTTTGCCGGCCGCCAAGTTGCGTTCACGGGAGGATTTTGCAACCAAACGCGTCGCGCAACGCCCCGTGCGCTTGGCGCGACCTCAAGCCGTCACGCTAACTGACGCCCCGCATGCCGCGGGTCGGTCGCGGCCGTGCGGCGGCAGCGACCCGACCGGCGGCGGGGAGGAACGGCCGCGCCAGTGACGCGCCGTCCGTGCAGTCTGCAGGCTCCACGACGCGAGCGGCGCGAAGCGCCGCCCTGCCGGCCAGTCCGGGCAGTGGACCCCGGCAACCGCCGATTGGTTCCCGCGCCGGCATCGCGACGGTGCGCCGGCGCGACTACGCTATCATTTCGCCTGCGGCGCGCACCGCTTGCGCCTTTCCTGATCGACCCCATGGAACTGCAATTCCTCCAGAACAACTGGCCGCTGATCGCGGTGATGATCGTCTCCGGCGCGATGTTGCTGTGGCCGACGCTGCAGCGTCGCTGGTCGCCGGTGCGCGAGATTGGCGCCCTGGAAGCCACGCAGCTCATCAACCGCCGCGATGCGCTGATGCTCGACCTGCGCGAGCCCAAGGAATACGAAGGCGGCCGGGTGCCGAACGCGGTGCATCTGCCGCAATCGCAGCTGGCCAGTCGTGGCGACGAACTCAAGAAGCTCACCGCTCGCCCGGTCATCGCGTACTGCGACCGCGGCCAGCGCAGCCGAGCCGCGGCCGCGGCGCTCTCGAAGCTCGGCTTCGCCGAGGTCTATACGCTGCGCGGCGGCCTGCGCGCCTGGACGGACGCCGGGTTACCCGTCGAGAAGGGCGCCTGAAGCGCGCGGGCGAGGCGATGGCGCCCATCACCATGTACGCAACCGCGGTTTGCCCTTACTGCGTTCAGGCGGAACGCCTGCTGCGCGCGAAGGGCGTCGCGGATATCGCCAAGGTGCGCGTCGACCTCGACCCTGCGCAGCGGCAGGAAATGATGCAGAAAACCGGACGCCGCACCGTTCCGCAGATCTATATCGGTGCGCTGCACGTCGGCGGGTACGACGATCTGGTTGCGCTCGATCGCGAGGGCAAGCTCGCGCCGCTCTTGGCGGCCGAGCCGGACTGAAGCGCGAAGCCGCGCCCCGGCGCTGCGGTATAATTATCGGTTTCGTCCCCCCTCCCACCGCTTTCGACAGGAAGAAATCGCATGGCCGACCAGCAACCCCCCGCCGGACCGACGTTCAAAATCGAGAAGGTCTACGTCAAGGACCTGTCGCTTGAAAACCCGGGCGCGCCGCAATCGTTCACGATTCAGACCGCACCGGCGCTCGAGGTGAGCCTGCGCAGCCGCGGCGAGCAGATCGAAGAGAACCTCTTCGAGTGCGTGCTTACCATTACCGTGACGGCGAAGAGCGGCGAGAAGACGCTGTTCTTGGTCGAAGCGGCGCAGGCCGGCGTGTTCCGCATCGGGGGAGTGCCGCTGTCGGACATGCAGCCGATTCTCGGCATCCATTGCCCCAACGTGCTGTTCCCCTTCGCCCGCGAGACGATCGCCGACGCGATCATGCGGGCGGGATTTCCCGCGGTCCATCTCGACCCGATCAACTTCGAGATGCTCTACCAGCAGCAGCTCTCGAGCATGCAGCAGCCGCAGGTGGCCGCCCAGGCGTAGCCGCGCATGGCGAGGCGCGCCTTCCGCTATCTGCTGCCGCCGCTGGCGCTGTTGGCAGGTGTCGCGGGCGCGGCGGAGTTCCGGGCAACGAGCGAAGCGGCGGTGCTCTACGACGCGCCGTCCTCCAAGTCCAGGCCTTTGTACGTGCTCGGCCGCGACTATCCCGCTCGAGGTCATCGTCAACGTCGAGGGCTGGCTCAAGGTCCGCGACGCCGGGGGCACGGTCGCCTGGGTCGAGAAAAAGTCGGTCGGCGACAAGCACGTGCTGCTGGTGCGCGGCGCCGTGGCCGACATCCTGGCCAGTCCCGACGCGGCGGCGCCGGTCGTTTTCAAGGCCGAGCAGAACGTTCTGCTGGAGCTGGTCGATCCCGACTTCGCTACGGCGACACCCGGCTGGGCCAAGGTCAGGCATCGCGATGGCCAGGTCGGCTTCGTGCGCATTGCGCAAGTCTGGGGTCTGTAACCGCCGCTGACGGCCCCGCCGGTCACCATGCATACCGTCGCCATCCTGGGGGCGGGCGCCTGGGGCACGGCGCTCGCGATCCATCTCGCGCGGGCGCAGCCGGCGCCGGCGCTTCGCCTGTGGGCGCGCGACGCCGCTGAAGCGCACGCGCTCGCCGCGACGCGGGAAAATGTGCGTTACCTTCCCGGCGCCACCCTGCCGCCGGCCATCGTCGTCGGCGCGGCGCTGCCGGAGGCGCTCGCCAACGCTTCGCTTATCCTCGTCGCCACGCCGATCGGCGCGCTGCTCGAGGTCGCGGCGGCGGCGCGGCGCATCGCCACCGCACCGCTGTTCTGGGTCGGCAAGGGATTCGTGGCGACCGACGCGGCCCCCGGCGTCGGGCTCGCGCATCGCGCCATCGCGCCCAGCTGGCCCGCGCCGGTCGGGGTCATTTCCGGCCCCAGCTTCGCGGCGGAAGTTGCCCAGGGACTGCCCACCGCGGTCACGGTCGCCGCGACCGATGCCGGGAGCGCGGAGAGCGTGGCCCGGCGGCTGCGCGGCGAGACCTTCCGCGCCTACGTCAGCGACGACCTGACCGGGGTCGAGGTCGGCGGCGCGGTTAAGAACGTGCTCGCGATCGCCGCCGGCACCAGCGATGCCCTGGGCTTCGGCAACAACGCGCGCGCGGCGCTGATCACGCGCGGGCTCGCCGAGACCGGACGGCTTTCCGCCGCGCTCGGCGGCAAGCGGGAAACGCTCATGGGCTTGGCCGGCTTGGGCGACCTGGTGCTGACCTGCACCGGCGATCTGTCGCGCAACCGCCGCGTCGGGCTGGGCCTCGCCAGCGGGCGGCCGCTCGCGGAGATCCTGGACGAACTCGGACACGTCGCCGAAGGTGTGGCGGCGGCACGCCACGTGCGCGTGCTCGCGCGCGCGCTCGGGGTCGACATGCCGATCTGCGAGGCGGTGTACCGGGTGCTCTACGAGGACGTGACGCCGCGGCGCGCCGTCGAATCCCTGCTCGCGCGCGAACACGGACCGGAATTCCACTGATGGCGGAGAAGATCCAGTCATGCAGCAGCTGTCTCGCCGCGCCCGCGCGGTCTGCGTTCTGCCGTTGATCATGTCCGGCACACTGGCCGTCGCTGCGCCGGCGTTCGCTCCGCCGCCGACGCCCGCCCGCCCGGTGGTCGACACCGTCCACGGCGTGAAGCTCACCGATGCCTATCGCTGGCTCGAGGACGGGAAGAGCCCCGACGTGCAGGCGTGGACCCGGCGCCAGCACGATGCGACGCTCTCCTGGCTCGACGCCAATGCGCCGCCGGTCGCCGGCCTGCACGACGAGCTCACCGCGTATTTCGATCGCGACATCACCGAGCCGCCGTTTTTCAAGAAAGGCCGCGAGTTCTTCTACCGCACGCGCAAGGGCGAGGAGCAGGCCAAGGTCTACACCCGGCTGGACGGGCAGGAGCGGCTGCTGTTCGATCCGCTCGCCCTCGATCCGTCGGGCAAGACCAGCGTGGGCGCGTTCGTCCTGAACCGCGACGCGAGCCGGGCCGCGGTCGCGACCTACAGCCGCGGCTCCGAGATCACCGACTATCGCGTCATCGACACGCGCAGCGGCGCGCAGCTTGGCCCCGTGCTGCCGGGTATCGATTCGTTCCGCTGGGCGCGCGACGAGCGCTACGCGTTCGTGACGCCGCGCACGAAGGAGTCGATCGACCGCCAGGAGCCGCAGCGCTGCTACCGGCACCGCCTGGGCGACGACCCGCAGCACGACGAGCTGCTGATCGCGATGCACGACGCGAAGGATTGGTGCGCGGTGTACGAGCCGGAGGAGGCCCCGGTCACGGTGTTCGAGACCGGCGATTTCTATTCCAACACGATCCGCATGCGCCCGGTCGACTCGACCGCCGAGCCGACGACGATCTACAGCAGCAAGGAGTTCCGCGCCAGCGCCGATTTTCGCAAGGAGCGCATCTACGTCATCACCAACGACCATGCGCCGAACTTCAAGCTGCTCTCCGCGCGCTACGACGCGCCGGAGTTCGAGCACTGGCAGGTGCTCTGGCCGGAGCAGGACACCGTGCTCGACGGGGTCGACGTCACCAGCGACTGGCTGCTCGTGCGCGACAAGAAGGACGTGCTCACGCGAGTGTGGGTGCACGACCTCTCCGGCAAGCGCGTGCGCGAGCTCCCGCTGCCGGAGCTCGGCAACGTCAGCGAGAGCGCCTACGACATCGACAAGAACGTCGTCTACGCGCGGCTGTCGACCTTCACCGCGCCGGGCCGGCTCTACCAGATCGACGGCAGGACGCTCTCCTGGTCGCTGCTGTGGGAGGACAAGCCGCCGCTCGACACCACCCAGATCGAAAGCAAGCTCGTGTTCTACCCGGGCCATGACGGCACCCGCATTCCGATGTTCCTGTCCTACCGCAAGGGGTTGCAGCAGGACGGGTCAAACCCGGTGTTCCTGCATGGCTACGGCGGGTTCAACCATGGCATCAGCCCGGATTACGTGCGCAGCTGGGCGAGTTTCATCAATCGCGGCGGCGTGTATGCCGACGCCGGCATTCGCGGCGGCGACGAATACGGGGAACGCTGGCACGACGCGGCAAAATTCGGCGGCAAGCAGACGACCTTCGACGACTTCGCCGCCGCCGCCGAGTGGCTGGTTCGCGAGAACTACACCCGCCGCGACCGGCTGATGATCGGCGGCGGCAGCAACGGCGGGCTGCTGATCGGCGCGCTGCTCACGCAGCGGCCCGACCTGTTCGCCGCGGCGGTGTGCCAGGTGCCGCTGCTCGACATGGTGCGCTTCCACAAGTTTCTGATCGCGCGCTACTGGATCGCGGAGTACGGCGACCCGGACAAGGCCGAGGATTTCGCCTACCTGCTGCGCTATTCGCCGTACCACAACATTCGCGAGGGCGTGAATCTGCCGCCGACGCTCGTGACCGCGGGCGAGTACGACTCGCGCGTCGATCCGCTGCACGCGAAAAAATTCGTCGCCGCGGTGCAGAACCACGGCGGCCAGATCGATCCGTTTCTGCTGTACATGGATTTCGACAGCGGCCACGGCTACGGCAAGGCGAAGGAGCAGGTCATCCGCGATCGCGAGTACGAGCTGCGCTTCATCTTCTCGCGCCTGGGCATGCGCTAGACGGCGCCGGCGAAGCCGGATTGCCGCCACGCCTCGTAGACGGTGACGGCGACAGCGTTGGAAAGATTGAGGCTGCGCACGCCCGGGCGCATCGGCAGGCGCAGCCGGGCGGCCGGCGGGAATTCGTCGAGGATGGCCGCGGGAAGCCCCGCGGTTTCGCAACCGAACACGAAGACATCGTCGTCAGCGAGCGCGCAGTCGAACAGCGACCGCGAGCCGCGCGTGGTCAGCGCGTGCCAGCGTCGCCGCCGCTGCGGATCGACCGCCGCGCGGCACCGCGCCCAGTCGCGGTGGGCAACGAGCGGCGCGTATTCGTGGTAGTCGAGGCCGGCGCGCTTGAGCGCGCGGTCGTCGAGGCGGAACCCGAGCGGCTCGACCAGGTGCAGCTCGGCGCCGGTGTTGGCGGCGAGCCGGATCACGTTGCCGGTGTTGGGCGGAATCTCCGGGTGGACCAGTACGATGGCAACCATGCGGGCTCCGGTTGGGCCGGTTGCGGCCTGCGCGAGTGCGCGCGCCCGAGGGCGCACTTGTCAAGTGCGCAACCCGGATTATTTGACAACTCGACCGGCTGCCTCGACACTGCCCGGCATTCTAACCACAGCGCTCGCCACCATGCAGTCAGCTTTGCCCTCGCAGTCGGCCGGCGCCCGCGAACCCAAGCCGGGAGCGTCTGCGCCATGGAGCGCCGCCGCGGTCGAGTCGCTGCTGGCGCTGCCGTTCAACGATCTGCTCGCGCGTGCCCACCAGACGCATCGCGCGCACCACGAGCCCAATGCGGTGCAGCTCTCGACGCTGCTGTCGATCAAGACCGGGGGCTGCCCGGAGGACTGCGCGTACTGTCCGCAGGCGGCGCGCTATCACACCGGCGTCGCCAGCGAGCCGCTGCTGCCGCTCGCCGCGGTCACCGCGGCGGCCGCCGCCGCCAAAGCTGCCGGCGCGACGCGCTTTTGCATGGGCGCGGCCTGGCGCGGCCCGCGCCAACGCGACCTCGAGCCGGTGCTCGCCATGGTGCGCGCGGTCAAGGCGCTGGGTCTGGAAACCTGCGCCACGCTCGGCATGCTCAAGGCCGGGCAGGCCGAGGCGCTGGCCGCGGCGGGGCTCGACTACTACAACCATAACCTCGACACCGCCCCCGAGTTCTACGGCGGCATCGTCACCACGCGCGCGTATCGCGATCGCCTGGAGACGCTCTCCCGCGTGCGCGGCGCGGGCATCCACGTCTGCTGCGGCGGTATCGTGGGCATGGGTGAATCGCGCGCGGAGCGCGCCGGTCTGATCGCCCAGCTCGCCAACCTCGATCCCTATCCGGAGTCGGTGCCGATCAACAACCTGGTGCAGGTCGAAGGCACGCCGCTCTACGGCACGGTGCCGATCGATCCGTTCGAGTTCGTGCGCACGGTCGCCACCGCGCGCATCACCATGCCGCGGGCGATGGTGCGGCTCTCCGCGGGGCGGCAGGAGCTGGGCGAGGGCATCCAGGCGCTGTGTTTCTTCGCCGGCGCGAACTCGATCTTCTACGGCGAGAAGCTTCTGACCACCGGCAATCCCGATGTCGTGGCCGACCGAGCGTTGTTGCAGCGTCTCGGCCTGAAGGCGCAAGGCGCCGGCGACGGCTCGAGCGCTTGACTACGCGCGCGTTCGCCGAAATTGCGCGCAAGGCCGCCGTGCGCGAGGCCGCCGGCCTCAGCCGCAGCCGGCATTGCGTCGCGTCGCGCCAGGGCGCGAGGCTCCGGGTCGACGGCCGCGAGCTGCTGCACTTCGGCAGCAACGATTACCTGGGCCTCGCCGCCGAAGCGCGCGTGGTCGCCGCCGCGCAGGACGGCGCGGCGCGCTACGGCGTGGGTGCCGGCGCCTCGCATCTCATCTCCGGGCACTTTGCGGCGCACGCGACGCTGGAGCAGCAACTCGCGGCGTGGGTCGCCCCCTGCGCCGACGCGGGCGCACTGCTGTTCTCGGCCGGCTACCTCGCCAATCTCGCGATCGTGACCGGGCTCGCCGGCCGCGGCGACGCCGTGTTCGGCGATCGGCTGAACCACGCCTGTCTCAACGACGCGGCGCTGCTGTCGCGGGCGCAGTTCAGCCGCTATCGTCACGGCGATCTCGGGGCGCTCGAGCGGCAGCTCGCCGCGAGCCGCGCGCCGCGCAAGCTGATCTGCACCGATGCGGTGTTCAGCATGGACGGCGACATCGCGCCGTTGCCGCAGCTCCTCGATCTGGCCGAGCGCCACGATGCCTGGCTCGTGGTCGACGACGCCCACGGCTTCGGCGTCCTCGGCGACGGGCGCGGCACGCTCGCGCACTTCGGGCTCGCCTCGAGCCGCATCGTGTATATGGGCACGCTGGGCAAGGCCGCCGGCGTCGCCGGCGCGTTCGTCGCCGCGCACGGCGCCGTGATCGAGACGCTGCTGCAGACCGCCCGCAGCTACGTCTTCACCACGGCCGCGCCGCCGCTGCTCGCCTGCGCCGCGCAGGCGAGCTTGGCGCTCATCCGCGGCGAGCCGCAGCGGCGCGAGCGCCTGCGCGCGCTCGTGGCGCGCTTCCGCGCCAGCGCCGCGACGCTGCCGTGGCGCGTGCTCCCGTCCGAGACCCCGATCCAGCCGCTCCTGGTCGGCGCCAACGCGGCGGCCGTCGCGCTCAGCGAAGGCCTCTGGCAACGCGGAGTGTGGATCCCGGCGATCCGGCCACCGACGGTGCCGCAGGGCACGGCGCGCTTGCGCATCACGTTTTCGGCAGCGCATTCGGACGCGGACGCTGACGCGCCTGCTCGCGGCGCTCGCCGAGGTCGCCGCAGCACTGTGAGCCGCGTCGCGATCGAATCGGCGGGGACGGGACCGCCGCTGGTGCTGCTGCACGGCTGGGCGATGCATTCCGGATTGTTCGCGCCGCTGCTGCCGCATCTCACGGACCGCTTTCGCGTGCATCGGGTGGACCTGCCGGGGCACGGCCGCAGCGCGCCGTGCACGCGCTACGCGCTCGACGCGATCGTCGCGGCACTCGCCGCCGCGGTCGCGCAAGCTGCGGGGACCGCCGCACCACTGACGCTGCTCGGCTGGTCGCTCGGCGGCGCGGTCGCGCTGCGCTGGGCGAGCGCCGAACCGGCGCGGGTGTGCCGGCTGATCCTCACCGGAACCACGCCGTGCTTTATCGCCCGGCCGGACTGGCCGCATGCGCTCCCGGCGCAGACGCTGCGCCAGTTCGGCGACGAGCTTGCCGTTTCGTATCGGCTGACGCTGCAGCGCTTCGTCACGCTGCAGGCGCGTGGCAGCGAGCACGCGCGCGCGCTGCTCGCGCAGCTGCGCGGCGAGCTCTTTGCGCGCGGCGAGCCCACGCCCGCGACGCTCTCCGCCACGCTGGAACTGCTCGCCGCCACGGATCTGCGCGCCGAGCTCGGGGCGATTGCCCAGCCCGCGGTCGTTATCGCCGGCGAGCGCGATACGCTGACCCCGCCCGAAGCCGCGGCGTGGCTCGCGCGTGCCCTGCCGCGGGGCTCGTTCCACCTGATCCGGGGCGCAGCCCACGCCGCGTTCCTGTCGCACCCGGCCGCATTCGTCGCGGCCATGGCCGATGCCAGCTAGCGGCGACCCGTACGAGCTCGATCCGCGACGCATCCGCCGCGCGTTCGAGCGCGCCGCCGCGACCTACGACGCGGCCGCGGTACTGCAGCGGGAAGTGGGCCTGCGCATGGCCGAGCGCCTCGCCCTCATGAAGCTCAAGCCCGCCGCGATCCTCGACGCGGGCTGCGGCACCGGCGATGCGTTGAGCGAACTCGCGACCCGCTATCCGGAAGCCTTCCTGCTCGGCCTCGATATCGCGTGCGCCATGCTCCGGACCGCGCGCGCGCGCGGCGGCGCGGTGCGCGCGGCGCAGCGCTCGCACTTCGCGCGCTGGTTCGGGACGCGCGTCAAGAGCGAAGCTGCGCCCGCGCTCGTCTGCGGCGACGTTGCCCGCCTGCCGCTCGCGGCCGGCAGCGTCGACCTGGTGTGGAGCAACCTGACGCTGCAGTGGGTCAACGCTGCCGCCGTCGCTTTCAGCGAGTTCCATCGCGTGCTCCGCAGCGGCGGGCTGCTGCTGTTCACCACCTTCGGCCCGGATACCCTGCAAGGAGCTGCGACGCGCGTTCGCCGGCAGCGACCGGGCGACGCACGTCAGCCGCTTCGTCGACATGCACGATCTGGGCGACCAGCTTGTGGAAGCCGGGCTTTGCCGATCCGGTGATGGACATGGAGACGATGACGCTCACCTACGAGGACGCGACCGTGATGATGCGCGAGCTCAAGGCGATCGGCGCGCACAACGCGACGCTGGGCCGGCCGCGCGGACTGACCGGGCGCGCGCGCTGGCAGCGCGTGCTGGCCGCGCTGGAGACGTTTCGCCGCGACGGGCGGCTGCCGGCGACCTTCGAGGTCGTGTACGGACACGCGTGGAAGCCCGAGCCGCGCGTCGCCGCCGACGGTCGCGCGATCGTGCGCTTCGCGCCGCGCGCCGGGACTAGTGTTTTCCGCGCATGACGGAGCGTTCGCCACCGCCGGGGATCTTCGTCACCGGCACGGATACCGGCGTGGGCAAGACCGTGGTGGCGTGCCTGCTGCTGCGCCGCTGCGTCGCGCTGGGGCTGCGCGCGGCGGGCATGAAGCCGGTCGCCGCCGGCCTGAGCGACGGCGGCAACGACGACGTCGCCGCGCTGGCCGCGGCCGGCAACGTCGACGCGCCGCTCGCCGCGCGCAACCCGTTCGCGTTCGCGCCGGCAATCGCCCCGCACCTCGCGGCAGCCGAGGCGGATACGCCCATCGACCTTAAGCGCATCCGCGCCGCGTACGAGCTCCTCGCCGCGCGTGCCGACTGCGTCGTCGTCGAAGGCGCGGGCGGCGTGTCGGTGCCGCTCGACGCGACGCGCGACATGCTCGACATCGCGCTCGCGTTGTCGCTGCCGGTGCTGCTGGTCGTCGCGGTGCGCCTGGGTTGTCTCAATCACGCGCTGCTCTCCGCGCACGCGATTCACGCCCGCGGGCTGACGTTCGCGGGCTGGGTCGCGAACCTGGTCGACCCGGGAATGGCGCGGCTCGAGGCCAATGTGCACACGCTCGAGGTGCGCCTGCCCGCGCCGCGCGTCGCGACCCTGGCCTGGGGCCGGACCGACGCGCCGCAGTGGGGACCCGGCGCCGCGGCTCTCGGCCTCGAGTGAGCGGCGCGCGCCGCCGGCATTATTGCGGGGCGGCCATCCATGTTAAGATTTCGACGATTGGCGACGTCGTTGTCGAGTCGCGCGCGAAGAGGTTTGCATGTCGGGCGCTGGGATCCCGCCGCTTGCCGCCGCAGCGGAGTTCTGCGTGGTCTCGCGCCGGAACGATTCGCTCGGCTCGCGGTGGCGCTGGCGCGTGTTTGCGGCCCTGTGCAGCGTGTCATTCGGCCTTGCGCTGGGGTTCGCCGCGCTTGGCGCGTGGCCGGTGCTGCCGTACTCCGCGCTCGAGATGGCGGTGCTGTACTTGGCGTTCCGCTGGATCGAGCGGCATGCCGCCGATTGGGAGCGAGTGAGCGTCTGCGGTGACCGCGTCATCGTGGAGCGGGAACGGGCCGGGGTGCGGATGCGGCAGGAGTTCAACCGCTACTGGGCGCGGGTCGAAGTCGAAGCCGGCGGATTCAATCGTCCACCACGGCTCAAGCTGCGCTTCGCCGGGCGCGAGGTGCCCTTCGGCGAAGAACTGCCGGCGGCGGAGCGGGTCCTCGTCGCACGGGACCTGCACCGCGTGTTGGCAGTGCGATAGCGGCCGTTCAAGAAGAACGCGGATCATCGAATACTTCGGGGCAAGCATGGAACGCAAGGGAGCGATGGCAAGGGGAGCGATGAGCGCCGCGGCGTTCGCTGCGGGGCTGGCGCCGTCGCTGGCGCGCGCCGCGAAGGAGTACAACCTGCAGCCGCCGGTGACTCCGATCGCGACGGAGATCTTCGACCTGCACCTCTACATCATGTGGATCTGCGCCGCCATCTTCGTCGGCGTGTTCTCGGTGATGTTCTATTCGATCTTCGCGCACCGCAAGTCGAAGGGACACAAGGCGGCGCAGTTCCACGAGAACACCGTCGTCGAGATCGTGTGGACGGTCATTCCGTTCCTGATCCTGCTGTTCATGGCCATTCCGGCGACCAAGACGGTGCTGGCGATGAAGGACACCTCGGCGCCGGATCTGACCATCAAGGTCACCGGCTCGCAGTGGAAGTGGAACTACGACTACCTCGACGACGGCTTCGACTTCTACAGCAACCTGACCACGCCTCCGGAGCAGATCGAGGATCAGGCGCCGAAGGGCGAGCATTACCTGCTCGAAGTCGACCAGCCGATGGTCGTGCCGGTGGGCAAGAAGATCCGCCTGCTCGTCACCTCGAGCGACGTCATCCACGCCTGGTTCCTGCCCGCGGCCGGCGTGCAGCAGGACGCGATTCCCGGTTTCGTGCGCGACGACTGGATGAAGTTCGACCAGACCGGCACCTATCCGCGGCCAGTGCGCGAAGATCTGCGGCAAGGAGCACGGCTTCATGCCCATCGTCGTCGAGGTGAAGAGCGCCGACGACTACGCGCAGTGGGTCGCGGCGCACAAGAAGGCGGCCGCCGCCATGGCCGACGATCCGAACAAGACCTGGGCGCTGCCGGAGCTGATGGCGCGCGGCGAGAAGGTGTTCGCCGCGAACTGCGCGGCCTGCCACCAGGCCAACGGCAAGGGTGTTCCGGGAGCGTTCCCCGCGCTCGACGGCTCGAAGGTCGTCACCGGCCCGAAGGATGGCCAGATCAAGACCGTCTTGAACGGGGTGGTCAAGAACGGCCAGCCGACGGCCATGGTCGCCTGGAAGAACACGCTGTCGGATACCGACATCGCGGCCGTGATCACCTACACGCGCAACAGCTGGAGCAACCACACCGGCGAGGCGATCCAGCCCGCCGCGGTCAAGGCGGACCGATCCTAGCGCCGCGGCGCACACCCGTTCAGGAGCAAGCGATGAGCAGCATTCCGCACGATCCCGCCGCCGGCCACGCCGTGGACCACGCCATGGCCACGACGAGCACGCGCACCACCCGAGCGGGATCATGCGCTGGATCATGACCACCAACCACAAGGACATCGGCACGCTCTACCTGTGGTTCTCGTTGATCATGTTCTTCGTCGGCGGCGTGATGGCGCTGACGATCCGCGCGGAGCTGTTCCAGCCCGGGCTGCAGATCGTCGAGCCCGAGTTCTTCAACTCAGCTCACCACGCTGCACGGGCTGATCATGATTTTCGGCGCGATCATGCCGGCGGCGGTCGGGCTTCGCGAACTGGCAGATGCCGCTGATGATCGGCGCGCCCGACATGGCCTTCGCGCGGATGAACAACTGGAGCTTCTGGCTGCTGCCGTTCGCCGCGATCCTGCTGCTCTCGTCGTTCCTCGTTCCGGGCGGCGCGGCCGAGCGCCGGCTGGACGCTGTATCCGCCGCTGTCGGTACAGACCGGCATGGGCATGGACATGACGATCTTCGCCATCCACATCATGGGCGCGTCGTCGATCATGGGCTCGATCAACATCATCACGACGATCCTCAACATGCGCGCGCCCGGCATGACGCTGATGAAGATGCCGCTGTTCGTGCTGGACCTGGCTCATCACCGCCTACCTGCTGATCGCGGTGATGCCGGTGCTGGCCGGCTCGGTGACGATGCTGCTCACCGATCGCCACTTCGGCACCAGCTTCTTCAACGCCGCCGGCGGCGGCGACCCGGTGCTGTTCCAGCACGTGTTCTGGTTCTTCGGGCACCCCGAGGTCTACATCATGATCCTGCCGGCGTTCGGGATCGTGTCGACGATCCTGCCCGACGTTCTCGCGCAAGCCGCTGTTCGGCTACGCGTCGATGGTGTACGCCACCGCCTCGATCGCGATCCTGTCGTTCCTCGTCTGGGCGCACCACATGTTCACGGTCGGCATGCCGGCCGCGGGGCAGCTGTTCTTCATGTACGCGACGATGCTGATCGCGGTGCCGACCGGGGTGAAGGTGTTCAACTGGCTGGCGACGATGTGGCGGGGCTCGATGACCTTCGAGACGCCGATGCTGTTCGCCATCGGCTTCATCTTCCTGTTCACCATGGGCGGCTTCACCGGCCTGGTGCTCGCGATCGTGCCGGTCGACATCGTGCTGCAGGACACCTACTACGTCGTCGCGCACTTCCACTACGTGCTGGTCGCGGGCTCGCTGTTCGCGTTCTTCGGCGGCATTTACTACTGGCTGCCGAAATGGTCCGGCCACATGTACGACGAGAAGCTGGGCAAGATCCACTTCTGGTTGTCGATGATCTTCTTCAACGTCACCTTCTTCCCGATGCACTTCCTCGGCCTCGCGGGCATGCCGCGCCGCGTGCCCGACTACGCGCCGCAGTTCGCCGACTGGAACAT
Organism: uncultured beta proteobacterium; assembly: GCA_963778275.1. Taxonomy (GTDB): domain Bacteria; phylum Pseudomonadota; class Gammaproteobacteria; order Burkholderiales; family Casimicrobiaceae; genus PALSA-1003. The sequence continues at coordinate 121,723 of CAVZTS010000012.1, read as the reverse complement.
GGTCGCCTCGATCGGCGCCTTCGGCTTCGGCCTGTCGCAGCTGCTGTTCCTGTACATCGTGCTGAAATGCATCCGCTGCGGCGCGCCGGCGCCGGCCAAGCCCTGGGAAGGCGCCGACACGCTGGAATGGACGCTGCCTTCGCCGGCGCCCTATCACACGTTCGAAACGCCGCCGCAGGTCAGCTGAGGCAGGCGAGACAAGCGAGCCTTGCCGACCGATGAAGCTCCCGCTCTCCGGGCAGCAGGCGACGCCGGAGTCGCGCCGCGCGGCGAATCGGCGCACGGCGCTGATCCTGGCTGTCGATCGCGCTGGTCTTCTTCGGCGGCATCATCGCCGCGCAATACACCGGCGGCACGACCGTGGGCATCGCGGTGCTGGGCTTCGGCATCATCGGCTTCCTGCTCGTCGCCATCGCGCGCAACGTGCGCGCAAATGAGACGCGGCCCGGAAGCCCCCGATGAGCGAGAGCGGCAGCGAAGAACGGCGGCGGTCGAACCGGCGGATGCTGCTCGCGAGCTCGCCGTCATCGCCGTGGCGATGTTCGGCTTCGGCTTCGCGCTGGTGCCGTTCTACGACCAGATCTGCAAGGCGACGGGGCTGCGCAACATCGACCGGCGCCGATGCGGTGCAGAACACCCAGGTCGACGCGACGCGCACCGTCCGCCTCGAGTTCGACGCCAACGCGAACAAGCTGCCGTGGCGCTTCCGGCCGCTGACGCCGATCGTCGCGGTGCATCCGGGCGAGATCACGCAGGTGGTCTACGAGGTCGAGAACACTGTCGACCGCACCGATCACCGGGCAGGCGGTTCCGAGCTACGGGCCGCGCTGGCGCGGCGCAGTATTTCCGCAAGCTCGACTGCTTCTGCTTCACCAAGCAGTCGCTTCGCGGCCGCACGAGACGCGGCAGATGCCGGTGGTGTTCGTGGTCGATCCGAAGCTGCCCAGGGACGTCGCCACGATCACGCTGTCGTACACGTTTTTCGAGGTCGAAGGGAACCGCTCGATGGAGCGCATCTGCCAGAACCGGCGCCAAGCCGTATTACTTCGTACCGCAGCCGTCGCACTGGCCGATCACCGGCTCGTGCGCGCTGCTGTGCATGGCGCTTCGGCGCCGCGTTCTGGATCAACGACTACGCCTTCGGGCCGTGGCTGCTGCTGGTCGGCTTCTGCATCCTGCTCGCCGATGCTGTTCGGCTGGTTCGGCCGCGTGATCGACGAATCCGAGCACCGCCTCTACAACAAGAAGGTCGACGTCTCGTTCCGCTGGGGCATGAGCTGGTTCATCTTCTCCGAGGTGATGTTCTTCGCCGCGTTCTTCGGCGCGCTGTTCTACGTGCGCAACCTGTCGGTGCCCGACCTGGGCAGCCGCGGCGCAGAAACTGCTGTGGCCCGATTTCAGCGCCATGTGGCCGACCAACGGGCCCTACCTCAAGGATCCGTTCACGCCGATGGCGGCGATCGGCATTCCCGCTGCTCAACACGATCATCCTGGTGTCGTCGGGCGGCACGCTGACGGTCGCGCACCACGCGCTCAAGACCGGGCAACCGCGCCGCGCTGAAGCTGTGGCTGTTCGTCACCATCGTCGCTGGGCTTCACGTTCCTCGGCTTCAGGCGCACGAATACGCGCACGCCTACAGCGAGCTCAACCTGAAGCTGTCGACGGGCGTCTACGGCTCGACGTTCTTCATGCTGACCGGCTTCCACGGCTTCCACGTGACGATCGGCGCGATCATGCTGTCGGTGATGCTCGTGCCGCTCGTTCCGGGGGCATTTCGACGCGCGAGCACCATTTCGCCTTCGAGGCCGCGGCGTGGTACTGGCACTTCGTCGACGTCGTGTGGCTGCTGCTGTTCGTTCTGGTGTACTGGCTGTAGCGAGCGGACACCTGCGCCGAAGGCGCGGCCGCGCCCGGGGCTTCAGCGCAGGCCGCTCGGGCCGATCCAGCCCATCTTGTAGCTGACGACGAGGAAGATGATGAGGCTCGCCGACAGCGCGACGCGGATCGCCAGCGCCTTGACCATGCGCGTGCTCTGGCCGCGATCGTGGTACAGATAGTAGAGCGCCGACGCGAGCGTCGCGACGATCAGTATCAGGGCGGCGATGACGATGTAGCGCATGCAGCATTTCGGCGCGGCGCGGCGCGTTGCCGCGGCGGCGAGTCGCATCGAGTCTAGCCCAACCCGCATCATGCTGCCAAATCGCGTCGCATCGTTCTTCGCGGCGCACCGCTTCCGTCCGGGCCTGCTGCCGACGCTGGGCATGATCGGGCTGTGCGCGCTGACGCTGGCCCTGGGAAACTGGCAGCGGCACCGCGCGGCGGACAAGGAAGCGCTCGGCGCGCAGCTTGCGGCCGCGGCGAGCAAGCCCGCCGGTCGACCTCGCGCCCGCCGAGGACGATGCGGCGCGCCTGCGCTTTCGCACGCGTGCGCGCCAGTGGCGAGTACGACGCCGCACGCCAGATCCTTCTCGACAACAAGGTGCACGCGGGCCAGGCGGGCTATGACGTCGTCGCGCCGCTGCGGCTCGCCGGCAGCGATCGCTTCGTGCTCGTCGATCGCGGCTGGATCGCGCAAGGGGCGAGCCGCGCGCAGCTCCCCGTCGTTCCGCCCCCCGAGGGCAGGGTGACGGTCATCGGGCGCGCCAACCTGCCGCCGCGGCGCTATCTCGAGCTCTCCCGCGAGCCGCGGCACCGGTCCGGTCTGGCAGAACCTCGATATCGGCCGCATCGCCGCTGCGACCGGGCTCGCGCTGCTGCCGATCATCATCGAGCAGACCCAGCCGGCCGCGCCGGCCGATAGCCTGGTGCGCGACTGGCCGGCGCCCGACCTCGGCGCCGATCAGAACCGCTCCTACATGTTGCAGTGGTACTCGCTTGCGGGGCTGACGGTCGTGCTCTGGCTCTCGCTCAACTGGCGCCGGCGCGATGGCGACGCCGGCCGCTGACCCGCGCGCGCGCCGGCGCGCGCGGCGCACGCTCGCGCTGCTGGCGCTCACCTGCATCGCGCCGGTGGTCGCGTCGTACGCGGCCTATTACTGGCTGCGCCCGACCGGACATGTCAATTACGGCGAGCTGCTCGGCGCGTCGCCGGCGCCGCCGATCGCCGGCGTCGACGCGCAGGGCGCGCCGCTGCAGCTCGCGGACCTGCGCGGCCGCTGGGTGCTGCTGTTCGCCGATGCGGCGGCCTGCGACGCGCGCTGCGAACGCAAGCTCTACGCCACGCGCCAGGCGCGCACGATGCAGGGCCGGGAGCAGGAGCGGGTGGTGCGCGTGTGGCTGCGACCGGGGGACGCGCCGGCGCCGCCGGCGGAATTACTGGCGCAGCATCCCGGATGATCGTCATCCGCGGTGATCCGCGACAATGGGACGCGCTGCCCGGAGCCGGGAGGCGCGGCGGCGAATGTCTATCTGCTCGACCCCCTGGGGAACCTCGTGCTGCGCTATCCGGCCGACCCGGACATCCGCGGGCTGGCCAAGGATCTCGAGCGATTGTTGCGCGCCTCGCCAGATCGGCTGATCGGCGCGGCAATGCTAAAATCTGCCCCCTTTTGCGCCGAATCCATGACGACTCTCGCACTTGCGCACGGCCGTTGCGTATCGTCTGCGCCGGCTGCTGGTGCAAACCAAGCCGCGCGTGGTGCTGCTGATCGTCTTCACCGCGGTGATCGGCATGGTCCTCGCCATGCCCGGGCTGCCGCCGCTCAACGCGGTGCTGTTCGGGACGCTCGGCATCGCGCTCGTCGCCGGCGCCGCCGCCGCGATCAACTGCCTGGTCGAGCAGAAGATCGACGCGCTCATGGCGCGCACGCGCGGCCGGCCGCTGCCGCGCGGTGAGCTCTCGTCGCTGCAGACGCTCGTCTTCGCCGCCGCCGTCGGCTGCGCCGGCCTCGGCATCCTCTATGCCGCGGTGAACGCGCTGACGATGTGGCTCACGCTGGCGACCTTCGTCGGCTACGCCATCGTCTACACGGTGCTGCTCAAGCCGGCGACGCCGCAGAACATCGTGATCGGCGGCGCGGCCGGGGCGATGCCGCCGGTGCTCGGCTGGGCCGCGGTCACCAACGACGTTGCGCCGCAGGCGCTGCTGCTGTTTCTGATCATCTTCGTGTGGACGCCGCCGCACTTCTGGGCGCTCGCGCTCTACCGCGCCAAGGAATATGCAGGCGCGGGTTTGCCGATGCTGCCGGTGACGCACGGTCCCGAATACACGCGCCTGATGATCGTGCTCTACACCGTCGCGCTGTGCGGGGTGACCCTGCTGCCGTACGCCATGCGCATGACCGGCGCGCTGTACCTGGTGGCGGCGCTGGTGCTCGGCGCCATCTTCCTCGCGCACGCGGTCGGGCTCTACCGGCATTACAGTGACGCGCTGGCGCGGCGCACGTTCCGCTTCTCGATCGTCTACCTCGCGGCGCTGTTTTTCGCGTTGCTCCTCGACCACTTCTGGCAGTGATGCGTTTCTTCCGCGCGCTCGTCGCGGCGTTGCTCGCGCTGACGCTGGCGGCGTGCAGCCCCGCCACGCCCCAGTTCCGCGGCTCCGACGTCACCGGAATCGGCTACGGGCGCGATTTCCGCCTTTCCGACCCCAGCGGCAAGACGCGCACGCTCGCCGATTTCCGCGGCAAGGTCGTGGCGCTGTTCTTCGGCTATACGCAGTGCCCGGACGTGTGCCCGACGACGCTCGCCGAGCTCGCCGCCGCCATGAACCAGCTCGGACCCGACGCGGCGCGCGTGCAGGTGCTGTTCGTCACCGTCGACCCCGAGCGCGATACGCCGGAGCTCCTGGCGCGCTACGTGCCGGCGTTTCGAGCCGAGCTTTCTCGGACTCTACGGCGATGCCGCGGCGACCGCCGCGACGGCGAAGGAATTCCGGGTCATCTACCAGAAGCAGCCCGGCGCGACGCCCGGAACCTACAGCATGGACCATTCCGCCGGCACCTACCTGTTCGATCCGCAGGGACGGCTGCGCGTGTACGAGAGCTACGGCCAGGGCCCCGATGCGTTCGTGCACGACATCGGCCTGCTGCTCAAGTCATCGGGCTGAGGCCCACGGTCCCGGCACGGCGGGCGCCAGCCGCGGTTCACGACCATGCAACTGACGCTGCAAGATGCCTTCGCGCTCGCGGCGCGCCACGAGGCGGCCGGCCGCATCGACGCGGCGCGCGCGATCTACGAGCAGATTCTCGTGTCGCTGCCGCAACATCCCGGCGCGCTGCTCCGGATTGCCGAGCACGAGTTTGCCGCGGGAGCGCACGCGCGTGCTCGCGATCGCCTCGAGCAGGCGCTGGCCGCGGCGCGGCAGCAGTCGCTGCCGATCGATGAAATCTGCGTCGCGCTTGGGCGGCTCGATCTCGCGCGCGGCGATCGCGTCGCCGCCGCCACGGCCGTCGAGGCGGCGCTCGCGGGATACCCGGAAGGCGCGGCGCCGTCGCCGCGACTCGGCGATTTGGCATTGGCTGCGGGCGCGTTCTCGCTGGCGGAACGATGCTATCGCGCGGCAGGGGCCGCAAGCCCGACCGACGCGGTGGCTGCCGTTGGCCTGACGCAGGCGCTCACCGGCCAGCGCCGTTTCGACGAAGCGCAGCGCGTCGCCCGACAAGCGCTCGCCGGCACTCCCGACGACGCGCGGCTGCTGCATGCGCTGGGCAACGCGCTCAAGGCGTCCGGAGCGGCCGCCGACGCCTGCGCGGTGCTCGCCGAGTGCGCGCTGCGCGCGCCGGACGACGCCAACGTGCAAGTCAGCCTCGGCGGCGCCTGCCTCGACGCGGGTGCTGCGGCCAAGGCCCGGGAGCACCTGCAACGCGCGCTATCGCTTGGGGCAACGGGCGGCGAGGCCTGGGACAATCTCGGCTTGGCCTACCGGATGTTGCGCGACGACGCGGCGGCGCTGCACGCGTTCGAGCGCGCGCTGGAGATCGATCCGGCGCTCACGCCCGCCCGTGCCAACCTGGTGCACACCCGACATTTCGTGTGCGCCTGGGATGGCCTCGAGGATTGCGAGCGGCAGCTTACGCTCACGCTTGACGACCCGGCGAGCGATGCGCGCTGGTCGCCGTTTGTCGCGCTGGCAATGCCGCTGTCAGCGGAGCAGCAGCTCGCGGTGGCGCGCCGCTGGTCGCGAGCGATGCTGCCCGCCGCCGCGCCGCGACCGCCGGTCCCGCCACGCCGCGGCCGGCTGCGGGTCGGCTATCTGTCGGCGAATTTCCACGAGCACCCGACCGCGCGCCTCATGGTGGGCCTGTTCGAGGCGCACGACCGCAGAGCAGTTCGAGATCACCGGCTACAGCTATGGACCGGACGACGGCAGCGCGCTGCGGGCACGGGTGCGCGCAGCCTTCGACCACTGGCACGATGTGCGGCGCATGCCCGATGCGGAAATAGCCCGCCTGATCCGCGAAGACGGCATCGATGTGCTTGTCGATCGCGCGGGCCATACGCTGGGCGGGCGCCTGGGCATTCTCGCCTCGCGCCCCGCGCCGGTGCAGCTGCACTACATGAGCTTCCCCGGCAGCCTCGGCTATGACGCCGTCGATGGCCTCATCGCCGACGCGGAAGTCGTTCCCCCGGGTGACGAACCGTACTATCACGAAGCGGTGTGGCGGCTGCCGCGCTGCTATTACGTCAACGACGCACGGCGTGTCCTGCCGCCGCCGGCAGAGCGCGCCGCGCACGACCTTCCCGCGGATGCGCTCGTGCTGGCGTGCCTCAACCAGACCTACAAGCTTCGCCGCACGGTCTTCAATACGTGGCTCGACGCGCTGCGCGCCGCGCCGCAGGCGCTGCTCTGGCTGCTGGTCGAAGAACCGCGCGCGCAGGCGAACCTGCGCGCCGAGGCGGCCCGCGCCGGAATCGCCGCGGAGCGCCTCGTGTTCGCCCGCGCGCTGCCACAGGAGGCGCACATCGCCCGGCTCGCCTGCGCCGACCTGGCCCTCGACACGCTGCCCTACGGTTCGCATACCACCGGCGCCGACGCGCTGTGGGCCGGTGTGCCGATGCTCACCTGCCGCGGTTCGACCTTTGCCGGCCGGGTCGGCGCGAGCCTGCTGCAGGCAGCCGGCTTGCCGGAGCTGATCGCGGATTCGCTGCCGGAATATGCGCTGCGCCTGCGCGAGCTCGTGGCCGAGCCGGCGCGGCTTCTTCCGTACCGCGACTACCTGCAGCGCACGCGCCCGGACAATCCGTTGTTCGACACCGCGGGCTTTACCCGCGACTGGGAGGCGCTGCTCAACCGCATCCACGCGGCCGCCGCTGCCGAACGACGCCCGGGTTGAGCCGGCCGCGACGCCGACGCGCGCGCCGGCGCGGCGCGCACGCCTAGGTCTTGCGCTCGATCAGCTCGATCTTGTAGCCGTCGGGATCCTCGACAAAGGCGATGACGGTCGTGCCGCCCTTGACCGGCCCGGCCTCGCGCGTCACGTTCCCGCCCTTGCCGCGCACGGCGGCGCAGGCCGCGGCGGCGTCGGGCACCTCGAGCGCGATATGACCGTACGCGTTGCCGAGTTCGTATTGCGGTCACGCCGTAGTTGTAGGTGAGCTCGAGCACCGCGTGCTCGGATTCGGCGCCGTAACCGACGAAGGCCAGCGTGTACTTCTGTTCCGGGCGGTCGGTCGTGCGCAGCACGCGCATGCCGAGTACGTCGGTATAGAAACGCAGCGAGCGCTCGAGGTCGCCGACGCGAAGCATGGTGTGCAGGATACGCATCAGAACTCCACGAGCTCGTAGTCTTCCTTGCGCGCGCCGCAATCCGGGCAGGTCCAGTTCGGCGGCACGTCTTCCCACTTGGTTCCCGGCGCGACACCGGTGTCGGGGTCGCCGAGCGCCTCGTCATAGATGTGGCCGCAGATCAGGCACATGTATTTCTTCATCGGAGCCAGAGCGATTGCGATTGGAGTAAAATCGAATTCTACCAAGTTCACCCGTGCCGGGGCCGCTGTCGCGAGCCAAAGTCCCGGCGTTGCACCGGGCGTACTTCCGCCTTACTTCGGACCCTGCCGCATCTTTCGCACCGCCATGCACCCAACCGCCGAGCAAGCCGCCGAATTCCCGCCGATCGTGCTTGCTTTCGCCGCCTCCGATCCAAGCGGCGGCGCGGGCATTCAGGCCGACATCCTGACCCTTGCCAGCATGGGCTGCCACCCGCTGTCGGTGCTGACCGCGATCACGGTGCAGGACACGTTGGGCGTCGAGGGCGTGCAGCCGCTCGACGCGGAATGGGTCGCGGACCAGGCCCGCTGCCTGCTCGAGGACATGCCGGTGGACGCGTTCAAGGTCGGCGTGCTCGGCAGCGTCGAGAACATCGCCGCCATTGCGGAGATTCTCGCCGACTATCCGGAAGTGCCGCTCGTGCTCGACCCGGTGCTGGCCTCCGGCCGCGGCGACGAGCTCGCGAGCGACGACATGCTGCATGCGCTGCGCGAGCTGCTGCTGCCGCGGGCGACGCTGCTGACGCCGAACAGCGTCGAGGCGCGGCGCTTGGCCGACGCCGAGGACGATGAGGGCGTCTCGCTCGCGATCTGCGCGCAGCGCCTGATCGAGAGCGGTTGCGAGCACGTGCTGATCACCGGCACCCACGAGCCGACGGCGCAGGTTATCAATACGCTGTATGGCAAAGGCGGTGTCGTGCGCAGCGACAGCTGGGAGCGGCTGCCGGGCAGCTATCACGGCTCGGGCTGCACGCTCGCCGCCGCGATCGCCGCCATGCTCGCCAACGGGCTCGAGCTCGCCGACGCGGTGCGCGAGGCCCAGGATTTCACCTGGCACGCGCTGGCCAAGGCGTATCGGCCCGGAATGGGCCAGTTCCTTCCCGATCGGCTGTTCTGGGCGCGCGACGATGCCGCCGAGCCGCCGGTCGACGACGAGCAGGCGCCGCGCGCGCCGAATCTGCATCGGCATTGATGGCCGGGTCAGACGCCAGCGCGGCGCGGCCGCCGATCGCCGGACTCTACGCGCTCACGCCGGAGCTCGCCGATACGCAGCTCCTCGTCGCGCGCGTCGCCGCCGCCATCGCCGGCGGCGCGGCCGCGATCCAATGGCGCAACAAGCTCGGCACGCGCCGCCGTCCGGCGCGAACAGGCGCGCGCGCTGCGCGAACTCTGCGCCGCCCGCGCGATTCCCTTCATCGTCAACGATGACGTCGAGTTGGCACGCGAGCTCGCCGCCGACGGCGTGCACCTCGGCCGTGCCGACGCCACCATCGCCGCGGCGAGGCAACGCCTGGGTGCGAACGCGATCATCGGCGCCTCCTGCTACGATTCGCTCGCCCACGCCGAGTCCGCCGTCGCCGCCGGCGCCGATTACATTGCCTTCGGCAGCTTTTTTCCTTCGCGGGTCAAGCCGGATGCCCCGCGCGCGCCGCTCGCGCTGCTCGCGGCCGCGAAGGCGCGATGGCGCGTTCCCGTGGTCGCGATCGGCGGCATCACCGCCGCCAACGCGGCGGTTTTGCTCGCCGCGGGCGCCGACGCGGTGGCGGTCATCAGCGCGGTGTTCGATGCGCCCGACGTGGCGGCTGCCGCGGCGGCGTTTGCGCGCGGCGTTTGCCGAGCGTGCCGGCACGGCGCACTGCCGGTGAGCCTGCCGAGCGGCCGCGACATCATGCCTGACACCAGCCGGGCGGCGCCGCCGCCGACCCGAGCGCAGCGATGAGCCGCAACGACGAACTGTTCGTCCGCGCCCAGCGCAGCATCCCTGGCGGCGTGAATTCGCCGGTGCGCGCGTTTCGCTCGGTCGGCGGCACGCCGCGCTTCTTCACCCGCGGCGAAGGCGCGTACCTGTGGGACGCCGACGACAAGCGCTACATCGACTATGTCGGGTCGTGGGGGCCGGCGATCCTCGGCCACGCGCATCCGGAGACGGTGCGCGCGGTCCAGGAACGCGCGCGCCACGGTTTGTCGTTCGGCGCGCCGACCGAGATCGAAATCGAGATGGCCGAAACGCTGCAGAGCCTGCTGCCGTCGCTCGAGCTCGTGCGCCTGGTGAGCTCGGGCACCGAAGCGACCATGACGGCGTTGCGACTGGCGCGCGGCTATACCGGACGGCCGAAGATCGTCAAGTTCGAAGGCTGCTATCACGGCCACGGCGACAGCCTGCTGGTGAAGGCGGGATCCGGAGCGCTGACGTTCGGACAGCCGTCGTCGGCCGGCGTGCCGCCGGGGATCGCCGGCGAGACGCTGGTGCTGTCGTATAACGATCTCGACCAGGTCGCGGCGGCATTCGCCGCGCATCCGAACGAAATCGCCGGCATCATCGTCGAGCCGGTCGCCGGCAACATGAACCTGGTTCTGCCGACCGCCGAGTTCCTTCCCGGGCTGCGGGAGCTGTGCGACCGCCATGGCGCGGTGCTGATCTTCGACGAGGTGATGACCGGATTCCGGCTGCACCTGCGCGGCGCGCAGGGGCTCTACGGCGTTGCGCCCGATCTCACCACCCTGGGCAAGGTCATCGGCGGCGGCATGCCGGTCGGCGCGTTCGGGGGCAAGCGCGCGATCATGGAAAAGATCGCGCCGCTGGGGCCGGTGTATCAGGCCGGCACCCTGTCGGGGAACCCGGTCGCGGTGGCGGCGGGACTCGCCACGCTCAAGGCGATCCAGGCGCCCGGATTCTACGAGCGGCTCGCCGAGCGCACCACTGCGTTGACCGACGGGCTCGCGGCGCGTCGCCGCGAAGGCTCGCGTGCCCTTCGCCGCGCAATCGATCGGCGGCATGTTCGGGATCTACTTCGCGGCGCAGGCGCCGCGAACCTACGCCGAGGTCATGGCCTGCGACAAGGAAGCGTTCAACCGCTTCTTCCATCGCATGCTCGATGCCGGCGTCTATTTCGCCCCGTCCGCGTTCGAGGCGGGGTTCGTGTCGGCAGCCCACAGCAGCGCCGACATCGAGGAGACGCTGCGCCTGGCGGCAGCGAGCCTCAGCTAGCGTCTTCTCGGAACGGCGCAAGGGCGGACGAACCTGCCGTCGCCGCGCTGTAAAGCGCCGGACGCGACGCGGCGGCGCCCGCAGCAGCGCCGGCAATGCCCGTCCATTGCGGACCCATCCGTCTGATAGACGGTCGCCGTCGGTCCGCGGTAACCTAGGCCTCGAAGTGTCCCAGCCGGATGACTGCCCCCGGAGGCTGGCCGCTCCCCCACCGTGAAGGAGTCACCATGAACCCGTTTCGTCGCGCGGCTTGCATCGCACTCGCCGCCGCGTCTTGTCTCGCAGCGCCCGCTTATTCGACGTCGTTCACGACCGATCAAAGCGACCTTTGGTACGTTCAGAACGAATCAGGATGGGGCATCGAGTTCGTGCACCGCGGCAGCGTGGTCTTCGCGACGCTGTTCGTTTACGACATTAACGGCAATCCGACTTGGTACGTGGCAACAATGCAGTACACGGGCAGCAGCTTTACCTGGTCCGGAGATCTCTATGCGACAACCGGTCCCTATTTCGGAACCATGCCTTTCAATCCCGCCAACGTGATCGCGACGAAGGTCGGCACGATGACCTGGGCGGCACAGACGGTCAATACCGGGACCCTCACCTACAACGTGAACGGCGTGACGGTCGTCAAGAATATTGTGCGCGAGACGCTGGTCAATGACGATTTTAGCGGCCACTTTGGCGGTGGCTTCCACTTTGATGCAACGGCCTGCATCAACTCCAGCCTGGACGGCACGAGCGAGAGCATTGGCGTCTTCGACGTTACCCAGAGCGGTCAATCGCTCACGGTGCAGAGTCACCCCGCGAACGGCGTGAGTTGCTCCTATCCCGGAACGCTGACCCAATTCGGCCAGATGGGCGAAACCAGCGGCACTTACACCTGTAGCGATGGGACGAACGGCACGTTCTTTCTCTACGAAATACAGATAAACGTCACCGGCATCACCGGGCGCTACAGTGCCAATTCATCGTCTCCGGCAGGATGCCAGATCACGGGCTGGTTTGGCGGATTGCGCGTGACGACGTATTAGCGCCGACTGCAATCCCCGGCAGGCAGCCGTTCGACGACGACGCGGAGAATGCGCACGCTGCGGACTGCTCCCAACAGTGTCAAAGCGTCGGCTTGAACCATCGATTACGGCACAAGTAGTATTGCCCGATATCGAAGCCATTCGCCTCGAGCGCTGCCGGTCCGCGTCGCAGCACAATGGTGGCACGCGTCACAAACAGGTTCTTGACAATATCGGGCCGCGAGGCACACAACATGAACAACTCGATCAGTAGATTCGACATGGCGGGCAATACCGAGGGGAACATTTGGCTTTTCTGCCATTCGTCGCCCTGCCAATGCGCCCACCCCCAATCCTCGATGATGTACAAGCCCCCGGACCGCAGGTAAGGCAGCGTGAGATTGAAAGTCCTGCGCGTCTCGAAATACAGGTGCGATGCATCATCGACGATAAGGTCGATATCCTGAGCTGGAAAGTTGGCTGCGAGAATGCGCCCCAGCGCCTGCTCATCGGCCTGGTTCACGCCGTAGTAAGGGGTAACGCGGCCTTCGAAACCGTGCTCGCGAATGAAAGCGGTCAATGCGTCCACGGGTTTGGAGGCAATGTCGATCGCCACCAGTTTTTCCGGTTCGAAGAGTTTCGCATACAACGCGGTGCTGCCGCCCTTCAGAATACCGACATCGAGGATTCGTTTGATCTGCTCGTGCTCCCGCAATGCCGCAACGTCCTCGACCATCGCGCGCTCTTTGCCAAGCAGGAAGTGACCGTGTTTCGACTCGGACTTCAGCATCTCTCCTGTCGCCGTCGCGAGTGAGAACTCGATGTCGTCGAGACGAAGGAGTTGATCGTTCACCCACTGCAATTGGGGCTGCATTTATCCAACTTATGAATGACTGCAGAAGCGGGAAGGCCGCCTGCGCGAGTGAGCGATTGTACCGCACGCCGTATGCGGAATATGGACAGACAATTCATTTGCGCGGCCGGCGGCAAGCCGCGCGCGAGCGTCGGATAGTCGCCCCCGGCGCGCGACATGAAATGGACCGGGCCTATACTTTCCCACTATGAACGACCTCCTGGAAGACGCGGCGAAGCGAGGGACCTGCTACCTCGAATCTCTCAACACTCGTTCCGTCGCACCTGCGCCCGAGGCAATTGCCGCACTTGCCAAGTTCGATCAGGCCTTTCCGGAAGCTACGTCCACCGCAGAGGCGGTGCTCGCCGAACTGGATGAAATCGGCTCGCCGGCGACGATGGCGTCGGCCGGCGGACGATTCTTTGGATTCGTGATCGGCGGGGCGCTGCCAGTGACCGTGGCCGCGAACTGGCTCGCCACGACCTGGGATCAAAACGCCGGTCTCGTCGTTACTTCGCCCGTCAATGCCGCGCTCGAGAACGTCTCGCTGCGCTGGGCTGAAACATGATCCTCGCATCTGCCATCGGAAAGCGCCGGCGGGTTTGTCACCTGTGCAACGGCGGCGAACTTTGCAGCACTCGCTGCTGCGCGGCACGCACTGCTGGCACGTGCTGGCTGGAATGTCGAAGCATCGGGATTGTTTGGAGCGCCGCCGCTCACGATCGTGGTCGGCGATGAGGTGCATGCGAGCGTGCAGAAGGCGCTTTCGACTCGTGGGATTCGGGCGCGATCGGGTGGTGCGTGTGCCCGTCGATGGACAGGGCGGATGCGGCTCGAGGCATTCCCGGACGTTGACGAGTTCACGATCGTGTGCGTGCAGGCCGGCAACGTGAACACCGGCGCCTTCGACCCCGTCCCGGAGATCTGCGCGCGCGCTCACTCGCATGGCGCCTGGATACATGTCGACGGCGCTTTTGGCATGTGGGCTGCGGCTGCGCCCGCGCGCGCACATCTGGTCCGCGGTGTCGAAGACGCCGATTCCTGGGCTACCGACGCTCACAAGTGGCTCAACGTCCCCTATGACAGCGGCCTGGTGTTCACACGCGACGCGGACGCATTACGTACGGCAATGTCGGTTGGCGGCGCGTACCTCGCTCAGGATGAAGACCGCGTCCCGTACCAATATACGCCCGACTTTTCGCGTCGCGCGCGTGGAATCGAAGTCTGGGCCGCATTGCGCCAGCTTGGCCGTCTGGGACTGGCCGATCTGATCGAGCGCACGTGCCGACATGCGGGCCGATTTGCCGAAGGGTTGCGCGGCGCAGGCTACCGCGTGCTAAACGACGTCGTGCTCAACCAGGTCCTGGTGTCGTTCGGGAGTTCGGAGCGCACGCGCGAGGTGATTGCGCGCGTCCAGCGACGACGGCACCTGTTGGTGCGGCGGCACCGTCTGGCAGGGTAACGCGGCGATGCGCATAAGCGTTTCGTCGTGGGCAACGACTGACGCAGATGTGGAGCGCAGCCTTGCGGCGATCTTGCGTGTAGCGTCGTATTGATGGCGGCGCAATCCCGTGTGCCGGTGAGGCGACGTCAAAGTCCGCCGCAAGTCGACCGGACTGCTGGGGGCAGCGACCCGACGTCCTGGGCGGTGTGGCGAGTCTGCATTCTGGAGCTGCTAGATCTCGAGCAGATCGCGCCCGACAATAAGATTTCCCGAAAAATAGGGGGCGCACGGCGTCGAACCAGACGTCGTCCTTGAGGAACGGGTAACCGCCAGGAACGAAGTGCGAGAGAACGAGCGTCTTCACACCCGCTTCGGTGGCAATACGGCCGACTTGCTCCGTTGTCGTGTGGCTGGCTAGCAGATGTTCGCGCAGTGTCTTCGCGTTGGTTTCGGTTGCGATCAGCTGCTCAAGCGCCGGCAGGTACATGACCTCGTGGACCAGCACGTCGGCGCCCTGCGCCAGTTTGACGAGGTTTTGCGATGGACGCGTATCGCCCGAAATCACGATCGACCGGTCGGGGCAATCGAAGCGGTACGCAAATGCAGGTTCGACCGGCGGATGCTGGACCAGCGCCGCGGTGACCTTGACGTTATCGTCCTGCATCACCGGGCCGCCTGCCGTGATCTCATGCGCCGCGATCAGGTCCTTTAAGGGCGGCCGCCCTTCATCGGCTATGCGCGTGCGGATGTCGTAGTCGTTCAACGCCAGGAACTGGCGCGTCATTTCCACCAGTGGAGGCGGCCCATAGGTGTCGACTCGTGTCGTCAGGTCGGTCTCCCAACTCAGCAACAGCAAGTTGCCATAGTCGGCATTGTGGTCGGAATGGTGGTGCGTCAGGAACACATTGCGGATAGAGGCGAGTTTGAGTTTGGCCAGTATCATCTGCCGGGCCACCCCGTTGCCGCAGTCGATGACATACGAAACGCCGTTCACGACGATAACCTGCGCCGGCGCGGAGCGATTCGGCTTGGGCGTAGGGCCGCCGGCGGTGCCGAGCAGGATCAGGCGCGATTTCGGCTTTTCGCCCGCGATGGCCGTTGGCGGCAGGTCGACTCCCCACGCTTGCCGCAGCGGCAACGCCGCGATCAGCGCCACACTCGCGCCCAGAAATTTCCGACGCTCCGGCTGCTGCACGATTCGGTCGGCTCTTGTCATGATCACCTCGGGTAGGCGGCGCAGCGATTCTGACATTCCTCGGGCGGCACCGGATAGTCTGATCGAATGTGCGGCGCCCTAAATCAGTCTACCAGCGACGAACGGCCCGTTCCAGACCAGGTCGGCACGTGGCTGCCACCCGGGACGTACCGGATGGGCAACCTGCGCTCCTGCGTACTGGAAAGCAGCCCGTGGCCGCCAGCGGTAAACTGGGGTCATCGATATCTGGAACTTATCCAGGATAAGAACATGAAAAAGTCGGGCGCGAGCGAAGGCCAGCCGGCATCGGAGCTCATCTCGCAAAGAATCGCGGAACTCGGGGACTGGCGCGGGAAGACCCTCGGCAGAATGCGCAAGCTCATCAAGGAAGCAGACCCAGACGTCGTCGAGGAGTGGAAGTGGATGGGCACCCCGATCTGGTCGCACGACGGCATCATCTGCACCGGCGAATCCTACAAGAGCGTCGTGAAGCTCACCTTCGCCAAGGGCGCGTCCCTGAAGGATCCGGCCCGTCTGTTCAACTCGAGCCTCGACGGCAACGTACGGCGCGCGATCGACATCCACGTCGGAGAAGAAGTCGACGCGCCCGCCTTCAAGGCGCTCGTCCGCGAAGCGGTCGCCCTGAACAGTTCGGCAGGTCGAAACCCGCGAAGAAAGCAAAGTCCTGAGGGATTCCGCCTCGGAGCCGGTGCCACCACCTCGCGATCGTCATGCGGCACAACGCAACGTGACTTGGAGCTGGGGAAGGGTCCTCGCCATTGTTCTGGCGGTCTTCGTGGCCGTCTTCGCAGTTGCATCATGGTTCGTGCACGAGAGGGAGCGTTCATGTGCGGACAGTTGCAAGGCGAAAGGCTACGCGGGATACGAGTACAAGGGCTTCTCCCCCGGCGGCCAAGATTCGGCCTTGCACCCCGATAGCTGCAAATGCACCGGCGCGGGTGCGTTGTCCGGCTGAGCCGACGAATGGCAGGCGGCAGGGCCGGCTCGGCCGTCGCTTCCCGGCGCGCTAGACAGCCTGCCACGCCGACCACAGGAAAGCCTCCAGGGCCCGCGTGTACGCCGCCGTGTCGAACAGCGGCGCCGTGGCGCGGTTGGCGCGCAGCCGGGCGCGACAGTCGCCGAGAATTTCCGGCGCGCGCGCGAGCTTGAGCGCGAGCGCCTCGTACGCGGCGAGATCGTACGTTACGAGCTCGCCTAAACCGATGGCCGTGAGCTGGCTCCCGCAGACGCGACTGGCGAAGGTTTCGCCGGCGCAGGTGAGCACCGGCAGCCCGGCGAACAACGCATCGTTCGCCGTGGTGTGCGCGGTGCAGGGAAACGTATCGACAAACAGGTCCGCGGCGGCGTGCCGCGCCAGGTGCTCGGCCAGGGGGACCCGCGGCGCGAAAACGAGTCGTTCCGGGTCCACGCCGCGGCCCGCGGCTTCGGCGCGCAGATTGCGCGTCACCGCGGGGTCGGTCTGCAGCAGCCACAGCACGCTCTGGGGAACCTGCTGCAGCAGACGCATCCAGATGTCGAAAACCTGCGGCAGGATCTTGTAGCTGGCGTTGAAGCAGCAGAAGACGAAGCCCGCGGCGGGCAAGCCGCAGTCGGCCCGCGACGGAATCGCGCCGACCTCGCGCCGCGAATCGCCCGGCAGGTAGCAATGCGGCAGGTAGGCGAAGCGCTCGGCGAAGTTCGGCTGTTGCTCGGGCGGCGAGACGAAGCGGTCGGTGAGAATGTAGTCGTACCAGTTCGCGCCGAGCGTGCCGGGAAAGCCGATGCAATTGATCTGGATCGGCGCCGGACGCAGCGCGAAGATCTCGCTCCGCGCGAACACGACGTAGCCGCTGGTATCGAACAGCACGCCGATCCGATCGTCCCGGATCCGCTGCGCCGTCGTTTCGAACGACTCCGCGCGCACATCCGCGAAATGGTCGAACGCGGCGACGAAGCGCGACCGGGCGCTGCTGCGATCGTCCGGGCCGAAGGAATAGCCGAAGACCTCGAACTGGGTCCGATCGTGCCGTTCGAGCACTTCGGTCAGCAGGTTGGCGAGAGGGTGCGTGCGAAAGTCCGGGCCGAGGTAGGCGATGCGCAGCCTGCCGTCGCTGAGCGGAGGCCGGGCGGACGCCGCCACGCTGCGCGGCGCGATATTGCGCGTGGCCCATTTTTGGGTCGCGACCAGCAGCTCGCGCGGCGTGTAGGCGAGGGCAAACAGGTTGTGCGGCGTGACCGCGGGCGCGTCCGGTTGCGCGAGCGACGCGCGCTGGGCCTCGAACAGCCGCTCGAAGTCCCGCCAATCGCAGATCTGCTGCCGAACATAGAGGAGCAGATTGTTCGCCGTTGCCGACGCCGGCTCGAGCGCCAGCGCTTTCTCGATCAGCGGCAACGCCTCGGCGTAGCGCTGCTCGGCGTTGAGTGCCGAAGCGAGGTTGAGCAGCGCCTGCGGCTCTTCGGGCTTGAGCGCAAGCGCGCGCTCGAAGCTTTGGCGTGCGCTCGTCAACGCGCCGGTTCGATGCTGGCACGCGCCGAGGTTAAGCCACAGCGTCGCTACGTTCGGGTTCAGCGCGGTCGCGCGCGTGTACCAAGTGGCGGCGTCGGCGTAACGCTGCCGCAGCCGCAGCAGGTCGGCGAGGTTGGCATTGGCCTCGACTAGGTTCGGTTGCAGCGCGACCGCCTGGCGATAGTAGCCTTCGGCATCCTCCAGGCGCTCTGCCTGCTGCAGCGCGAGCCCGAGATTGTTGAGCAGGACCGGATGCGTCGAGCCAGCGGCGAGGGCCGCCTGGTAGGCGGCGATCGCGGCCGCGTAGTCGCCGCGACGGCGGCGAAAATCGCCGATCCGGAAATGCGCTTCGGCCTGCCGCGGCGCGAGGGCGACCGCCTTCTGCCACGCCTGCAGCGCGAGCCTCCGGCTCCGCCGTCTCCAGGCACAGTCCCGAGAACCGTCCAGGCATCCGCGTCATTGGCGTCGAGTTCGACCGCGCGGCGGGCGCTGTGCGCGGCCTCCTCGAGGCGCCCTTGGGCGAGCAGTTCGCGCGGCGCTGCTTCGGCCGCCGCAGCGGCGTGCCGCGCCAAGCGCGCCGTGGCACTCCTTGTAGCGCTTGCCACTGCCGCACGGACACGGATCGTTGCGGCGAACTTCGGCGCTAGGCGCGGCAGTCGACATCGGGGTGACGGCGGCGCGCCGCTCGGCGCGTGCTCTGCCGCCGCGGCAGGGAATCGAGGGTCGGGCGGGTAGCCTGGGAGCTTCATGGTCGGGGCCCGGTGCCGATTATCGCGCGAAGCCGGCACCGGTTGCTTTGGCAAGGCGCCGTGAACCGCGGTAATCTTCGCGCGCGGCATTCGCGCCACCTATGCCAAGCAACGGTGGCAATTCAACTTCGACATGACGCGTGCGGCCTGGACGCGAGGATGTCCCGGCCCTGCGCCGGTGCTTCGCCGATGACCCATTTTGTCTTTACCCTGACCACCGGGCGCAGCGGCACACTGTATCTGGCCGAGCTGCTGGCGCAGAACCTGCCCGACGCGGAGTGCTATCACGAGATCGTCGGCTTCGACCGCTTCGGCGTCGACACGCCGGACGTCTCGCACATGACCCTGTTCAACTCGCAGGGCAACGTCGACAAGGTGCAGGCGTTCTGGCGCGCGAAGCTCGCGCGCATCGCCGGCACGCCACGCCAATTCTACGTCGAGACCTCGCATCTGCTGATGAAGGCGGGGCTCATCGAAAATCTCGCGCCGCTGACGGCCAAGGGCACGGTGCACCTGATCGCGCTGGAACGGGACACCTTGGCGACGCTGCTCAGTTTTCGCAAGCGGCTCGACTTCGTGCACAAGAGCAATCAGTGGCTGTGGTATCTGGATCCTGACTATCCGGTGAACCTCGTGCCCTCCGCCGAACTGGTCGCCGCCGGCATCAACGGACTGTGCCTGTGGTACATCCTGGAGATTCGCGCGCGCGTTGCCTACTACGAGCGTCTCGTGGCGGGGAAGCCCAACATCGTGTTTCACCGCTTCAGCCTCGAAGCGTTGCAGACCGCGCAGGGCGCGGCGCGGCTGCTGCAGGCCCTTGGCGTCGCCCAAGGATCCCGGGCAGGTGATCGTTCCGGCGCCGCGCAACGTCGGCCCGGTCCTGGCCGAGGTCGATGCCGCGGAAGAGGCGAAAATCCGGGATTTGATCAGCGCGGTGGAGTCGACGCCGCGGTGCGGTCGCGGGCAAGGCCCAGCCGGCCGCGCGCTGACCGGGTTGCTGCGCGACTCCTTCAACCGGACCCCGCGAGCCCGTACTTGCCGAAATCGACGCCCGGGTAATAGGAAAAGAGCGCGCGGATCTCTCGCCGCTGTCGCGCGCTCAACGCCGCGCTGCCCTGCCCGACGCGGCCGTCGCGGAAGGTTCGTAGGTGCGCGCGAGCAGGGCCGGAGCGATGGCGCCGATATCGGCAAAACCCAGAAACGCGAGCACCTGCCGCACCGTAGCTTCCTTCTCGGCGAACAGCTGCTCGTAGGTAATCCAGAGCGCGTCGACGGCGCCCTGTTCGCAAAGCCGGTACCAGGAAACATAGAAATTGACGAACCAGGGCACGGCCAGGTCGATGATCATGTCCAGGCGCTGTTCGTCGCTCAGCTCCCGCGTGCACTGATCCTGCCACACGAACGAGTAACCGTCCTCGCCGGTGGCGGACAGCGGCGAGAGCGACTTGCGCTTGAGGTCGTGCTGCAGGCTGACCACGATGTCCTCGATGCGCCTTACCAGTACGATCGGCTTGATGCCGAAGCTTTTCATCAGCGCCGCGTTGTGGAAGGTCCCCTTCATGTGCAGCTGCGAGACGCAACCGTGCCCGCGCATCAGGCACAGCGCCGGCAGATGCAAGTCGTGTTCGTTGGTCGCATAGGCGGCGCAGAGACGGAACCGCTGCAGCCCGGTGAGCGTGCTCAGGGTGTGCGCCAGGAACGTGGAGCCGGACTTAGGGGCGGCGGCGACGACGATCAGCGGCTTGTCGCCGCGCGCCTTGATCGCGGCCGCCTGCTCATCGGCGATCAAGCCGTTGCCGACGACCGCCCGGACAACGGTATCGGCAAACAGCGCTACGTCGCTCGGGACGAGCGCTTGCGGGCTCGCGCGCCGGCGCGTTGCCGGGCACGGCTTGCGGAGCTGCGGCGCCGGCGCGCCGAGCGCGGCCCGCGTGGCCTCGAGATAGCCGCGGCCGAACTGCGCGTCGGGCTCGAGGTAGCAGCCCTCGCCCCACTCGTTCCAGGCATTGATGAAGACGATGCGCTCCGCGGGATCGCTCGCCTGCCGTGCCTGCGCGACGATGCCGGCGAGCCAGCGACCGTAGTTCTGCGGATGGCTGTTGACGAAGATCTGCCCGTTGTTCTGCAGCCGCGGCGTGTTGTCCCAGCCGGTCATGACCCCGCGCAGCTGGCGATGCGCCGGCTGCGGGCGGGCAACGCATTCTGCGCCGCGGAAACGTAGTCCCAGACCGTGCCGGCAAAGGCGGGGTTGGTCTTGCGCACCTGATCGGTCAGCGTCTCCGCCCGCAGCCCGTGCGGCGGAAATTCGACGGCTGCGTCGAAGCCCCAATCATCCGGCGTGGCCGATCCCGGATGCTGCACGAAGGCAAGGTAGAGATCGCGCAAGCCCGCGCGGCGCGCGACGTCGCGGAAGGTGGCCGCGGCGCGCGCCGGATCGGGCAGCAGACTGGGGCGATACACCAGCAGCAGCGGCCGGTCGCCAACGCGGATGTAGCGTCGATCCGCGAACAGCGGCAGCAATGCGTCGATGAAGCGCTGCTCTTCGTCGACGGTGTAGGACTGCGCGAGCAGCACCTCGTCGTTGCCGCCGTCCCAGCGCCGCGTCCAGTTCTCGTTGGCCCAGCACACGCAGAACGGGAAGTCGGGCGCGCCGGATTGCACCACCTCGTCGAGCGGGCAGATGCAGCAGGCGCCTGCCGTTGAACCAATAATAGTAGTAGCAGAAGCCGTAGATGCCGTGCGCGCGCGCGAGCTCGGCCTGCGCGGCGCGCGTTTCGGGACGGCGCAGATCGTAGTAGCCGAGTTCGCCCGGCACGTGCGGCTGGTAATGGCCGACGAAGTTCGGACGCGCCCGCTTGACGTTGGTCCACTCGGTGAAGCCCTCGCCCCACCACGCATCGTTTTCGGGGATCGGATGGAACTGCGGCAGGTAGAAGGCGATCAGTTTGACGTCGGACACGGGCGGTGTGCTCCCCGCGCTTGCGGGCGGGGCACATTATAGGGTGAGCGCCGCGCCCGTAAGCGAGGGAACGACCGGGAGGCACACGCGGTCTATGCTAAAATTTTCCATTTATCACCGATAGTTAGCCCCCGTTTTGGACATTTCGATCGACAGCCCGCAAGCCGAGCCGGTATCCGCGCCGGTGCGCAAGCGCATCGGCGAGATCCTCATCGAGCGCGGCAAGCTCGACGCGGCCGGGCTGGAGCGCGCCCTGCGCCTGCAGCAGGAAACGCACGAAAAGCTCGGCGCCCTGCTGGTGACGCTGGGCCTGGTCGGGCAGCGCGACGTCGCCGAGGCGCTCGCGCAGCAGCTCGGCCTGCCGCTGGTCGAGGCCGCCGCCTATCCGGAGCTGCCGATCCTCGAGGAGCGCGTGTCGGCGCGCTTCCTGCGCGAGGCGCGCGCCCTGCCGCTCAACGAGGACGAAAGCGAGCTCGCGCTGGCGATGGCCGACCCGACCGACAGCTACACGATGGCCGCCTTCGAGATGGTGACCGGACGCAAGGTCAGCCCGCACGTCGCCATCCCGACCGAGCTCGAGGCCGCGCTCGAGCGACTCTACGGCGCGGGCAAGTCCGCGCAGGGGCAGCTCGTCGGCGACGTCGAGCAGCGCGACGACCTCGGCTTCGATGCCGACGTCCAGCAGCTGAAGGATCTCGCCTCCGAGGCGCCGGTGATCCGGCTGGTGTCGCTCATCATCACCAACGCGCTGGAGATGCGCGCCTCGGACATCCACATCGAGCCGTTCGAGAACCGCCTGATCGTGCGCTACCGCATCGACGGCGTGCTGCACGAAGTCGAGTCGCCGCCGCGGCGCCTGTCGCCGGCGGTGATTTCGCGCGTGAAGATCATGGCCAACCTCGACATCGCCGAGCGGCGCCTGCCGCAGGACGGGCGGATCCGGCTGCGCGTGCAGGGCAAGGAGATCGACCTGCGCGTCTCGACGGTGCCGACGATGCACGGCGAATCGGTGGTGATGCGGATCCTCGACAAGGGCGGCGTCGCGCTCGACTTCAAGCGGCTCGGATTCGAGGAGGACACGCTCAAGGTCTTTCTCGACGTGCTGCTGGAGCCGCACGGCATCCTGCTGGTCACCGGCCCCACCGGCAGCGGCAAGACGACGACGCTCTACACCGCGCTCGATCGGCTGAACAAGCCCGACGTGAAGATCCTCACCGTCGAGGACCCGGTCGAGTACCAGATGCCGGGCATCAACCAGATCCAGGTCAAGCCGCAGATCGACCTCACCTTCGCCAACGCGCTGCGCTCGATCGTGCGCCAGGACCCCGACGTGATCATGATCGGCGAGATCCGCGACCTCGAGACCGCGCAGATCGCCGTGCAGTCGGCGCTCACCGGCCACCTCGTGCTCTCGACGGTGCACACCAACGACGCCGCCATCGACGGTGAACCGGCTGCTCGACATGGGCGTCGAGGACTATCTGCTCACCTCGACGGTGATCGGCATCCTCGCCCAGCGGCTGGTGCGCACGCTCTGCCCGCATTGCCGGGAGCCGCTACATCGCGCTGCCGGAGCTGGTCGAGGAGATGGGCCTGCGCAAGTTCGCCAACGGGGGCGGCGACATCGCGCTCTACCACGCCAAGGGCTGCCGCGAATGCGCGCAGACGGGCTACATCGGCCGGATCAGCATCCTGGAGATGCTGCCGATGACCGATCCGCTGCGCAGCCTCGTCATGCGCCACGCGACGTCGACCGATCTGCGCGCCGAGGCGATCAAGGGCGGCATGGTGACGATGTACGAGGACGGCATGCGCAAGGCGGTGGCGGGGGTCACGACGTTCGAAGAGGTCCTGCGCGTCACGCGCGAGGACTGATTAGGCCATGCCGGTGTTTCGCTACCGAGCGGTCAATGCGGCCGGCGACGTCGCCGCCGGCGAGCTCGACGCCGCGAACGAGTCCGAGATCGTCGATCGGCTGCGCGACCAGGGCCTGATGCCGATGCAGGTCGTCGCGGCCGCCGGCGAGCGCGCCGGCGACGGGCGCGCGGACCGGGACCAGAGGCGCTCCTGGTTCACGCCGCGCCGGGTCACGCGCGATCACATGCTCGCCCTGACGCGCGAGCTCGCCACCCTGCTCCGCGCCGGGCTGCCGCTCGACCGCGCGCTGGAGATCCTGATCGGCCTCGCCGCCGCGCCGCCGGTGGCCGTGCTGCTGCAGGCGATCCGCGACAGCGTCCGCGGCGGCAAGTCGCTGTCGCAGGCGCTCGACATGCATCGCGAGGTGTTCTCGCGCTTCTACATCAACATCGTGCGCGCCGGCGAAGCCGGCGGGGCGCTGGGCACGGTGCTCGATCGCCTCGCCGAGACGATGGAGCGCAACAAGGAGCTGCGCGAGAGCGTGAAGTCGGCGCTGATCTACCCGACGATCCTGATCTGCGTCGCGGTCACCTCGCTGATGGTGCTCCTGATCTTCGTCGTGCCGCAGTTCCAGCAGACCTTCTCGCAGGCGGGCAAGGCGCTGCCGCTGCCAACCCAGATCGTCGTTTTCGTGGCCACCGGATTGCGCAAGTACTGGTGGCTGATCGCGCTCATCGTGGTGTCGTCGGTGTGGCTGTTCCGCCGCCGCTTGAAACGCCCCGAAGTGCGTTTCCGCTGGGATGGGCGCCTGCTGCGCTGGCCGCTGCTCGGCGACCTGCTCGCCAAGGTCGAGGTGGCGCGCTTCTCGCGGACGCTTGCCACGCTGCTCGGCAACGGCGTGACGCTGCTCGCCGGCTTGTCGATCGCGAAGGAGACGATGGGCAACACCGTGCTCGCCCAGGCGCTCGACGGGGTCATCACGCGGCTGCGCGAGGGCAAGGGCTTCGGCGGGCCCGCTCAACGAGACCGGGCTCTATCCGCGGCTTGCCACCCAGATGATCCTCGTCGGCGAAGAATCGGGGCGCCTCGAAGAGATGCTCGCTCGGGTCGCGGACGTCTACGACCGCGAAGTGCAGACGGCGATCAAGCGCTTCCTGGCCGTGCTTGAGCCGATGCTGATCCTGGGGCTCGCCGTGCTGATCTTCGGCATCGTGCTGTCGATCCTGCTCGGTCTTCTCGGCATGAGCGAACTTGTCACCTGACGCCGCGTCTAACCGCCCCATGCGTGGCGGCGAAGGAGGGAAACCATGAACACATACCCCGGATACCGCGTTTCGCGGTCGCTCCGGCATTTGCGGGGCATGACCCTGATCGAGATTCTGGTCGTGCTGGTTCTGATCGGCATTGTCATGGGCATCGTCGGCGGCAACTACATCCAGCGCGGCGAGCAGGCCAAGCGCAAGGCGGCGAAGATCGAGATCGGCCAGATCAGCCAGACGCTCGACCTGTTCAAGCTCGAGGTCGGCCGCTATCCCACGGGGGAGGAGGGGCTGCAGGCGCTCATCACCGCGCCGGCCGGGGTGAGCAACTGGAACGGTCCGTACTGGAAGACCGGCACGGTGCCGAAGGATCCCTGGGGCAACGAGTACAAGTACATCTTTCCCGGTCAGCATGGTGCCTACGACATCATTTCCTATGGCGCCGACGGCAAGGAGGGTGGCGACGGTGCCGACAAGGACATCAATAGTTGGGACCCTTAAGTCCCGCCTCGCAGCGAGCGTCGCGCAACGCTTCCGCCGCGGCACGAGCGCGTCGCGAACCGCACATGGCCGGCGCAGCTGACCTCGCACCCGCGCTCATCGCTTCCGGACTCGCGCACCAGCGCCACGGGCGGCTTTCGCCGGCGGAGAACTGTTATCTCGCGGCGCTGCGCATCGACCCGGCGAACGCGCAGGCGACCTACCTCATGGGCGTGCTGGCATTGCAAAGCGGCAACGGCCCGGGCGCGAAGACCTATCTCGCCAAGGTCATCGACGCGCGCCGCGGCGACGCCGACGCGCTCTACAACATGGGCATGGCGCACGTGCTCGCCCACGAGCTCGCCGCCGCCGAGCCCTGGTTCGAAAGGGCGCTCGCGAGCGATGCCAATCACGCCGCAGCGCACTTCGGCCTCGGGAATCTCTGCCGGCTCCTCGGCCGCAGCGAGCAGTGGCCGGCGCACTATGCGGCGGGCAGCCGCTCCCCGAAGGCGACGGCGGAAATCTCGAGCGCGGCGCTGTTGGCGCTGCACAGCAACCCGCGCGTGTCGCAGGACGAACTCTACGCGCTGCATCGGGAGTGGGAACGGCGTTTCGCCGCCGCCTTGTACGCCCAATGGCAAGCTCATGACAACGACCGCGCACCGGACCGGCCGCTGCGCATCGGCCTGGTCTCCAGCGGCTTCAACGCGCAGCTCGTCGGGCATTTTCTTCGCGGCGTCATTCCCGCCATGGCGGCGCGCGCGGATGTCGAGCTGCACCTGTACGCGAATGCCACCACGACCGACTGGCTAACTGCCGAGCTGCGGCAGCCGCCGGTGCGGTGGACCGACATTGCCGCGCTCGGCGACCACGAGGCGGCCGGGCGCATCCGCGCCGATGCGCATCGACATCCTGATCGATCTCAATGGCCACGCACCGGGCAACCGGCTGCTCGTGTTTGCGCTGCGCCCCGCGCCGGTGCAGGCGACGTGGCTCGACTACTTCGATACCACGGGCCTCGCAGCGATCGACTACCTGATCACCGACCCGGTGAGCTGCCCGGTGGACGGTGCGCAGCGCTTCGTGGAGCGCTTGATCCGCATGCCGGCGACGCGGCTGTGCTACACCGCGCCGCCGTTTGCGCCGCCGGTTGCCCCGCCGCCCGCGTTGCGCCGCGGGCACATCGCGTTCGGATCGTTCACGCGCGCGGAAAAGATCGGCCCGGACGTGGTCACGCTCTGGGCGCGCATCCTCGCCGCGGTTCCCGCGTCGAAGTTGATCCTCAAGGGCGAAACCCTGAGGTTCCCGGACGTGCGCGCGCGCTTCGAGCGCGGCTTCGCGCAGGCCGGGATCGCAGCCGGGCGGCTGGAAATGCGCACGCCGTCGGCGCATGCGGCGTTGCTGGCGGAATACGCCGACGTCGATGTCGCGCTCGACCCGTTTCCCTACAACGGCGGGGCGACGACCTGCGACGCGTTGTGGATGGGCGTGCCGGTCGTCGCCCGGCTGGGGACCAGCATGATTTCACGGCAGTCGGCGATGCTGCTCGAAGCGGTCGGCATGCCGTCGCTCGTCGCCCGCGACGATGCCGACTACGTTGCCATCGCGGCGGGCATCGCCGCGGACCTGCCGCGCCTGCAGTCGCTGCGCGAGACGCTGCGCCCGGCGATGGCGGCGTCCCCGCTGTGCGACGCCGCCGGGTTCAGCGAAGCGCTGCTGCAACGGCTGCGGCACGCCTGGCGCGAGTGGTGCGCGACATGAGGCGCCCGGGACGCGCCGGATGCAGGAGCGGCCGCGGCGCCGGCTTTACCCTGCTCGAACTCCTGGTCGTCCTCGTCATCATGGGGCTGGTTGCGGCGCTCACGCTGCCGACGTTCGGCAGCGGCGTGTCGACGACCGCGCTCAAGAGCGCGGCCCGGGATGTTGCCGCCGGGCTTCGCCTCGCCCGCGGACAGGCCATCACCCAGCGCGTCGAGTCGACCCTCGAGCTCGATGTCGCGGGGCGCGCCTTTCGGGTCCCGCCCGATCCGCGCGTGCACGCGCTGCCTCCCGGAATCGATCTCAAGCTGTTCACCGCGCAGCGCGACCTGGTCAACGACCAGGTCGGCGCGGTGCGCTTCTATCCGGACGGCGGTTCCAACGGCGGGCGCATCACGCTCGCCTCCGGCGAGCGCAAGTACGAAGTCGATATCGATTGGCTGACCGGTCGCATCGCGATTCTTGAGTGATGCGACAGGTCGCTCGCAGCAGCGCGGATCGGGCCCCCGGCGTGCACCCTCACTCGGGCGCAACCCATGGCGAGCGCGGCCGGAGACGGGCGCAACCGGCGCGCATCCGGCGCGCGGCGCGCGGCTTCTCGCTGCTCGAGGTCCTCGTCGCATTCGTCATCCTCGCCGTGCTCGGCACCGTGTTGTTCCGGCTCTTCGGCGCCTCGCTCAACAATGCCAGCCTGGGCGAGGAATACAGTCGCGCCGCCCTGGTCGCCGAAAGCCGGCTCGTCGCAGCCGGGGTCGAACAGCCGCTGCGCGAGGGCACCGATCAAGGCACCTCCGACGACGGCCGCTACGCCTGGTCGACCAAGATCGAGGCCTATCAGCCGCCGGGTATGAACGCCGATCAGCAACGCCTCGCGGACATGCTGCCGGTGCGGCTGTGGCACCTCGCCGTGACCGTGACCTGGCCGACGGACTTCGGCGGCCAGCGCTCCCTCGCGCTGTCGACCGTGCGCATGGCAATGAAGCGGCCGTAGCCGAAAGCCGACCATGACGCGCCACAACGGCTTCACGCTGATCGAGTTGACCGTCGCGCTGGTGCTGCTCGCGCTGATCGGGTCGGTGCTCTACGGTTCGCTGTCGCTCGCGGGAAAAAGCTGGAACGGGGGCGAGGCGAAGAGCCAGCAAACCGACGAGATGCGCCTGAGCGAATCGTTTCTGCGGCGCACGCTCACGGCGCAGCATCCGCTGCGCTTTCACAAGGTCGTCGAGCAACCGCTGTATTTCCTCGGCACCCGCGACTCGCTCGCCTACGCCGCGGCATTGCCCGGACGGGCCGGCGGCGGCATGTACTACTTCCGGGTCGCCGTCGTGCCCAATGGCGATAGCTCCCGGCTGACGCTTACCCGCGTCATTCCCGATTACGCGGCGCAGCAGCTGCCCTCGTTCGACGGCGCGGACTACTCCGTGCTCGCCGAAGGCATCGCCGCCGTCCGCTTCGGGTATTTTGGTCGCGATCCGGGCGCCGCCGATTCGGTCACGCCGACGTGGCGCGAGCGCTGGGACGATCCCCAGCGCCTGCCCGATCTCATCCGCGTCGACGTCACGCCGCTGCAGGGTCTTCCCTGGCCGACGCTGATCGTCGAGCCGCGGCTGCTCCCGGAAACCGGGTGTCCGAGCTGGAATCCGGTGGCGCGGCGCTGTGTCTGAGGTCACCCTGCCGATGCGCAACGTGCCAGGGATGGTGCCGAGAGACGGCGTCGCGACGCCGCGCCGCGCGCAGGAGGGCATCGCGCTGGTGCTCGTGTTGTGGATAACCGTGTTGCTCACGGTGATCGCGGGCGGCTTCGCGTACAGCATGCGCACCGAGGCACTCGCCGCGCACAACGCGGCGTCGCTGGCGCAGGCGCGCGCGCTCGCCGACGGCGCGATCATGCGCGTCGCCTTCGAGCTGATGCGCCCGCGCACGCAGAACGAACCGTGGCAGGCCGACGGCAATGTGCACCAGTGGAACGAGGACAGCGCGCGCATCGCGGCAAACGCCATAGACGAATCTGGTAGAATTGACCTCAACACCGCGCCGGACCCGCTGCTCAAGAACCTGTTGCAGGTCGCGGGAGGACTCGACGCCGATGCGGCCGCGCGCATGGTCGACGTGATCGACGACTGGAAGAGTCCCGGCGATCTGAAGCGGCCCAACGGTGCGAAGGGGCCTGAATACCAGGCTGCGGGATTGTCGTACAAGCCGCCCAGCGCCCCGTTCGAAAGCGTAGCCGAGTTGCAGCGCGTGCTGGGCATGACCCCCGCGTTGTACGCCGCGCTGGTCGACAATCTAACCGTATTCAGCAAATTGCCCGGCATCAATCCCGCCTACGCGTCGCGCACCGCCTTGCTGGCCCTGCCCAACGCGACCCCGGAGATCGTCGACACGTACCTCACGCAGCGCCAGAACGCGCTCGCGGCACAGTTGCCGGTGCCGGTGTTCCCGCTGGCAGGCGTGGGGGCCGGGGCAGCCAATCTGTGGCGCATACGCGCCGAGGCGACGCTGCCCGACGGCACGACGTTCGTCCGCGAGGCGGTCGTGCGCCCGGGCGGCGACACGCTGCATCCGGTGACGTTGCTGGTATGGCAGGAAGGCGAGCGGCAGTTGTTCGCTGCGCCGCCCGGGCAATGAAAACACGCAAACTGTCGCCAAACAGCGACTCTTTGGCGCGTTGGCGGCACGCGCGGGGGCAAAAAACTTGCGATGAAATGCACGATCACGTAAAACCCGCGCGTGCCAAGCCTGTCGAAGGACCCACGGGCGGCACCACCCCAAGCTGCCGAGAAGGGCGATGAAACCCGCAACCGCACGCTGGCAACAGCGTCTTCGTGATGCCGTGAACCGCGCCGGTCTGCCGCGCTTCTGGCGCTGGTGGATGCGCGAGCTTGCGCCGCTGCTGCCGGCACGTTGGCGCGCGGCCATTCACCGCCGCTTCGCGCGGCCGGTGATCGCCATGGCGGACGGCGAGGCGGTGATCTGGCGCTACGAGTTCACGAACGGAACGGCACGCCTTGACGATCGCCGAGACGGTTGCGCTCAAGGGCGACGCGGCGGCGGTCCATGCCGCGGGGCGCGCTGCGGTGGCGAGACTCGCCGCGAGCGCCTCCGGCGGAATCGCCGCGCCGAAGGTCATCGTCGCGCTCGATGCGAAGCAAGTCCTGCGCAAGGAGCTCTCGCTCCCCTCTGCCGTCGAGGAAGAGTTGAACCAGACCCTGGCTTTCGAGCTGGACCGGTACACGCCGTTCCGACCCGAGCAGGTTTATTTCGATGCGGTGGTCGTCGGCCGCGATCCGGCCCGGAAGCTGCTGCGGGTCGATTGGGTCGCGGCGCTCAAGAGCGTCGTCGACGGCGCGGTGAAGCAGGTCGAGGCGTGGGGCGCCGTGCCGGTGGCGGTCGTGCCCGGGCCGCCGGCGGCGGCGCCGACGCGACTGAACCTCCTGCCCGGTGTCCGCCGCACGCTGCCGCTGCAGTGGCGGCGCTGGCAGGTCTGGGCGCCGCTGGCGCTGGTGGTCGTGTTCGCGCTCACGGCGAGCGGGGTGCCGCTGCTGCAGAAGCGCGAATACGCGATAGCGCTCGGTGCGCAGACCGCCGTCGCCGAGCAACGCGCACTGGCTGCCGATGCGTTGCGGCAGCAGCTCGAAACCATGCGCGACGATTACAACTACGTGCTGGCCAAGAAGTACGCCTACCCGAGCATGGTGCAAGTGCTCGACGAGGTCACGCGCGCGCTGCCCGACGACACCTGGCTCACGCAGCTTGACGTCAAGACCAGCGGCCGCGGCAAGGACATGCTGCGCGAGGTGTACCTGCGCGGCGAGTCCGCCAATGCCGGCAAGCTCATCAGCATGCTCGAAGACACCAAGCTCTTCGAGCAGGCCGCGCAGCGCTCGCCGACGACCAAGGTGCAGGGCGGACCGGGCGAGGTGTTCGATCTCGGGGCGCGGGTGCTGGCGCTGCCGCCGCCGGGGGCAGCGCCCCTGATGGCCGCCGCGGCGCCGGTTCCGGCGCCGCCGCCGCGGCCGGCTGCGCCCCCCGCCACGCGCCGCCGCCGCGCCCCCGGCCGCCGCCGCGCCAGCGGCCAATGCGCGGCCGCAGGCAGCCCAGCCGGCCACCGGCCGCAGCGGCGCCGGCGGCGGCAAGCGCCCCGACACGCCCGCGCCCCGCAAGCCGCAGCGGCCGCGCCGCCGGAGCCCGCGGCCGCCCGCGTTCGCGCCGCCTGAGCCCGGCGCCGGCCGCGGAAGGCGAACCCGCGCCGCCGCCGGAGCCGCAATCCTGATGGCTACGCTCGCCTTGCACCTGCCGCCGAAGCAAAGCCGCGTGCTGGCCGTGGCGCTGCTCGTCCTCGCCGTGCTGCTGGGGCTCGCGCTGCTGCTCGCGCTGCCGTTGCTGTTGCATCGCCACTACGACCACATCATCGAATCGTCGCAAGACCGCCTGGCCACGTACACGCGCGTCGCGGCGCAGGCGCCGGAGTACCGCAAGACCCTCGACGCGCTGCGCGCGGCCAACGGCCGGCGCTTCTACCTCACCAATACCGCGCCCAACCTGGCCTCGGCGGAATTGCAGGACCTGGTGCGCGCGGCCATCGAGAACAACGGCGGGCGCATCACGACCATCCAGACGGCGCAGCCGCGCGACGACGGGCACTTCCGGCAGATCGGCATCAACGTGCAGTTGTTCGCGACGACGCCGAACCTGCAGAAGATCCTCTACGCCCTGGAAACGCAGGTGCCCTACGCGCTGGTCGAGAACATTACCATCCGCCCGCTCAATGCGTTCCGCGGCTTCAAGCCGGCTCCCGGCGCCGAGCCGGAATTGAGCGTGCTGCTCGACGTCGCCGGCTTCGCCTTCGCCGAAGGGGAGAAGAAATGACGCCGTTTCCGGCCTGGCTTGCCGCCCACCGCGCGCAGGCCTGGGCGTGGTGGCTCGTTCCGGCCGTTCTGCTCGGCGCGCTCATCGGCTGGGAGATCGATTGGGGACGGCAGTGATCCCCGTGCCGGCGCCGCCGCCGCCAGTCGCGCCGAAGCCCGGCGGAGGCCGCGGTGCTGCCTGAATACCGCGTCGACGGCGGCATCGCCGCGCACAGCGAAACGGTGAACCGGACGCTGTTCAACGCGACGCGGCGGCCGGCGCCGGCTCTGGCCGCGGAAGCAGGCGGCTCGCGGCGGATTCAGCGCGGCCAGTTTCTGCTCGTGGGCACCGCCGTGGCCGGCGAGCGCAGCATCGCTTTCCTGAAGGAAGTCAGCGGCGGCAAGGCGCGTACCGTGCATCAGGGCGACGAAGTCAACGGCATGAAGGTCGCGTTGGTTGCCGCCGACCGGGTCAAATTCACCGCCGGTAGCGACAGCGAAGAGCTGTTCCTCAAGGTCAGCCCGGGTCCGAAGAAGACCATCGCCGCCGCGCCGGCTGCGCCCGGCATCGCCCGGCATCCCGCCCGTCGCCGGCGCGCAGCCGGCCGCGGCCGCAGCGCGCCGGCACGGCCGCCGCCCGCGCAGGCGGCAACGAGCCGCGGCGCAGGCCCGCCGCGCGGCGCGCGCCGCGGCCGCGGCCGCCGCCGCGGCATCGCACGAGGTCACTCCCGGCGTTCCGGGCGGCCGGCGCCGCGCCGCTGACGCCGTGCCGCCGGCCACCGGGGCCGCGTCGAACGGCATGCCGCCAGCCTCCGATGCGAGCTGGGACGCGGTCTACCAGCGCATGCAATCCGGTACAGTAAGCGTGTTGGTTCCCATCGGCACTCCTAAAACAAGACGGCATCCGCAACCGGGGCGCCGAGGACAGACGGCACATATGATCGTTCGCAACCGCAGTCGGCTGCTGATTCTGGCGGGCGCGGTCGCGGTCGCGGCCTGCGCGACGCACAACGCCGAGGTCACCTCCACGGCGCCGCCGCGACGCCGCCGCAGAAGATGGCCGCGCCCGGCGCCACCGGGGGCACCCCGGTGGTGCCGGAGGGCGCCGGCGGCGGCACTTCGCAGGTCTACAAGGGCACCGGCGTGATGGTCAAGGGCGAGTAGCCTGGCGGCATGCGTGCCGCCGCCGTCGCCGAGCCCGCACTGCGACGCCGGCGCCGGCGGTGACGCTCAATTTCGAAGGCGCGGACCTGCGCGACGTCGTGCGCAACATCCTCGGCGACATCATGGGCGAGTCGTACACGATCGACCCGAGCGTCGGCGGAAGCGTGACCATCCGCACCTCCGCGGGCATCCCGCGCGAGGCGCTGCCGGCGACGCTCGAGATGCTGCTGCGCATGAACGGCGCGACGATGACCAAGGAAGCGGGCGTGTGGAAGATCCTTCCCGCCGCGGCCGCGGTGCGCGGCAATCTCACGCCGCAGCTCGGCAACTCGCAGCGCGCGCCATGCCGCCGGGCATTTTCGGTGCAGATCGTGCCGCTGCGCTACGTCGGCGTGCGGCAGATGGCGCGCCTGCTCGAGCCCTTCGTCAAGGACCAGACGCACGGTCCGCGTCGACGATCTGCGCAACCTGCTGATCCTCTCCGGCACCGAGCTCGAGTTGCGGCACCTGCTGGAGACGATCGACATGTTCGACGTCAACTGGCTGGCAGGGCCTGTCGGCCGGGCTGTTCACGCTGAAGAGCGCCGACGTCAAGACGGTCGTCGCCGAGCTCGACAAGGCGCTCGGCGAACGCCCGACAAGAGCCCGCTCGCGGGCATCCTGCGCATCATCCCGATCGAGCGCATGAACGCGCTGCTCGTCATCACGCCGCAGCCGGCCTATCTCGACGAGGCCAAGAAGTGGATCGAGCGGCTGGACAAGGCCGGCGGCGAAGGCGCGGGCATCCAGTTCTACGTCTACGCGGTGCAGAACGGGCGCGCCGAGCATATCGCGCCGCTGCTGCAGCAGGCGTTCACCGGGCGCGTCTCGCAGCAGCAGCAGGCGCCCGAGCGCCCCGCAGCTCGCGCCGGGCACCCCCGCGGGCACGATCGTCTCGCCGCCCGCGTTTCAGCCGCAGCAGACCGGTGCGGGGCCGAGTGCGCCGGCGACCGCGGCGTCAATCCGGCCATCGCGCAGGCGCCCGCCGCGCCGCGGCGCGCAGGGGACGATCCAGCGCGCGCTCGCGCTGGCCGAGGGCATCGGCGTCGTGCGCAACGTCCAGGTCGTCGCCGACAAGGACAACAACACGGTGCTGGTCGTCGCCACGCCCGCCGAGTACTCGGTGATCGAGGCGGCGCTGAAGAAGCTCGACGTGCCGCAGCGCCAGGTGGCCATCGAGGTGACCATCGCGCGAAGTCACGCTGACCGACGACCTGCAGTTCGGCGTCGAATTCCTGTTCAAGGGCGCCGCACCGTCCGGGCGCGGCAGCGGCGGGCTGTTCAACCACCTCCGACGCCGTTCAATCCGGCGGTGCCGCTGCCCGCGGCGGCGGCGGGAGCGACGCCGCTGGGCCTCGCGCTCGTCGACCGGGTTCAACTACCTCATCAACAACGCCAACTTTCCCGGCGGCGTGCAGGCGGCGCTGCACCTGCTCGACAGCTACGGCAGCACCAAGGTGATCGCCAATCCGCACCTGGCCGCGCTCGACAACCAGAAGGCGACGATCAAGGTCGGCGACCGCATTCCGATCAACCAGCAGACGCGTCGTCGGCGGGACCGAACAGCACGTTCACGACGACCGCGCAATACATCGACACCGGCGTGCTGCTGCAGGTCACGCCGCACATCAACGCCGGCGGGCTGGTGACGCTGGAAGTCGATGCGGAAGTGAGCACGCCGGGCGCGACGTCGCGATCCCGACCAGGCGCCGCCGATCAACACCCGCTCGGTGCAGACGCTGCTCGCGGTGCCCAGCGGGCAGACGATGGTGATGGGCGGGCTCATCACCGAGAACAAGCAGAACACCTCGGCCGGGCTGCCGCGCATTGTCGCGCATCCCGGTGCTGGGCGGCCTGTTCGGCAACCAAACGCTGGAAAACGACCGCACCGAGCTGATCCTGTTCATCACGCCGCGCGTGGTCGAGAAGCGAGGTCGATTACGAGCGCATCATCGACGATCTCCGCCACAGGATGGAGCGGCTCGACGAGGTCTTTCCGGCGAAGAAAACTGTCACGGAGGACGCGCCTACGCAGTAAACCGTCGCCAAATGGCGACGCAATCAATGTTGCGGGTTTGCAACATAACGAACCGAGAGGAGAAAATGCCGATGAGGCAATTGACGGTCCTAGGTGCTTTCGATAGGCTCCCTAACGAATGCCTCAGGGCGGCGCGCCGGGAAATAGTGGTTTGGCGCAGCGGACTGAAGGCGCTGCAGTGGCGTTGGGTGGGGCTGATGGTCGCGGCGGGGCTTGCGGGCTGCGCGGCGATCAGCGTGGACTCGACGCCGGAAGCCAAGTCCAAGTTTGTCGCCGAGCGGGCGGAAGCGCGCTGGCAGCTCCTGATCAAGGGGGACGTGGCCGGCGCCTATGAGTTCCTGAGCGCTGGATCGAAGGCGGCCACCTCGCTGGAGGTGTACAAGTCGCGGATCAAGCCGGGCATGTGGCGCGAGGCAAAGGTCGAGAAGGTTGATTGCGAACGGGAGGTGTGCAAGGTCTTGCTGCGGATCACCTACGACGCGAAGCGGATGAAAGGGATACAGACACCGCTGCTTGAGACCTGGATCATCGAAAACGGTACGGCAGGATACGTTTACCACTGACGGGCAAGGGTGCTTAAACGTTGCGAATTACCCACAGATCATGCAGGAGGAGCTGGATGCGTGGTCCGAATTGATTGTAAAAGGCGGTAGGCTGTAATAGACTCGCGGTTGCTGTCGGTTCTAAAGTGATCACTTTAAACCTGAATCTGAAACATAGGAGTCATCAAAAACCATGAACTCGTTCCAAAGAAAAGCGCTGTACACGGCTCTGGCCGGCGTCACCGGGTCTGGGTGCGGCGGCAGCCGCGGAAGCGGTCAACCTCAACCCGGGCGGACTCGGCCAGGTTCTGCTGTATCCGTACTACACGACCCGCGCGGACAGCCGCGGCATCGGCAACACGTTCAACTCGCTGCTGTACGTGGTCAACTCCACCGCGTCGGTCAAGGCGGTCAAGGTCCGCTTCCTGGAAGGCAAGGACAGCCGCGAAGTACTTGACTTCAACCTGTTCCTGTCGGCGTACGACGTGTGGACGGCGGGCATCATTCCCGACCGCCATCCGGACGCGGGCGAACTGATCACCTTCGACAAGTCCTGCACGATTCCGCCGATTCCGGCGGGCGGCAAGGACTTCGTGAACTTTGCGTATGTCGGGTCGGCGGCCGATGGGGCCGACCAGTCGCTGGATCGGACGCGCGAAGGCTACGTCGAGATCATCGAAATGGCGACCTACACGACGAATTCGACGGTCGGGGTTGCTGCGACGCACGTCTCCGGGGTTCCGCCGTGCACGACCGGGTCCGCTGACGGTCAGGCAGCCGGCCGGGTAACCCTCCGCAGGGCGGTCTGTTCGGTGGCATGACGCTCATCAATGTCGACGACGGCACGGACTACACCGAAGATGCGGTTGCGATCGACAATTTCTCGATCGAGCCGCAGTTCTTCGCGGCGGGAAGCATCTCCCCGAACCTCAACAACGCGCATTACCGGCTTCAACGGGTGGGTTCCCCTTCGCGACCAGCCAGGTGCTGGCCAACAACAGCGTGTACCAGTCGGACCTGGGGTCCGGGTGCCACGACGCCGTTCGCGCCGACGCAGCAGGTCGACGCGGTCAGCGCGGTGCTCATGCACGATCAGGTCCTGAACGAGTTCGTGCTCGACGCGGCGACCCATTCGGGTACCGACTGGGTCATGACGTTCCCGACGAAGCGCTTCTACCTCAACGCCCTTCCGCCGAACGGCAACACCGGTCCGGCGGTGTACCTGTTCCAGCGGAACTTCAACGGCAACGCGGGCTCGTGCGACGATGTCAGCTCGACCTGTTCGACCGGGAAGAGTTCAAGGCGCAAGGCTCGTTCTCGCCGCCGCCGCCCAGCGCAGTCGAACTCGCTGTGCTGGGAAGCGAACGTGATTAGTTCAACAACAGCCAGGTGCTCGGCTCGACGAACATCCTGAACGTCCCGACGAGGTTCGCGGACGGCTGGATGACGCTGGGCTTCTTCCCGCCGAGCATCACGGGAACGCTCCACAAGCTCATCAACCAGTCGAACACGGCGATCACCAACATCGGTGGCGCCACGACGACCGGCAACTCGACGACGTACAACGGCCTGCCAGTGATCGGCTTCGAAGTCGAGATCGTATCAGAACAACGAGCTGTCGTGAACGGGCACGCAATGTCCTGTCGATCTACGGCGGAAACTTCGTGCACAAGACCACGACGTTCGTTCAATAGTTCTTGGTTTCAATCGGCGCGGGCGGAACTTCGGTTCCGCCCGTTTTTTTCTGTTGCGAAAGCGCGCGGCCGTGCGGGCGTGCTCTTCGCGGTTACGTGGGCGCAGGATGCTGGCAAGCGAAGATGGCTCACGCTTTCGACGCCACCTAGCCGCTGACGGGTCGAAGCTTGTCCCGGCTGTGCGAATGCGGCGGAAAATGACGCGCGGCGGCAGTCCTGGCGTGCTGCCATGCTGCGTTCATGTCATTGTCATAGGCTCGAACGGCGGCGTGCGTCTGACAGACGGAATCCGACACGGGTTGGCGCTTTGCGGCGCGCTGAGGTATAATGAAGTTACAGAACTCAATTGTTTTTATTGAAGGCTGGCGCGGAACTTGCGGGGGCCCAGGGGCCGCTCGAACGCGGTTTCCGCTTTGGGAGTCACTTGATGAACCGATCGTTTGCCCGCTGGGCCGCGCTTTGCCTGCACGTCTGCCGCGCTCGCCCTGTTCTCCGCCGGTGCGTTCGCACAGGCGACCATCACCATCACCGACCCGTTCTGTCTCTCCTTCACCGTAACCGGAACCGCGCCCAACCAGACGCTGACCTGCGTGCCGGCGACAGCGCCGTTGTGCAACCATCACCGCCCGGCTAGCGGAACCATCGGTTAACACCGATTACGCTCCAGTCGACTTGCGGCCCTGCGGCAACGCACCTACGCGTGGACCGGTGGCGGCTGGTCGGGACCGACCGACGCAGAATCGCACTGACCCGGGCAACGCCGCTATACGAACGGACAAGTCGTTCACCTATACGGTGACCGGAACCAACGGCGCGCGGGCCGGTCCGGCACAGCGCGATATGGAACGTCACCTGGACCACCACGCCGCCGCAGGCTCCGGCCGGTTGCAGCATCTCCGGCGCGCCCGTCGGGTAACCAGACCGCCGGCGTCCAACGTCACGCTCACCTTGAATTGCACTTCCGGCGGAGCACCGTCGGCTTAACGGCTATGTCTGGACCGGTACCGGTGCCGCAGGCCATGACGACGCCAAACGACCGACAGCGATAACCGTCAACACGACCACAACCTTCACGGCGTACCGCCAGCAACGCCGGCGGGCACGTCACCGGCTGCGCTGCGGCGACCGTTACGATCGGCGGCGGCGGCGGCATCTCCTGCACCGGCTTGCCAATACGCGCGTGCTGCACTTCACCTGGACTCGAGTTGGCAAGGGCCTGCCGCATAACAGGGATATTCGAATTCCGTCGGCGGGTTTGGTGCCAACGATGCCCTCGTGGTGGTCTTCACGACGCCTGCCGGGACGTAGCACAGCCCTAGGGAGATCGAAGCGGCCGAGTACCAGTCGAGTCCGGCGGTACCATGTGGACGAAGGAGCTCTCGACAACGGCCTGCGATTTTGCCGGCGCGGCGGCAGCCAGGCGCCGGGCGAGCTGGTTCAGCGTCGGTCCTAATGGTCGCCGGCGCGGCTGCAGCTGCAACCCGACACGACCTACTACTGGAGCCGTGAACCACGATCAGAGCTGCACAGGTGTCTGCAACATCATCGTGACGCTGCAGAAGCCACAGGGTCTGTAAGCGCTCGCGCCTGGGCTCCTTCACACTGCACGCAGCCCCGCGTAATGCGGGGCTGCTTTTTTGCGCAGCCGCCATCGGCTAAAATGCAACATCCTGCCGCGGGCCGACTGCCCGCGCTTTCCGCAATAACGTCGAGGTCCCATGAATCGCATTGCATACGCTGTCGCGGCTGCTGCCGCATGCTTACCGTTCATCGCATCGCCATCGCTGTCGCCGCCGGCTCGCCCGACGATGTCCTGGTCGAGAACGCAGCACGCCAAACTCACCCGCGGCGATTACGAGGCCGACCTGTTGCGCGTGCCCCCCGATCTGCGCAATCCCCTGGCGGCGACCCCAAGCGCCTCACCATCGCTGCTCAACAACATGCTCATCGCCAAGACGCTCGCCGCGGAGGCGCGCCAGGACGGAGTCGACCGCGACCCGCAGGTCGCAGCGCCTGATCGCGCTCGAGACCGACCGCGTGCTCGTCGAACCTGCAGCTGCAGCGCATCGAGGACAAGGCCGGGGCGGATTTCGATGCCCGATCGAGCGAATTCCTGGCGAAGGCCCGCGAGCACTACCTGCTGGACAAGGACAAGTACCTCATCCCCGAGGAGGTGAAAGCGTCGCACATCTTGTTCGACCCGAAGAAGGACAGCCCCGAGGCGGCGCTGGCGCGGGCCAAGGACGCGCGCGCGAAGCTCCTCGCCGGCGCCGACTTCGACGGAACTCGCCAGAGAAATCTCCGATGAGCCGAGCGCGAAGACCACCGGCGGCGAATTGGGCTGGTTCGCCCCGGGCCGCCTGGACCCCGATTTCACCAAGGCGGCATTCGCGATGAAGACGCCCGGCGAGATCAGCGAGCCGTTGCGCACGCGCTTCGGCTATCACCTGATTCGCTACGAGGATCGGCGCGCCCCACGGCAGCAGACCTTCGACGAGGTCAAGGACCAGATCATGGCGCAGCTGCGCGACGATCTACATCGCCGAACAAAAGGAAGCGAAACTGCAGTCTATTCGCAGCGACCACGAGCATGAAGATCGACCAGGCAGGCGGTGGACGGGCTCGTCTACCATCCGGATCCGGCGCTGTTCAAGCCGGCGCCACCCGCCGCCGACGAACTAGAACGCGCACGCGCCCGCTGCGGTCGCGGCCGGCGTTCGAACGACCGCGGCGCGGCCAGATCGACTCGATGGACGACACCTCAGCCCGCCCTCGCTCCCGCGCGCGCGCTGCTGGCCTGGCTCTCCGACGCGCAGGCCCGCGGCATCCTCAACGCGCAGCAGCGCACGGCGGAGCTCTCCGACCGAGCAGCGGCGCGCGCTGGAAGTCGCGCGCGCCAGGCTCGCCGCGCGTCCGCCGTTCGCTGCCGCCTCGCCGGTGCTCGGCCCGTGTCCCGGAAGCCCTCGCCGCGCACCGCGCCGCGCTCTTCGCGCACGAGCAGTTCGGCGCGATGAACAAGGACGGCTGGGAGATCGCGCTCGTCGACCTCGCGCGCGTTTGCGCCGTGCAGCCTTTCGTGCTCGCCGATCCCGATCCGCGCGTGCACGGCGGACTCGATCCGAGACGACCTCTCGGCCCTGGCGCAGGTCACGCTGCCGATCCCGAATCCGCAGGTGCTGCCCTACCAGGTCGACTCCGCCCGCAGCGTGGCGATACTCTCGGCGCCGAATCCCAACCTGCGCGTGGTCGGCTTTCGCGCGCAACAGCTCGGCCAGGGCACGCTGCTGGGCTTTGTGGTGGAGCTCGCGCCATCGTTCGTGCAGGTGGCGGAGTTCGGCGGACGCTACGTGCTCACCGACGGTCACCACCGCGCGGTAAGCCTGTCGAGCATGGGCATCACGCGCGTTCCGGCGCTCATCCGCAAATACCAGCACGGCGAGAATCTCGGCATGGACAAGAGCGTGCTGGCGCCGCCGGTCTACCTGGGCGCGCGCCCGCCGCTGCTCGCCGATTACTGGGACCCCGACGTTTCGGCAGCGGTCTCGGTGCCGCGGGGGCGCAAGATCGTACTGATCCAGGCGCTGGAACAACGCCTCGTCTGAGGTCAACGGGACAATCGCGCCGCCGCGCGTTCTTTGCCCCGGCGATTGACAGCGGCGTCCTCGCGCCCGGCGCGAGGTGGCGCGAGCGCCGGCGGCGCTAGCCCGCGCAACGCTGCTATCCTCCCGACCATGTCCGCGACCCCGCACCCGAGAACGCCGGTGAGCTTGACGCGCAGCGCGGCACCGCAACTCGCGCGCCAGCGCGCGCTGTTCAGCAATTTCTTCCGCCGCGAGCTGTTCACGCGTTACCTCGGCAGCGTCAGCGGCATGGCGTGGGCGTTCCTGCATCCGCTCGCGCTGCTCGCGGTCTATCACTTCGTGTTCACGGTCGTGTTCCGCGCCGGGCCGATGAACGGCAAGAGCTTTCTGCTGTTCGTCGCGGTCGCGCTCTGGCCGTGGCTCGCCGCGCAGGAGGCGCTGCAGCGCGGCACCGTCTCCATCGCCGGCTACGCGGGGCTCATCCGCAAGGTCGCGTTTCCGCACGAGCTGATCGTCTACGCGTCGGTGACCGCCACGCTCGCGCTGCAATTCGTCGGCTATCTGGTGGTGCTCATCGTGCTCGCGCTCTTCGGCGAGCCGGTGCATTTCGAAGGGCTGCTGCTCGCCGTGCCGCTGTGGGTCGTCATCGCCGTCGCCGTCACCGGGCTCGCCCTCGGGCTCGCCGCGCTGCAGGTGTTCATCCGCGACATCGAGCACATCCTGATGCCGGTGCTGATGATCCTGATGTACCTGACGCCGATCCTGTATCCGCTGTCGCTGGTGCCCGCGCGCATGCGGCCGTGGGTCGCGGCGAATCCCTTCGGCTAGCTGGTCGACCGGCTGCGCGACGCGCTGCTCGAGGGCCAGCTCGGCCTGCAGTGGGGCGACGCGGTCGCGGTCGTGGTCGCGCTGGCGCTGTTCGCAGGCGGGCGCTGGGTCTTCCTGCGCCTGTCGCCGCACTTCGAGGACTTCGTGTGATGTCCGCGCCGCTGCTGCACCTGTCCGGCGTGGGCAAGGATTACGCCAAGCTCGACACCGACGCGGCGCGGGTGAAGCTCGTGCTCGACCTGCTGCGCGGCCGCGGCGTCGCGCGCGCCTTCCGCGCCCTGGACGAAGTGTCCTTCGACCTCGCGGCGGGCGAATCGCTCGGCATCATCGGCGAGAACGGCGCCGGCAAGTCGACGCTGCTCAAGGTCGTCGCCGGCGTGATCACGCCCACGCGCGGCCGCGTCGACGTGCGCGGCCGCGTCGGCGCGCTGCTGGAGCTCGGCTCCGGCTTCCATCCGGAGTACTCCGGGCTCGCCAACATCGATCTGGCCGCGGCGCTGCTGGGCCTCACCCCCGACGAGATCGCCGCGAAGCGCGACGAGATCGTCGCCTTCGCCGACATCGGCGAGCATATCCACGATCCGATCAAGCATTACTCGTCGGGCATGGTCGTGCGCCTGGGCTTCGCGGTCGCGACCGCGCTGCGCCCGGACATCCTCATCACCGACGAGGTGCTCGCCGTCGGCGACGAATCGTTCCAGAAGAAATGCGTCGCCTGGATGGAAAACTATCTCGCCGACGGCGGCACGCTGCTCCTGTGCTCGCACAGCATGTACCACGTGCAGAAGCTCTGCCGCGCCGCGCTCTGGCTCAAGGACGGGCGCACGGTGCGCTACGGCGCCGGCCGCGGAGGTGGCGCAGGCCTATCTCGCCTACCACGAGGAAAAAGCCGCCGGCGCGCAAGCAGCCGATCGCCGCGCCCAAGGCGCGCGCCGCGGGCTACTACGCGGTGCAGGCGCTGCGCCTCGACCCGCCGGAGCGCATCGCCTCGGGCGGAACGCTCGCGGTGTCCGGGGAGGTGTACTCGCCCGACGACCGCACGCCGGTGGTGCTGGTGGGGCTCGTCCGCGCCGACGGCACCCCCATCTACGGCGTGGCGACCGACATGGACGGCGTCACGCCGCAGCGGCTTGGCCGCGCAGCGGTTCGCGTTCTCGATCCGCTTCCCGCAGCTGCCGCTCCTGCCCGGCAAGTACATCGTCCGCGCGCATGCGCTCGATCCGGAAGGGGTGCGCCTGTTCGACAACGTCGAGCTGCCCTTCGTGGTCGAAGGCGCCTCGCGCGAACTGGGCCTCGTGCGGCTCGGTCACGGCTGGAACGGCGGCGAGGTGCGCTGACGGCAGCTTTCGGCCCGGGTGCGCGGCCTGGCTGCGGCGGGGACGGCCGGGCGCGGCCATGCGCTCTCGGGTAAAATGGCGTATTTGCGCCGCCCAACCTCGGGGCTTGCCCCGGCCCGGCGCCCGCAAGCCGCATGTCCGCCCCCGTTCCCGCCCCGTCACCTGGCGCGGCCGCATTCACCGGTGAGCGTTTTCTGCCGAGCTGCGGCGGCGAAATTGCCTACGAGCATTGGCATCGCTACGCCTTTGCGCGCCGGTTCGTGCACGGCAAGCGCGTGCTCGACGCCGCCTGCGGCGAAGGCTACGGCACCGCGCTTCTAGGCGCGGTCGCGGCGAGCGCGCTCGGCATCGACATCGATCTCGCCACCATCGACGCAGGCGCGCGCGCGCTACGCCGAGGGAACCCGGGTGCGCTTTCTCGCGACTTCCTGCACCGGCCTGCCGCTGCCGAGCGCCGCGTTCGACGTCATCGTGTCGTTCGAGACCGTCGAGCATCTGGACGCGGAGGACCAGCGCGACATGCTCGCCGAATTCGCGCGCGTGCTCGCGCCCGACGGGCTGGTGATCATCTCCTCGCCCAACAAGAGCCTCTACAGCGATGCGCGCGGTTACGCCAATCCCTACCACGTGCAGGAGCTCTATCGCGCCGATCTCGCGCGCCTGCTGAACCGGCGCTTCCCGGCGCAGCGCTGGTATCACCAGCGCATGGCGTGCTGGTCGAGCATCTGGTCGGAGCCGGCAGACGACGCGGCGGCGGGCGCCGCCGGCGCGGCGCGCGGGCTCGAGGCCTGGCGCGGCGACGCCGACCGCATCGAGCCCTACGTGGCGCCGGAAGGCATGTACTTCATCGTCGTCGCCGCGGCCG
This sequence comes from uncultured beta proteobacterium, assembly GCA_963778275.1. GTDB lineage: Bacteria > Pseudomonadota > Gammaproteobacteria > Burkholderiales > Casimicrobiaceae > PALSA-1003. The sequence continues at coordinate 77,802 of CAVZTS010000012.1, read as the reverse complement.
CGGCCGCGGCGCTTCCGCCGGAGCCGGCGAGCGTGTCGCTGTTCACCGACGCCGAGGACAGCGAAATCAAGCGCGCCGAAGCCAATGCCCGCGAAGTGCTGCGGCTCAACGTGCTGCTGCAGGAGAATGCCGACGGACTGGCGCGCCAGGGCGAGCACATCAAGCACCTCGAGGGCCTGGTCGCCGAGCGGGAGCGGCTGGTGGAGGAACGCGATGCCGCCGTCACGCGCCACTCCCGGCACATCCTGCATCTGGAGACGCTGGTCGCGGAGCGCGAGCGGATCATCGGCGAGCGCGACGGGCAGATCGCGACGGCGAGCGCGGCGCTCGCCGAGCGCGACGCGGAGCTCGCGCACCGCGCCCTGACGATCGGAAGCCTCGGCAAGCGGGCGGCGGCGCTGGAAGCCGAACAGGCGCGGCTCGAGGCGGCGCTGGCCGCGCAGGAGCGCACCATCGCGTACCTGGAGAGCTTGCGTGGCTGGATCCACTGGCCATGGCGACGCCTGCGCCAGTGGCTCGCCCGCTAGGCCCCGCGGCGCAGGGCATGCCGATCGACATCGTCGTTCCGATCTACAACGCCGCCGGCGATCTCGCCCGCTGCGTGGACAGCGTGCTCGCCCATTCCCGCGGCGACTGGCGCCTGCTGCTGATCGACGACGCCTCGCCGGAAATCGCGATCCGGACCTACTTCTCCGGACTGCGCGCGCGCGCGGCTGCCGCAAGTCACCCTGCTGCGCAACGCGCGCAACGAAGGCTTCACCCTGACCGCGAACCGCGGCATGCGCGAAGCGCGCGCCGGCGCCGACGTGGTGCTGCTCAATTCCGACACCGTCGTCACGCGCGGCTGGCTCGACAAGCTCGCGCGCTGCGCGGCGTCCGACCCGCGCATCGGCACCATCACGCCGTTCTCGAACAACGCCGAAATCTGCTCGCTGCCGCGCTTCTGCGCCAACAATCCCTGGCCGCCGGGCAGGGACCACGAGCCGCTCGTCACGGCGCTGGAACGCTCCGCGGTGCCCACCTACCCGGACCTGCCGACCGGCGTCGGCTTCTGCTTCTACATTCGTCGCGCGCTGCTTGACGCGATCGGCGGCTTCGATCCCGCGTTCGGGCTGGGCTACGGCGAGGAAAACGATTTCTGCCTGCGCGCCGCCGCCGCCGGCTTTCGCAACGTGCTCTGCGAAGACGCCTTCGTGCTGCATTTGGGCGGCAGCTCCTTCGGCGACAAGCGCGCCGATCTCGCCGAGCGCAACACGGCGCTCCTCCTCGCGCGCCATCCCGGCTATCACGACCTGGTCAACGGCTACATCGCCGCCGATCCGCTGCGCCCGCTGCGCGAGCTCGCCCTGACCCAGGAGCGCGTCCGTCACCGGCGCCGCGCACGGCATCCTGCACGTGCTGCACGGCCACGGCGGCGGCACCGAATACCACGTGCGCGCACTGATCGCCGCCTCGACCCCGGCGTTCCGCCACTATCTGCTGATCGCGGAGAAGGATGTCTGGCGACTCGAGGAGCAGGTCGACGGCGAAGTCACCGGCTACGACTTTCGCCGCGCGGCGAGCGAGAGCTGGAGCGATTTTCTGGCCGGACTCGCCGCGCGCTTCCGCATCGACCTGATCCACCTGCACAACATCTCCGGCTGCCGGGAGGCGATGCTGACCGCCCTCGCGGCGCTGCGCATTCCGTACGGCTATACCGTGCACGATCTCAACTTCGCCTGCCCGACGATCACCTTCCTCGCAGCCGAAGGCCGCTACTGCCACGCGGTCACCGACGTGGCCAGCTGCAACGCCTGCCTTGCCGCGCAACCGGAGTTCGCCGGCGTCGATATCGCGGCCTGGCGCGCGGGACATCGGGCGCTGCTCGAGCACGCGGCGTTCGTGATTGCCCCGTCGCAGTGGGCGGCGGAGATGCTGCAGCGGTATTTTCCCGAGCACGCGATCGCCGTCATTGCCCACGGCAGCGGCGCAGGGCTGCCGCGCGAGGACGCGGTGTACACACGGCTCGACCTGCCCGACGACGGCGTGCCGACCGTGGCGGTCATCGGCGCGATCGGTCCCGACAAGGGATCGCGCCGCCTCGAGCGGTTGGTCGAGCTCACCCGACAACGCGGCGCGCGGCTGCGCTGGGTGCTGATCGGCTATCTCGATCGCGGCCGCGAGCAAACGCAGAGCGCGGACGCCGTGTTCACGCTGCACGGCCCGTTCGATTCGCGCGAGATCGGCGCGCTGCTCGCCCACTATCGGGCGCGCCTGGTGGCCTACCCGTCGGCGGGTCCGGAATCGTTCAGCTTCACGCTGTCCGAGGCCTGGGCCGCGGGCATACCGGCGATCGTGCCGCCGATCGGGGCGCTGGCCGAGCGCGTGGCCGCGAGCGGTGGCGGCTGGGTGCTCGACGACGACGAATGGGAAGACGAGGCGCGCATGCTCGAGCGCATCGCGGCCGTGCTCGCACCCCAGGCGCAGCAGGGCTGGGCCGAGGCCGCCGCGCGCGCCAAAACGGCGCCGCAGCCCACGCTCACCGCGATGGCGGAAGCCACCACCGGCGTCTGGCGCGAAGCGCTCGCGCGGGCTCGGCAATGGCCGGGCAGCATGCAACCCATCTCGGCCCAGCGCTGTCTGGAGGCGCTGCATTATTCGGCGTGGAGCCTCCGCCGCCAACCGTGCCCGGTGCGCAAGCAGCGGCGCGGCCCGCGAAAGCGAACGGCGCGCTGGCGCAGGTGGCGCGCGCCGCGCTCGCGATCCGCCATACGCTTCCGGGCAGGCTGCTGTATCGGCTGGCCCCGAAGCAGCTCCTCGATGCCCTGAAGCAGCGGCTGTGAATCTGCGCGGCGAACCCGAGCGCGAGTCCGCGGCGCCGCATCCCGGCCGGCAGGGCTCTCGCGCCGAGGCGGACTACGCGCGCTGGTTCGCGCGCGGACGCGTGCATCAGAAGGCGGCACGACCGCTCGATGCGATGATCTGCTATCAGCGCGCGTTGCAGGCGAACGCGTCGCCCGCGCAAGCGGTGCAGGCCCGCTTTCGACTGGGCGAGGCGTTGCGCGAGCTGGGGCAGAACGGCGAGGCCATGGCGGCGTGGCGCGCTGGGCTGGAGCTCGACCCGGCGCACCTGCCGATGCAGTTGTCGCTCGCCGGCGCGGCGCGCATGAGCGGAGCCCACGCGGAGGCGGTCGACGTGTATCGCCGCGTCCTCGCGGCGAGTCCGGGTCATCCGGAGGCGGCGCTTGGGTTGGCGCTCGCCCGGCTCGCGCAAGGCGAAGACGCCGGTTTCGCCGAACTGGCGCCGCAGCTCTCCGCCGACGTGACGCCCTGGTTCTGGAACGAATTGGCCGAGGCGCTGGCGCGGACGCAACCCTCGCCGGCGCGGACTTCGCTCCTGCGGCAGATTGCCGCCGCGCCGGCCGCTGCGCCGCCGCTGCTGCTCGCCTGCGCCGCCGAAGCGCTGCTCGCCGCCGGTGAGCCGGAGCCGGCGCGCGCGCTGCTTGCGCGGGCCGAGGCGCAGGCCGCGACGGTCGAGGAACCGGAGACGCTGCGGCGACTGGCGCAGGTCGCGGCGGCGCGTCGGCGTCCGCGGCGGCGTGGGCCGAGCGTTACGCCCAGCGCTGCATGGCGCTGTTTGCAGGAGGGCCGTCGCTGCTGTGGCCGCGCCGCAGCGCCGGCAGCGCGTTGCGCGTCACCTATCTGGTCGGCTCCGCGGAGCGCGCTTGACCATCGGCGGTGTCGCGATCGATACCGACGACTACCTGCGCAGATGTCGTTGCCCAGCACGCGCGCGAGCGCGATCGCCGCGACGGTGTGCAGCGTGGGCAGCGCGCCGCTCGGTGCGCTGCTGCCGCCGGAAGTCCCGACCGCAGCGCTCGGCTCGCTGCCCGACATCGCGCAAGCGCGCACCGCTCGCCGATGCCGACGCCGACGTGCTCATCGACCTGGTTGGCGTCGGCGCCGCAATCGGACCGCTGCTCGCGCGGCGGCCCGCGCGCACGCTGTGGAGTTATCCGGACTCTCGCCGGCGGCAATGTCGCGCCGCTGCTCACCCATGCGTTGCCGCAACCTTCCGGCAGCGACGCGCAGGCGCTCGCGCAGCACCGCAGCGCGCTCGAACGGGTGCTGCTGGACACCTGCACCGTCGAGCCGTGGTTCGGTGCCGCGGCGCCCCGGACCGCGGCCGCGCTGGGCGCGGCCTGGCGCGCCGCCGTCGCCGCGCATCAGAGCGGCGACCTGGAGGCCGCGCAAGCCGGCTACGCCGACGTGCTCGCCGAGCAACCGCAGTACGCGCCGCGGCCAGTATCTGCTGGGCACGCGTATTGCGCGAGCGCGGCGAGCGCGCCGAGGCGCGCCTGGCGTTCGCGGCCGCCATCGACGCCGCACCGGGCTACGTGGAGGCGCGCGTGGCGCTCGCGGCCCTGCTGCGCGAGGAACGGCTGGCTGCCCGGGCGGCCGCGATCTGCGAGGATGGCTTGCGCCATGCGCCGGACGACGTCTCGCTGTGGCGCGCGCTGGGCCTCGCGCGGCTGATGCAGCATGACGCGAGCGCCGCGCGCGCGGAGCGTTCCGGCGCGCCCGCGTGCTCGCGCCGACGCACGCGATGACGCACTACAACGAAGGCGTCGCCTTGCAGATGCTGCGCAAACACAAGCTCGCGCTGCGCTCCTACCATCTGGCCGCGGCGCTCGATCCGCAGCTCGTCGCCGCCTACTTCAACATCGGCGTCATCCTGCGCGAGCAGGGCCGCACGGACGCCGCGATCGACGCGTTCGAGCAGGTGCTCGCACGCGACCCGCGCCATGCTCCGGCGTACAAGGCGCTCGCGGACACGCTGCAGGAAGCGCACCGTCTCGACGCGTGGTTCAGGACGTTCGACCGCTTCGAGGCCGCCTGCCCGAAGGCCCTCTCGCTGCTGGTGATGGCGCTGGAGGCCTGCCAGTATCGCGCCAACTTCACCGCGCTGGATCGCTATCTCGATCGCCTGCAGCAGGACGAATTCAGGCCGAGCAGCGAGACCGAGCTCGCCGACAGCCTCGAGGAGCTGCTCTACCTGCTGCTGTTCTTCGACTTCGAGCCGGAATCGCAGTTCGGCCTGTACCAGGCCTACGACAAGGTCGCCCGGCGCGTGTACGGCGTCGCCGCGCGCGCTGCCCGCGGAGCGCCGCCCCGGTCGCATCCGCATCGGCTACCTTTCCGGCGATCTGCGCAACCACGTGATGGGGAAGATGATGTGGCCGGCGCTGGAACGGCACGACCGCTCCCGCTTTGAGCTCTTCTTCTATTCGCTCTCGACCCAGAGCGACGAGTGGACCGCGCGCTATCGCGCTCTGGCCGACCATTTCGAGGTGATCGCCGAACTCCCGGAACTCGCGGCGGCCGCGCGCATCGCCGCGGACGATCTCGACATTCTGGTCGATCTCTCCACCCACACCCGCGGCGCGAAGCCGGGCATCCTCGCCCTGAAGCCGGCGCGGGTGCAGATCACGCACGTCGCGAGCGCCGGCGTGGTCGGCCTGTCTTGCATCGACTTCAAGCTCACCGACGCCTACGCCGACATCGCCGAGAGCCAGGCAATTCCAGCTCGAGACCCTGCTGCCGATGCAGGGCTGCGTCTATCCGTACCGGCACATCGTGCCCGCAAGCGACCATCCGTTTCACCGCGAGGCGCTGCAGATCGCTCCGGAGCACGGTCGTTCTCGGAGCATTCGTCAGCCCGCTCAAGCTGTCGCGGCGCTGTCTGGCACTGTGGCGCGAGGTGCTCGAGCGCATTCCCAACGCCGTGCTGGCGATCTCGCCGCTGGCGCCCGAGATGCGCGGCGTTTACGGCCGCCTCCTGGGCGCGGCGCGGCATTCCCGAGGCGCGCGTGCGCGTACTGCCGCAGGGTCGCGATGAAGCGGAGAATCTGGCGCGCTACGGCGTGATCGATTTCGTGCTCGACCCGATGCCCTTCGGCGGCGTCAACGGCACCATCGAAGCGATCGACATGAACGTTCCCGTGGTGACGCTGGTCGGGCGCAAGCATGGCGAGCGCTCCACCTACAGCATCCTCGCCAATCTGGGCGTAACGCAGACCATCGCGACCTCGCGCGGCGAATACGTCGAGATCGCGCAGCGGCTGGCAACCGATGCCGCATTCAAGGCCGAGGTCAAGGCGGCCATCCGCGCCGGGCTGCAGCACTCGCCATTGACGGATATGGCCGCGCATACGCGCAACCTCGAGCAGGCGTACCTGCAGGCGCTGGAGCTGCGCTATCCCGCGGCGCTCGCTGCGGCGGGCAATGGCTGAAACCGCGGCCTGGTCCGCGCGCATCGATCAAGCGCGGCGGCGTCTCGCAGCGGGTGATCTCGCCGCGGCGCGGCGGGAAGCCGAAGCCATCCTCGCCGGTGGCGCGGCCGATGCCGAGCGCGGCGCGGCGCACCTCGTGCTCGCGGCGTGCTGCGAAAAAGGCGGTGATCCGGCGGCGGCGCTCGAGCATGCGCGCGCCGCGGTCGTCTGCGCGCCGCATGACCCGCGAGCGCATTTCACGCAGGCGGGCCTGCAGGAAACCGCCGGTGACAAGGCGGGCGCGATCGCAAGCCTCAGGCGCGCCCTCGAGCTCGAGCCGCGATTCGCGCCGGCGCAGCGCTACCTGGGCATCCTGCTCTCCGACAGCGGCGACCTGGCAGGAGGCTGTCGCCGCCTTCGAGCAGGCGCTGCGCCTCGATCCGAATCACGCCAGCGCCTGGAACAACCTCGCCGCCGCGCAGCGCATGCTCGGCCGGCTTAGCGACGCCACCGACTCGCTCACCCGCGCGCTGGCGCTGCGCCCCGATTATCCGCTTGCCGTCGCCAATCTCGCCGAGGTACAGCGCGACCAGGGCGAAGTGCTGCAGGCCGAGGCCACCCTGCGCGCAGCCATGGCGCGGCGCGAGGGCCTGCCCCCCTTCCGGCCGATGGTGATTCTGCTCGCCGGGTTGCTGCGCGAGCGCGGCGAGCTCGATGAAGCGGCCAAGCTCTACCGCCAGGCGATCGAGCTCGCGCCGAAGGAAAGCGGCGGGGCGTGGTTCAGCCTGGGCTGGGTATTGGGCGGATCCGGCGAGAACGTCGCGGCCCGCGCTGCCTACGCCGAGGCGCGCGCGGTCGATCCGGGCGACCTGCGCAATCTCTTCGGCAAGCACCTGACCCTGCCGATGATCTACGACAGCGCGGAGGACCTGCACGCGGCGCGCGCGGACTACGCGGCAGGACTTGCGGCGCTGGCCACGGAATTGCCCTCCGCCCTGCACGGCCTCACCGAAGCGCAGGCGCTCGACGGCTTGCGCTGGACCAATTTCTTCCTCGCCTATCAGGGCGAGGACGATCGCGCCCTGCAGGCGGCCTACGGCGCGCTCGCCACGCGCGTGATCGAGACGGCGGCACCGCGCTGGCGCGCGCCGCTTGCGCCGCGCCCGCGCAACGGCGCGCGCGTGCGCGTCGGCTTCGCCTCGGCGTTCTTTCACGTCGGCACCTGCGGACGCTATTTCCGCAGCTGGATCACCGATCTCGATCGCGATCGCTTCGAGGTGTTCGTCTATCACCTGTTTCCGGGCATGGACGAGGTGGCAAGCGCCATCGAACGGCGCGCGGACTGCTTTCGCAGCTTCGGCGGCAACCGCACGCGACCGTCGATCGTCGCGCCCGTGATTCGCGATGACGAGCTCGATGTCCTCGTCTATCCCGAGCTCGGCATGGACGCCGGCTCGCTTCGCGCTCGCTGCGCTGCGGCTCGCGCCGCGCCAGTACGCCGCGTGGGGCCACCCGGTGACCACCGGGCACGCGACCATCGATGCGTTCATCAGCTGTGACCCGATGGAACCGGCCGCCGCGGCAACGCATTACAGCGAGCGGTTGTTGCGGCTGCCGGGCATCGGCACCCGCTACGAGCGCCCGGCGCTTCCCTCCGGCGCGGCACGGCACGACTACGGCCTTCCGGACGACCGCGCCCTGCTGCTCTGCCCGCAGTCGCTGTGGAAGATCCACCCGGACAACGACGCGCTGTTCGCCGAGCTGCTCGCGGCCAATCGGGACGCTCTGCTGATCCTCTTCAGCGGCCGGCACCCGGCGGTCACCGATCAGTTCATGCGCCGACTCGAGCGCGCGTTCGCGGCGCATGGAGTGGCCGTGCGCGAGCGCGTGCGCGTGCTGCCGCAGGTCGCGCACGACGATTACCTGCGCATCAACCTGCTCTGCGATGCGATGCTCGACACGCTGCACTGGTCCGGGGGCAACACCAGCCTGGATGCGCTTGCCTGCGGCCTGCCGGTGCGTCACGCTGCCCGGCCCCTACATGCGTGGCCGGCAAAGCGCCGCGATGCTCGGGATCCTTGGCGCAGACGCGCTGATCGCGCGCGATCGCGCCGACTATCTGGCGATCGCGGCGCGGCTTTGCGCCGATCCGGCGTGGCGCGGCGAGCTCGCCGCGAGCATCCGCGGCGCGCAGGACCGGCTATTCGGCGTCTCGACCGCGATCGAGGCGCTGCAGGAGCTGCTTCAGTCCGGCACCCTGCCGGCGTGATCGCGCCAGACGCCCTCCAGGGCGTCGACAAAGTCGCGCGCATAGCGCTGCATGTCGAACAGCGGCTGCGTGTGCCGATTCGCGGCAAGCCGCGCTGCGCAGCGCGGACAGCGCCGCCGGATCGCGCGCCAGATCGAGCGCGAGGGTCTCGTACGCGGCAAGGCTCGTCGTGACGAGCTCGGGCAGGCCGATGGCGTTGAGCTGGCTGCCGGCAATGCGGCTGGTCAGCGTCTCGCCGGCGCAGGTCAGCACCGGCAGCCCGGCGAGCAGCGCGTCGTTGGCCGTGGTGTGCGCACCGTAGGGAAAGGTGTCGAGCATAAGGTCGGCCGCGGCGTTGCGCGCGACGTGCGCGGCGACCGGGACCGGCGGCGCGAAAACGAGCCGCTCCGGGTCGACGCCGCTGCCGCGCCGCTTCGCCGCGCAGGTTCGCCTGCACCGCCGCGTTGGATCGCAGCAGCCAGAGCACGCTGCCGGGCACCGCCTGCAGCAGCCGCATCCACAGCGCGAACATGTCGGGGAGAATCTTGTAGGCGTTGTTGAAGCAGGCGTAGACGAAGCCGGCGTCGGGCAACCCGCATTCGCCGCGCGTGGGCGCGGGCCCGCGCGGGGCGCGCGTCGTATCGCTCGGGTAGAAGCTCTCCGGCATGTGCAGCAGGGCGCTCGCTGTAGTAGTCCTGCAGCGATTCCGGGACCACAAACCGATCGCCGTGGATGTAGTCGTACCAGGGGGCGCCGAGCGATCCGGGAAAGCCGATGGAATTGACCTGGACGGGCGCGGGCCGCAGCGCGAAGATCCGCTCCCGCGAGTGCCGCGTGTAGCCGTTGAGATCGATCAGGATCGCGATGCGGTCGGCGCGGATGCCGGCTCGCGATCCGGGCGGCACCCTCGGCGCTCACGTCGCTGAAATGCGCGAACGATCGCGCGATGCGTGTCCCGGTCGCTCCCGGGTCGGGCGGGTGGATGGCGTAGCCGAAGGTCTCGATGCGCGCCGGATCGAAGCGTTCCCAGCATTCCATCCACAACGATGCCATCGGGTGCTCGCCGAAATCCGAAGACACGAAGCCGACCCGCAGCGGCTCGCCCGGCGCGCGGCTCGACCGCCGGCGCCGGCGCCGGTTGCGGCGCGGCAAACCCTCGCGCCCAGAGTCTTGCCGCCGAGCAGCCGGGCGCGCAGCGAAGTCGGCATCGACAGCAGCGCGAAAGGACTGGCATGACTGCCGGCCCGGCCGTTCGCGTCCCCGGCCTCCAGCAGCCGGTTGGTCTCGGCAAAGATCGCCTCGAGTCCGCGCCAGTCGCAGCGTTGCTGGCGGCCGTGCGCCAGCATCGAGAGCGCGTAGAGATTGTGCGGCTCGATCTCCAGCGCCCGCAGCCACGCCGGCTCGGCCTCGGCGTAGCGGCGCTGGTCCGCGCACACCGTGCCGAGGTTGAGTTGGATTGCGCACAGGTCCGGGGCGAGGCGGGCCGCCTCCCGAAAGCTCGCTTCGGCGGCGGGCAGGTCGCCGCTGGCCTGCTGCGCGATCGCGCGCTCCACCCAGACCGCGGGCGGCAGCTCGCGGCGGACGGCAGCCAGGCGCGCGTAGGCGGCTGCCGCGTCGGCGAAGCGCTCGCGCTCGAACAGCATCCGGGCGAGGTTGCCCCACGCGTCGGCGTGGGCCGGCTCCTGCGCGAGCACCTCGCGATAGCAGCGCTCCGCCGCGTCGCGCTCGCCGGACGCTTCCAGCGCGAGGCCGAGATTGTTGCGCGCGCCGGCGTGGGCGGGCGCGCGCTGCAAAGCGCTGGCGATAGTGCGCGATCGCCGCCGCAGTTTCGCCGCGCTTGCGCAGCGCGTTGCCAAGATGAAAGCTGGCCTCGGGATTGGTTGCGTCGAGCGAGAGCGCCTCGCGCCACGCTGCCTCGGCGGCCGCGCCGTCGCTCGGGCGCAGGATCTCGCCGAGGAGATTCCAGGCGGCGACATCGGCCGGCGCGCGCGCGAGCGCCGCGCGACAGCTCGCCGCCGCGGCGGCTGCGTCGCCCAGCAGCCATTCCACGCGCGCCCGCTCGCGCAGCAGGTCGGTGCGGTCGGGTTCGAGCGTGAGCGCGCGCTCGAGCAGCGTCCGCGCGCCGACCCGGTCGCCGCGGCCGAAGGCGGCGTGTGCGGCGCGCAGCAACGCGTCGCCGTTGCTCGTCGCTTCGGCGCCGCTCCGGTGCCGTTGTCAGCGCGCCGTGGCAATCCTTGTAGCGTTTGCCGCTGCCGCAGGGGCAGGGGGCGCGGCGTGACGGCGCGGGCGGCATGGGTCGGTGCGGCGGGGGAGAGAGATCGCTTCCGGGCGTTAAGCCGGGCGCCGATTCTCCCATGTGGCGAGGAGCAGGTCATCGAGCGCGCGGGTAAAGCGCGCCATGTCGAACAGCGGCTCGGTGGCGCGGTTGGCGGCCAGGCGCTGCCGCAGCGCGCGCAGGCGCGCCGGCTCGCTGGCCAGCGAGAGCGCCAGCGCCTCGTAGTCGGCCAGGTCGGTGGTGACCAGTTCGGGCAAGCCCAGCGCGTGCAACTGGCTGCCGGCAACCCGGCTCACCATGTTCTGTCCGGCACAGGTGAGCACCGGCACGCCCATGAGCAGCGCATCGTTGGCGGTGGTCCCGGCGTTGTAGGGCAGGGTGTCGAGAAACAGATCGGCGTGGACATGGCGCGCCAGGTGTTCGTCCAGGCTCACCCGCGGCGCGAAGATCAGCTGCTCGGGCAGGGCACCGCGGGCGGCCGCCTCGCGGCGCAGATTGGCGCGCGCGGTGGCGTTGCCCGGTGCGAGCCAGAGCACGCTGCCGGGAACCTGGCGCAACAGCCGCATCCAGACCGCGAACACCGCCGGCAGGATCTTGTAGCTGTTGTTGAAGCAGCAGAACACCACGCCCTGCTCCGGCAGGCCGCAGGCGGCACGGTCGGGCGCGCGCGCGGCCACCGCGCGCCGGGTGTCGCTCGGACAGTAGCAGTCGGGAAGATACAGAAAGCGCTCGCTGAAGAACGGCTGCAGCGCGCTCGGCGCGGCGAAGCGGTCGGTGAGCACGTAATCGCACCACGGCGCACCGAGCGTGCCCAGATAGCCCAGCCAGCTGATCTGCAGCGGCGCCGGCCTCAAGGCCAGGATCTCGCTCCTCGCATACGTGGTGTAGCCATTCAGATCGATCAGTATCTCGATGCCGTCGGCCGCGATGCGCGCCGCCGTTTGCGCGATGGCATCGTCGCTGCAATCGACGAAATGGTCGAACGCGGCCTCGATGCGGCTGCGCTGCGGCGAGCGCTCCTGCGGGCCGATGGAGTAGGCGTGCGTGGCCAGCCGCGCCCGGTCGTGCCGCTCCCAGACCTCGGAGAGCAGCGAGGCGATCGGATGCTCGCGAAAATCCGCCGACAGGTACCCCAGCCGCAGCCGCCCATCCCCCCCGGCTCGCCACCGGCCGCGACAGCGCCGCCGGCGGCTCCAGATCCCGCGCCCAGCGCCGGGCGGCGTTGAGCTGCAGCTTAGGCGAGAGCGGCATCGCGAGCAGCGGGAAGGGCACCGCGGCGTAGCGCACCGGCGGCGCCGCGTCGTCCAGATAGCGGCTGAGTCGCGCAAAGGCGGCGTCGAGACCTTCCCACCGGCAGAGGTTGCAGCTGGCAGTACGCCGCCATGGCGATGGCGTAGGCGTTGTCGGGATCGAGCTCGAGTGCGCGCTGCAGCGCGACTTCGGCGGCGGCGTAGTTCCCTTGCAACACGCACAGCGAGCCGAGATCGACCTGCGTGGGCATGTGCTCCGGATCGAGGCGCGCCGCTTGCGCAGGCTCGCCTCCGCAGCGGGTATCGCCCTCACTTCGGCGAGCGCAACCGCGCGCCGAATCCAGAAGCGGGCGGGAAATTCGCGCCCGGTGGCGGCCGCGCTCTCGTAGACGGGGACCGCTTCGCCGATCCGTTGCTGGTCGTGCAGCAGGGTGGCGAGATTGGCCAACGCGTCGGCATGGTGCGGGTCGATCGCGAGCAGGTCGCGATAGCAGGCTTCGGCGCGTTCGAGCTGACCGATTCGCCGTGAGCGCGAGCCCGAGATTGTTGAGCACGCCGGCGTGCCTGGGCGCGCTCGAGAGCGCCTGCTCGTAGTGCGCGATCGCGGCCGCGGCGGCGCCGCGTTGGCGCTTGCAATTGCCGAGATGAAAGGACGCTTCGGCGTTCCGCGGGTCGAGGCTAAGCGCGTGGTCCCAGGCGGACTCGGCGGCGGCCGGATCGCTGCGGTTCGCGATCTCGCCCAGCAGGTTCCATGCCGCAACGTCGGCCGGCGCGCGCTCGAGCGCGGCGCGACAGCTCCGGCCTGCGGCTTGCTGGCGCGCCGCGCGCGAGTTCGACGCGGGCGCGCTCGCGCAGCAGGTCGGAGCGCTCCGGGGCGAGCGCCGCGGCGCGCTCGAGCAGGGTCTGCGCGGTGGCGGCATCGCCGAGCGCAAACGCGACCTGTGCATCGCGCAGCAGTGAATCGGCGCTCAACGGCGCCGTCGGAGCCGCGCGCGTCCCGCCGTGGCAGTCCTTGTAGCGCCTGCCGCTGCCACAGGGGCAGGGGGCGTTGCGCGCAATCCCGGCGTGGCTCATGGCGCGAGGGCGGCCCGCATGCGCTCGAGCGCGGACTCGAAGGCGCGCGTGTAGGCGGCCATGTCGAACAGCGCCGCGTCGCGCCCGTCGCGGCGCAGGCGCTGCCGCAACGCCTGCAGCCGATCGGGACGGCGGGCCAGGTCGGTCGCAAGCGCGGCATATTCTCCGGCGTCGGCCGCGACGAGTTCGGTGAGCCCCACGGCGCGCAACTGCGCTGCCGAAGCGCGCGCCGCCATGCTGCGCCCGGCCAAGGTGAGCACCGGCAGGCCCGCGAACAGCGCGTCGTTCACCGCGGTGTGCGAGCCGAACGGAGCGGTGTCGAGAAACAGATCGGCGAGCGCATAGCGGGCGAGATAAACGCGGCACCGGTTCGGTGGGCGCGAACACCAGCCGCCGCGGCTCGACGCCGCGCCGGTCGGCTTCGGCGCGCAGGTTTTTCTCGGTCGCCGCGGCGCCCGCGCGCAGCCACAGCACGGCCTCGGGAACGCTGCGCAGCAGCCGCATCCAGAGGTCGTAGAGCGGCGGCAGAATCTTGTACGCGGCCGCCGGTGCCGTGAACACGAAGGCCGAATCCGGCAGGCCGTAGGCGGAGCGCGGCGGCGGCGGGTCGGCGAGCGTTCGCCGCGAATCGCTGGGCAGGTAGCAGGCGCCGACGTGACAGAAGCGCTCGCTGAAGTGCGCCTGCTCCGCCGCCGGCGTCGTATACGGATCCGTGATCACGAAATCCCAGTAGCGCGCGCCAAGCGTGCCGGCGTAACCCAGGTAATTGACCTGCACCGGCGCGGGCCGTGCGGCGAAGACGTCCGGCCGCGCGGCCGCCGTGTGGCCGGTGAGGTCGAACAGGATGTCGATGCCGTCGCCGCGTATGCGCGCGACGATTTCCGCCGTCGCCAGATGCCCGAGCTCGACAAACGCGTCGACCGCGCGCTCGATGCGCCCGCGCAACGCGTCCTCCGGTCCGCGCGCCGAGCGCGTAGGCATGCAGGTGGAAGCGCTGCCGATCGAGCCGCTCCGAGCAGCTCGACGATAAGCCGCGGCACGGGATGATCGTGGAACGCCGAGGAGACAAAGCCGAGCCGCAGGCGGGCGTCGCGGCGCGGCGCGGCGGAAGTCGGCCGGGGCATCGCCGCGCGTCTCCGGCCAGGCCCAGCGTTGCGCGGCGGCGCGCTGCAGCGCGGGATCGTCGCAGAGCGCGAGCAGGACGTAGGGCGGCAGCGACTGCTCCGGGTGGCCGTCGAGCGTGTCCACGGCGGCGACGATTGCGTCGCGCTGGCGCTCGAAGTCGTGCCATTCGGCCACCTGCAACTGCACGTCGAACAAAGCCGCGGTGACGAGCAGGCGGCCCGCGTCGAGCGCGTGGGCGCGCTCGAGCGCGGGCCGGGCGGCCTCGTGGCGCCGGCGCCGTAGAGCAGCAGGCCGAGATTGGCGGCGACCTCGGCCGAATCCGGGGCGAGCGCGGCGGCGCGCCGAAAGCTCTGCTCGGCGTTGCCGCGCTCCCCGAGGCGCTGCTGGCAAATGCCCCGGTTGTTCCAGATTTCCGCGCCGGCCCCGGGCAGCGCGGCGAGCAGGCGGTCGTAGAGCGCAAGCGCCGCTGCAAATTCGTCGCGCCGGAACAGCGAATGCGCGAGATTGCCGAGCGCGCCCACGTGCGCAGGCTCGCGCTGCAGCACCGCTTCGAAGCAGCGCTCCGCCGGCGCGGTCTCCCCGGCCTGGATCAGCGTGATGCCGAGATTGACGCGCAGCTCGGCGTGGGCGGGCGCCGCCTCGAGGGCGCGCTCGTAGGCGGCGATGGCAGCCGCGGAATCGCCACGCAGCGCGAGCAGGTTGCCGAGATGAAACAACGGCTCGGGATGCTTCGGCTGCAGCGCGGCGGCGCGCTGCAGCAGCGCGATCGCTTCGTCGGCACGACCCGCGGCCACGGCCGCCTGCGCCTGCTGCAGCAGCGCGGTCGGCGCCGCGGCGGGACGTTCGGCGGCGGCGCCGTGGCAATCCTTGTAGCGTTTGCCGCTGCCGCAGGGGCAGGGGGCGCGGCGTGACGGCGCGGGCGGCATGGGTCGGTGCGGCGGGGGAGAAGAAATCGCTTCCGGGCGTTAAGCCGGGCGCCGATTCTCCCATGTGGCGAGCGAGCAGGTCATCGAGCGCGCGGGTAAAGCGCGCCATGTCGAACAGCGGCTCGGTAGCGCGGTTGGCGGCCAGGCGCTGCCGCAGCGCGCGCAGGCGCGCCGGCTCGCTGGCCAGCGAGAGCGCCAGCGCCTCGTAGTCGGCCAGGTCTGTGGTGACCAGTTCGGGCAAGCCGAGCGCGTGCAACTGGCTGCCGGCAACCCGGCTCACCATGTTCTGTCCGGCACAGGTGAGCACCGGCACGCCCATGAGCAGCGCATCGTTGGCGGTGGTCCCGGCGTTGTAGGGCAGGGTGTCGAGAAACAGATCGGCGTGGACATGGCGCGCCAGATGTTCGTCCAGGCCCACCCGCGGCGCGAAGATCAGCTGCTCGGGCAGGACGCCGCGGGCGGCCGCCTCGCGGCGCAGATTGGCGCGCGCGGTGGCGTTGCCCGGTGCGAGCCAGAGCACGCTGCCGGGAACCTGGCGCAACAGCCGCATCCAGACCGCGAACACCGCCGGCAGGATCTTGTAGCTGTTGTTGAAGCAGCAGAACACCACGCCCTGCTCCGGCAGGCCGCAGGCGGCACGGTCGGGCACGCGCGCGGCCACCGGGCGCCGGGTGTCGCTCGGACAGTAGCAGTCGGGAAGATACAGAAAGCGCTCGCTGAAGAACGGCTGCAGCGCGCTCGGCGCGGCGAAGCGGTCGGTGAGCACGTAATCGCACCACGGCGCACCGAGCGTGCCGAGATAGCCCAGCCAGCTGATCTGCAGCGGCGCCGGCCTCAAGGCCAGGATCTCGCTCCTCGCATACGTGGTGTAGCCATTCAGATCGATCAGTATCTCGATGCCGTCGGCCGCGATGCGCGCCGCCGTTTGCGCGATGGCATCGTCGCTGCAATCGACGAAATGGTCGAACGCGGCCTCGATGCGGCTGCGCTGCGGCGAGCGCTCCTGCGGCCCGATGGAGTAGGCGTGCGTGGTCAGCCGCGTCCGGTCGTGCCGCTCCCAGACCTCGGAGAGCAGCGAGGCAATCGGATGCTCGCGAAAATCCGCCGACAGGTACCCCAGCCGCAGCCGCCCATCCCCCCGGCTCGCCACCGGCCGCGACAGCGCCGCCGGCGGCTCCAGATCCCGCGCCCAGCGCCGGGCGATCTGCAACTGCGTTCGCGGCGGCAGCGGCATGGACAGCGCCGCAAAGGCGTTGACCGGCAGGTCGCTGCCGGCATCGAGCGCGCGCCGGATCGCCTCGTGACGTTCGGCAAGGCCGGTCCAGGCGCAGAGCTGCGCCTGGACGTTGGCGAGCAGCGATGTCGCGTACAGCAGTGCAGGATCGAGCGCGAGCGCCTGCGTCAGCACCGCGGCGGCGCGCTCGAATTCGCCGCGATCGGCGAGCACCGAGCCGAGGTTCGTCAGGACCAATGCGTCGCCGGGCGCGAGCGCGCGCGCGCGCTCGAAGCAGGTCTCGCGCCTCGGCGAAGTCGTGCGCATGCTGCTGGCAGATGCCGCGATCGACCCAAAGCGTCGCGTCGGCATCCGCAAACAGGCGCAGGTATTCTGCGCCCAGGGCGTCCGCCTCCGGGTAGCGGCGCAGCCGGCACAGCAGGTGCGCCAGATTGCCCAGCGCCTGGCGATGCCCGGGCTGGGCGGCGAGCGCCGCGCGGTACGCGGCCACCGCGCGCTCGGCCTGACCGGCGCCTTCCAGCGCCTGGCCGAGATTGTTGAGCAGGCTGGGGTGCGCGCGCGTGAGCGCGAGCGCCGCTTCATAGGCGGCGATCGCCTCGGCGTAACGCCCCTGTTCGCGATGCAGGTTGCCGAGATGGAACCGCGCATCGGCGTGTCGTGGATCGCGCTGCAGCGCCGCTTCGAGTGCCGCCTGCGCGGCGCCGGGATCGCGCCGGCGCAGCACGACGCCGAGCAACGTCCACGCCGCCGCGTGATCGGGGTCGAGCGCGAGCGCGGCGCGGCAGCGCGCTTCCGCGAGCGCCGCATCGTGGCGTTGCCAGGCGCTGCCGGCCTCGGAGAGCGCGAGCCGCGCCGCATCCTTGTCGACCGGGGTCGCCACGCCGTCGCGCCGGTTCAGCGCCCGTTGCGCAACTGCGCCTGGACGCGCTCGACGACCGCGGCCCAGTCGCGCGGACGGGGTTGGCGAAACAGGCGCGCCGTCGGATACCAGGGGCTGTCTTCGCGCTCGCGCAGCCAGCGCCAGTCCGCGCCGTAGCAGAGCAGGACCCAGACCGGCACGCCCAGCGCGCCGGCTAGATGCGCGATGCTCGTGCAGACGCTGACGACCAGATCGAGCTCAGCGATCAGCGCCGCGGTGGCCTCGAGCGAGGAATCGGCAGCCAGCGGCACGAGCCGCTCGGCGCCCGGCGTGGCAGCGATCTGTTCCGCGCCCTCACCCTTTTGCAGCGAAAACCAGGTGATTCCCGGCAGGTCGAACAGCCGCACCAGCGCGGCGAGCGGCATCGAGCGCGCCCGGTCGTGCCGATTCTCCCTGCTGCCGGCCCATGCCAGGCCCACTTTGCGGGTGCCGGCGAATGCGGCCAGCTTCGGGCGCGCGCCGAGGCGCGCAGCGGCGCGGGCGCGGTGACGTAGGGCACCGCCGCCGGGATCGTCGCCACGCGGGTCGCGAAGACGCGCGCCAGCGACGCCAGCGGAAAATGCGCGTCGTACGCGGGCGGGCTCTCCTCCCACGCGCTGACGCTCTCCACGCCGGGCGACGGTGGCGAGCAACGGCTTGAGGGCGGCCGGGCCGTGCACCCGCACGCGCATCCCGGCCGCGGCGAGCGGCGCGGCGTAGCGGATGAACTGCAGCGCGTCGCCCAGCCCCTGTTCGCAGCAGACGAGCAGCGTCTTGCCCGGCACGAGCGCGCCGTCCCACTCGGGGCCGGCGTAGACCGGGCGCTTGCCGCCGAGCTCCGGCAGTTGCAGCCGCCAGTCGTACTCGCGCCAGCCCTCCTCGTAATTGCCGTCGAGCAGCAGCGCGAGCCCGAGGTTCCAGCGCGCCTGCGCGAAGTCGGGCTTGAGTTCGACCGCGCGCCGGAATGCGGCGATGGCGCCCTCCACATCGCGCAGCGACTGCAGCGCGAGGCCAAGGTTGTTCCACGCCACGGCGTGGTCGCCGTTGAGCGCCAGCGCGGCACGGTAGGCGGCGACGGCGTCGAGCTCGCGCTCGGCGGCGGCGTAGGCGAGGCCCAGGTTGTTGTGGAACTCGGGCTCGTTCGGGATCGCGGCCACCGAGCGCTCGAGCAGCGGCAGCGCCGCGGCGAGATTGCCGCGCTGGTATTCGACGACGCCGAGAAAGTGCTGCGCGAGCGCGTGGCCCGGCTCCGCGGCGAGCACCTCGCGGTAGACCTGCTTCCGCGGCGCGGGTGTCGCCCCGCTGGTGCAGCGCGAGCGCCGCCGCGAGCCGCGGTGCGCTCGCCGGCTCTTTCGCGCCCGCCTTGAGCGTCGCCCGCGGGCGCCGCGCCATGGCAATGCTTGTAGCGCTTGCCGCTGCCGCAGGGGCAGGGATCGTTGCGGCCGACGGGGGGCGCGGCGGCGCCGGGCGCTCGCCGCTGGCCAGCCCGGCCGCGGCGCCGGCATCGTCCGGCGTCTCCTCGAGGATGCGGCGGAAGATCGCCGCGGCAGCCTGGCGCTGCCCCAGCGCCAGGCAGTTGCGGCCGAGCTGCGAGAGCTGCGGCGAGCGCGCGATCGCGCGGGTGAACTGCGGCACCAGCGCGGCGAGCTCGTCGGGGGGCACGACGCGGCAGAAGTTGTACAGGCCGTGAAAGCCGAACGGCTTGCCGATCGGGTAGGCGGCCTCGAAGGCGAACTCGTCGGCGAGCGCTTCGCTGGCGAAGACGATGCCGTGTTCCTGCTCGAGCAGGCGGCGGAAGACGCGGCAGATCGTGTCGTCCTCGTTGCCGGTGAGCACGATGCGCGGATCCTCCAGCGCCGCAAGGAGCTTGCGCGAGCGCAGCGAAAAACCGCCGTTGCCGACGCGCATGCCGTCGTCGTGCCAGAACCACTTCGCACCGATGTAGTCGCAGGCGAGGAACTCGTCGCGCCAGGCATCCGGGTTGACGACGTAGCCGTCCCATTGAATGAGCAGCACGTGCGTGGTCGCGATGTGTTCCGCAAGGCGCTTGAGCACGAATTCGGAGTAGGACTCGCGCGAGTCGAGCGCGGCGATGGCGCGGACCTCGATGCCCGGCGCCTCGCGCCGCGCTGTCGGTCAGGAACAGCGTGCGCCCGAAGCGAATGCCCGCGGCACACTGCCGCAGCGCGCGCAGCGCGAGCGCGGGATGCACGGTGTCGATGCAGCACAGCGTGACGTCGTCGAGCTCAAGCATCGGCGGCAACGCGTGCGGCGGGCGCCGCGGTTGGCGCATCCGCTGGCGCCGGCTTCGCCAGCTCGTGCCACAGCAGCACGCACAGGCACACGAGCAGCGGCGCGGCATGCAGCGTCGCGCGATTGACGGTGGTGAAGTTCTCGACCCAGGCGGCGGCATTGGTGAACATGAAGACGACCACCAGGAAGGCCAGTGCGGCCGCCCCCACCATCGCCAGGGGCGCCAGCGGCGGCGCGACCAGGCGGCGCGCGCCGAGCAGCGCGAGCACGATCACGGCGTACCACAGCAGATGCCAGTTGGCGAAGAAGAAATAGGCTTCGCCGAGCGACTGCCACGGCGGCGCGTAGCTGAGGTGAAGCTGGTAGCTGAGAATGCGGGGCTCGAATTGCGCCACCGCGAGCACGAGCAGGGCGCCCGCGGCGAAGCCGAAGCCGACAAGCCTCAGGCCGCGTCGCGGCAGAAGCGCGACGACGACGCCCGGCAGCAGCGTCAGCGCCCACGCGATGCCGGGAATCTTGATCAGCGGGCAGGCGAACGCAAACACCAGCGCCAGCGCCGCGTCGCGCCGATCCCGGCGCCGCGCCCAGCGATACAGCGCGAGCGCGGAGAGCGTGTACACGCCAGCGAGCATGAGGTCGGCGTATCCGGCCAGCGCGACGTGCACGTCGAGCAGAGGCAGCGAGGCGACGAGGTACGCGCCGACGAGCGCGCCCAGCGCGGGCAGCCCCGCATCGCGCAACGCGCCGTACACGGCCAGGGTCAGGGCGAGGAGCAGCAGCAGCCAGGGCCAATTCATTGCCGAATCATCCCAGCGGCCGAGCGCGATGCAGCTCCACACCTGCAGCAGCGGCACGGTGGCAGGGTAGTTGGGCGCCGCGTCGAAGTAGGCGCCGCCGGCGCCGGCGAGCCAGGCCTCGCCGGGCACGAACGGGACGATGTGTCGCAACTCGTACCACACGCGCGCCTTGGTGGCCCACTGCACCCACGCATCCCACGGAAACAGCGGCCGCCACGCAACTTCGGCGGCGAGCGACGCAAAGCGCACGCGCAAGCCAGGCGAGCAGCAGCGTCCACGCCACTTGCTGCCAGCGTGGCTGCGGCGGACGGAAGAACGCGGCCACGGCGTGGCGCACGGGCGCGAGCGCAATCCGCGTCGCGGCGCGCCGCCCACGCGGCCAGCGCGCCGCTCGCGAGCAGCAGCGGGACGCCGATCGCGATCCAGCCGAAGGCCACGCCGGCCAGGCTGAGCACACGCATCCACAGCGTGAGCAGCAGCGCGCCGACGTAAAAGCCGTAACCCAGGCGGAGCGCCGCGGCGCCGGCGGCTGCGCGCGGCCAATCGAGCGCAAGCAACAGCAGGCATCCGAAGAGCCACGGCAGGGCCAAGCCGCAGGCGAGCGCCAGGTAGTCCATTCACTGCACCCGGAACAGTGCCGCGCCCGCATCGGCGAACAGAAGCTCGGCGTTGACCGGGGGCAGGCCGTCCCAGCGCAGGTGCCGCTCTTGCGCGTCGTACTGGACGCCCTTGCGCTGATAGATGACCAGGTAATCGCCGGGCCGCAGCGCCGAGGGCGGCGGCATGGTATTGCGCCAGGGATCGAAGTAGACGTTGTAGGGATACAGGTGATAGGCGCCGCGATCGCGGAAGTAATGCGCGTCGGCGGCCATGAACACGCGCGCCGGCGGCGGCGGCAGCTTCGCGCGCACCTTTTCGATGAACGCGAACAGCGGACCGTCCTCGGCGGCGAGGTGACGCTCCCGCCAGGACTTGCCGGCGTACTGCGCGCGCGTGATCTCGACCTGCCGCAGCAGGTTCCATTGCCAGCGCGCGTCGAGCAGAAACCACGCCCCGAAAAAGAACGCCGCACAGACGGCGGCGAGCGAAGGGCGGAACAGGCGAGGCTTCCAGCGCGCGAGCCCGGCGTAGATCAGGATGGCACTGCCGGTGATGGCAGCGAGCAAAAATGGCAGCGGCAGGTCCTGGGCGTCGGCGCCGCCGACCACGTTGTTGATCGACGCCCCGTTCCACGGCTCGAATGCCAGCCACTCGCTGCCGCGATCGGCGAGCACCTGCAGCGGGGTTTGCGGTTTGGCGACCACGCCGTGCACGACGATGGGGTTGCCGAAAGCGCCATGCAGCAGCAGTGCGAGGCCGCTGACGTGCCCGATCCAGTCGCGCTCGCCGGCGACGAGCACCGGCGCGATATGGCCGGCCTCGACGGCGAGCTTTCGCACCGACACGCGCGCGGGCTGGTAGTCGCTGTGCCAGAGCAGGGCCGCCTCGACGCCCTCGGGAATGCCGGATACGTCCCACGCGATCACCGGGTAGTCACGGGAACGGAACGTGGTGGAAAACGAAACCACGACCGTGCCGCTCGCATCCGCGGCGGTCAACGCGAGGCCGTCGCGCGTGAGCTGGCCCGCGCCGCGCGTGACGGCGAGCTCGCGGGCAGTCCACTGCAGCGGCCGCGCGCCGCCGGTCCACGATCCGGGTGCCGCGAGCAGCAGATAGCCGACCACGCAGCCCACGATGCCCAGCGCGGCCGCGGCGAAGGCGGCCGCGCGAACGGTCCGCGGCGAGGCGGGCGCTGGCACAGCGGCCGGCACCGCAGGCGAATCAGTCATCGGTGGTTAGTGCGCGTTGCGGCTGAAGAGAATGTGATACGCCGTGACGGCGAGGATGCGCAGGTCGAACCACAGCGACCGGTTGTCGATGTCGTGGAGGTCGTATTGTATCCGCTTGGCGATATCGGTGTCGCCGCGCAGATCGTTCACCTGCGACCGGCGTGGTGCGAACTTAAGTTGCGGCCATCGCGCCCTTGGGCGCGGGCGTCTGCGTGGCGGACAGGCGCCCGCGCGCGCATGCGCCGATCCGGTTACTGGATCACCTCGTCCGCGCGCAGCAGCAGCGGTTGCGAGAGGGTGAGGCCGAGCGATCGTGCGGTCTTGAGGTCGATGACGAACTCGTACTTGGTCGGCAACTCGACCGGTAGCTCACCCGGTTTCGCACCCTTGAAGATGCGGTCGACATAGGTCGCTGCCCGGCGATACATGTCGTCCATGTTCGGGCCGTATGACATCAGGCCTCCGTCCTGGACGTACAGGCTGATCTCGTACATCGCTGGAATGTGGTGTGCCGCGGCAAAGTCAATGATTCGCTTGCGATTGAGAATCGTCAGGGCGTCCGCCACCAGGAAGAGCGCGTCGGGGCGCTCTCGAATCATCGCCGCAAGGGCTCCGTCGATATCGTCGGATTCGCGCACGCCGAGAGGCTCGACACTGACGTGCAGGACGCGCGCGGCTCGTTCGACCTCGGTGTAGCGCAGGGTCATCGCCGGATCATTCGCGTTCCACATGACCGCGACCCGCTTCGCCTCGGGCACAGCTTCTTTCAATAGCCCGAGGCGCTTGGCACTCAACTCGGTGGCCGGGTCGGAGATACCGGTAACGTTGCCGCCCGGCCGGGCGAGGCTCGCAACCAAGCCGGTGGCCGTCGCGTCGCCCGGCACGACGACAACGATCGGGACGGTCGACGTCGCTCCCTTGGCCGCCGCGGCGGCGGGCGCACCGGTGGTGAGCAGCAGATCGACGTCGAGACCTACGAGTTCAGCGGCGAGCCCCGGAAGCGCTCGAACTTGGTTTCAGACCACCGGCCGGTATAGGTTACGTTCTTGCCCTCGACGTAGCCGAGCTCCTGAAGCGCCCGGCGGAACGCGGCGGGGGGAGCGCCATCGGGCGGGCGGGCATTGTTTGCCAGAAAACCGATGCGCCAGACCTTCGCCGGCGTCTGGGCGCGGCCGCAGAAAGGCGCCGCAAGCAGGCTGCCCCCCAGCGCGAGTATGACCGTCCGCCGCCGCATTACGTGATCACCCGTCAGAGCATGCAAGGCCGATCATGCTACACCTCCACGAAGACGCAAGGGAGGGAACCGGCTCGCCCTTGGTTTGGAGTGAGAAGCTCGGATGACCCGATGCGCGTGGACGCGTCCGCGCCGGCATGGACCTCGCGCATGGGTTTCGTTGTGTTCCCGCAGTTGGAGACGACCGCAAGGACTGACGTCAGCGCACGCTCGCCTTTGCGAAGGGTGGTCTTAGCTGGCTCGGAACAGCCGGCCGCAGGGCGGAACCACTGGCAAAGGGCGGAGGGACTGTTGACCCGACCCGTTTCTGGGGTATAATCGCGCCTCTTAGCGTCTAGTTTTTCGGGCGCCGCTCTTTAACAAAGTGAACAACCGATAAGTGTGGGTGCTTGGAGTGGGGTCGCCCGGGCAACCGGGTGCTCGAAACTTCGTTGTACTCACACTGAAGGAAGCGGGTCTGACGGCTGTCACGGCTGTCGGGCCCGTGGCCAAGACATTGATCCTTTGGCGCGTCCCGGGCAACCGTGCCGTGCCGGAGGGGTAAGGTGGATTGGTCAACGTCAGTATGAGTTCTTGCAGAGATTAAACTGAAGAGTTTGATCCTGGCTCAGATTGAACGCTGGCGGCATGCTTTACACATGCAAGTCGAGCGGCAGCGCGGGGGCAACCCTGGCGGCGAGCGGCGAACGGGTGAGTAATACATCGGAACGTGTCCCGTAGTGGGGAATAGCTCGGCGAAAGCCGGATTAATACCGCATATGCTCTACGGAGGAAAGCGGGGGATCCGCAAGGACCTCGCGCTATGGGAGCGGCCGATGTCCGATTAGCTTGTTGGTGGGGTAAAGGCTTACCAAGGCGACGATCGGTAGCTGGTCTGAGAGGATGATCAGCCACACTGGGACTGAGACACGGCCCAGACTCCTACGGGAGGCAGCAGTGGGGAATTTTGGACAATGGGGGAAACCCTGATCCAGCCATGCCGCGTGAGTGAAGAAGGCCTTCGGGTTGTAAAGCTCTTTTGGCCGGAAAGAAAAGGCCGCGGATAACACCTGCGGTCCTTGACGGTACCGGCAGAATAAGCACCGGCTAACTACGTGCCAGCAGCCGCGGTAATACGTAGGGTGCGAGCGTTAATCGGAATTACTGGGCGTAAAGAGTGCGTAGGCGGTCCCGCAAGTCCGCTGTGAAAGCCCCGGGCTTAACCTGGGAATGGCAGTGGAAACTAGGGGACTTGAATCTGGCAGAGGGGGGTGGAATGCCACGTGTAGCAGTGAAATGCGTAGAGATGTGGCGGAACACCGATGGCGAAGGCAGCCCCCTGGGCTGAGATTGACGCTCAGGCACGAAAGCGTGGGGAGCAAACAGGATTAGATACCCTGGTAGTCCACGCCCTAAACGATGATCACTAGGTGTTGGGGAAGCGATTTCTCAGTACCGCAGCTAACGCGTGAAGTGATCCGCCTGGGGAGTACGGTCGCAAGATTAAAACTCAAAGGAATTGACGGGGACCCGCACAAGCGGTGGATGATGTGGATTAATTCGATGCAACGCGAATAACCTTACCTACCCTTGACATGTACGGAAGCCTAGCGAGAGCTAGGTGTGCCCGAAAGGGAGCCGTAACACAGGTGCTGCATGGCTGTCGTCAGCTCGTGTCGTGAGATGTTGGGTTAAGTCCCGCAACGAGCGCAACCCTTGTCCCTAGTTGCTACGCAAGGGCACTCTAGGGAGACTGCCGGTGACAAACCGGAGGAAGGTGGGGATGACGTCAAGTCCTCATGGCCCTTATGGGTAGGGCTTCACACGTCATACAATGGCCGGTACAGAGGGTTGCCAAGCCGCGAGGCGGAGCCAATCCCAGAAAGCCGGTCGTAGTCCGGATTGCAGTCTGCAACTCGACTGCATGAAGTCGGAATCGCTAGTAATCGCGGATCAGCATGTCGCGGTGAATACGTTCCCGGGTCTTGTACACACCGCCCGTCACACCATGGGAGTGGGGTGCACCAGAAGTAGGTAGGCTAACCGCAAGGGGGCCGCTTACCACGGTACGCTTCATGACTGGGGTGAAGTCGTAACAAGGTAGCCGTATCGGAAGGTGCGGCTGGATCACCTCCTTTCTCGGAAGCAGAAGACAGTCCGACAGAGGACTTCAGGCAGGTCGCAAGACCGGCTTGGGTTCGCCGTGACTGCTCTTCCAGCCTCTTCCAAGTGCCCACGCTTATCGGTTGTTGCCGCCGCGAATCTGCGGCGGCGAATGATGCCGGAAGCGGGCCTGTAGCTCAGCTGGTTAGAGCACCGTCTTGATAAGGCGGGGGTCGATGGTTCGAGTCCATCCAGACCCACCAGGGATTCGAGACGCGGTCGGGCCTGAGGGCAACAGGGTCGAGTGGCAGCGGAAGGGGCTGTAGCTCAGTTGGGAGAGCGCCTGCTTTGCAAGCAGGAGGTCATCGGTTCGATCCCGTTCAGCTCCACCAACAAGGCACGCAAGCATCGGGATGATCGCGACGTTCGCAAAGTGCATAGGCAAGCCGGCGGCTTACCTCTGATCTTTGGATCGGACCGAGAAAGTTCGGTTGTTCTTTAACAAAACGGAAGAAGTAAAGGGCATACGACGGAGTAGCGTCGTGTGCTGGGTTAGATTGTATCGACCCGCCCCTCTCGAGTTCAGAGGGAACGGGTATCGCAAGCACCCGTGATGCCGGCGCAGCAGTGCGCAGCGTTATGGGATCAAGCGACTAAGTGCATGTGGTGGATGCCTTGGCGATCACAGGCGATGAAGGACGTGGCAGCCTGCGTTAAGCCCCGGGGAGCTGGCAAACGAGCTTTGATCCGGGGATGTCCGAATGGGGAAACCCGGCCCGCAAGGGTCACCGTCACCTGAATTCATAGGGTGGCAGGAGCGAACGCGGAGAACTGAAACATCTCAGTACCCGCAGGAACAGAAATCAACCGAGATTCCCAGAGTAGTGGCGAGCGAAATGGGAGCAGCCAGTACCTTTTAGCTTTCGACCTAATGGAATGCTCTGGAAAGGGCAGCCGCAGTGGGTGACAGCCCCGTACGTGAAACGTCGGAAGTGGAACTAAGGGTACGACAAGTAGGGCGGGACACGTGAAATCCTGTCTGAAGATGGGGGGACCATCCTCCAAGGCTAAATACTCGTGATCGACCGATAGTGCACCAGTACCGTGAGGGAAAGGCGAAAAGAACCCCGGAAGGGGAGTGAAATAGATCCTGAAACCGCATGCATACAAACAGTCGGAGTCCCGCAAGGGATGACGGCGTACCTTTTGTATAATGGGTCAGCGACTTACGTTGTGTGGCGAGCTTAACCGAATAGGGGAGGCGTAGCGAAAGCGAGTCCGAACAGGGCGCATAGTCGCATAGCGTAGACCCGAAACCGGATGATCTAGCCATGGCCAGGCTGAAGCGGGGGTAACACCTCGTGGAGGGCCGCACCCACTACCGTTGAAAAGGTAGGGGATGAGCTGTGGCTAGGGGTGAAAGGCTAATCAAATCCGGAGATAGCTGGTTCTCTCCGAAAACTATTTAGGTAGTGCCTCACGTATCACTCACGGGGGTAGAGCACTGTTATGGCTAGGGGGGCATGGCGCCTTACCAAACCATGGCAAACTCCGAATACCGTGAAGTGCGAGCGTGGGAGACAGACCCCGGGTGCTAAGGTCCGGGGTCGAAAGGGAAACAGCCCAGACCCTCAGCTAAGGTCCCCAAGCACAGTTAAGTGGAAAACGAGGTGGGAAGGCTCAGACAGCCAGGATGTTGGCTTAGAAGCAGCCATCATTTAAAGAAAGCGTAATAGCTCACTGGTCGAGTCGTCCTGCGCGGAAGATGTAACGGGGCTCAAACTGTGCACCGAAGCTAGGGATTTGCACGCTCTTCGGAGCGGGCAAATGGTAGGAGAGCGTTCCGTAGGCCGGTGAAGGTGGCTCGTGAGGGCTGCTGGAGGTATCGGAAGTGCGAATGCTGACATGAGTAGCGATAAAGCGGGTGAAAGGCCCGCTCGCCGAAAGCCCAAGGTTTCCTGCGCCACGTTCATCGGCGCAGGGTGAGTCGGCCCCTAAGATGAGGGCGAGAGCCGTAGTCGATGGGAAGCGGGTTAATATTCCCGCACCGATTTGGCATGCGATGGGGTGACGGAGAAGGTTATGCAGGCCGGGTGATGGACGTCCCGGTTTAAGCGTGTAGGCGTGGCCCTTTGGCAAATCCGGGGGTCTTAGCTGAGGCGTGACGACGATGGCGGGCTTGCCCGCCTGAAGCTGCTGACACCCTGCTTCCAGGAAAAGCCTCTAAGCTTCAGTGCCAAGTTGACCGTACCGCAAACCGACACAGGTGGGCAGGATGAGTATTCTAAGGCGCTTGAGAGAACTCGGGTGAAGGAACTCGGCAAATTTGCACCGTAACTTCGGGAAAAGGTGCGCCCCTGGTAGGTGAACGCGTACAGCGGGAGCCGATAGGGGTCGCAGTGAAAAGGTGGCTGCGACTGTTTAACAAAAACACAGCACTCTGCTAACACGAAAGTGGACGTATAGGGTGTGACGCCTGCCCGGTGCCGGAAGGTTAAATGATGGGGTGCAAGCTCTTGATTGAAGCCCCGGTAAACGGCGGCCGTAACTATAGAATCGGACCACTGTAGTTGTAAAATCTGGCTATTTGCTGGAACCCCCGGATGAAGTGAAGATACTCGCCGCTAGGCTTGTTCCCAAGCCGAACAGGGCGGCAGTGACAATTCTTCGTGGACGGGCAATCAGCAGGAAAGGCTCGAATGCTTAACGTAAAGGGTATTCCGGCGGAGATCGGCTGCTACCTGGCCGGCTTCACGGATGGGGAAGGAAGCTTCAATATAAGCTTTCGACCTCGGCAAGACTACCCTCTGCCATGGAAAGTGTCGCTCTGCTTTCAACGTCTCGCAGCGCGATCCTGTCATCCTGTCGCTGTTCAAGCGGCATCTGGAATGCGGGACGATGCGCCAGCGCCAGGACGGCGTCTGGTACTACGAGGTGAATCAAGTCTCCAGTCCATTCTGGACAACGTGATTCCGTTTTTTCGCCGCTTTCATTTCTTGTCGGCAAAGAAGAAAGCGTGACTTCGCGAAGTTCGTCGAATTGGCTGAATTGTTCAAGGCAGGGAAGCATTTATGCCGCGAAGGAATCGAGGAGATTCTTCGGATCCAGCGCCGACATGAACGATGGCGGAAACAGACGGCATACGGACGAGGAAATCCTCGGTCGGTTCGAGAATCCTCAGAGACTGTACGCCAGACCGCTCGAAGATGAGCGGATGATACAGTCCGGCCTGCATGGCAACATGCAGAGCGCGGCAGAAATGCCCGCGCCCGACATAGTCCGAAACACGTGACTCGACGAGTAACAATCACGAACGGTCCTAAGGTAGCGAAATTCCTTGTCGGGTAAGTTCCGACCTGCACGAATGGCGTAACGATGGCCACACTGTCTCCACCCGAGACTCAGCGAAGTTGAAGTGTTTGTGAAGATGCAATCTCCCCGCGGCTAGACGGAAAGACCCCGTGCACCTTTACTGTAGCTTTGCATTGGACTGTGATGAGGTTTGTGTAGGATAGCTGGGAGGCTTTGAAGCGAGGGCGCTAGCCTTCGTGGAGCCAACGTTGAAATACCAGCCTGACGTCATTGCGGTTCTAACCCAGGGCCATTATCTGGCTCGGGGACCGTGCATGGTAGGCAGTTTGACTGGGGCGGTCTCCTCCCAAAGAGTAACGGAGGAGCTCGAAGGTACGCTAGGTACGGTCGGCTATCGTACTCATAGTGCAATGGCACAAGCGTGCTTGACTGCGAGCCTGACAAGGCGAGCAGGTGCGAAAGCAGGACATAGTGATCCGGTGGTTCTGTATGGAAGGGCCATCGCTCAACGGATAAAAGGTACGCCGGGGATAACAGGCTGATACCGCCCAAGAGTTCATATCGACGGCGGTGTTTGGCACCTCGATGTCGGCTCATCACATCCTGGGGCTGAAGCCGGTCCCAAGGGTATGGCTGTTCGCCATTTAAAGTGGTACGTGAGCTGGGTTCAAAACGTCGTGAGACAGTTTGGTCCCTATCTGCCGTGGGCGCTGGAGATTTGACGGGGGCTGCTCCTAGTACGAGAGGACCGGAGTGGACGTACCGCTGGTGTACCGGTTGTGACGCCAGTCGCATTGCCGGGTAGCTATGTACGGAAGCGATAACCGCTGAAAGCATCTAAGCGGGAAACGTGCCTGAAGATGAGATCTCCCGGAGGGTTAACCTCCCTGAAGGGTCGTGGCAGACCACCACGTTGATAGGCCGGGTGTGGAAGCGCGGTAACGCGTTGAGCTAACCGGTACTAATAGCCCGTGCGGCTTGATCCCATAACCGTGTGCACTGCGTGCCGCCGGTTACGGTGTTTGCGGCAATCTAATCCTGACTTTACTTCTTCCCTGATCGGTCGGTGCTTCCGGCAGACACTGCCCTTGCCGACCGCTGCTCAATGCCTGACGACCACAGCCCGCTGGAACCACGCCTTCCCATCCCGAACAGGACCGTGAAACGGTGGCGCGCCGATGATAGTACGGATTTACCCGTGCGAAAGTAGGTCATCGTCAGGCACCCTTGCAACGAAAAAAGCCCGGCCATCGCGCCGGGCTTTTTTATCGCACGGGTGCGCGCGACCCGCAACGCGAGTACACTTTTTTGCAATCATTCAGCCGGTGCATTGCGGCGCCATGAAGAGCGCTGGCGGCGGTATGCTCGACAGCCGCGCCGCCTAAGGCGCATCTCCGGCAATAGAGGTGGCCCCGCGCAGTTGGACAGTTTCTCGAGGGTTTTTAAGTGATGGCTCTGCGGTTTAAGCCGCCGCGGCGAGCGGCAGCCGGTTGAAGTATGCCGCGTCGGGCGTTTGCCGGTCGAGTGCAGCGTGAGGTCGGCGGCTGTTGTAAAAGCTCACGTATCGGGTTATGGAGTCCTTGGCGGCGGACACTGTGTCATAGGCATGCAGATAAACCTCCTCGTACTTGATCGTCTTCCACAGCCGCTCGACGAAGACGTTATCGCGCCAGCAGCCCTTGCCGTCCATGCTGATCGCGATGTGGTGCCGCTCGAGTGTGCCGATGAACTCGCTGCCGGTGAATTGGCTGCCCTGATCGGTGTTCATGATCTCCGGCACGCCATGCCGCGTGATCGCTTCATCCAGCGCCTCGACGCAGAAGTCAGCGCTCAAGGTGTTGGACAGCCGCCACGCCAGAATGCGCCGGGTGGCCCAATCGAGCACCACGGCGAGATACACGAAGCCGCGTGCCATCGGCAGGTACGTAATGTCCATCGCCCAGACCTGATTCGGGCGGTCGATGGTCAGACCGCGCAGCCGGTACGGGTAGATCCGATGCTCGGGGTGTCGGCGGCTGGTATGGGCCTTCCGGTACAGCGCCTCGATGCCCATCACGCGCATCAGCGTCGCCACATGCTTGCGGCCAACCGAGTAGCCGTCCTGCCGCAGCAGATCGCGCAGCATCCGCGCCCCGGCAAACGGATGCTCCAGGTGCAGCTCGTCGATCCGCCGCATCAATGCCAGGTCCGCCACCGAGGTCGGTTGCGGTCGGTAGTACACCGCCGAGCGCGACAGCGCCAGCAATTGCGCCTGGCGCAGGACCGGCAAGTCGTGTCCGCTGTCGATCATCGCTTTGCGCTCGCATCGCCGATGCGACCGAGCGCGCCGGACAAAAAATCATTCTCCAGCGCTAACTGCCCGATCTTGGCGTGCAGCGTCTTGAGGTCCGGACCGTGCTCCCGCTTCTCCGCGGCGGTCGCGAATACCTCTGCCGCCCGTTGCAACAGTTCTGTCTTCCACTGCGTGATCTGGTTCGGGTGGACATCGAAGCGTTCAGCCAGCTGCACCAGCGTCTGGTCACCCTTGATGGCTGCCAGCGCCACCTTGGCCTTGAACGCCGCTGAGTGGTTTCGGCGTGGTCGTTTCATGCTCTCTGCTCCTTTCGTCAGCGGCGCTATCATCGCCGCAAAGAGCAGAGCCGTCACTTATGCCTCTGTCCAGTTTGCCGGAGCCACCTCTAATGTCACTCCGGGAAACGGCCGCGCCGCGAGGTCCAGAGGAACGCTCGTCGATGACTGTTGAAGAACTCCGGACGTGCTACCTGGACCTGATGCGCAGCTGCCTCATCGGCACGATTTACGACGATCCGCCGCTGGAATTTGTCGGCGAGGGTACGCGGCCGTTCGATCCTTCCGTGCGCGCTGTCGGAAGAGACTGGCCCTCCATGGCGCACTCGATGATAGGCAGCAAGCGGATGCTGCAGCTGCAACGGGCCGCCGAATTCGTCATCGAGAAGCAGATACCGGGAGACTTCATCGAAACCGGCGTCTGGCGTGGCGGCGCCTGCATCCTCATGCGCGCGGTGCTCAAGGCTTACGGGATCGGCGACCGTCGGGTTTGGGTGGCGGATTCGTTCGAGGGGCTGCCTCCCCCCAATGCGAGTGAATTCCCCGCCGATCGCGACGACGTGTGCTACACGTTTCCGGCGCTTGCCGTACCGCTGGAGACGGTGCGCGCAAATTTCTCGCGCTACGGCCTGCTCGACGACCAGGTCGTATTCCTCAAGGGCTGGTTTCGCGACACCTTGCCCAGCGCGCCCATCGACCGGCTGGCGATACTTCGCCTTGACGGCGACATGTATGAGTCGACGATTCAGGCGCTGACCGCGCTCTATGACAAGGTGTCGCTGGGAGGATTCGTGATCGTTGACGATTACGGCGTCTTCGAAAACTGCCGCCAGGCCATCGCCGACTTCAGAAGCTCGCGCAAGGTCAAGGATCGAGTGTTCAATATCGATGACACCGGCATCTACTGGCAGCGTGGCGTTGCCTAGCCGAGGCAAGCGACACCGCCGTCGCCGCTGCTAGTTTCCCCAGGCCTCGATTTCGATGATGCGCGCGTACATGTCGAGGCCGGCGGTGACATTGACGCGGATCATGTTGGTGGTGAAGGCGGCGAAGTTCACCGGGACCTTGACCAGGTTGTTGTTGGCGACCGCCGCGCCGAGACTGACCCATGCCGCGCCGTTCCAGCCCTGCACCTGGAAGGCGGTCACGCCGTAGAGGGTGAAGGTCATGTTGTTGGGCGGATCGACGCCGTTGGCGAAGTTATCCTGCAGGGTGTAGACGATGACCTGGCTGATGGTCTTCTGGCCGTTGAAGGTGATCTGCACCCAGTCGGGGAAGACGTTGGCGGTGGCGCTGGCCCAGCCGCCGCCGTGGCCGAAGGTCTTGCCGGTGCGATCGCCGTCGTTGACCGAGGCGACGGGGAAGGTATAGCCGGGCACCGAGTTGAAGGTGGAGGACGCCGAGGCCACGCCACCGTTTGCCGCCAGCGCCACGTTGATCGAGCCCCGCCGCGTTGACCACCTGCGACAGCGTGCTGCTCACCGACCCCTGATTGTTCGCATCCCCGCTGTAGGTGGCGACGATGGAGTGCGTGGCGGCGGTCAGGCTGCTGGTGGTGCACGCCGCGGTGGGCGCGTTGCCGCCACCGGAAAGCGGCACCGCGGAACACCTGGCGATCGAGCTTCCGCCATCGGTGAAGTTCACCGTGCCGGTCGGGGCGTTGCCGTTCACCGTGGCGGTGAAGGTCACGCTTTGGCCCACCGTCGACGGATTGAGCGAGCTGATCAGCGTGGTGGTGGTCGGGGCCGGTCCGCCGGAAGGCGTCCACGCCTCGATCTCGACGATGCGCGCGTAATTGGCGAGGCCGGCGGTGACGTTGACGCGGATCATGTTGGTGGTGAAGGCGGCGAAGTTCACCGGGACCTTGACCAGATTGTTGTTGGCGACCGCCGCACCGAGACTGACCCATGCCGCGCCGTTCCAGCCCTGCACCTGGAAGGCGGTCACGCCGTAGAGGGTGAAGGTCATGTTGTTGGGCGGGTCCACCCCGTTGGCGAAGTTGTCCTGCAAGGTGTAGACGATGACCTGGCTCGATGGTCTTCTGGCCGTTGAAGGTGATCTGCACCCAGTCGGGGAAGACGTTGGCGGTGGCGCTGGCCCAGCCGCCGCCGTGGCCGAAGGTCTTGCCGGTGCGATCGCCGTCGTTGACCGAGGCGACCGGGAAGGTATAGCCGGGCACCGAGTTGAAGGTGGAGGACGCCGAGGCGACACCACCGTTCGCCGCCAGCGCCACATTGGTGAGCCCCGCCGCGTTGACCACCTGCGACAGCGTGGTGCTCACCGACCCCTGATTGTTCGCATCCCCGCTGTAGGTGGCGACGATGGAGTGCGTGGCGGCAGTCAGGCTGCTGGTGGTGCAGGCCGCAGTGGGCGCGTTGCCGCCACCGGAAAGCGGCACTGCGGAACAACTGGCGATCGAGCTTCCGCCATCGGTGAAGTTCACCGTGCCGGTCGGGGCGTTGCCATTCACCGTGGCGGTGAAGGTCACGCTTCGTGCCGACCGTCGACGGATTGAGCGAGCTGATCAGCGTGGTGGTGGTCGGGGCCGGTCCGCCGGAAGGCGTCCACGCCTCGATCTCGACGATGCGCGCGTAATTGGCGAGGCCGGCGGTGACGTTGACGCGGATCATGTTGGTGGTGAAGGCGGCGAAGTTCACCGGGACCTTGACCAGGTTGTTGTTGGCGACCGCCGCGCCGAGGCTGACCCATGCCGCGCCGTTCCAGCCCTGCACCTGGAAGGCGGTCACGCCGTAGAGGGTGAAGGTCATGTTGTTGGGCGGATCGACGCCGTTGGCGAAGTTATCCTGCAGGGTGTAGACGATGACCTGGTCGATGGTCTTCTGGCCGTTGAAGGTGATCTGCACCCAGTCGGGGAAGACGTTGGCGGTGGCGCTGGCCCAGCCGCCGCCGTGGCCGAAGGTCTTGCCGGTGCGATCGCCGTCGTTGACCGAGGCGACCGGGAAGGTATAGCCGGGCGTCGAGTTGTAGGTGGACGACGCCGAGGCCACCCCACCGTTCGCCGCCAGCGCCACGTTGATCGATCCGATGGCCTGCGACAAGGCGTTGCTGACCGAGGCCGTGTTGTTGGCGTCACCGGCGTAATCGGCGATGATCGTGTGCATTCCCGCTGCGAGAGCGTTGGTGGTGCAGCTCGCGGTGGGCGAGCTACCGCCACCGGAAAGCGGTACCGCGGAGCAACTGGCGATCGAGCTCCCGCCATCGGTGAAATCCACCGTGCCGGTCGGGGTGCTGCCGGTCACGGTGGCGGTGAAGGTCACGCTCGCGCCGACCCCCGCCGGATTGAGCGAGCTCACCAGCGTCGTGGTCGCGGTCGTCGGTCGTGGCGAGGCCGTGCACGAGGGAAACTTGAACGCGCCGATGCGCGTCTGCCAGTCGCCGTTCGTGCCGTTGACCTGGCTGGCGTAATACTCGTTGACGTACCAGAACGTGCAGCTGTCGGCGGGGTCGAGGCTCATCCCCGAATAGTCGCCCCAGCGGATGCAGGCACCGGGGCCGCAGGTGTTGGTCTGCGATCCCGACCCGGCGAACATCTGCACCTCAGTTTGCGGCAGCGCATTGAGCGAGTCGGTAACCAGCCGGCCGGCATACGCGATGCTCGGAAAGTTCGGCGCCGTTCCGTTCGACGTCGAATAGCCGAGCGCCATGTCGCCCTGGCTGTCGACGGCGAGGCTCCCCATCCAGCGATAGAGCGTCGTATCCGGAGCGTGGATTCCCTGCTGCACCGGCGAAGTCGCAATCGTGCCCCCGGTCACGTCGAGCTGCGCCCATTGCATGGCGGCGCGTCCCGAGGCGGTGCCCACCGGGTGGGTGATCCACAACGATTCGCTGCTGCCGATCTTGCGGTACTGCACCTTCTGCATCAGCCGGTCGTCGATCACGTCGAGCAGGTTCGACGTGTTCGGTTGCGGGACGAATCCGCCGCTCACGCGGGTATACGCGGTCTGGCTGACGTTGGTCAGCGCGCTCAGCACGCCACCGGCGCCGCAGTTGGGCCCCGCGGTGAACGTCCTCACCTCGAAGGAGAACTGGGTTCCGGATTCGGACACGTAATAGTTGGGCGTGCCGGGCTGCGCGGCGTTCGCGCCCGTTCCCTGGTTGTTGCTCGGGATCAGGGTGAAGGGAAAGAAATTGACTCCTGACGGCAGGTAGCCCAGCGAGTAGGTGAGCGGGGCGCCGCTGTAGAGGTCGTCGCGGCTCAACGACCCGAACGCGACGCCGGTGTAGTTGCCGGTTGAATCGAACTCGTTCGCCGACAGGTAAAGGCAATCGTGCCAGAGCCCGACCTTGACGTAATCGTTGAAGATGCCGACGGGGGGCGCACCCGCAGTTCCCGGATCCATGCGCACCGGGTACAGCCACCAGCCGCCGGCAACCGGATCATTCGTCTTCGATGCGGCGATGCATTGGTAGTACGGGGAAATGGGATTTCCCTTGACCATCGACACGCGAATGCGAACCAGCTCAGGACGAAGCGGTCGACCAGCCAATCGTAGGCGACGATCGGATCGCCTTGAGAATTGCCAGAGCAGGGCGTCGAGCCGGCGCTATTCCACAGGTTGTCCTCGGTGAACGAGGCGAGCAGCGTGCCGGTCTTGTCGTAGATCGCGACCGCTGTATTGACCGCCTGGATGTAATGGTTCGGGCCGACGTCGCCGTTGGGGTCCGGCGGCCAGCCAGATCCGCACTGACCGCCGGTGCACAGATCGCTGAAATTGAGACCCGGGAAATTCTGCGTCGTGCCCGGCATCGGCGGACGCGGTCCGCCGCCGCCGGACGGTGCCGAAGGCGGCACAGCCGGTGGCGAGACGAATTTCGTCCCCGGCGGTGCGGCCAACCGCGGCCGGTACAACTTGGGCGAACCCAGTTGGGGCACCATCCGTGGCAGCCGGCTCAAGTCGCCATTGAATTCCGCCGGAGCGACCGAAGGTTGCCCAACGGTGATGCCCACGTCGTCGGCTGGCTCAACCCCGTCGTCCTGCGCGATGGCACTCGAGCATGCGCTAAAAAGCGCAAGCAGAAGGGCCGCGCGAGAGACGGTCAGCGGCAAGTCAAGGGTCAGGCGTGTCGGCACGGGGCGATCGCAGCGATGGTTAGGGGATCACCACAGGCTGGTGCGACCCGACAGCGTCCGGGTGTCGACAGTCGCTGACGCGCGAGGTGGCCGATGATGCTAACACGAACATTGGCCCGCAGCGTGCGCCGGAATGAGCGGCCGCCGACACCCAACGCAGGCGCGCATCCGCATGCGCCTCAATTGCTCCGAGCTTGAATCTCGGTCATGCGCACGCAAGCAGCGATCGCGGCGTTAAACATGACCGCCGCGATCGGGGCGCTCGCCTGCTCGAGGTGGCGGCGCATCGGGGTAACGCGCTATTCTAATTTCCCCAGGCCTCGATTTCGACGATGCGCGCGTACATGTCGAGGCCGGCGGTGACGTTGACGCGGATCATGTTGGTGGTGAAGGCGGCGAAGTTCACCGGGACCTTGACCAGATTGTTGTTGGCGACCGCCGCACCGAGACTGACCCATGCCGCGCCGTTCCAGCCCTGCACCTGGAAGGCGGTCACGCCGTAGAGGGTGAAGGTCATGTTGTTGGGCGGGTCGACGCCGTTGGCGAAGTTATCCTGCAGGGTGTAGACGATGACCTGGCTGATGGTCTTCTGGCCGTTGAAGGTGATCTGCACCCAGTCGGGGAAGACGTTGGCGGTGGCGCTGGCCCAGCCGCCGCCGTGGCCGAAGGTCTTGCCGGTGCGATCGCCGTCGTTGACCGAGGCGACCGGGAAGGTATAGCCGGGCACCGAGTTGAAGGTGGAGGACGCCGAGGCGACACCGCCGTTCGCCGCCAGCGCCACATTGGTGAGCCCCGCCGCGTTGACCACCTGCGACAGCGTGGTGCTCACCGATCCCTGATTGTTCGCATCCCCGCTGTAGGTGGCGACGATGGAGTGCGTGGCGGCGGTCAGGCTGCTGGTGGTGCAGGCCGCGGTGGGCGCGTTGCCGCCACCGGAAAGCGGCACCGCGGAACAACTGGCGATCGAGCTTCCGCCATCGGTGAAGTTCACCGTGCCGGTCGGGGCGTTGCCGTTCACCGTGGCGGTGAAGGTCACACTTCGTGCCGACCGTCGACGGATTGAGCGAGCTGATCAGCGTGGTGGTGGTCGGGGCCGGTCCGCCGGAGGGCGTCCACGCCTCGATCTCGACGATGCGCGCGTAATTGGCGAGGCCGGCGGTGACGTTGACGCGGATCATGTTGGTGGTGAAGGCGGCGAAGTTCACCGGGACCTTGACCAGGTTGTTGTTGGCGACCGCCGCGCCGAGGCTGACCCATGCCGCGCCGTTCCAGCCCTGCACCTGGAAGGCGGTCACGCCGTAGAGGGTGAAGGTCATGTTGTTGGGCGGATCGACGCCGTTGGCGAAGTTATCCTGCAGGGTGTAGACGATGACCTGGTCGATGGTCTTCTGGCCGTTGAAGGTGATCTGCACCCAGTCGGGGAAGACGTTGGCGGTGGCGCTGGCCCAGCCGCCGCCGTGGCCGAAGGTCTTGCCGGTGCGATCGCCGTCGTTGACCGAGGCGACGGGGAAGGTATAGCCGGGCGTCGAGTTGTAGGTGGACGACGCCGAGGCGACACCACCGTTCGCCGCCAGCGCCACGTTGATCGATCCAGCCGCGTTGACCACCTGCGACAGCGTGGTGCTCACCGACGCGGTGTTACCGGCATTACCGCCGTAATGGGCGACGATGGAGTGCGTGGCGGCGGTCAGGCTGCTGGTGGTGCACGCCGCGGTGGGCGCGTTGCCACCACCGGAAAGCGCCACCGCGGAACAACTGGCGATCGAGCTTCCGCCATCGGTGAAGTTCACCGTGCCGGTCGGGGCGTTGCCGTTCACCGTGGCGGTGAAGGTCACAGCCTGTGCCGACCGTCGACGGATTGAGCGAGCTTTTCAGCGTCGTCGTCGACGTCGTCACCCCGCCCGGATTGACCACCTGCGTGAACGATCACGCTGGACGATCCGTTGTTGATCGAATCGCCGGCTATACGCTGCCGTGATGCCGTGGCTTCCGACGGCTGAGACTGCTCGTGGCGCAGGTCGCAGTGCGGATGTTGCCTCCGCCACTCAGGAGGGCTGTGCTA
The DNA here is from genome assembly GCA_963778275.1 of uncultured beta proteobacterium. GTDB lineage: Bacteria > Pseudomonadota > Gammaproteobacteria > Burkholderiales > Casimicrobiaceae > PALSA-1003. Next base: position 39,292 of record CAVZTS010000012.1, on the reverse strand, counting down.
CAGCCCGCGATCGAGGCTGCGCCATCCTTGAAATTGACGGTGCCGGTCGGGAAATTTCCGCTGACCGTGGCGGTGAAAGTCACGCTCGTGCCGGCGATGGACGGGGTTCCGCGAGCTGCCGATCCCCGTCGTGGTGTTCACCTTGACGGACTGTGAAAGCGATCCGCTGGAACTTGCATTGGCGGCGTCGCTGCCGTAGGTCGCGACGATGCTGTAAACGCCCGTAGTCAGTGCGCCGGTCAGGCACGCGGCGGTGCGGGTATTGCCGGCGCCCACCAGAGCGACGGCGGAACAACCGGCAATCGTGCTTCCATTGCTCGTGAAATTCACCACGCCGGTGGGATTGTTGCCGGTGACAGAGGCCGTGTACGTGACGCTCGCTCCGTTAAGCGACGGATTGGCGGAGCTTGCAAGCGTGGTGGTCGTGGGAGCGCCGTTCGACGTCGTCACGGTCACGGTGAGCGCGCTCGCAGTTGCAGAGGTCACCATGATGTTGACGTCGTAGGTGTTGTCAAGGAAGCTTTGTCCCACCAGCAGAGCCCGCGTCGGTGAAGTTACCGCCCGTGGTCGGCGTCATGTCGAGCAACTCGGTGTCGTCCGAACCGGAGGCCCATTCGAACGGATACGACACGCGGACCTGCGCGCCATTGCTGGGAAACGAATACCCTCCCAGCACGGTCCCATCGAAGCCGATGGGCTGGCGATACTCGATCCAGTACGTGCGGTTGCCGTTCGCCGTCGGAATACCCACCCCATAGAGAGAGCCGCCGGGCGATTCGAGCGGACTGAGCGTATAGGTCTTCGTTCCGGACGTGTGCGTGGCGATTGTCGACGGCGGGATCCAGCCGAGGATCTTGCCCTTCTGCACCGCGTTGAAGTGCGACGGGTGCTGGTTGCCCATCGTGTCGAACGGGTCGCCGTACTCGGCCACCGAGCAGCTGGCGCCGCCGATGACGGCGCCGTTGCAATTGAGGCTGCCGGCGTGAAGCAGGCCAAAATTGTGGCCCATCTCGTGCGCGATCACGTTGGTCCGGAAAACCCCCGTGCCGTTGATCCACGCCCCCGGCGCGCCGACCCACGCGAGACCCGCCCAGCCGCAGGACGCCACGGCCGGAAACAGGTACACCACGTCGTGGTAGTTGTTGACGTTGTAGGCCGCATTGGCGGCCAGCGCGGCGGCGTTCGCCGCCGTGCCGATGCTTTGCCAATCGCAGGTCGCCGGCATCGCCATGTTCATCGTCACCCAGGTGCTGGTCACGGTGACATTGAGCGTCTGCGTTCCGTAAGAGACCTCGTTGTAGAAATTCGCCACGCTGTTGGCGTTGGTGGACATCTCCTGCTGCGCCTGCGCCGGCGTGTAGGCGGGCGCCGTGGTGTTGTTGAAATTGGCGAGGATGAGAAGGATCTTGTTGACCGTCCCCGATTTCTGCGGCAGTCCAAGTTTTGTGCCACTAGGCGCCGCGAGAATCGTGATCTGTTTCGGATGCAGCGCTGAGGGATCGGCCCCCGGCTCTCCGGACACCATGACCTGCATGCCGCCACGCAGGAGCGAAGGCAGCACGGCCACGCTGAGCGTGGTGACGCCGCCTGCGGCGTCGTGCAACTGGTAGAGCCACTGGCTGGTGCCGGCGTCAAAATCATCCGCATGGGCGATGGCGAGCGTTCCGAAGCGCTGCACCAAGCTCGCGACCTTCGCCGCCGCTTCGGGCGCGGACAAGGTCGACAGCGCATGGACCTGCTCGACCATGAGCTGGGTGCCGTTGCGCTGGCCCTGCACCTCTACCTGTGCCCCATCCTGCAGCGTCTGCGCCACCGTCCCCGCGAGCAGCACCACCGAGCCGTCGTCCCTCTTTAGCGCATAGAAGTGGCTGGTCTTGTTCTGGATGCGATCCTCGACGGTCAGCTCGTCGACCGTGCCGCTGACCACTTCGACCGTGGCCGCCGGCGCGGACGCTGCCGCGATGGCGGGATCCGACGCGTCATGCGCCTGGGCCGGAAACCCGGCGATCCACGCGAACAACGTGGCAACAAGAAATCGCGAAGCGATAGCTGAGCGGTGAGTGCGCATGGTCGTCACACGAAAAAGGGGAGGCCGGCACGATGGCGAGAGCGCCGCGTTCTCGATTATGTCATCGTCATGGAAACAATAGTCAACCCGGCACCAACGGCAGGCCGGTTTGGCTGACACTGCAAGTTCTGCGCTAGGCCGACGGCAAGGCGTCCCGGTCGCGCCAGTCGCGCGACAATTAATGTTATTTATCAATCACTTGCATTTTATTTCGCGGATTGTTGGGGGTGCCGATCGGCCGTTCGTCCGCGATTTCCGCCGACCCCCGTGCCACGCCACGGCGGCGAACTGACGCCGCGCGGCGGCAAGTCGAGCGCCATAAGGAGGTCGTGGGGAACGGTGGGAACGGCGAGGCGGAAGGCGGCGCGGACCCCGGCAGGCTCCGCGGGGAGCTGCGCGGCGACGCCCCGCCCGACGCGAGCGACGGTGCTGCGGACTTGGCTAAGGCGCGCCCGCGGCGCCGGGCTGACCGTAGGTCGTGAACTTCGCCAGCACGACCTCCATCTCCGCATCGGAGAGCAGATTCGGCGGCGCAATCTGCAGCGCTCGCCAGTACTGCTCGCAAAGCCCTTCCACTTCGACCGCCAGCGCCAGCGCGGCCGGCAACGATGCGCCGACGCGCGATCATGCCGTGATTGGCCAGCAGGCAGGCCTTGCGGCCGGCGAGCGCGGCGAGCGCGTGATCGGAGAGCTGCTGCGTACCGAAGGTCGCGTACGGGGCGCAGCGTATGTCCTTGCCGCCGGCAACCGCGACCATGTAGTGGAACGCCGGGATATCGCGGCCCAGGCAGGCGAGCGTCGTCGCAAACGGCGCGTGCGCGTGGACGATCGCGGCGACCTCGGGGCGTGCCGTATAGATGTCGCGGTGAAAGCGCCATTCCGATGACGGCCGCAGCGCACCTCGTGTCGCGCCGTCTGGCGTCATCGCGACGAGGTCCTGGGTGCGCAGCGCGGCGTAGTCGAGGCCGCTCGGGGTGACCAGAAAGCCCTCGCCGCATCGGGCACTGACATTGCCGGAATGGCCGCGATTGAGCCCGCACGCATTCATCGCGAGCGCCGTGGCGATGATCGCCTCGCGCAGTGCAAGCTCATCCACGCGCGAACTCCGGGAACAGGGCGGCGAGTCCCGCGCTCGACGCAGCGCAGATGCCGCGCTCGGTGATCAGGCCCGTCAACAGGCGCCCGGGGGTGGTGTCGAATGCGGGATTGGCGACCCGCGTACCGGCGGGCGCGATCGATTCGGCACCGCCGGGGTTGAGGATCTCGCCGGCGTCGCGCTCCTCGATCGGTACGTCGGCGCCGGTAGCGAGCGTCCAATCGATCGTCGGCGATGGGACGGCCGCGTACATCGGCACGTCGTTATCGCGCGCAGCGAGAGCTTTTTCGTAGGTCCCGATCTTGTTGCAAACGTCGCCGTTGCGGGTCACGCGGTCGGCGCCGACCAGCACCAGGTCGACGCGACCCTGCCGCATCAGCGCCGCGCCGGCGGCGTCGACGATCAGCGTATGCGCCACGCCCAGCGCGCCCAGTTCCCACGCGGTCAGCTTCGCGCCCTGCAGCCGGGGCCGGGTCTCGCTCACCCAGACGTGCAGCGGCATGCCTGCCGCGTGCGCGAGGTAGATCGGCGCGGTTGCCGTGCCCCAGCCGAGCGTCGCCAGCGCGCCCGCATTACAGTGCGTGAGTATCTGCAGCGGCTGCTGGCGGCCGGCGGCAAGCCGTTCGATGACGCGCAGCCCGTGCTCGCCGAGCGCGCGGTTGATCGCGACATCCTCGCCGGCAATCGCCTCGGCTTCGGCCCATGCCGCGGCGGCGCGTTCCGGCGCGGCGAGCGGGGTCACTTTCTGCCGGACGCGATCGAGGGCCCAGCGCAGATTGATCGCGGTAGGGCGGGCTGCGAGCAGCAACGCGTGCGCCGTTGCCAGACCGACAGCCGAGGGATCGGCACGAAGCCCCAGCGCAAGACCATAGGCCGCGGTTGCGCCGATCAACGGCGCCCCGCGCACCTGCATCGTCCGAATCGCCTGCGCCGCATCGGCCGCTGTAGCGAGCGGGACGGTCGAACGAACCTGCGGCAACCGCGTCTGATCGAGGATCTCGACCCGATCGCGACCCGGCGAGGGTCGCAGCGTGCGCAGGTCGGGAGTCTCCACGTGGTTTCGGCGGGCTTGTCTCGAGCGCGGATTGTAGCAACGTAGCGCTGCGCATCGCCTAACCCGCGCGCGCTCGTCTTGCCGCCCGGTTTTGGCAACCAGTGGTTTCGCGCGCGCATGAAGACAGCGGCGCATTGCCAAGCGCCGCCGCTGGGGGCCGACTGGAAGGCGCGTGGCGCCGCGGCTGTCCCGCGACCGGGCACCCCGTTGGGCGCCCACCCGTGGGTGGCGCGCCTTAGCGCGACAGGAGAATCAGGACGGCGCCTTCCCGGAGTTGGCGCTTTGAGGAGCCTGCGGGCAGTTCACCCAGTAGCGCTCGACCAGGACCGGCTGGCGCGCACGCTCGATCTTCTCCATCTGCGCGGTGTCGCAGTTGCTCTGCACCTGCGCCACCGCCTGCGGCTGCGTCGGCACGGACGAACAGCCGGCCGCGAGCACCAGGCCACACAAAGGAACAAGGATTCGGCTCATGGTTTCTCCTGTTGGATGCTTTTTTTCCATCGGCGGCCCATCGCCCGCGCAACACCGCGGGCCCTGCCGTACCAGCCGCCGACGGCACTGGGCAGGGACAAGACCCAGCGGGACGACCCGATCTGCTATCGGCCTACCGGACCACACTGGATCGGCCCTGCCTGGAGGTCAGTGTGGTCAGCTCCCCTTCGCCCCACAATCAGCCGCGCTCCGAATCTGCTGTAGGACCGTGGCGAGTCCTTGTAGGAGCGTGGCACGCAGGATCTGCGAGCACATCGGTTGCATCGCGCCTATACTGGCCAACAACGGCTGCGCAGGCGGCAAAGCATGATCCTGCGCTCTCACCTTAAGCGAGAGCTTGACACGGCGCCCGCAACAAGGAGTTTTATGGAGCCGACCCTTCCTCGGCACGGCGTCTGGCTGTGCGCGCTTGCCTGCGCAATCATCGACCTTGCGGGGTGCTCGAAAAGCGAGCCACCCACACCGGCGAGCAAAACCCCGCCCGCGCCCATCGTCGCGACGCCGGCTCCCGAACCGGCCGTGACACCTGCTCCCGCGGCTGAACCCTCGGTCGAACAGCACATCCCTGGAACGCCCGAGGCGAAAGCGTTCGTCGCCGCAAATGCCGTGACGCCGCATAAAAATCACGCGACCCATGTTGCGCAGGTGCGCGACCCTGCCTACGCCCGGGCCTACCGGAACGCGTCACGGGCGGACAGCCTGCTGCATCGGCACGCGTACGTTGTGAGCTTCGACGACGCCGCCGCAACCAACGCGGTTCCGTTGAACCGCGAATATCGCTGAGGCCTCTCGCGCCAAGACCCCGTCGCTGACCGGTTGGGCACGGCTGCGGCATCGCGCGCAGAGCGGTGCGGCAATGACCTCGACACGTTGCCGCGGAGCGCATTTCTTCACGACCTCGGACGACGAGGTTTCCTACGTCGAGCAGTATTTCCCACAGTTCATACCGCAAGGCATCCACTTCGGAGTCTACCCCGCGGTACCGCGCGACTAGGCATTTGTCACGCCTCACCGCGAAAGCACCCGCCGGCAGGTCGTGAATGGGCGGAAATGGCTGCACATGGCGCTGCTGCGCTCGCGGCCCGTTTGCGCCGCCCGGGCGGCAACCCGGTGAAACGGCGTGCCTAGTGCGGTATCGGGATGGCGAAAATCGCGCCGCGGCCTTTCTGTGCCGCCACGTCGGGGCTGGGCACGTTGGCTCCGCCGTATACGGTCATGCCGTAGAGCATTGCGTTGAACTCGATCACGTTGTCGATCGGCTTGCTTCCGTCACCGGCGCTGTCGCCAAACTGGTAGAGAATCTGCGGTGTGGCGACCGCGCCGAACGGCACGGGCGCAACCCTGAACACGGTCCCCCCGTCATGGTCGCCGCCGGCGCTGGTCGTGCCGTAGAGGTAGGTTCCGTCGTACATGAGCGAACCATAAGGGTCCGCTCCATCGGAGTGTTCCGTGCCCTGGAACGAATAGACGATGCTGAACGCGGCGGCGCTGCCGGGCGGCGCGCTCGGGTCGATCTGGAACAGGATGCCGTCGCCGCCGCCGCTCGATGCGGGGCACGTGTCGACGCCACCACCGGTCCCGCCGCACTGGGTGAGCCCGAACAGAATTCGCTTGCCGCCCACGGTCACCGGCGTCAGATAGCCATGATCCGAGAGCGCGCCGTCGGTGGTGCCACCGGCAAACGTATGCAATACGCTGATCGGTCCGTTGGCAAGCGGGGTGGTGAGCGTATAGGCGAATACGGCGCCGTATCCGCTGTCGCCGGTCGAGGTTGTGCCATCGCTGCGCGCAATACCGTAGAGAACGCCGCCATCGAGAACGATCCGGCCATGCGGATTTCGGCCTTCCGCTTTCGTGAAGTCGTGCAGCGCGACAAATGCCGAGCCTTCGGGACTGACAGCGTAGAGCAGCCCGTCGTCGTTCGCACCACCCTGGGCCGTTTGCCCGTAGAGCATGCCGGTCACGGGATCGATCGAGAACGAGCTATGCTGTTGCGCGCCGGCCGGCTTGCCCGAAAACACCACAATGGAAGGTATCGGTGTCGGGGATGGGCGCAGCGGGCGAGAACGAGAAGACCTGACCCTGGTTGCCGTAGGTCTGATTGCTGACCTGATTGACACCCTGCGTCGTGGCGTAAAGGCTCGCGGTGTTCGGATCGAGGGTCATCGCATCGTGGCGGGGGTCGCAGCCGTCCGCGCCAGCGAACCGGTACAGCACCTGATAGTCAGACCCGTCGGGGTTGACGGAAAACACGATGCCGCAATCGCCCGTGCCACCGATTGCGGTGCGCCCGAAGAGCAACGGCTTGCCGGCGATCATCACCAGGGTCAACGAGCCCTTGGGTTCGGCTCCGTCTCCCGCAGGAGATGCCGGACCACCGAAGGCGTAGATCGTGCTCGGCGCCGCGACACTCAACGGGTTGCCGCCCCCGGAGTCGCAACCCCAAAGCAGGATCGCTGACAGCAAAATCACGCTCTTGTTGCGTCGCTTCTTCATCGGGCATCGGAATCGGTCGGGAGGCAGCGATTCTAAGGCAACTTCACGTCCCGATGCGGCAGACTGCGACGAGAATCGCGGCTCGACGGCTCGCGCAGCGACTGCAAAAGCGGCGTTGAATGGCTGCGCTTGGCCAGACGTGGCGACGGTGGCGCCGCTGCTCCCGCGCTGTTAGGCTTGGCGCATGGCTTGGCGTTTCTTGCAGTCCCTCAGCTCGACCTTTCTGCTGCTGGTGGTAACGGCGGTTGCGCAGGCGGACGCCGGCGACCGCTTTGTCTACGAGGACCTGGCACCGCGCTTCGGATTCCCGGTCGCAGAAACCGGTCTTCTCGGAGCGGTTCTCGCCGGCGACCAGCCGCGGGTGCGCCGCCATGCATGGGACTTATGGGCGGCCCTCACCGCTCCGTCGGCAGCGGTTGTCGATGGCCAGCGGCTGCCTGTTTTTGAAACCTGGTACTCGCTCGACGAGGTCTACAACCCAAAGGGTCGGGATGGCGTCGACCGGCGCAGTCTGCGCCATCCGTTCCGGGTTCCGACGCAATCGGCGCTTGCCAGTTCAAGCCGCGGCGGGGCGCCCGCCGGCCTCATGTCGTTTGTAAAGCTCAACCGGTCGGCGGCCGATTTCATCTGGGACAGCGGCTACTACCTCACGCCGAACTTGACCGAACTCAATACGAAGTTCGATCGCACCGGCACCGCCACCGTCGAGCGCAGCATCAGGCCGTTCCCCACCAACGCGGTCGCATTGAAGCTCGTCTTCTGGCTCATCAAGAACCCGGCGAGCCCGCAAAGCGAGCGCGGCCTGACCGCGCTGCCGATCTGGGACCCCGCGTATCCTCCGCCACCCGGCGGGCTGCCGCCCATGCACACGACCTGGACCAACGCGGTCGCCGTCGATCCGGAGGGCCGCTATCCGGAAGGCTCGCTGCAGCAGGTCAACGTCAACGGCACGGTCGAGAAGCCCAACCTCAAGTGGGCCGCCGTCGTGTCGCTGAAGCGCTTCTACGCGCACCGGCTCACCAGTCCGCAGGACGTCGCCGATGCGCGTGTCTACATGAATCTCATGTCGTCGGCGGCTGGCGAGCAGGAGCGCTTCGTGACCAATGCCGGGCAGACGCCAGAACTGGGCGACTACATCGTGCTGCTCGGCATGCATGTGACGACGAAGGAAATGGACGACTGGACCTTCCAGACGTTCTGGTGGATGCCCTCCCCACACGCAGCGCCTTTCGACGACGATCGTCCGGCAACAGTCCGCCCGCCGTTCGACAACTATCAGATGTGCACCGCGTACAGCACCGTGTCGCCCACGGGTTCGAACGGCGCGTTGCCGGTCTGCTTCAATCCCTATCTCGAGACCGACCTCGGCCCGACCAAGGCTTATACGATGGACGGCAAGACATTTGCGGCCGATCCGATGGCGGGCACACGGTCCAACTGCATGAACTGCCACCGCCGTGCCGCGTTTCCCGCATTCACTTCGAGCGGGCCTGGCGCCGATTTTGGCCATGTCTACAACGACGGCTACCGCTCGCCCGACGACCCGTATTTTGCGCATCTGCTGAAAACCGATTTCCTGTGGTCGATCGCGCTCAAGAGCGTGATGCCTTGATCAAATCCGATGGGCCGGGAGCATTAACCCCGACGGGCAACGGAAAACGCCACGGCGCGGCCGTGCCGACGATGCGCTTCGCGCACCCGCAAAGGAGAAAAGGCATGTCGATGATCGCTTGCGCGACGGCGATTCTTGCCCTTTTGGCGCTCGTCGCGCCGTCGACTGACGCGGCGGAGACGGGCGAAGCGCTGCAGAAAGTTGTCATCGTCAGCCGGCACGGGGTGCGCACGCCGACGACGGCCCCCGCCGAGCTCACGAACTGGGCTGCGCAACCGTGGCCGGCATGGAACCAGCCGACCGCCGCGCTGACGCCGCGCGGCGCACAGCTCGCCACGCTCATGGGCCACTATTACCGGCAGTATGTCGCGCAGCAGGGCGTGCTGACAGCCGCGGCCTGCCCGGCGCCCGGCAGCGTCTACGTGTACGCCGACGTGCTCGAGCGAACGCAGGCGACCGCGCGAGCGCTCATCGACGGTTTCGCGCCCGGCTGCGGGATCACCTATCGCACGCAGGGCGAGGTCAAGGTCGACCCGCTCTTCCATCCACTCGATGCCGGTGTATGCAAACTCGATCCACTGGTCGCGCAGACCCGGGTGCTGGAGCGTGCTGGCGGCGATCTCAACCGCGTAACGCACGACATGAGACCGGATTTCAATGCCGTGCAGACGGTGCTCGATTGCTGCAAGGCGACGCTGTGCACCGCCTGGGGACGCCACGCGCAATGCGGCCTTGCGGACCTGCCGACCGTGCTGTCGCCACGTGCGGACGGGTCGGGGCTGGAGCTCCTCGGGGCGCTGGCGATCGCTGCGACCACCTCCGAGCTGCTGCTGCTCGAGTACAGCGACGGGATGCCGCCTGGCGATGTCGGCTGGGGTCGCGCCGCGCCGGCGCAGATCGGTGACATGCTGCGCCTGAACAGCGCGCAATTCGACCTCATGGAGCGCACCCCCTATCTCGCGCGCAAGATGGGATCGTTGCTGCTCTCGCGCGTGGCGGCGGCGGTGACCGGCGCGCAGCCAGCCGGCCTCGGCGACGCCGATCCGCGGCTGCGCGAGGCGAAGTTCGTCGCGTATGTCGGTCACGACACCAACATCTCGCACCTGGCAAGCATGCTCGACGTCACTTGGCAGCAGCCTGGCTACCCGCGCAACGAAACGCCGCCGGCCGGTGCGCTGATGTTCGAGGTACGCGAGGCCGCGGACAAGAAGCTCCTGGTCTACACGTCCTATATCGCACAGTCGGTTGAGCAGATGCGCAACGTCACCGAGCTGAGTCTCGAGGTTCCGCCCCAGCGCACGGCGCTGCGCCTGCCAGGCTGCAGTGCGGACGCGCCCGGATTTCCATGCACGCTGGAAGGATTCGCGGCCACGGTGCGCAACGCCCTCGACCGCGACTGCGTGCAATGACCTCCAAAGGCTTTGGCGGCGCACCCCTGCCGAGGCGGCTTGCGCGAGCGGTTGCGGGTGGATGACGGCGGTGGAGCAATGGCCGGCTGTTCTCCGCACCGAAGTACTAAGGCGCAGACTCCAGCCCGCTCAGGATGCGCATCGATGCGCGGAAGACACGCTCGATATCCGGACGGTTAAGGCTGATGTGCAAAACCAGCTGACAGGCCATTCGGTTCACATGCAGATCCCAAATCGAGTAGCGACACCCTTCACGCCACGCGTGCCGGTCGATCTCCCGCTTCGTGCGGCGCGCGAGTTCCTCGCGCGCCGTCTCTATGAAATCGGCGATCTCGGCGTCGGTGATGCTGTCGCTGATGGCGTAACTGAGGAACTCCACGAGATCGCGTTGCGGCAGCTGGATACTCGCGCATTCCCAGTCGAACAGGACCAGCTGCGGCCGCGTAGCCGGATTGCGAACGGCGAGATTGCGGATCTGCGCGTCGTTATAGATCAGCGTCTTCGGAAGCGCGTCGATCCGTCCCCACCAATCCGGAAGAGTCTTGATCCAGCCGCGGTGCCGTTCGAGGTAGTGCGCGTCGAACAGCCCGCCCTCGTAGTGACGCAGCTTCTCGGCGTAAGCCGTCCATAGTGGAGTGAGCTCCGTCATCGTCGTTGCGTCCATCGTCTTGCCCAGCCATCCCTCCCGGACCAGGGCATCGACGTTCGCGTAGAAGGGGGCGTGCATTGCCGCGAAGTCGACGACGCAATGCGCAATCCTGTCGCGCGTCCAGTACGAGAGGTCGCGGTAATCCTGCATCACGTACGCATCGGTCAGGAATTCCTCCAGTACGACGTACCGCTGCCTCTCATCGTCGACGTAGGTGCCGTAGACGGCGGGCAAGACCTGCGTGAACGCGGGCACCGTCTTCTGCATGCGGAATACGTTGATCTCCTTCATATGCGTGTTATAGAGCTCGGTCCGGGCCAACAGGCCGGCGACATCGGTCACCTCGATGCCGCTGCTGACCAGCACGGCGGCCAGGCGCTGCACCAGCTCGCGATAGTGGGTCTTGGATTTGACGAGAATCTCGACCTTGCGCAGCTCCCCGTGCGCCCGGTATTCGATCTCGTAATGAAACAGCCCGAGCAGCTTGCCGCTAATCCCGGTGTACTTCATCCGCGTTGTTGCAGTGACGCCGACCTCGCCAAGGTAGCGGGCGGAGACCACGGCCAGGCCCGGATCGTCGCGATACCCGCGCATGCATTCCTGGAAGAACTCGGGACTGAACTCGAGATAGCCTTCGCTGGTGACCCAGTAGATGTCCTTCACGCATCCTCCTCCGCGCAAAAGCCGCGTGCCTGCTTTCCCGTGCTCAGTCGTCCTTCCCTTAGGGCCTGCACGATGTTTTAGCCGTAAACCTGGGCAGTCTGTAATTTCGGTGTGGCCGCAAAGAACCTCTCGTACCGCGTCGCGCAGCTTGGGGCGAACCTCCAGCTGCCTGATTAAGTTCCGGAGGCAGGCTACGTTCCGGTCGTCCTTCTCGAGGCGCGCCGCCCCGGCCGGGCGCGGTCAGCCGCGAGGGATGCCACTCGGAGTCCTCGATTTGGTATGACAGCACGAGCGGCTCCGCAGCGTAACGAAGCAGCTGCCAGGTCACTGACCGCTTAAGCGGAATTTCGGCGTCGCTAGCGACGGACACGCGCGGGCTATTGCACGCGCCTTGGAATCCGGGCGACCCCACGACTGACGGAGGTAGTCGACTACGGCGCAGACCAGGAGGGAGCGGGTCCAAGCGGCCCGTTTCCTGTCCAGCCGAGATACGAGTCCTCGGCCCAGCAGCGGTAACTATCCGCATTGAGCAGGGCGAATCCCGCGATCGCGGAAGGCACGAGAGCGGCCGACCCTTTGGAAAATGGCGCACTCTGAGACTTGATCCCTACCAGGCAGCCATAAGCAACATCTTTAGTGCCGATCGATACATGCGAAAATTCATGCACCATGGCGCCGCCTTGCGAAGCCGTTCCCCAGCCGTCGTCAATGCTGCGACGGTCGGTAGTACGCTCTGGTAGAAGAACTTAGCGCAAAGATCTATCCACTTCTTGCCCACCGGAATTTGCAGACCGCCCGGATACGCGCCGGCCAGGCTGACCCTGGCGTCACATGCGGCCGGCTGCGGCCCCCGGACTTCGGCCAGTTGCTGGCGCAGCCGCTCTGGATCGTTGCAGAAGTAAGTAGAATCGCCAATCCGAACACTCCGAACTCACGCAGTAGACGTTGCTGCCACCCAGCTGTTGATGGCTGTGGCGTCGACGCCAGATCCGGGCGACGAAGTCGATTCCCCTGCCCGATCGCGATGCCGAAGCTCGGATAGACTGTGAGAAGGTAACTGACCGACCTTGCCGCCACCAAACCAGTATTTGGACGCGACTCCCCCCGTTCTGTACGCGATTCGATCATGGCCTCGACTCCCATGTATGTCCTCCGAGCGTCGCGCATCCGCCAGCAACCAAGTCGTCCTTCGCCTGGTAGCAAGCGCCTGTCTTCTTGTTAGGCATATCTTGCAGCTGCTCGAGCTTGAATATCGAATCTGCTCCGGAGATCGCTCAGCTCAGCGCAGACTGTCATCGGCCGCTCGGATCCGATCCGGTTGACCGGATTGCCCGACAGCGTACAGATACGGGTGCAGCGTCAGCGGACTCGCTCAGGTCGCCCGAGGGACGGGTCGCGGGTACAGGAAAGCCCCCCGTGAGCGGGGTCGTAGTAGCGGGCGCGCAGGTAGGTCAGGCCCGATTCCGGGATCGCTTTCTTCGGCCAACGTAGCGGTGCGGGGCAGTCGTAGATGACCCGATGTGACTGAGTAGCATTGCCGTAGGCCTGGTAGTCGAAGGTGTCGGTGATCGGTCCGCCAGCGTGCTGGTCAACGACGAGGGTCGAATCGATATGGTCGAAATTGGCGATATTGGGTCGACCCGAGGATCGAGCCGTCTGTAGCAACTCGACGCCGTAGACGAAGCTGCGGTTCAGGCGCCGGCCGCCGTCTCGCCGACGATCTGTGCGACACCCCGGTCGCGTTATTCGCGACCGACCAGGAACGTTGACCGTTCCGGCGGCGCCGCCCTTGGCTTGCCGTGTTCCGCCGAGATCGTAGCTGTAGGTTGTCGTAGCCCCGCTCGGGTCCTGATAACCCGTCAGCCGGTCCTTGTGCATCCCAGGTGTAGTGCGACCGACTGGGGCGATCCTCCGGGCGGGGTGAGCACCTGCCCGATGCGCCGCCCCGCGGCATCGTAGCTGTAGGTCACCCCGCCCCCGGAGATGAGCTCGTTGTCGGCGTTGTAGGTGTAGGTGAGCGGAGAGGACACCGGGCCGGAGGTGACCATGTTTCCCGCCGGGTCGTAGGCGTAGGCGAATTCCGAAGTGACGTTGTTCCCGCTGTTCGAGGCGCTTCTCGTCGATGACCCGGCCCAGCGCGTCGTACTGGCACTCGACGTGCGAGCCGTCGTGGCGGTCGATGCGGGTGCGATTGCCCAGGGCGTCGAGGGTGTAGGCCTCGCTCTGCACGTACGGCGCTCGACCGCATCGCGGTCGACGATGGAGAGCAGACGCGTTGCGGACTGTCGTAGGTCATCTGGGTGGTAATCGCCGTTCGGCCGCGCGACCGAAGTGAGGTTGCCCACGGCGTCGTAGGTCTGAGATGCTCACCCCGCCGCCGGGGTCGGTGACCCGGATCAGGCGGTTGTGCGGCGTCGTAGGTGTAGAAGGTGACGAGCTCAGCGGCGCCGCTCGCGTCCCATGGGCGATCAGGGTGCGGTCGCCCGCGGCGTCGAAGGCGTAGCGCACGTAGCGGCCGTCGGGCTGGGTGATCTTGAGCAGGCGCCGCGTCTGCGCGTCGTAGGCCATGCGTTGTCGTGCCGCGGGCGTCGGTGACGCTGGCGACGAGGTTGGTCCGCGGTGTAGGTATAGCTCTCGGTGGCACCCCCGGGGAGGCGTCACTGTGCCGAGGCGTCCCTGGGCGTCGTACTGGTACTGGAGGGTCTCTCCCTTGCCCGTTGGTCTTGGTCAGGAGGTGACCCACGGCGTCGTAGGTCGCGCCCTGCGTGTCGCCGAGCGGGTAGGTCGTCTGGGTGAGCCTGCCGGCGGTGTCGTAGGCGTAACGGATGACATGGCCGTTGGCATCGGTGGTGGCGGTGCGCTCGCCGCCGCCGGCGTAGGCATGTTGGGTGATCTGGCCCAGCGCGTTGGTCACCGACACCAAGTGCCCCAGCGCGTCGTAGGCGTAGGAGGTCACGTTCCCTCCCGTGTCGGTGCGCTGGGTGACCCGGCCCGCGGCGTCGTAGGTGGTCGATTCGCTGCTGCCGTCGGCGTAGGTGGTCTGGGTGAGCCGGTTCAGCGCGTCGAAGGTGTAATGGGTGACGCGGCTCGCGGCGTCGATCATGGCAATCCGGTTGCCGCTGGCGTCGTACTGGAACCGCGTCTGCCCGCCCAGGGCGTCGGTTACGCTTATCACGCGGTCGGCGGCATCGTAGCCGAAACTCGTCGCGTGCCCCAGGGCGTCGGCGGCCTGGGTGAGGCGGCCCGCGGCGTCGTAGCTGCGCGAGTCGGAAGACCCGTCAGGCGACTGCGTCGAGACGAGGCGGTTGGCGGCGTCGTAGCTGTGACTGGTCTGGTTGCCGAGCGCGTCGCTTAGCGTCACCGCGTTTCCCACCGCGTCGTAGCCCTGCTGCAGCAACGATCCCCCGCCCGGTGCCTGGACGCTCACCAGCCGCCCCACCGGATCGAAGGCGAGGGGCAGGACGTGCGCCTGTGCCCGTGGTCAGCTGGACGGGACCTTTCCCGCGGCATCGTAGCTCAAGCGAGCGCTGCAGCCCCCCCGCGCTCATCCCCAGAATCCGGTTGCCCGCATCGATAGCTCACACCCGGAGGCCAGCCCGAGCGCATCCTGCTGGGAAAGCAGGTTGCCGTCGGCGTCGTTGTGCATGGTGCCAGCACACCGCCCAGCGCGTCGGTCGACTGAGTGCGGCGGCCCGCGCTGTCAAACTGGTTTTGGGAGACCGCCCCGGTCGCGTCGGTGAATGAAGTCGAGGTTCCCGGCGCCGTCGAAGCTCGATGCTCGTGGCGTTGCCCGAGCGCATCGGTTGCCCCTAGGGGGTTGCCCTGGGCGTCGTAGTGCATGGTCGTGGTGTTTCCGCGCGGGTCGGTGATGGTGAGCGGCCGGCCTCCCGCGTCGCTGGTGATGTGGGTCGTGTTCCCCAGCGGGTCAGTCGCGGAGAGCAGCATTGTTCTTCGCGTCGTAAGTGAAGGTCCTCGTCTTACCCAGCGGGTCGGTGACCGCTCAGTTCGTTGTCCTGCGTGTCGTAGGTGCAAGGTCGTCGTGTGTCCCAAGCGGATCGGCGACCGAAAGGATATTGCCGCGAGCATCGTAGGTCGTGATGGTGATCCTGCCGAGCGCATCCTGTGACTGTTCCTGCTGCCCCGCGATGTTGTGCTGATACGTGGTGGTGTATCCGGCCGCATTGGTGATCGAGACGACCCGCCCTTGGTCGTCGTATTCGGTTACCGCGGCGGCCCGGCCCAGCGGGTCGACAATGCGCACCAGTCCATGCTGGGCCGTATAGAAGTAACTCGTTGTGCCGCCGGTAGCATCGGCGTGGCTCGCGAGATCACCGGCCGCCGAATACGTGTAAGTCTGCGTGTGCCCCTTCGGGTCGGTCATGGCCGTGATACGACCCTGAGCGTCCCGCGTGAACGTGATGCTGGGGCCTGCGGAACTCGTGATGCCCGCCGCACTGACGGTGACCCGGTTGCCATTGGTGTCGGTGACGCTTTCGACGCCATGGGTGCGCGTGACCACATACTGCGTTCCGTTTAACGCGGTGTAGAGGAAGCGGTCCGGGTTGAACGTATTCAGGGTCGTGTCGTCAAGGAGCGTCACCGGGCCCGGTTGTGGATCGGCAATCAGCAGATTGACGTTGTCCAGGCTTTGCAACGATCCAAGCGTCCCCGGACGAGCGATAAAGGCTGCCTGCAGGGTCGTGAACGGTACTAACGGCGAGGAACTGGGATTCACCAGCAGATCGAAGGTCTCGGTCCTGCCGTTGGGTAGCGTCACATTGACGAATTGAGTCGCCTGGCGCGACAAGGACGTAGGTTTGGCCCTGCAGCTGCACCTGCCAGCCCGTGCCCGAGGACCGCACTCTCGGAGACGCGGAACGTGTTCACGCCAAGGCTCCAGCCGACCCCGAAGTCATCCATCCTCTTATCCCGGCTGTCGTAAGTGCGCACCACCTGGACCGCCAGGCCGGAAACGGGGACCGTGAGGTCGTTGTAAGCTATCGTAAAGAAACCAACCTTCTGATTCCCCGCCACCACAATCGCGACCTGCGCGGTCGTCGTATTTCCCCCCGCGTCGTAGACGGTCAGTTGCAGCGTGTAGGCCCCGTTGAGGAGGAGCGTCGGATCGAAGGTCCCCAGCACGCCGTTGGTTACCGCCGCCGTGCCCTGCCCCATGAGCGTGAAGTTCGTCCCACCCGAGGGCGCCACGGCGAGCTCGTAGCGCAGGAAGTTGGCGTCGGTGGCGCTGCCGACAACTTGGGTTGAGCTCGTGACGGTGGCCCCGCTTGCGGGTTGGGTAATGACGGCGGTCGGCGGCACGCTGTCGCCAGGCACAAGTGCGACGACATCCAGGGTCGCCGTTCCTGACATACCGCCCGCGGTGGCGGTCAGCGTCGTTGTTCCGGCGGCGAGCGTCCGTGCGGTCCCGATAGCGTCCACCGTCGCCACCGTCGGGACGGTCGAGGCCCAGGCCGCATACGTCGTGATATCGGCGCTCGTCCCGTCGTCATAGACCGCGACTGCGCTGTAGAGAACGGTTTGCCCCACCAGGTACACCGTTGTGGCGGGGCTCACTACGATGCGGGCGATGTTGACCAGAGACGGTGGAGGCCCCGGTGGGTGCGGCGGCCCCAGCGAAACCACGAGGTCTACCGCGGTTCCCTGCAGTGCGCTCGCACCCGCTGCCGGATTTTGTTGCGCCACCTCTCCCGCGGTAACCAAGGCGTAGCTTTGGGTGATGTTGCCGACCGCGAAGCCCGCCGCTCCCAGTGTGGTGGCCGCAGCCGGCCTGCGTCTGGCCCACAACGTTCGGCACCGCTGCGGGCCCCGGGCCGCCCTGCAGGGTGAACGACTGAGTCGCGCTCGCACCATATTGATCGGTCGCCTGGATGACGAAGCTTTGCACCGGATTCGGGAAGTTCGCGGATGCGCTGAAAATCGCACACGTGAAGATTCCCGACGAGGCGCCAATCTGGTAACCCCCGGCGCAACCCCCCTGAACCAGGATGAGACTGTAGGTCACTATTCCACCCGCGTTGGGGTCGCTTACCACTGCATCATAGGAGAACGGCATGCCATTGACGGCGCGCGTGGGCGGGGTCGACACGAATTGCAATGGCTGGATCTGCGGCAACAGATCGATGTCCACGCTGGCCGGCGCGGACGTAAGTACGCTGTCGCTTACGGTGTACGTAAAAGAGGTCTGGGTGATGGTCAGCGGGTCCACTGGCGTCCCCACCGGCGACTGCACTCCGAACGCATTGGTCGAAGGCGTCGCAAAGCTGTTCACGAAATTGCTCGGGAAGTGGCCGGCGTTGTCAATGTTGCCGTCGTAGAACGTCGCCTGGTCCCAGATCGTGCGTGCCGGCAGCCACGCGTTGCCCTGCCCATTGATCACGACGATGGGCGCGCTGCCGTATGGCGCACAGCAGCCCCAGGCCGTGACGATCGCGGCGTGCCCACTCGCGTCCACGTCGGCCACTACGGGTCCGCCGGAGTAGTAGATAGGTTGCAGGGGTGCGGTCGCGCCGATTTGCTGCGCGACATCGAAGGTGCTCTTCAGGGCACCGGTCGCACCGTTGAGGAATAGCAACTTGCCCCCGTACAATCGGAACGATGACCTCCGGAATGCCGGTGCCTTCGAGGTCGTAGACGGACACCGGAACGCCGGGGGGCAGGTTTGGAGCGCCGCCCGTTGTGCCGGTGTCGTAACACCACTTGAAGTTACCTCGATAGTCGATCGCGCAAACGTAGGTTCCTATCCCCAAGATGACCGAGGGTCTTCCGCTGGCGTCGATGTCCGCGATCACCGGCACGCCGACTTGCTGAAAGATGCCCGAGACCAACCTGCCAAAGGACCCTCCCATCGGACTTGTACACCGCCAGCGTCGACGGCGCGCTGCCGACGTTGCCGGTGATCCGCACGACTTCGATGTCCGGGGTGTCGTCGAAGTTGCCAAGCCCATTCCACCACGCGTAACCCGACGTCGCATCGTTCGCCGTGAGGCTTGTCTCGTTCGAGCTTCACGCTACCGTCGGCATTGAAAACCGCGCCGCCGTAGATGATCTCCTGCGTACCGGCGCCGTCGAGATCGGCCGCCACGGCGGGCTGGAACCCTGGTGCCGGAGAGCTGTGTTGTCAAAACCACCCAGCGGCGCCGCCATCCGCTGGCGCATCGCTCCGTCCTTGCCGTCGAGCACGATTACGCCGCGGCAGCCGGTGTTGGCGGGCCACCCGCTCACCAGCTCGTTGCAGGAGGGCTTGCTTCGGCGAAGGTTTGGCCGGGGGATGGAACAGCCCGACGAGGACGCTGGGCGTCTGGCCGGAGACCAGGCGGGCGATGGTCGTTTCGGTCCCCCTCGCGAGCTGATCCGCGATCGCGTTGGGCGTGCCCAGCGGAACCTGGTTGCCTAAGCCGTCCTCCAGGTACGGGACCGAGCGGAGGTGACAGCCACTTGAACGATCCGTCCTTGGCGTTGAGCGCCATGATGCGCGCCGGACCGCCGTTGTCCTGCGCGCACTCGGTCGGGAAGACGAGGGACAGCTGACCACTGTCGTCGATATCGCCGATCGCTTGCTGGAGCCCGCCGCCGGTAAGCCACCGGCGATCGTGCAACCCTGTTGGAGGCCCGTAACGTGCCAGAGCAGGGACCCGTCTTTGCCGCTGAACGCAAACATATCCTAATTCTGGCTGCTCTCGATGACGTAGGGTTGACCGTTACCGAGCACCGGCGCCATCAAGGGCCAGCTGCTCGCGATATTCGTTGCCGCCCTTCCACTTCACAGCCGGTTGAAAGACCGGCCCGGTCGCTGCTGGGGCTTGGTAGTTGAAGCTTCCATCTGCTCCGAAGGCCCTCAACGTGCCCTTGTCCGGGTCGCCTGAGCTTTGCTCGCAGTGAGTGCCTCGCCCGCCGGATCGATGTCGTTGCCGAGCACGCCCGGTGCCGGCACGGTGAGCGTTTGCCCGAGGACGACCTGGTAGTCGTCGTCGTTGGCGACCGGTGGACTGGGCGCGGGATCAACGTGATGAGGAACTGCTTGGTATCGGTTCGGCCGTCGCGGTCGGTTACCTTCACCACGACCGGATAGTTGCCCACCGCACTCCCGGCTTGCTCGCCCACTGCAGTGCCGCGCCGGCAAGCGTCATGCCCGGGGGGCCGGAGACCAACGTGAAGACCGGTATGTCGCCGACGTCAGGATCGGTCGCGGTCAGGGTGCGGGCGAACATGGCCCCGACCGGCAAGACGACGTTGTCCTGTGCTCCGAGGACCGGTGGCTGTTCGAGCGCGGGCGGGGTACCGCTGTTTACCGTTACCTGCGTGGTGGCACCGCGAGACAGTGCGCTGTCGCTCGCAGATCAAGCGGAAGACATAGACCCCGGGCAAGGTGAAAGCTCACGATCGTGCTCGGCTGCGTCGGGCTGGCGATCAGGGCCGCTTACCGGACCTGAGTCCTGGGCCCAGCAGTAGGTCAGTGCGCCCGGGGGATTGGGCAGGCCGTCATCGGTCGCGCTGCCGGTGAGTGTCGCCGTGCTCGGCAAGGTGATGCTCTGATCCGGTCCCGCCGAAACGACCGGGGCTGATTAACGGTATCGGGGCTGAGGTTGGCATCGATGCGAAGGTAGAGATTGGATGGGTCTGACTGATCGAACACCGCGACGATGTTGGCGTCGATCGGGGCGCTGCCCTTGGCATTGCCGGCAACCTGCGGCACGCCGGCCCAGTCACCAATGTTGCCGTCCAGGATCACCTTGCCGGCAAACACGAGCCCGGTGCAGGCAATGGCGACGCAGAAGACCACCAGCGTGGCCCTGTGGCCATCCATGCGACGCAAGCGCAGCGCCAGACCCGCAATCAGCAGAGCGGCCGACAGCGCGACCCACGGCGAGATCGGTATCGGGGTCGCCGTGCTTGGTCTACCTGCTCCGGGCGCACCCAGCGCGATCAGGAAGGGCCCCGCGGTATCCTGCCCACCGGTGGCGTTGGTGCTGGCGACAACCACTTTCATCGTGCCCGACGTGGGCAGGAACGAAAGCGGAACGTAGGTCTCAATCGGCCCGGTTCCGGAAACCCCGATGCCGACGTTCACCGGCCACCCTGCCGTGGCGTAGACAACGGATGCGCTCAGCACGCCGCCAACGCAGCTTTGGTGCTCGATCTGCTTGACGACTATGTTGGAGGCACTCGTCGTGACGACGGTCGTCCACACCTGATCGACGCCCGCGACCGGACCCTTCGAGGTCGCGACCGTGCACCCCGTGGCGGGGTTATTGTCGGTGTCGAGAAGAACCTGGAAGCGGTGATCGGCCGCGTGCGCGAGGCCGGCGAGCAGCACCAATGCAACCACCGCGCACTTGCGCGCAGCGCGACACGCGAAACGGGCGGCGGTCATCATTTCGGAGTGCTTTCTTTTTGCCGCGCGTTCAGCGCCAGGCACTACGTGGGAACCGCAATTCTCAGCCAGCCAAACATACCATAGCCACGCCGGGGCATTATCAGCGCTAAGAAATATACAATCCGATGCACCAGCCGGTGTCCACGGCGTGCCAACGATCGCCTTCACGGTATTGTGGATTACAGGGCAACGCTGCGCGTTTAAGCCAAGGATTCGTCCTCGGCGATAAGGTCGCGGTTAGCTATCGCAAGGCGGGCATCGGCGACCGACAGAAGGCAATGCTCAAGGTTGCGCTGCGATCAGCCGACGTCGATGAAATGCGATCCCTGAAGCGTAATCGGTAAAAGATCCGCGGGGTCGAAGCGCGAGCCGCGGGCGACAAGGTAGTCGACCAAGCGCTTTGATACGACCCACCAAGGGCACTTCGCCTGCCACTCCGGCCGAAGCCGATAGCGCAACCGCTCGATCAGGGTCGCGTCCCATTTGAAATGATGGACCTGAACCCATCCCCTGAGTGTTCTGAGTGACGCGTTGGTGACCGGGAAATGGTTGCCGTCACTGACCTCTATCCTTCCTCGGGCGAGACCGACCTTGCTGGTAGCGGCACCCGCCAACGCTGCGCCAACGTTGAACGTTTGGGGAAAGGTCTCCCAGATTGCGCGCTCGGGTTCGAACTGAGCCAAACTGAAATCCGCCGCCACCCGGTCGATGTGCGCACCACGGATGAAGTCGACCCGCGCGGCTTCACATTGCGCGACGATGTCGCGTAGCGGCTGCGGGTACACCTGGAATTCGTCCGAGTCGGACCAGACGACCCAATCATTCGGCGAGACCTTCTGCCGCTGCAATCGCCGGTGTTGCTTGCCCATACCCATTGCATCGTACGCCTGCTCCCAGTAGTACGCTTCCTCAATGTCCAGCTCGGCCAGTTTCTGCCGAAACCGGTTTCGGTGCTGTTCCTTTTCTGCGTGCGCGGCACCCGGTTCCAACTGCAGCGTCAAGAGGAAGCGCTCGACACCGAGGTGCCGGTAGTGCTGCACGAATTGCGGCAGCCATTCGATACGGTAAGGCTCCAGCGTGCAGATGATAAGGATCACGGCAACCTGTACCTATGTGGCTGTTGTCAAGCCTAGTGCGCGCAAACTGGTCGTGGACGCTGAAATCGACTTCGACAATCGCATTCCAGCAGGTCGCGCCGCCTTCTTAAACGCATCGTCGTTCCTCGATTCTGTTATAGGTCTGTACTCCCTTCAACCTGAGTACCTGCACGACATTGTTGAAGTCATCGGTCCACAACCGCCACCCGGGATGCGACGCGACGGCTTCGGACCCCTCGTCGATCGGTTCCTTCTCGAGCGCAGCCTCGCTCTCGGATAGCAGCACCCAGTCGCTGCGGCTTGCAATGAATCCTCGCCGTCGTCCGCGACCAGCACCGCGTGCAGCCCCGCCGCCTCCGCCAGCTGCGCGACCACCGGCACAAGATTGAGGTAGCGGTTGGTCACGTGGAAGGCGATGATGCCGCCTGGCTTCATGTGGCTGCGGTAGATCGTGAGCGCTTCGATGGTTATCAGGTGTACCGGTATCGCGTCGCTCGAGAAGGCGTCGATCGCCAGCACATCGAAGCCCTGGGGCGCCTCGCGCTCCAGACTCAGCCGCGCGTCGCCAAGCACGATCTGGATCGTCGCATCGCTTTTGGCGAGAAAAGTGAAATCGCGCCTGGCGATGCCGATGACGGCAGGATTGATGTCGTAGAAGCGGTAGATGTCACCCTTCGCCCCGTAGGTGGCGATGGTGCCTGTGCCCAGTCCGATGACGCCGACCTTCAACGGGCGCAGCGACGGATGCAGCGATTCCAGCACGCGGCCGATGCCCGAGCTCTGCGTGTAATACGTCGTCGGGCTGCGCTCCAGCTCCGGGCTCGGATACTGCGTGCCGTGCATGATCGTGCCGTGGATGAGCGAGCGATGATAATTCGCCGTGTCCGGGCTCCATTCCTGCACCCGCAGCACGCCGTAGAAGTTGCGTGTCGCCGACACCGTGTTCTCGTAGAACGCGTGGATTCCCCAGCCCGCGGCGCCAATGGAAAAAAGCAGCGCGGCGGACGGCGAGACCGGCAAAGACCCGGTGCGCGCGCCGAACCTGAAAGAGGAGCAGCGCGGCACAGGCGACGAGTCCGAACGCCGAGCTCGAAATACGCCGGCAGCACGAGCGGCGCAACAATTCCCACCAGCGCCGAACCGATCGCGCCGCCGAGCGAAACCATGAGATAGAACCGCGTCAGATAGCGCGGCGCGGGCTTGAGGCGTGCGAGTTCGCCGTGACAGAACATGCAGGCAATGAACAGGCCAACACAGAACACGCCGATCTGCAATTCCAGCCGATGGACAAATCGTAGGTCGGCAAGGGTCCAGCCCATGACGCCGAGCGCGGCGGCGAGCATCGCCAGGAAGATCTCCCGCCGGTACCAGCGCGTGCTGTCGAAGCACAGGATGAACGTCAGCAGATAGATCGACAGCGGCGCGATCCAGAGCAGCGGGATCGAGGCGATGTTCTGGCAGATGTGATTCGACACCGCGAGCAACAGATACGAGCCGGTTGCGGCGAGCGTTGCCCAGAGCAGCTGCCGTCCGAACCCAGGCGGGGGCTCGCGCGCTCCGCGCGCGGTCTCGCCGGCGGGTACCCGCACCGCCCCGGCGCGCAGGCTCAGCCATGCCGATGCGGCAGTCAGCAGCGCGAACAGAACATACGCCGCCGACCAGCCGTAGGACTGCAAACGCGTCGCCACCCACGGCTCGAGCGCAAACGGATAGCCGAGCAGCGCCAGCATCGAAGCCAGGTTCGACAACGCGAACAGGCGGTACGGGCTGCGCCCCGGAAAGCTGCGCGCGAACCAGGCTTGCACCAGCGGGCTGGTCGTCGCGAGCAGGAAGTACGGCATGCCGACGGTCGCCGCAAGCAGGCCCAGAATGAGCAGCGCGGGGTTCTCGGTGCCAAGAGGCTTCCACTGCGCGCCCGGAACGATCGGCAGCAGGGCGCAGCTCAGCGCGAGCAACGCGACATGCACCTGCGCCTGCGCGCGCGGTGTGAGCCGACGCACGACCGCGTCCGAATACGCGTAACCGAGCAGCAGCGTGGTCTGGAAGAAGACCAGGCAGGTGGTCCACACCGCCGCCGAGCCGCCGAACCACGGCAGGATCTGCTTCGCCGTGATCGGTTGCAACAGGAACAACAGGAACGCGGAAAAGAAGATCGTTACGGCGTAGAGCGGCATCAAAATAGCCCGGCGTCGCGCCGGCGCCACCTTGCGCAGGCAGCGCGCATTGTACGCGGATTCAACCACGGCGATGCTGCGCCGCGGCCCGCAGGGCCGCGCCGGTCCGGCCGGGCGCCACAGACCCGGCGCAAATCCTCCGGGGTTCCGACCGCTATAATGCGTGGCACGCGGTAGCATCCCTCGAGGAGTCCGGAATTGAAAACCCGTGCGGTAGCCGCGCCCGATCTGGCGCGATCGGTCATTGCCGTGCCGCCGCTCGCGCGCCGCGCCGACCTGACGCTCAATCCGCGGCGAACGTGGCCCTGATTCGCCACCTCGAGGCCGGCGGCGTGACGACGCTGATGTACGGCGGGAACGCGAATTTCTACCACGTGGGCCTGTACGAGTACGCCGGCATTCTCGACTTTCTCGAGCAAGCGGTCGCCGCCGATACCTGGGTCATACCGGCAGCCGGCCCGGACTTCGGCAAGCTCATCGACCAGGCCGCGGTGCTCAAGACCCGCGCTTTTCCCACCGCGCTGGTGCTGCCGCAGAGCTTTCCAGCGACTCCGGACGGCAGCGAGCGCGCGATCTTGCGCTTCGCCGAAGCGTTCGGGCGCCGTGTCATCGTCTACCTGAAGGCGGAGAACTTCCTCAGCCCGACGCATGTGGCGCGGCTGGTCGACGCGGGCGTCGTGGCGGGGATCAAGTATGCGGTCGTGCGCGCCGACCCGGCGCAGGACCCGTTCCTGCGCGAACTGCTCGCGCGCGTCGACAAGACGCTCGTCATCAGCGGCATCGGCGAGCGGCCGGCCGTCGCGCACCTGCGCGACTTCGGGCTCAGCGGATTCACCTCCGGCTCGGTGTGCATCGCGCCGCTCGGTTCGACGCACCTGCTCGCGGCGCTTAAGGCCGGGGACTGGGCGCGCGCGGAAACGCTGCGCAAGACGTATCTGCCGCTCGAGGACCTGCGCGACGCCCACTCGCCGATTCGCGTGCTGCACGAGGCGGTGACGCTCGCCGGCATCGCCGACATGGGGCCGATGCTGCCGCACCTTTCGAATATCGGCGTCGAGCACCACGCGGCGATCCGCGCTGCCGCGCAGGCGCTGCGTGCGCACGAGCGCGCGTTGCCGAGGCCCGCCGCGACAAGGGCAGCGTGAGCGCGCGCAAGAAGCCCGAGGAGCTGCGCTCGCACCGCTGGTTCGGCGCGAACGACATGCGCGCGTTCGGGCACCATTCGCGCGCTGCGCAAATGGGCTATTCCCGGCGCGACTACCTGGGCAAGCCGATCATCGCCATCATCAACACCTGGAGCGACATCAACGCCTGCCACACGCATTTCCGGCAGCGCGCCGAGGAGATCAAGCGCGGCGTGCTGGAGGCCGGCGGCTTTCCGCTGGAGATGCCGGCAATCGCCCTGGCCGAGGTGTTCCAGAAGCCGACGACGATGCTCTACCGCAACCTGCTGGCGCTGGAAACCGAGGAATTGCTGCGTTCCTACCCGGTGGATGGCGCGGTGCTGATGGGCGGCTGCGACAAGACCACGCCGGCATTGCTGATGGGCGCGATCAGCATGAACCTGCCCGCGATCTTCATGCCGGCCGGGCCGATGCTGCGCGGCAACTGGCAGGACCAGCCCCTGGGCAGCGGCTCCGACGTGTGGAAATACTGGGCCGAAAAGCGCGCCGGCAAGGTCAGTGACCGGCAATGGGCCGAGATCGAGGACGGCATCGCGCGCTCGCCGGGCCATTGCATGACGATGGGCACGGCGTCGACGATGACCTCTGCGGCCGAGGCGCTGGGGTTCACGCTGCCGGGCGCGGCGTCCATTCCGGCAGTCGATTCGCGCCACGCGCGCATGGCGACCGACACCGGGCGGCGCAGCGTGGAGATGGTCTGGGAGGACTTGAAGCCGCGCGATTTCCTGACCGCGGCGGCGGTCGACAACGCGATCACGACCATACTCGCGCTCGGCGGCTCGACCAACGCCGTCGTGCACATGGTCGCGGTGGCGCGCCGCGCCGGCATCGCGCTCGCGCTCGACCGCTTCGATGAGCTGGCGCGACGCACGCCGCTGGTGGCCAACATCCGCCCCGCCGGCCAGTACCTGATGGAGGATTTCTATTACGCCGGCGGCCTGCGCGCGCTGCTCGGGGACATCGCCGACCTGCTCGCGCTCGATGCGCGCACCGTCAACGGCAGGACGCTCGGCGAGAATATCGCCGGCGCCGAAGTCTTCAATCGCGACGTCATTCTGCCGCGGGACAAGGCGCTCGTGGCCGGCGGATCCCTTGCCGTGCTGCGCGGCAACCTGGCGCCCGACGGCGCGGTGATCAAGCCCGCCGCGGCCGAGGCGCAATTGCTCACGCATACCGGCCCGGCGGTCGTGTTCACCGACTACAACGATCTGGCGGCGCGCATCGACGATCCGGCGCTGCCCGTCACCGCCGACTCGGTGCTGGTGCTGCAGAACGCGGGCCCCCTCGGCGCCCCGGGGATGCCGGAATGGGGCCAGCTGCCGATCCCGAAGAAGCTGCTGGCGCAGGGCGTGCGCGACATGGTGCGCATCTCCGATGCGCGGATGAGCGGCACCAGCTATGGCGCATGCGTGCTGCACGTGGCGCCGGAATCCTTTGTCGGCGGCCCGCTCGCGTTGGTGCAGACCGGCGACCTGATCGAGCTCGATGTGCCGCGGCGCCGGCTGGAGCTCAAGGTCGACGCGGCGGAGCTCGCGCGGCGCCGCGCGGCGTGGCAGAAACCCAAGCCGCGCTACGAGCGCGGCTACGGCGCGCTCTATCAGAGCCATATCACGCAGGCCGACGCGGGCTGCGATTTCGATTTCCTCGAGGGTACGGCGCCGACGCCCGAGCCGGAGATTCATTGACGTGCGCCGTGTTGCGCCGGCAAAGCTCGTCGAGTTGGTCGCCGCGATCATGCACGCGGCCGGCTGCAACGCGACCGAAGCCGGCACGGTGGCGCGGCGCCTGGTGGACTCCAACCTGGTCGGCCACGATTCGCACGGCGTGCTGCGCGTAGCCCGGTATCTCGAGTGGATGCGCAAGGGTTGGGTGAAACCCAACCAGGCGCCGACACTCTCATTCGAAAGCGAGGCGATCGCCATCGTCGACGGCAACCGCGGCTTCGGGCAGGTCGTCGGCGAGTTCGCGGGCAGCCTCGGCACGAGCAAGGCGGCGAAGACGGGCATCGCGATGATCGGCCTGCGCAACTGCGGGCATCTCGGCCGCGTCGGCGACTGGGCCGAGCTCGCCGCGGCCGCCAACCAGGTCTCCCTGCACTTTCTCAACACGTCCAACGGCGCTGCGCGTCGCGCCTTTCGGCGGCAGCGATCGCCGGCTGTCGACGAACCCGATCACCATCGGCATCCCGGTTGCCGGCGGTGATCCCGTGATCGTGGACATGACCACGTCCATGGCCGCCGAGGGCAAGCTGATGGTGGCGATGAATCGCGGCGAGTCCGTTCCCGAAGGCTGGATCATCGACCGCGAGGGGCGGCCGACCACCGCGCCGAAGGACTTCTACGCCGGCGGCGCTTTGCTCACCGTCGGTGGCCACAAGGGCTCGGGACTGTCGATCGTCACCGACCTCCTCGCCGGGGCGATCGCCACCGGCAAGAGCTCGGATCCGGCCGATACGGTCCTGCACAACAACATGCTCTCGATCTACATCGCACCGCAGGTCTATGACACCGAAGGCACCGTCGCGCGGGAGGTGACGCGCTTTCTCGCCTGGGTCAGGGCCTCGCCGCCGCTGCGGCCCGACGCGCCGGTGCGGCTGCCGGGGGAAATCGAGCGCAAGACGCGCGCCGAACGGACCGCCGACGGAATTCCACTCGACGACAAGACATGCATCGATCTTGTCACCACGGCAACCTCGGTGGGTATCGAAGAGGATAGGGCCGAAATGGCGCTCGCGGGAATGCGATGAACACCGCGGCGGGCAGGCGATGACACTGTTTCCGGGTTTCGAGCCGCGCCGGATCCGCACCTCCGGCACGGAGATCAATCTGGTTGTTGGCGGCGCCGGGCCGCCGTTGCTGCTGCTGCACGGCTATCCACAGACGCACGTGATGTGGCACCGGATCGCGCCGCGGCTCGCCGTGCATTTCCGCGTTGTCTGCGCCGACCTGCGCGGTTATGGCGACTCCGGCAAGCCGGTCAGCGATCCCGATCACCGCACCTATTCGAAGCGCGCCATGGCGCAGGACCAGGTCGAGGTCATGCAAGCGCTGGGGTTCGCGCGCTTTGCCGTGGCCGGACACGATCGCGGCGGGCGCGTCGCGCATCGGATGGCACGCGATCACCCGGAACGCGTCGAACGCCTTGCCGTGCTCGACATCTCGCCGACGGCAACGATGTACGGCAAGACCGACAAGGCGTTCGCCACCGCGTACTACCACTGGTTCTTCCTCATCCAGCCCTACGACCTGCCGGAGCGGCTGATTGGCGCCGACCCGATGTACTACCTGCGCAAGAAGGTCGGTGGCTGGGGAACGGCGGGGCTTGCGATATTCCATGGCCCGGCTCTGGCGGAGTACGAGCGCTGCTTCCGCGATCCGGCCACCATCCATGCAACCTGCGAGGACTACCGGGCGGCGGCAAGCATCGATCTCGAGCACGACGCTGCGGACGCAAACCGCAGGTTGCAGTGTCCGCTGCTGGTACTTTGGGGCGAAAAGGGTGTCGTGCACCGTCTGTTCGATCCGCTCGCGGATTGGAAGGCTGTCGCGAACGACGTGCGCGGCAAGGCGCTTCCTTCCGGGCATTACCTTGCCGAGGAAGTCCCCGACCAGACATGCGCCGAGCTTCTGGCTTTCTTCCGCGGCGAGAATCGGCCCGCGTGACGCCGCACCCGTCGCACGACCTAACCGAGCGACGCCGTCCCATCGGTGCCGAAAGACCCGCGATGAGCAACGACAAAACCATCCCGGCGCCGCAGAGGAAACGGAGTGGACCTGTTCGCCGGCCCGCTGCCTCTTCTGCCGCGAACCATCACATGCGCGGGCCAGGACCCCACACCGCAATCAGTGGCGATCGGCTACAATACGCCCGCGTCACCATGGCAACGTCTGGCGTGGTGTCGTTGGACGTGAAGGTGACTGACAATCGCCGCGCGGCGAAGCGCCCGTCAGGGCGCGCTCGACGATGCGAGCGCTGAGCCAATCCGTGTGGCTCCAAAGTAACGCTTGCTGTTGCAGTTTGGCCAAGTAGCTCAGTTGGTAGAGCAGCGGACTGAAAATCCGTGTGTCGGTGGTTCAATTCCGCCCTTGGCCACCAATAAAACAAAGGCTTGCATGTTCATCGGACGGCAAGCCTTTCTCTTGATGTAATTCTGGTGTAAATGCTCCGCCGTGGTGCTGCAGTACACGGTGTTGTTGCAGGTACCTGCACGTGTCTTCTGGCAGGTGGCAAGACCCGCTGACCCAATCCGAGCGCACCCTGCTGCGACACCAACCTTGGCGTCAACCCACCTTCTTGTAACGCGCATCCAGCTTGTTACGCGCTCCACATGAGCCACGCGAGCATCTTGGCCTCGTCCTTTTGGACGCCAAGTCCCCGGTCGCACATCTTGGCCAAGCACAATGCGGCCAGCACGCCCCGTTCGTCGTCGGTGGCGGCCTCACCGGAGTGGCAGACGTAAAACATGCGGTGTAAGGCGCAAGATCGTCGAACCTCGAAATCTTGAGGCGATGGCGCCGATCCTCCTGCTTGGCGTTAATCCTCGTTTCTATCACGATGGCTGTAGCTATCCGCGTCGCCACTGATCTTGAGCGGCGGTTCCTTCTCAGCGAGTGCTACCAGGTAGTGAAGGGACTTCTCTGTGTGCGATCCCGCACAGACGTCCTCCAGCGGTTCCACCAGACTCTGCAACTATCGAGCAGCTATGCTCGATCGGAACGCCAAAATTCGTGGACACCAACGAGGGGTCAACAGCAATGAACCGACTATTGCGGCATTTCATCTTTGGCATCGCGGCATTTGCCTCCGGCACGGCGATTGGCAACGTTACCTTCTTTGAAACCGAGACTTCGGCGGGCGCCAAATTACCGTTGATCGATCGCTGCCAAATTTCAGCGCCGCTGGTTTCAACAACGGTGCGCAATCGGCTATCGTCGACGGCAACTCATGGGAGCTTTGTCTTGACCAGAATTTCGGTGGGGGCTGCACGGTCCTCGCGCCCGGGCGTTATCCGAGCCTCGGTGGGCTGTCGGGGCGGGTCAGCTCCGCACGGCCGGTTGGTACAACGCCCGTAATAGGGATACAGGCGCTCGGTAGCATCACATTCTATGAAAACGAAAACTTCGGCGGCCACCAAATTTCCACCGACCGGCCGCTGTCGAATTTTGGCCCCAGCGGCTTTAATGGGCGCCCCCAATCGGTAGTCATAGATGGAGGAGCATGGCAAGTCTGCGCCGACTCTAACTTCGGTGGCGACTGCACGACCCTAGGCCCGGGCCGCTACCCGATCCTCGATGCCTGGTCGCGTCGCATCAGTTCTGCGCGTCCGATTTCGGTACCGATGGCGACACTACCGCCGCCGGCTATCGCGCTGCGAGCAAAAGGAGGCATCATATTCTTTGAGTCCGAGAATTTTGGCGGAAGCAAATTTATGATAGACCAACCGGATCCCAATTTTGGTTCATCGCACGCGATTGACCGATATCAATCTGCGATCGTCGAGGGCGGCGCTTGGGAGCTTTGTGTCGACGCCGATTTCCGCGGCGGTTGTCGAATTTTCGTTCCGGGTCGATATGCGGAACTCGGCGGTCTCAGCGGTCATATCAGTTCGGTTCGCCCGTCCTACGGTCAGCGCGGCGAAATGCCACGCGATGGAATACGCGGCCGCGCCAGCGCGACGCTGTTTTCGGGACCCAACCTCACCGGCCTTGAATTCCGTCTCAGTGACGAGGGCCAGGACAACCTGTATGAGAGGTTCAACGATCGAGCATTGTCGCTGCGGGTCGATCGCGGCTACTGGATCTTCTGCAGCGATGCGAATTTCCGCGGCGAATGCCGAACGTTCGGCCCAGGCGACTATGCATCGCTTCCAGGCCTATACAACGGCATTGCGTCGGGTCGCCGGATTTCGAACGAGTATCCTTACGGCGAAAGGCCAGACTGGCAGCGCGATTCGTTTCATCAATCCCTGAACTACCAGAATCAGCATTAAGCGCTTGTCCTGGCACGTGAAGCGTGTCGGGATTCAGCGTATCTCTCAAGCCGCTCGGTTCTTAATTTCGCCGCTTGCTTGGGCGCTGCGCGTAATTGGTAGTCGTAATCGCCCTGTTTTTGATGGGGCGTCTGTAATCCCGCGCGGTGACGGCGGAACCCACGAGGAGTCAACAATGAAATACAAACTTGCGACAACCTGCCTAGTGCTCGGTTCGGTCCTGGCGCCCGTTACGATTTATGCGGCGGATTCGGACACGGACCGTTCCAAACCTACGCACTTCGTCAAAGACTCGGTTATTACGACCGAGATCAAGACAAAGCTGGCTGCAGAGCACCTTTGGCAGCGCGAAGCATATCAAGGTCGATACCGACAAAAATGGCGTCGTCTGGATGAGCGGTACGGCCAACAGCCAGGATGAAATCGACAAGGCCATCGCGATTGCGCGCGATACCGAAGGCGTCAAATCGGTCAACAGCCACATTAAAGTGCACAAGGACCGTTAAGGGCTGCTTCGGAACCCAGCGTCAACGAACGGCGCTTGCGAGCGATCACGCAATTTAAGCAGTAGCGATACCGACACCGGGGCAGTGGCCTTGCGCGAGTGGGCGCAGTGCATAGCATGCGCCTATGCGAGGCCGCGTCGCCAAGGGACTGCGAAGATCGCCACGCGGACCAAGCAAATCAGTGGGGCGCGCGGCGTCGACGGATTCGAACAGTGTGTCGTCGCGGCGCGGGAACAGGGAATAAAGACTGAACTTGTCCTGCCGGAGATCCGCGTCGCCGGCAATGGGTTCATTTCGCTCATGGCTTATCAGGCCGAAGGCTACGCCTACATCGCCCCTGGGTCTTTGCTCGATCGCGGCCGGCGAAAATGCAGGCGCAAGAATCGCTGCAGGAACCGGGACCGAGGAGAACATCATGGGATCAGCACCGCATCTTTCGCGAATGCTACGTAACGCCGTACCGAGACAGGCTGCTGCTATCGCACTCGCCCTGCTGGCGGTTTCCGGGGTGCTCGCGCCGCCGGCCGGCGCCAAGAGCGAAGAAGTCGCCCGCGCGCCCTCCGGCGTAATGTATGTGACGGGCGGCGTCGGCACCGAAGCGATGGACCTGCTGAAGTCGATGGAAAAGAATTTCAATCTGAAGCTGATATTCGCGAACACGTCGGGTGCGTACTTGAGCGACGTCAAGGTCACGATCGTCGACGCGTCCGGCAATGTCGTATTGGACGCCATGTCGGAAGGGCCGCTGTTGATGGCAAAGCTACCTGCGGGCAGCTATCGGGTCGACGCGACGTTCGGCGGACATCCGGAGAGCCGCAAGGTCACCGTTGCCGCGAACAAGCTGCTTACGGTCGACTTTCGATGGGCCACCCAATAGTGCCCCTGCTCGCCTTCGCTGCGTAGGCTCACCACCGCGTCGAGCAGCGCGGCCACGCTCGAGTCCGCCGTCTAGTACCGGACTAGGCCATGTGCCTTATCGTACAGACGTGACTGGGCATCGCGCATATCTTTTAGGGAAGAGGGAAAAAGGCACCCTTCTCGCTAAGGGCCCCGCGGTCAAGTCGTTGACGCTGTGGGCAGCAGTGAAATTGCAGTCTTGGCGTCTTTGGCCTTTGACAGAGTTTCCGATGCCGTACTTGAACCAGAAGGAATCAATATGTCCAAATTGTTGATTGCACTATTTGTTGCTGGCGGGCTGGGTTTGAGCCGGACTGCGCGACGCAAATGTACGGACCGATGACCCCCAACTATCGGCGCCGATATCGAAGGACGTTACGACATGGCGGTCAAGAACGCCGAGACGCAATACAAGGTGGACAAGGACGCCTGCACGTCGCAAAGCGGCAACGCCAAGGACATTTGCATTGCGGAAGCCAATGGTAAGGAGAAGGTTGCCAAGGCCGACGCGGAAGCCGCATACAAGAATACGCCGAAGGCGCGCGAGGAGGCGCGCGTCACCCGTGCCGAAGCGACCTACAACGTTGCTAAGGAGAAATGCGGTGAACTTTCTGGCAATCCCAAGGACGTCTGCGTAAAGGAAGCGAATGCCGCGCTCGTCAAGGCGCAGGCCGACGCCAAGGTTGACCGTGTCACCGCCGATACGCACCAGGACGCAGCGACGAAGCAAGCTGACGCCCGCAACGATGCGAACGCAGACAAGCGTGACGCAGATTACAAGGTCGCGATCGAGAAGTGCGACGCACTCGCCGGCTCCGCGAAGGATACATGCGTCAGCAACGCGAAGGCGCAATACGGCAAGTCTTAAGATCGATGCAAATCTTCTTCGCCGACTTCCTTTTCGGGTAGCGTGGGGGTTCGGGTATCGCGGCGGGGTTGTTTTTCCCCGGCCGCTGTTTCGTTCGGCGGCTGATCGCCACTCGCCCCGTCTATTACCTCGCAAGGAACGCAAATAATCGAAAGAAGGGTGCCTGACGATTGGTCGTCCGTAGCCTTCCGTGTTCAGTTCTTGGTTGACACATAGGAAGGATCATCATGAGATATCCAATTGTAGTTGCAGTAGCACTATCCGCGATGGCAGTGAGCGCATGTGAGCGAGCGACGGTGGTCGCGCCTCCGGCCGCTCCGGTTGTCGTGGCCGTACCTGTTCCCGGACCTGCCGGACCACAAGGAGCGTCGGGCGCGCCTGGAGACGAACGTGCGCGGCATGATGATGCTCACCGCCGATACGGCCAAGCGGCTGTAGGTCGTGGAGCAGAAAAGGGCGAAACCGGTGCGACTGGCTCGACCGGCCTGGCCGGCGCGGAAGGTAATAAGGGCGAAAAAGGCGAAAAGGGCAATACGGGTGGCGACACGACCGTGATTGTTCCTGCACCCGCTCCGCAGCGCTGATCGGGTTGTGTCGGAGTTGGAAGCAGTCGGGGCGGTGGCCAGAGGCCCGCGCCTCAGGTCACATCGAGCTTCGCTCGTCGACACTCATGCGCTGACCCGGTGAAATCGTATTGCTGGCGGGCGGCTAGTACGTTGCCCCGTTGTACGACTGCGGCGGTGCGTAATAGCCCCGCACCGGCGGCGCGTACGTCGGGGCGGCTTGCGCGTTGTTCTAGTACGGCTGGAGCCGGCTGCGCGTGATAATCAGGCGGCACCGAGGAATCGTACTGCGGCGCGCTGCGGTACGAGGGCGCGTAGTACTGCTGGGGCGCAATGTACCCCTGCGGGACATAGTAGGGCGCCGGGTTCGGCGGCGGAAGGTACGCCGAGCTGGCCACCGCGTTGCCATCGCGCCTTACTAAAACCGGATGTTCAACGTTGGAGTTGAGCCGCAGACACCGGCTCGCCGGGGGCTGTCGGCTCGGACTATGTGTGCCAAAAAGGAACCCAATTGTGCTTGCCAGCGCCATGATTGAGCCACACTATACCACGCTATCAATAAACAAAAACGATATAAACCATGAAGTTATTCACTGGATTGAAAAAAATCAGGGAGTTTGAAAAGCAGCAACTGCCTTTCCTCAAATCCGTCGTCGATTTCGATATTGTCATCGAGATCGGATATGCGGAAGAGCAGGGGCAACCACTGACGCTGAAACAACTCTTTCTGCTGAATATCCGGTTCGCGCACGACCGTACGCCGCAAATTGAGCCAGGCTTATTGACCAAGGAATCGTAATCCGGCGCAAACATGTGAGCGATCATCGCGCCAGCCTCCTGATCGTTTCTGCTTCCGCTGTCAAACTGCTTAGCAAGTATTGCGGCACTACTTACATCTATTTCGGCGTTGCATTTTAAATAGGCTGCGGCAAGGCTCTTCCGCCGGGACGGGCAGACAAAACCTCAAAAAAGAGCGTGCATATAGAGCAGGATTTATGGGATCAATCTTCGTTGTTCCGGTGCGCTTTTGATTTTGATCCTATCAGTAATACGTCCGTGACGTAAGGAGGCCGCTGCTATGTCTTCACCGCATGCCCCAAAGCAAAACCATCTTCTCGCGGCCCTGCCCGCGGAGGACTACGCGCGCCTGCTGCCCGATCTGGAACTCATACCGATGCCGCTCGGATGGGCGGTCTACGAGTCCGGCGGCCATATGGGCTACGTCTATTTCCCGACCACCAGCATCGTCTCGCTGCTCTACGTCATGGAAGACGGCGCCTCGGCGGAAATCGCGATCACCGGCAACGAGGGATTGGTCGGCATCTCCCTGTTCATGGGCGGCGAAACCACGCCGAGCCGGGCGGTGGTGCAAAGCGCAGGCAACGGCTACCGGCTCAAGGCGCAGTTGCTGAAGAGACGAATTCGCGCGTTCGGCCCGGTGATGCATTTGCCGCTGCGCTACACGCAGGCGCTGATCACGCAGATGGCGCAGACCGCGGTGTGCAACCGGCACCATTCGCTGGACCAGCAACTGTGCCGCTGGCTGCTGCTGAGCCTGGACCGCTTGGCAGCAACGAACTGTCGATGACGCAGGAGCTGATCGCCAACATGCTGGGCGTGCGCCGGGAGGGCGTGACCGAGGCCGCCGGCAAATTGCAGGAGGCCGGATTGATTCAATACAGCGCGGCACGATCAAGGTGCTGGATCGTCCGGGCCTGGAGGCGCGGTGCTGCGAGTGCTACCAGGTAGTCAAGGCGGAGTTCGATCGTCTCCTGCCGTACGTCGCCAGATAAGCTCTCCGACCGCCGCCGTACTCCGATGCACGCGCCATAGGCCGCGTCACCGTCGGGCTCTTTGTGTGTCGACGCACAGACGGCCGTGTCGGCAAGTGTTCAAATCTCTCGCATGGGTACCGTTGGTTCAATGACGAGCAGCGTGAAGCATAGCTGCTTTGGTCACGAAGCACGACGTGGCGAGGACCAGGTTCTGGATCACGGCCGGTGTAATGTGAGACCAAAATGGAGATAACAATGTTCGACGGCAATCAATGGTTCTGGCTCGAGGTGTGTGCTCTGGCGGTACTTATCGGCCTTGGTACGTGGCGTATCTACCGAACCCGGCAGTCGCCAACGATCAAGGCCTCCCCGCCGGCGGAGTACGACATGCGCCACGACGGGCAACGACTAAGCGTCCAGGCCGATTCTCTTTGACCCATGCACCGGGGTGCCGCGACACTTTGCTGTCAAGGTGAGCGGCGCAACTGGCGCAGGGCCCGGGTAGTCGCCAGGCCCTGGGCATGGGGCTGCCGCACGCCGAATAGCGAAGCTCCAATAGCCTTGATCCCAGAGGCGAGACCTCCCCGGTACATCGAGCGTCGGGGTTCGAAGCACAAACCGCTCGTCCTGGGGTACGTCGTGCTGCGCACTTTTGGCCACGATGTCGACGTGTTCGAACGAGCGACCGGTGAGTTGATCGGATTCGGAGCGGGGATCGTGGCACACGAAGTGAGGTGTCTGCCGGGTTCCACTGACTCGGAGCGTCGCCAGCACCGTGAGCATCGCCGGATACGAGGCCAATCGGGGCTAGGAGGCACGCCTAAGGACAGGCGGCAGCGCGAAGCTGCCGGACCACGTCCCGCGGCCCTGATCGGCCAGAATCGAGAGCGGCCAGTGCGCGCAAACGCTTTGCATTGAGACACAAGTTGCTCTTAGGCTTGGCGATGTGTGCTCCCGCACCGACAGTAGCGGCTGCTGCGATCACACTATGCGGCAAAGACGCCAGTATGGTCCCGGCGCGGTACTTGGAACTCAAGAAGGAGGCCGCAACATGAACCCGTTCCGCCTGTTGATTATTGCGCTGATGCCGCTGCTCATCGCGAACGTGCTGCTGTGGGGGCTGTACGCCCACAGCGTGGTGGCATCGATGGGCTGGGGGATCGCCACCATCTTTAGCATGAAGCTGACGGCGTGGAGCGACGGATGACGGCTTTGGTTCTGGCTTGCAAGGCTTTCGCCCTGATTGTTCAAGCGTCCAGCGGAGCATTCTCCGATGAGGCTGACGTGCGCCGCACCCGTCACGCGCTACGCGTGCGCCAGACCTCGTAGATCGGCCTTGGAGCGGTTTTTCGCGGCCAATCGAGGCAACGCGGGGGGGGTAGCCTGCACCCATTCCAGAGCCTCTGGCGCGATTCTATGGGGTTGGGTCGGCCCGCACCCGCCATTGCAGATATCTGCACGGCATTGGGAATGGATCAGGGAGGGGAGCCGAGACGGCGGCGGGTCAGGGCTTTGTGGTTTTGGTGTAATTTTGGTGTAATCGTGCACTGGAAACGCGGGCACTTGCGCGATAATGCGGGAAGCGGATTGCAAACATCTGTACGGTAATCCGCTGAATTATCAAGGTTGAGGGTATTGCCAGGAACATGCGGGATGTCCCGTGGCCCCCACTGAAAATCCGTGTGTCGGTGGTTCAATTCCGCCCTTGGCCACCAAATTCAATAGCTTGCGACGCCGCTCTAGCAGATGGAGGAGCTTTGGTGGGCAGAAGCTGGTCGGAACAATGCCTTCCCGCTTGTCCTTAGTCCGCAGGCGACCGTCGACGCGGCGTTGCAAAAGCCGAGTCTAACCCGGGGCGCTCTCACTTCGTCTACCGGCCGGCCGCGGCCGGGATCGAGGCCATCGAATTTCGCCAGACGAACAGCGAATCGCAGCTGATCGATTGGATCCACGGGGCCACTGACTTTGGTAGCGGAATCATCATCAACGCGGCTTCGCCAATCAATGGTTTTATTCACGGCAACAAACGTGTTCGGCCAAAATTAGCAGCTCGTAGTTTTTTCAAACTTAACTTGACAATACCCTTTGGCGGCAGGTGCATGGTCCCCCACGCTTGCGGCGAGCCTCGCGCTTTATCGTAGCCACGGCAAAGAGTCGTCATTCCTCGAGCAGGGAGAGCTTTTCGGCCAGCCAGCGCGTGGTAGTCGCCTGGATCAAAAGGGTCACCAGGATGGCCATGAAGGTGACAGAGGCTATGACCTTTGCCTCCGGGGCCCGCAGACCCACCAGGAGCCCGGCCAATGCACCGGGGATGACGCCTGTCTCACGCGTCCAGCACATGAGTAGGAGTTCTTTCGTCGTCCATTTCGCTCGGCGATCAGGCAGCGCACAGAAGAAGACGGTGACCGGCCTCGCCACCAGCATGAATGCGGCGACGACGGCAATCCCGCCAGTCAGGTATGTGTTCATCAGCGCGAAATCGACTTGGGTGCCAAGGAGAATGAAGATGACCATGCGCATGATAAACGCGGTTGTCGAGACGAATTCCTGCAATTTTTCTTGCTCGCCTTCCGCCATTTCGAAGCCGAAGGCATCTTTGTTGCCGAGAACGATTCCAAACACGAACACGGCCATGAACCCGCTGGCTTGCAGACCGTCAGCGCCAAGGTAGGCGCCGATAACGGCCATGAGCGACACGATGGGCGCGTATTCCTGGAGGAAACCGAACTTCTCGTGAGCGATCAGGAATGCCGCCGAATAGCCGAGCAACCCGCCGACTAGCAACCCAAATCCGGCTTGCTTGGACAATTCCA
Organism: uncultured beta proteobacterium; assembly: GCA_963778275.1. Lineage (GTDB taxonomy): Bacteria > Pseudomonadota > Gammaproteobacteria > Burkholderiales > Casimicrobiaceae > PALSA-1003. The sequence goes on along the minus strand of CAVZTS010000012.1, from coordinate 493 downwards.
GCAGCGAACTCCATAGGGAAAACCCGCTCCCGCCCATGGCAACGCCGAGGATCGCAAATGTGGCAATGGCCCCGGTCGCATCGTTGAACGCGGACTCGGCCATGACCGTCTGCGCCACGCGGTCCTTGATCCTGACTTGACGCAGCACGGGAACCAGCGTCGCCGGGTCAGTGGAAGCGATGGTGGCGCCTAACAGCAGCGCGGCGATGTACGGAATGCCAAGCAGAAAATAGGCCATGATACTTGTAATTCCGGCCGTGATAAGTACGCCTAGCGTGGCGAGGACCGTTACGGTGATCCATACGTCCTTGAGTACCTTGAAGCGCAGAGATGCTCCACCATCGAACAGTATGTAGGAGGTGCCAAAAATAAGTATGAGCTGATTGAGCTTGGAGTCCGCCGCAATGTTCACCAGGCCGGCTACGCTCGGACCAATCAGCATGCCCGCGATGAGGAAGAGCGCGACATCTGGCAAGCGTAGTCTCCGGGCCAG
>CAVZTS010000011.1:0-43508 GCA_963778275.1 uncultured beta proteobacterium | reverse complement strand
GCCTCATCGGCTGCATCGAGTTGAAGAGCGCGCTGCCGGGAGAGGTTGATCAAGCGCCCGTGCGACAAGCGTAGCAGGGGATCTGACGCAGCGGTTGCCCAAGCAGCCGGCGGTTGAGCAGCTGCAACAATGTGTAGCCTGCTTCTGTGCAACCTCCCCACCAGCGATCCCGCGCGGAAAGCGGCGGTTCGCATCGGTCGCGTTCAGTGGCTAACGCAATATCGCCAACGCCCGCGTACAGACGTTGTCGACGGTAAAACCATATTCGCGCAACATGATACTGCTCGGGGCCGAGGCGCCAAAGCGCTCCACGCCAAGCACGTCGCCGCGATCTGCCGACGTAGCGATGCCAGCCCAGCGGCACGCCGGCCTCGACCGCAAGCCTCGCGCCGACCGATGGCGGAAGCACCGCGTCGCGGTATTCTCGCGGTTGGGCGTCGAACAATTCCCAGCTTGGCAGCGAGACAAGGCGCACCGGATCTTGCGCGCGAGCAATTGCTCTCGGGCCGCCACGATCAGCGCGACTTCGGACCCCGTTGCCATTAGGATCAACCCCGGCTTGCCATCGGGGGCGTCTGCGAGGACGTATCCGCCGCGCCGCAAGCCGGTGGCGCTGGCAAAGCGCGTGCGGTCGAGCGTGGGCACGTCTTGCCGTGTCAATATCAGCGCCACCGGGCGGTCACGAGTCTCCAGCGCGACCCGCCAGGCGACCGCGGTTTCGTTGGCGTCCCCGGGACGGATGACATTGAGGCCAGGAATCGAACGCAGACTGGCCAGATGCTCGACCGGCTGATGGGTCGGGCCGTCCTCGCCCAGGGCAATGCTGTCGTGGGTGAACACGTAGATCACGTGCAGGCCCATCAACGCGGCAAGGCGAATCGGCGGCCGCATGTAGTCGGAAAAGACCAGGAACGTCGCGCCGAATGGGACGGTCCCGCCGTGCGCCGCCAGCCCGTTGAGGATCGCGCCCATGGCATGCTCGCGCACGCCGAAGTGCAGATTGCGGCCGGCATAGCTCCAGCCGCCGCCCTCGGACCCCTGTCGATCGCGGGCGTTCGCGCCGGGCCCCTCGAAATCGCCCAGCTCCTGCAGCGCGGTGTAGGTCGATGGATCCAGATCCGCCGAACCGCCGATCAAGCTCGGCAAGCGCGGAGCGATAGCGTTCATCACCTTGCCCCGACGCGACGCGCGTGGCGATGCCTTTGGCATCAGCGGGAAAGGCGGGAATGCCCGCGTCCCAGCCATTGGGCAATTCGCCGCGCGCGACTTGTTGCAGCTCCTCGGCAAGTTCGGGAAACGCTCGCGCATAGCCGGAAAGCCTGTCGTTCCACTCAGCCTCGGCCCGCTGACCCTTGACGACCGCCGCGCGGAAATGCGCGCGCGCCTCCTCGGGAATGTAGAACGCCGGCTCGGTCGGCCAGCCCAGGTTCTGCTTGGTCAGCGCACTTCTTCCGCCCCCAGCGGCGAGCCGTGCGCCTCGAAGGTGTCCTGCTTGTGCGGCGAGCCGTAGCCGAGATGCGTGCGCACCAGGATCAGCGACGGACGCTCGGTTTCGGCGCGCGCGCTGGAGAGCGCCCGATCGATGGCGTCCAGATCGTTGCCGTCGTCGACCGTCTGAGTGTGCCAGCCATAAGCCTCGAAGCGTCGCGCCGCGGTCCTCGGTAAACGTGATGTCGGTGCCGGCGGAGAGCGTCACGTGGTTGTCGTCGTAGAGATAGATCAGCTTGCCGAGCCGCAGGTGCCCGGCCAGCGAGGCGGCTTCCGACGCGACGCCTTCCATCAGGTCGCCGTCGCTGACGATGCCGTAAGTGTAATGGTTGATGATCTCGAAGCCGGGGCGGTTGTAGCGCGCCGCCAGATGCGCCTCGGCCATCGCCATGCCCACGCCGTTGCCGAAGCCCTGGCCAAGCGGCCCGGTCGTCACCTCGACGCCGGGTGTGAGGCCGCGCTCGGGGTGCCCGGGCGTGATGCTTCCCCACTGGCGGAACTGCTTGATCTGCTCCAGCGACAGATCGTACCCGGTCAGATGGAGCAGGCTGTACAGCAGCATCGAGCCGTGGCCGGCGGACAGGACAAAGCGGTCGCGGTCGAACCACGCCGGGTTCGCCGGGTTGTGCTTGAGAAAGCGCGTCCACAGCACGTACGCCATGGGCGCGGCGCCCAGCGGCAGGCCCGGATGGCCGCTGTTGGCCTTCTGCACGGCGTCGACCGAAAGGAAGCGCAGGGTATTTACGCACAACGCGTCGAGTTCGGAAGCAGGCTGCATGGGCGAGGGTGGAGCGCTCAATCGGACTGCTCCCAGGCTCCCCGCGGACAGAATAGACACGGGGCGTAAGGTATGTCGGTCCGGGCGCAGCGATCGGGATGCAAGGGCGCCCTGCCAGATTCGCGGCTCATCATCGATAAGTTATTCCGGTCGCGTGTTTAGGACAACCTGCGTCCGACGCCGTTCCTCCCTACCGGTCGCTCAACCGGGAGCCGCGTAAGTTGAGCGCTCCACCGGGAGCTGTCTGCACCGAGACCGCGCGGTGGCGCACTCCCGGCCCTCTGGGTTTGTAGGACGCAAGCCGACAGACGCAACTTCCGGGACGCGGAAAATGTCGTATTGCCTAGCGAGCGCCGAAAATCGCGTGCCCGGCACACCGTCAAGGCTTCATGGTGCGCTTGCGGCACAACGATAAAGAGGGCGCGCAGGCAGGTGGATAAGCCGGACCAGACAGGAAATGCTTCATGAAGGTGCTGGTTGTCGATGTTGGCGGGACCCATGTCAAGATACTGGCCACTGGGCAGAAGGCGCATCGGGAATTCTCTTCCGGACCTGCGCTTACCGCCAAACAGATGGTCGCCCGGGTCAAGGCTATGGTCGGATCCTGGACTTACGACGCAGTGTCGATCGGCTATCCAGGGCTGGTGCTCCACGGGCGGCCGGTCGCGGAGCCCCACAATCTGGGTCGGGGTTGGGTTGGGTTCGACTATCGCGCCGCATTCGGGTGTCCGGTCAGAATCGTCAACGATGCAGCCATGCAGGCTTTGGGCGCGTACAGGGGCGGCAAAATGCTCTTCCTCGGCCTGGGAACGGGTCTTGGTTCGGCCCTGATCGTAGAGGGCATCGTCGAACCCATGGAGCTTGGCCACCTTCCTTACCGGAAGGCAACCTACGAGGATTATGTCGGCATTCGCGGGCTGAAACGCCACGGCAAAAAGCGATGGCGCAAGCACGTGACGGACGTGGTCGCACGCCTGGTCGCCGCCCTCGAACCCGAGGACGTCGTGCTCGGAGGCGGCAACGCCCGCAAGCTCAAACGCCTTCCGCCGGGGTGTCGGCGAGGCGACGAGGCCAATGCCCTGGTCGGCGGATTTCGCCTCTGGGGAGATGCTGGCCACCATAGAGCGTTCGTGGCCAAAACGGCAAGCCGGATGACCGCTCAACGGGTGCGCCGATCCGGGGCGATCGGGTCGCGCACGCGGCCTATCAGGCGTCCGCACGCGGGCCGTCCGGGCAAACCTTAAGGGCAGATTCTTTCGTACAACTGCCCACGTTCTTAGTGCGTGGTTGCGCCCGCCTCGCGCGAGGGAGGGTCCTGACATCGGGCGGCAACGAGCGCAGCCGGTGTACCACGGCGGCAAATGGAAATGACAACCCCCATCGAAGGCTACGCAATGATTGGCAATACCCGTACCGCGGCGCTGGTCGGACGCGACGGGTCGATCGACTGGCTGTGCGCGCCGCGCTTCGATTCGCGAGCTTGTTTTGCCGCGCTGCTCGGTACTCGCGAGCACGGTCGTTGGCTGCTGGCACCGTCGGCAAAGGCGCGCAGCGTGCGTCGCATCTATCGCAGCGATACGTTGGTGCTCGAGACCGAGTTCGAGACTGCAAGCGGCACAGTGCGACTCGTCGATTGCATGCCTCCATGGCCGGATCGGACCGATGTGGTACGCGTCGTCGAAGGCGTGCGCGGCCAGGTTCCCATGCGAATGGAGCTCATCATCCGCTGCGGCTACGGTGTCGTCGTACCTTGGGTGCGCCGCGTCGAGAACGCGCTGCTTGCGACAGCTGGCCCGGACTCCCTCGAGTTGCGCGCGGGAGTCGAGACCAGGGGCAAGGGATTCACGACCATTGCGCAATTCACGGTGCGACGAGGGCAGCGCATCCCGTTCGTCCTAAGCTATTTCCCCTCGCATCAGGCGCGGCCGCTGCCCATCGATGCCGACGCAGCGATCGCAGCGACCGAACTGACCTGGCGTAATTGGAGCGCGCGCTGCACCTACGACGGGCGCTGGCCCGACGCGGTCAAGCGATCGTTGATTACGCTAAAGGCTCTCACGTACGCGCCGACGGGCGGCATCGTCGCTGCGCCGACGACATCGCTGCCGGAGCGCATCGGCGGCGTACGCAACTGGGATTATCGGTTCTGCTGGCCGCGCGACGCAACGTACACGCTATACGCGCTGTTGCTCGCCGGCTACTCCGACGAAGCGCGGGCGTGGCGGGAGTGGCTGCTGCGCGCGGCCGCCGGCAGGCCACAGGATCTGCAGACCGTTTATGGCGTTGCAGGCGAACGGCAGCTGGCCGAGATCGAGTTGCCTTGGCTGCCCGGCTACGCCGGCTCCGCACCCGTGCGCATCGGCAATGGCGCAGCCGCGCAACGACAGCTAGATGTGTACGGCGAAGTGATCGACACGCTGCACTTGGCACGAACCGCCGGCCTGGCCGCCGCCGCCGATGCCTGGAGCTTCCAGCTGGCGCTACTCGAGTTTCTCGAATCGCACTGGACCGAGCCGGACAGCGGCATTTGGGAAATGCGAGGCGAGCGGCGGCATTTCACGCATTCAAAGGTAATGGCGTGGGTGGCGCTCGATCGCGCGATCAAGGCGGTCGAGGCCCACGACGTCAAAGGGCCGGTCGAGCGCTGGCGAAACGCGCGCGCGCGGATTCATGCGGACGTTTGTCGCAAGGGCTACAACACGCGGCGCGGGACGTTCGTTCAGCATTACGGCTCGAACAAGCTCGACGCAAGCCTTTTGCTGATACCCCTCGTAGGATTTCTGCCACCCGACGACCCTCGCGTCCGAAACACGGTAGACGCGATCGAGCGTGAGCTGGTCTTGGGAGGGTTCGTCACCCGTTATCTGACGACCCGGCGAGTCGACGCCTTGCCGGCAGGCGAGGGTGCATTCCTGCCGTGCTCGTTCTGGCTTGCCGACAACCTGGCCCTACAGGGTCGCAACGAAGACGCCGAAGCGCTATTCGAAATGCTGCTGGCCGTACGCAACGATGTCGGGCTGCTCTCTGAAGAATACGACCCGCGAGCGCGGGTTCAGCTCGGCAATTTTCCGCAGGCGTTGTCGCACGTCGCGTTGATCAATACGGCGCGCAACCTCTCGCATCGCGGTGGGCCAAGCGAGCATCGCAGCGGTGGCATGGAGCAGCCGCCCCCTGGGGGGTCGAAGACGAAGGCACGGCGGCGGGACCCCGCGCCAAAATGACGCGCCGAACCTAGGTTGGATGCCACGCCACCGGCACCCGCCCGTGGGTGCCGTGCGATCCGCAGCGTGGGAGGCGAATTATCTCCGGGCACGCCGGATCCTTCAGAAACTGCCGCAGATCGGCACGTGTGGCCTTCGAGCGGGCTCGGTTGCCCGCGTTACTGACGTCATTGCGGCCCCGGGACCTTCACCCTCTCGAATGTCAAGATTCCTACGCCGTCGCGCCCGTCCATGGGGCTCTTGTTCGGTTCGGTCTTGAGCGAAAGCGTGTCGCCATCGATGGTGTAGAACCGGATCTGATCGGTCCCCAGGCGCCTGCCATCCCATTCGATGTCGATGTGATGCACGACCTTGCCCGGAGACACACGATAGCTGCCTCCGTACGAGAGCATCGACTTGTGGAGCTTGATCCGTTCTTCGTCGGATGGCTCGTTGCGCGGTCGCGGCTGATCGCCGGACACAAAGAACACCAGCATCCGACCATCCGGTGAGTAGTTGAGATACCCGTCCGGGTGATCGCCAAGCTGGTTATAACGCTCGCCGGTGCCGGCGACTTCGCGCACGAACGATTTGAGTCGCCATGTCCCAAGCAACGGATTCTCATCGGCCCTGGCAAGCGTGGCCAGGGACAGCACGAGTACTGTGAACATAACCACGGCAATTCTGTTGTGCATGGAACGGCCTTTGAAGAATCCAACAACGGAACGGAAATGGCTACCGCCGCTTCGCAATACCGGCGGCGAGCCCCCGCAATGCCGAGGGAATACCCGACGCGTTGCGACGGTCTGACAGGTATGCGAACGCACGTCGCCGATGGTACCGCAGCACGCAACATTGCCGCAAAGGCGGTAGCGCCATCCTGAGCACGCGGATCGCACAATGGCACGGCCTCCCTATTCTGCCCACGACCGGAGAAACCGTACGTTGCTATCTGCGCCAACACTTATTTTCTTAACTGCGGCAGCCGCGAAGGAGCAAACATGTTTCACAAATCGCATTTACTGAACAAGCAATTGGTCGTGGCAACGGCACTCGCGCTCGGCGCGTCCGGGATTGCGCTGGCCGACGACAGCAGCATGAATCCGTTTATCGGCGATTCCTACAAGTACTTCAACGGCAGCCGCAACCTGGGAGATCCGGGGCCTTTCAATCGGCCGGTCTATGGCACCGCACCCGCGGATCCATCCTGGCGCCAGAGCCACCCCAATGGCCTGACCGAGCGTGACCTGCAGGCGTTGTCGTCGTCCGGATTATCGGCATCCGCAACGCAGCGCAATGCTCCGTTATCGCGACCGCAGCAGCGGATCCATCATGGCGTCAGAGCCACCCGAATGGCCTGGCTGAGGGTGACCTGCAGGCGATGTCGTCGTCCACACTGGCCCGGTGGGAACTTCCGAACCGGTCGGAGAGAATGGCCTCCGCAGCAACCGACCCGGCTGATGTCGCGCAGAACCCGGGCCAGGATACGTTTGCGGCCCGGTTGGGACGCTTCTTGCAAGCCGAAACAGGGACACGGTGGGAAACCAACTAGCCACATCGGTCGGCCGGCGACAGCGCTTGCAACCGCACGGGCCGCGTCCTCGGAGCGAGCGCTCCCTAGGTGTGGCCCCTGCACCTAACCGTGCTTAACGGGCGCTGAGCTACGATTGGCCGGCGCCTGCGGATTCCTGTTTACCTTGGACCGCGATGCGGCATCGGCCTGCATGCGCCGCAGCTTTTCGCGCGCGCGGCCGAGACGCGACATCACCGTGCCGATCGGCACGCGTTGCACGCGCGCGATCTCCGCGTAGGACAGTTCCTCGATCGCCGCAAGCAGCAATACCTCGCGTTGTTCGGTCGGCAATTTGCCGATCTGGGTGAGTACTTCGGTAAGCTCGATCCGAGCCAATGGACTCGCCCGCGCCGCGATCTCAAAGCCTGCGGGCGTGCCCTCGTCGCCGTCGAGCGGCAGCTCCGATAGCCGCCGTCGGCGCAGCGAGAACTGGTTGAAATGCACGTTATGCATGATCGTGAATAGCCACGCCCGCAAGTCGCTCCCGATGCGCCACAGTCGGCGCTTCTCCCACGCCCGTGCCAGCGTGTCCTGCACCAGATCGTCTGCACTATTGACGTCTCGGGTGAGCGCGCGCGCGTAGCGGCGCAACCGGGGCAACGCGGCGACGAGATCGGAATAGGGCAGCGTATCGCGCGTCACGGGCGCATCAAAGACGGAGTCAACGGGACCTAGGCTCTCGTCTAGCCGGAGCAAATGGGACCAATGCTTCTATTCTATATGTTACCGGTAGGACAGCGGTTATTGATCAACTCCGGCCGACCGGTTCAGGACGCAAAACCCGCGCCGTTCCGGCCGCGGCTCGCGCGACGGCGCCGAGACGGCAACGCAGCAGCCGGCGACCCGCTGCCCGCCCTGCCCGGCTGGCGGGAGAGGTTGCGCTGGCATGGGCTGGGTACGCCGCTGCGACATGCGCGAATTGTAGCGCGAAGTGGTAGTGTTAGCTGCCAGGAGAGCCTATGGAACGGCAAACGTGGTTCAACCTCTGGTACGTCATCTTCGCCATACTCGGCGTGCTGTGGCTGCGTGACATCTATGTCACCTCGACCCAGGTCCAGCCCATTGCGTACAGCCAGTTCGAGCAGGACCTCAAGGACGGCCAGATCAAGGATATTGCGATCTCGAATAACGTCATCCAGGGAACGTACAAGACTCCGCGCGCGGACAAGCGCACGCGCTTCGTGACTACGCGGGTGGACCCGGAGCTGGCAAAGGAGCTGTCGCAATATGACGTCGAGTATTCCGGCGTCATCGAGAGCACGTTCTTTCGCGACCTGTTGTCGTTTGTCGCGCCGGCGCTGATCTTTTTCGGGATCTGGATGTTTCTCGCCCGGCGCATGGCGGGCCAGGGCGGCCTGGGTGGCAGCTTCCTCGCCATCGGCAAGAGCAAGGCCAAAGTCTACGTCGAGACCGACACCAAGGTGACCTTCGACGACGTCGCCGGTGTCGACGAAGCCAAGGAGGAACTGCAGGAAGTCGTCGGCTTTCTCAAGGACCCCAAGCACTACACGCGGCTCGGAGGGCACATCCCCAAGGGCGTGCTGCTGGTCGGACCGCCGGGCACCGGCAAGACCCTGCTCGCGCGCGCGGTCGCGGGAGAGGCAGGCGTGCCGTTCTTTTCAATCAATGGCTCTGAATTCGTCGAAATGTTCGTCGGCGTGGGTGCGGCTCGCGTGCGCGACCTATTCGAGCAGGCGCGCAAGCGAGCGCCGGCCATCATTTTCATCGACGAACTCGACGCGCTCGGCCGCGCCCGCGGCGCGTACGGACTCGGCGGCCACGACGAGAAAGAGCAGACCTTGAACCAGCTGCTGGTCGAAATGGACGGCTTCGATCCGAGTGAAGGGTTGATCCTGCTCGCCGCGACCAATCGCCCGGAGATCCTCGACCCGGCACTGTTGCGCGCGGGACGCTTCGACCGCCAGGTGCTCGTCGACCGGCCGGACAAGCTGGGCCGCGCACAGATCCTCAAGGTGCACGTGCGCAAGATCAGCGCTGGCGCCGGACGCCGATCTCGACCAGGTCGCCGCCCTGACGCCGGGTTTTACCGGCGCCGATCTGGCCAACCTTGTCAACGAAGCGACGCTGGTCGCGACGCGCCGCGGCGCCGACGCCGTTGCGCTCGCGGATTTCACAGCTGCGGTCGAGCGCATCGTCGCGGGACTGGAGAAGAAGAGCCGCATCCTCAACCTGAAGGAACGGCAGATCGTCGCCCATCACGAGATGGGGCACGTCCTGGTCGCGCTGGCGCTCCCGGGCACCGATCCGGTGCACAAGGTGTCGATCATCCCGCGCGGAATCGGCGCGCTCGGCTACACGATCCAGCGCCCGACGGAAGATCGCTTCTTGATGACGCGCGAGGAGCTGGAGAACAAGATGGCGGTCCTGCTCGGCGGCCGCGCGGCCGAGCATGTTGTCTACGGGCACCTGTCGACCGGCGCCGCCGATGATCTCGCCAAGGTGACCGACATCGCGCGCAACATGGTCATGCGCTACGGCATGGACGAGAGACTCGGCAATCTTTCCTATCAGGATGAGCCGGCGCCGTTCCTGCCCGTGGCGGCGGGGCCGCCGACGCGGCACTACAGCGAAGAGACCGCGCGCGAGATCGATCGAGCAGTGCGGGCAATTTCGGAGACCGCGTTCGAGCGCGCCGTCGGCGTCCTTACCACGAATCAGTCGGTGCTCGAAGACGGCGCGGCGCGGTTATTGCAGAAGGAGACGCTTAGCGAGGCGGAGATCACCGACATCGCCAAAGCGCTGAAGAGGCCCGGATTCGAGTTGCCGGCGGTGGACACCCGCGCAGCACGGACTGTCGAATCCTAGAGAAGACGGAAACCGGCGCCGTTGCAGCGCTGCAGGCGCTGCGCCGGCGTCGGTAGCCGTGGTGAAGCCCGGAGACGAACTGAGGGTCAGACTCGGACCCGGGGCCCCGCCCGCCGCACGCAGGATGACTCCCCGGCGGCGCAAACCGCGATCAGTGAACCGCAATCTCCTTCACTGACGTCCCGCCCTTCTTCGGCAGCGTCAACAGCAGCACGCCGTCGTTGTACTTGGCTTCGGCCTTGGTTTCATCGACCGTATAGCCGAGGGTAACGTTCCGGCTCCAGCGCCCGAAATAGCGTTCGCTGCGCAGGAGTGTTTCCCCCTTCTTCACTTCCTCCTCCTTTTTCGCTTCGGCAGTGATCGAGACCTCATTGCCATCGATCGCGATATGGATGTCTTCCTTCTTGACGCCGGGGATTTCGACCTTGAAGTAATACGCCTTGTCGTCCTCGCTCAAGTCCAGGGTCATTGCGGGTTCCGTCGGGCCAGCACGCACCAGCGGCATCCGCGGCATGTAGAAGAAATCATCCAGGCTACGAAACGGATCGAAGTTCACGACTGCACGGAATGGATCAAAACGGGTGAGATTGTTCATGAGCATCCTTAGGCCAGGATTGTTGCCAACTCCGGACGTCCACGAATTCGTTGCCACGAACGCCGGGTCCCTTTGCGATGCCGGCGACGCGCTGGGGCGCCCTTCGCACTCGTCCAGGGCACACCGCACCGCGATTCTGAATCAGTATAGGCCGCCTGCGCGGCCGCCCGGTTGATCCGGATCAATCTTTGTCCGCTCCACGGCTAGCGTCGCGTGACGCACTTGTCGTACAGGTCGCCCAGCGTGACGGCGGGATCGTACTTCGCCTTGAGTGCGGTATAGGTCGCGCGATCGAAGATCGCCCAGAATTCATCCGCGGAATAGTAGGAGTCCGAGTACAGCGACTTGACGCCGCCAAGTTCGGCCACCTTGCGTTCGATCTTGCGGTTGATCCAGCCGGCCGGCCGGGATTCGCGCGCGCGCACCACGTCCCAGAAGCCGAAGTTGATGTACGTCGCGTCCGGCGCCAGTGGATACAGCGCGAAGCGGGCATTCGCCGCCGGCGCGCGGATCGGACAGATCCAAACCGGGAGGATGCCCACCTCGGCGTGGAAGAACTCCAGAAACTCGGCTGCGCGCTGCAGCGGGATGTCCACGTCCTGGATCACCGATTCGCTGCGCGCGCCGCCGAGCCGCGTCAGCGCCCGCGTGACGCCCCAGCGGCTGTTCCAACGCATGATCTTCTGGTAGGTGATCGAGTTCAGCCGGTCGCGGCCGTAGAGGCGGCGCAGGAGCGGATGCTGCGCGCCGACGTTCTTGGAGCACCAGAACCAATCCGTGTCCCAGCGCCACAAATAGTCGCGCACGCTGAGGAAATCGTGCTCTCGGTCGCGAATCGACCGATAGTAGATGTGTTCGAAGGTATAGTCGCTGGCATACGGTGCGGTATCGGTAAACGATCCGCGTGTCAGGTAAAGCGCGTCCGGCGCGAACACAACGCCATCCAGAAACTCGGCCTCGCCGTCTGCCGCAAGCCGCGTCACGTCGGCGAAACATGCCGCGGGGTCGGTATACCGGAAATGCTCGACCGCGACGTAGGGCTTGACCCGCTGCGTGCGCTGCGTGACCTTGAGCGCGTAGCCGAGCGTCCCGTAGGAATTCGCGAAGCCATAGAACAGGTCGCGATGCTCGTTGTCCGGCGTGCACACGACAATCTGCCCGGCACCGGTGAGAATCTCGAGCGCGACGATCGTGTCGTGCACGAGCCCGTACTTGAACGAGGTCGCTTCGATCCCGACGCCGGCCACCGCACCGCCCAGCGTGATTGACTTCAGTTGCGGCACGACGCGCGGCATCACGCCGACGGCGAGCGTCGCCTCGACGAGGTCGGCAAACGTGGTCATGCCCTCCGCCTCCACGACTCCCGCCTCGCGGTCGACGTGGACGACGCGATTGAAGTGCTTGAGGTCAATCCGCGGCCGTGGCCTGGCGCGGTCGCGGAACAGATTCGATGTCGGCTTGGCCAGGCCGAAGGCCGCCGCCGGCCCGCGGTGCGCGCCGAGCTCGGCCTGGAGCCGCGCGATCTTCTGGGCGTACGCAGTCAAGGCGGGCCGTTCGCCCTGCGACAGGCTTCAGGACGGACGGGGAACGGTCGTGGCCGGCGAATAGAGAAACGCGCGGCTCATCGGGTAGTTGCCGGCGATACTGCCCTTGCTCACCAGGACCTGGAACAGGTGCGTGCGGCTGTTCTTCGAGCGGAACATTTCCGCGCATGCCCACAGATAGGCCCGCCAGGTGCGGCGGAACGATTCGTTGAAGCGCACCGGATCGAGCGCATGGATCGCTTCCCAGCTGGCATCGAAGCGCTCGGCCCAGGCGTCGAGGGTGAGCGCGTAGTGCCGCCGCAGGTTCTCGACGTCGAGAACCTCCAGCCCGCTCTCCTCCATCGCCTCGATGGCTGCGGCGAGGCTCGGAATCCAGCCTCCCGGAAAGATGTGCTTCCGGATGTAAAACTCGGTGTCGAAGCGGCCGACGTGGCCGATGAAGTGAATGACGCCCAGCGCACCCGGCTTCATCGCGTCGGCGTGCGCCTTGACCACTGCCGGCAGCTCGTCACGGCCGGCATGCTCAAGGGTGCCGATCGACAGCAGCTTGTCGTACTGGCCGGGGATTTCCCGGAAGTCGCATTCGACGACGGAAATGCGGTCGCCCAGGCCGCGCGCGGCGACATCGGCGCGCAACTCCGCGACCTGTTCGGTCGTCGCGTTAATCCCCGTGCCGTGCGCGCCGTAGCGCTCCAAGGCGTGAAACAGCAGCCCGCCCCAGCCGCAGCCGACATCGACAAAGGTCTCGCCGGCCTTGAGCGCGACCTTGCGGCAGACGTGATCCATCTTGTTGAATTGCGCCTCTTCGAGGGTGCGCGTTCCCTCCTTCCAGTAGGCGCAGGTGTACATCATGCCGACGCGGTCCAGCCACGGCTGGTAGAAGCGCTTGCCCAGGCCGTAGTGGAAGCGCGCGTTGGCCTTCGCCTGCGGGATCGACGCATTCGAAAAGCGGAACTCGTGCCAGCGGTTGCGCAGCGCGACGAGCCGGTTGGAGTCGTGGTCGAAGCCGGAGTCGAACGCGGCGCGTGCCGCGAGCGCGAGACTGCCGTCGATGTCCACCTCGCCCGCGAAGTAGGACTCGAGCAGCCCCACGTGGCCGAACGCGACGACGCGGATTTCGGCACGCACCGCCTTGAAGGTGACGGTGAATGCCGGCGGCACGCCGAGCTGCTCGCAATTGCTGTAGGCGGAACCGTCGGCAAAAACGGCGCGAAAAGGAATGTGGGTCGCCGCACCGATCGCGGCCAAGCGGCGGCCGACGAGGCCGCCCAAGCGCGCCGGGGCCTCGACGCCCTCGGCGCGGCCCCTGTCCGCGCGACCGTCGAGGGCAGGCGTGCCGCCGGGGCCCGCGAGCAGGCCGCCCATGTGCCCGGGCACCGCCTCGTCGCCGTGCCGGACGCTCCTGTGCTCGGGTTTGCTGGTCGCCGCAGAGCCCGCGCGGTCTGCTTCGTTCACTGGCATGGTCTTTTTAGGTGCAGCCAAGAGACGACGAATGCGTAGCTTGTTGGGTTTCCTGCTTTCGCGCAATAGGCGCCACTCCGATTTCCTTGTAGGTCGCGGTCCGAAAAAGGCGCAACGCTGCGACCGGTGCCGCCCGGCTCGCGCCACGCGCCCCGGCGAAGAAAAATCGGTTACGCCGCCGCCCCTGGAACTCCCGGTTCGCATAAACCTTGCCAGCTGTGGACAACATCGTGCGTTTCCGGTGGATAGATCGTGCAGCAATGGCGCAGACGCGGATAGAACGCTGATTTTTTGATCCTTTTGCAGCCCCTTTTGTGTGCATCAAAAAGGGCTTGCGTCCGCCCAACCAAGCTACTATGATTAGTGTTGATTCAGCACTTGAACACAAGATATAGTAGAATTTGATTCGTAAGGGAAATCCGGAAGCGTAGAAAAACCGCCGCGGCGCGCCATTGGCGCCGCAGGGGCTGTGGCGTCGAATATTCCGGAAGCCGCGCCAGGGTTGGAACCGCCTTGAACGGGCCTTTCCTGTGCTGTCGCGGGGCTTCGCACCAACAACGACAAGATTTAGCCAGGAGACCGTACCATGCAAGTCGCCAGCTCCGCCGTCGCGCCGCCCCTTGCCCCAACGCATAACCCGACGGCCACCGAGAGTTCGCCGCCTGCAATGAGTTCCGATCCCCGACTCGCCCAGTACAAGGTCATTCGCCGCAACGGTGCGGTGGTCGCCTTCGAGCCGTCGAAAATCGCGATCGCGGTGACCAAGGCGTTCCTCGCCGTCAATGGCGGCCAGAGCGCCGCGTCCGCCCGCGTGCGCGAGCTGACCGCGCATCTTACCGACGCCGTCGTCGCGGCGCTGATGCGCCGCAAGCCGGATGGCGGCGCGATCCACATCGAGGAGATCCAGGATCAGGTCGAACTCGCGCTGATGCGCGGCGGCGAGCACGAGGTCGCGCGCGCGTACGTGCTCTATCGGGAGAAGCGGGCGCAGGAGCGGGCGCACGAGAAGCAGAAAGGCGCCAAAGGCGACGCGCCGGCGGCGGTGATCAACGTCATCGACCAGGGCGTGGCGAAGCCGCTCGATCTCGCGCGCCTGACCCAGCTCGTGCAAAGCTCGTGCGCGGGACTCGCCGACGTCGAGCCCGAGCGGATCATGAAGGCGACGCTCAAGGATCTGTACGAAGGCGTGCCGATGGATGAGGTGCGCAAGGGCGTCGTTCTCGCCGCCCGCACGTTGATCGAGAAGGATCCGGCCTACAGCTTCGTCACCGCGCGCCTGCTGCTGGACGCGATCCGCTACGAGGCGCTGGGCGAGGAAGCGACCCAAGCCGACATGGCGACCAAGTACGCGGACTATTTTCCGCGCTTCGTCAAACACGGCATCAAGATCGGGCTCCTGAACGAAGCGCTGGCGCAATACGACCTGCCAACGCTCGGCGCAGCGCTCGTGCCGCAGCGCGATCTGCAGTTCGGCTATCTCGGGCTGCAGACGCTCTACGACCGCTACTTCCTGATCGACCAGTACATCGGCGGCAGGCGCTTCGAGCTGCCGCAGTGCTTCTTCATGCGCGTGGCAATGGGCCTGGCGCTCAACGAGGTCGACCGCGAGGCGCGCGCGATCGAGTTCTACAACGCGCTGTCGACGTTCGATTTCATGTCCTCGACGCCGACGCTGTTCAATTCCGGAACGCACCGCTCGCAGCTCTCCTCGTGCTATCTCACGACCGTCGCCGACGATCTGGACGGCATCTACGAAGCGATCAAGGAGAACGCGCTCCTGTCCAAGTTCGCAGGCGGTCTCGGCAACGACTGGACCAACGTGCGCGCACTGGGCTCGCACATCAAGGGCACCAATGGCAAGTCGCAGGGGGTCGTGCCGTTCCTGAAAGTGGTGAACGACACCGCGGTCGCGGTCAACCAATGCTTTGCCCCGGAGACACCGGTCTACACCGGCCGCGGCGTGCAGCCGATCCGCGAGGTACGGGTCGGGGATCTGGTGCTGGGCAAGAGCGGCCTCTACCGCGAGGTGCTCGGCAAGCTCGTCTATAACCAGCACGGACCGATGGTCGAGATCGACGTCAAGCACGCGCTGAAAACGCTGGAGGTCACCACCGGTCACCCGTTCTGGGCGATTCCCGGCGTGCCGCTGGAGCAGGCGGTCAAACGCACGCTCGACTGGCTGCACAAAGGCAAGGTGCAGGCGCAGTGGATCGAGGCGGGCAAGCTCGCGGTTGGCGATTACGTCGGCTTTGCGATTCCTACCGAAATCGTCAATGTGGCAGGCCTCACCGAAGACGAGGCGCGGCTGTACGGCATCCTGCTCGGCGACGGCCATCTGTCGAAGAACGGCATGCAGTGGGGCGTTTCCGGCAACCCGGCGCGCGACGAGCATCTTGGCTTCGTGCGCGACTACCTGCGCGCGCGCGGCGTCCATTTCTGGGAAACCGGGCGCGGCGAGACCTACGCGCAAATCCACTGGGCCTCCGGGCGGGGCGTGGTCCGCGATGCGACAACCGGACGCATCGCCGGCGCGGGTCCTGCCACCCTGCCCTTCGGCTACGACGACCTGTACGATGACAAGCACCGCAAGCGCATCGCACCGCGCCTGGCCCATCTGCCGCGCCCGCTGACGCTGGCGCTGATCCGCGGTCTGCTCGAAACCGACGGCTGCGTGTCGCGCGGCAAGGAAATCACCTTTACCTCGGCTTCGTTCCCGCTGGCCGAAGGATTGCGCTACCAGTTATTGCGCCTGGGCGTACCGACGAGCGGACAGTACCGCCTCCGCAGCAACGCTCATCGCGGCCGCCGCGGCGACGGCTCCGAGGCCACGTTCGCCGGCAAGACCGCGGCCTACGACCTGCGCATTCCTGCGGTGCCGGAAGTCGCCGCGCTGGTCGGCTGCCAGCCGATCGGCAAGCGCAACTGGATTACGCATGGCGGAACGATCTTTTCGCGCGTGCGATCGGTGGAGCCGATGGTGCCGCGGCCGCTGGTCGTCGATCTTAAAGTCGCCGACGACGAATCGTACATGACCGCATCCGGCCTGGCGCACAACGGCGGCAAACGCAAGGGCGCGGTGTGCAGCTATCTCGAGACCTGGCACCTCGATATCGAGGAGTTTCTCGAGCTGCGCAAGAACACCGGCGACGACCGGCGCCGCACCCACGACATGAACACGGCCAACTGGATTCCGGATCTGTTCATGAAGCGGGTGATGGAAGGCGGCGAGTGGACGCTGTTTTCTCCGTCGGACGTGCCGGATCTGCACGACAAGTGGGGCCGGAAGTTCGAGGAATCGTATACGCGCCATGAGGAGAAGGCGGCGCGTGGCGAGCTGAAGCTGTTCCGGAAGATTCCCGCGGTGCAACTCTGGCGCAAGATGCTGTCGATGCTCTTCGAGACCGGGCATCCGTGGATCACTTTCAAGGACGCCTGCAACGTGCGCTCGCCGCAGTCGCACGCGGGCACGGTGCACAGCTCCAACCTGTGCACCGAAATCACGCTCAACACGAGCGACCACGAGATTGCCGTATGCAATCTCGGCTCGGTGAACATGCTCAACCACATGAAGGAGGTCGACGGCAAGTACGAGCTCGACCACGACAAGCTCAAGACGACGATCAAGACGGGCATGCGCATGCTCGACAACGTGATCGACATCAACTACTACGCCGTCGCCAAGGCGCGGAACTCCAACCTGCGCCATCGCCCCGTCGGGCTCGGCATCATGGGCTTCCAGGACTGCCTGCACCTGCTCGGCGTCCCTTACGCGAGCGAGGAAGCGCTGCTCTTCGCCGACCGGTCGATGGAGGCGGTGTGCTACTACGCCTACCTCGCCTCGACCGAGATGGCCGAGGAGCGCGGTCGCTACAGCAGCTACAGTGGCAGCCTTTGGGACCGCGGCATCATGCCGCAGGATTCGCTGAAACTCCTGGTCGAGGAGCGCGGCGGCTACGTCGAGATCGATGATTCCGCGGCGATGGACTGGAACGCGCTGCGCGCGCGCATCAAGAAATACGGCATGCGCAACTCCAACTGCGTCGCCATTGCGCCGACCGCGACGATCTCCAACATCGTCGGCGTGGGCGCGTCGATCGAGCCGGAATACCAGAACATCTACGTCAAGTCGAACCTGTCGGGTGAGTTCACGGTAGTGAACGAGCACCTCGTCGCCGAGCTCAAGAGGCAGAATCTCTGGGATGAGGTCATGGTCGCGGACCTGAAGTACTTCGATGGCTCGCTCGCCAAGATCGACCGCGTGCCGGCAAAGCTGCGGCAGCTCTACGCGACCGCGTTCGAGGTCGACGCCAAGTGGATCGTCGAGGCGGGCGCGCGACGGCAGAAATGGATCGACCAGGCGCAGAGCTTGAACATCTACATGGCGGGAGCCTCGGGCAAGAAGCTCGACGAAACCTACAAGCTCGCCTGGATCCGCGGCCTCAAGACCACCTATTACCTGCGCACGCTGGCGGCGACGTCAGCGGAGAAGTCCACCGGCCAGGGCGGCGAATTGAACGCCGTATCGAGCTCGGGCGGCGTCGCGAGCGCCGCGGGCCTGACCGCAGGCATCAAAGCCTCCGCGTCGCGAACATCGGCGGCGCCGGAGCCTGAGCCGAAGCTCTGCAAGATCGATGACCCGAATTGCGAGTCATGCCAGTAGGCGCGACTCTCGCACGCGGCATTACAAGGACCACCGGCGCGACCCAGACAGGAACTGGTTGCTTGCGACGCCGGACGTCGTGGCGCGAACAGCGCCATTGGAGGTGCAGCGAGGAAGGTGTTCGAGCAACCAACCCGGAGGACCCGGTAGATGGCCCAGTACGAGCATGTGCCCTGTCATGTGGTGGATGCGCGGTATCTTGGTGACTACAAGGTTTGGCTGGAGTTCAACGATGGAAGAAAGGGCGTGGTCGATCTCGCCGACGAGCTCTACGGCGAGGAATTCGAAGGATTGCGCGATCGGGAGCGCTTCGCGCAGTTCTACCTCGACTACGGACTGGCCACGATCGCATGGCACGACGGCCAGGATTTCGCTCCCGATTATCTGTATGCGAGGTTGAGCGCGGTGCATTAGGGATTCACACCCGCCCTAGGGCCCTCCGGCAACCGGAGGGAGGTACCGCGATGCGAGCCGTCGCGGGCGGGTTTGGTCCCCTCGCGGCGCCTTGAGAACAGAGCCGAGCCGCTCGGGTACGAACAGGAGCCCCGCCCCGGTGGAGGATTCCGGAGCGGGGCAAAGGCACAGCACCAGGACAGGAAACTGGAGAGAAGTATGCTCAGCTTCGAAGACGATTTCGTGACGCCCGCGCAGCCGCGCCCACTCCCGGAGTCACCCGACGCGATCGGCGCCAAGACTTCGGCGGCCGTCTACGGCGGCATCCTGTCCCGCGAGCCGGTGCATGATCTCGACGCCGAGGCGCACGCCATGGCCAACGGCTTCCGCCGCGTGCGCGCCGAGGACAAGCGCGTCATCAACGCGCAATCCGACGTCAACCAGCTTGTCCCCTTCAAGTACAAGTGGGCCTGGGACAAATACCTCTCCGCGTGCGCCAATCACTGGATGCCGCAGGAGATCAACATGCAGCGCGACATCGAGTTGTGGAAGAACCCCAGTGGATTGACCGACGACGAACGGCTGATTGTGAAGCGCAACCTGGGGTTCTTCGTGACCGCGGACAGCCTGGCGGCCAACAACATCGTGCTCGGCACGTATCGCCACATCACCGCGCCGGAGTGCCGGCAGTATCTGCTGCGGCAGGCCTTCGAGGAGGCAATCCACACCCATGCCTATCAGTACATCGTCGAGAGCCTGGGGCTCAACGAGGCGGAGATCTTCAACGCCTACCACGAGATCAAGTCGATCCGCGACAAGGACGAATTCTTGATCCCGTTCATCGACACCCTGACCAACCCCATGTTCACCACCGGGACGATGGAGGCCGATCAGGATCTGCTGAAGAGCCTGATCGTGTTCTCATGCATCATGGAGGGGTTGTTCTTCTACGTCGGCTTCGTGCAGATTCTGGCGATGGGCAGGCAAAACAAGATGACCGGCGCATCCGAGCAGTACCAGTACATCCTGCGCGACGAGAGCATGCACTGCAACTTCGGCATTGACCTCGTCAACACGATCAAGATGGAGAACCCGCACCTGTGGACGCCGGAATTTCGCGAGGAAATCCGCACCCTGATGAAGAAGGGAGTGGACCTCGAGTACGCCTACGCCGAGGACACCATGCCGCGCGGCGTGCTGGGACTGAACGCGACCATGTTCAAGGAATACCTGCGCTTCATTGCCAACCGGCGCTGCCAGCAGATCGGCGTCGACGCGTTGTTCGACAAGGCCGACAACCCGTTCCCGTGGATGGCGGAGATGATCGATCTGAAGAAGGAAAAGAATTTCTTCGAGACGCGGGTCATCGAGTACCAGACAGGGGGCGCGTTGAGCTGGGATTGACCCGCTGCCGAACAGGACTTTGCAATTGAGCAGCCCCCGTGGCTGCTCTTTTTTTGCGTGCTACCGCCGTACGCTCTATCCCGCCAGCCACGCGGCGACATCGCGCTTGAGCTTCATCATGTCGGTTTCGCGGGTGTACATCATGTGGCCCGCATCGTAGTAATGGTGCTGCACGCGGGAGAGCACGTCCGGCGGCACGTCGAGTTGCGCCAGCGACCAGTCGCTCGCGCTGTAGGGCGTCCCCAGGTCGTAGTGACCGCTCGCGACCAGCACCCGGAGATGCGGATTGCGCCGCAGCGCGCGCGACAGATCGGGGCTCGTGCATGCGAACGCGTTGCCTTTCTCCTCGCCACGGTTCCAGTTCCACGCCTTGTGCGCGTCCATCGACAGCACCTCGTAACGCGCCTGCATTTCGACGCCGAGGGTTTCGCTCATGTAGGCGTGTGCCGCCATCGTGTACGGCGCGGCGATCGCCTCGATGCCGGGGTCGAACTCCCACTCCCGCGTGCGGCTCGCCGCCATCGGCCCGGTGACCCGCGCCTCGAGACGGCCCACGATCAGGCCGCGGTCCCGCAGCAGGTCGAAGAATAGCGTTTGGTCGCTGATGCGGAGGTTCTTCTCGTCGACCAGTGCCGGTGCGAGCCCGGTCAGCTCCGCGATGCGCTTGACGATGCGCCGCCGCGCCGCGCCCTCAAGCCTGGCTCCCGCGTGCAGCGCGCCCAGGTAGTCCTCCATCACGAAATGCTCCGCCGCGGCACGCGCTGCGGCGGGCGATGCGCCCAGCGGCCCGGCGAGCTTGCCGTGGTACTGGGCGACGCATGCGAACGCCGGCAAAAACAGCGCGTAGGGCAGGTCGTTGCGCGGCGTGAAGACGATGCTCTGCAAATCCATCGCGCACGATACGAGAATCAGGCCCGACAGCGCCACCCCAAGGTTCTGCAGCTTTTCGGCGAGAGCAGCGCCGCGCGTGGTGCCGTAGCTCTCGCCGGCCAGATAGACCGGTGAACTCCAGCGCCGGTGGCGACCAAGCCAGGTGCACATGCAGTCGGCGAGCGCATCCACGTCGCCGTCGACGCTCAGCATCTTCTTGCGCGCTTCCTCGCTGGCGGTAATCGAGTAGCCTGTATGCGGAGGGTCGATGAAGACGAGGTCGAAGTGCTCGAACCAGGATTCCTGGTTGTCGGTCACGGTGTAAGGAGGTGGCGGCATCGTGCCGTCCTCGCGAATGGCGACGCGTTTCGGGCCGAGCGCACCGAGATGCAGCCAGATCGAGGACGAGCCGGGTCCGCCGTTGAAGACGAAGCACACCGGTCGCGTCCTCGGGTCCGCGTCATCAAGAAAATAGGACGTCGTGAACACGGCTGCTTCCGGCTCGCCCCGCTTCTCGTCCAGGCCGCCGGCTCGAACCGGCACGAACGCCGCGACGGCGCTGTATTTCAGCGTGGCGCCGTTCAACGCGATGCTGCCTTCGCTCTTGCTGGGGTCCCTGGCGAGCAGCTTGTCGACTTTCTTGCGCAGGCGCTTCTTGGCCTCTTCGCTGGGGGGAGGCGCGGGCGTCGGTTCGCTCATGAGCAGAAGGAGTCCGGACGGTCGGTTGGCAAAGCTGCCGCCCTTTCGGTGCCGGCAGCGGCTCGAGTCGTCCCGGGCCAGCAGGCGCCGGCCGGCACGAGGGGTCGAAGTATTCCGTGATTGACCGGGTTGGTCAACCAATGCGACTGCCGGCCGGAAGCATCCTAGCCTTCCTTCCCGACAAAGGTCCGCGCCTGATGCGCAGTGCGCAATGCGTGCCGCTGCTTGAAGCGCGCGGCGAGCAGCCGGTTCACGGCGGCGAGCATCGCGCTGCGCGTGCTCTCCGGCAATCCAGCCGCCACTTCGTCGCGCACCGCGCTCCAGGTCTTCAACCGGTGCGCGGGGAAAATGGGCAGCCCGAGTCCATGATCGACAATGCCCGCAATGGCGCGCTCGTGAAACGCCGCCTCGTCGCCGACGGCCCACTCCCGGATTGCCGTGGCCGCCGTCACGTCCGGATCCAGATAACCGCTGTTGCGGCCGACGAACATCGCGAGTTGCAGCAGGCCTTGCGGCCACAGCTGCGGCGCGCGTGCGCATTGCTCGCGCAGCGCATGACCGAACGTGAGGGCATGGCTGAAGTCCAGCCACCCGACGTTGTCGGCGATGCTATTGTCGCTGCGCAGGGCGTGACGTTCGTCGAAGCGCAGCAGGTGGCGCGCGGCAGCCTCCATCAGCGCAACGTAGACAGCGAGGGGCGGGCTGCCGGCGGCAGCCACCGTCGCGTCGAGCACCTGGCGCAGCGATTGCCCTTCGAAGGCATCGGCTCCCGGCGGCGCGCCACTTCGCCGCGCGCCGGCCCGCCACCGCGCAAGCGCATCGCCATAGCGCCGAAAATCCGGAAGCAGGTCCTCGCGCGTGGCGAGAACAAGCGCTCGCAACCACGCCAGCAGCAGTGGCTTCTCCACCCCGGGTCCCAGGCGCTCAATCAGCCCCCGCACGTGCATCAGGTAAATGAGCGAATGACCAAAATCGCTGTAGTGCGCCAACGCGGCGTCGGCCAGCGCCTGCTCGAGGTCGGCGAAATGCAATCCCTGCGCCAGCGCCCCGTTGAGCAGGGCAACAGCGCCGTCTTCATTCTGCGCCTCGATGGCCGCGGCAAAGGCTTCGGCGTTCCAGCCTGCCCGGCCAGCGGCAAACGGATGGAGTTCCTCGCGCAGGGTATCGAAGGCGATATAGGCGAGCGCCTCGGTGGCGCAGGCAAGGCGCAGCGTTTCGTCGGCGAGCGTGTCGCGCAGGCGCAGCCACGCTTCCGTCGCCGCGTAGGCATGGGTCATGCCGTCGGGGAGCCGCGCGTGCGTGCCGGGTATGACCCGCGCGAGCGCCACCTCGGGTTGCGCCCCGGCCACGGCCAGGCGCGCCAGCTCGCGGGCGATGCGCGGCGTGTCAAAATCGGCGAGCGCCTGGTCGAGATGCTCAAGCGCGCGCTCGATGCGCGCCGCGGCCGGCGGTTCCCGGAGGTCCAGCCACACCGCGCCGTCCTCCACTTTCACCGGATAGACGCGCAGGTTGTCGCCACCGTAGACGGTGGTGCCGGTCTTGAGGTCGAACTTCCAGTTGTGCCAGTTGCAGGTCAGCACGCAATGGGCGTCGAGCGCGCCTTCCACCAGTGGATACCCCTCGTGGGGACAGCGGTTATTGCAGGCGAGCACCTGCCCCTGGTGCAGGAACAGCGCGACATGCTTTCCGTTGAGCTTGACCGCGATGGGGTGCGACGGTTGCAGCCGGTCGAGCTCGACCGCACGGGTCCAGTCGGCGCCGGCAAAGTCAGGCTCTACCATCGCATTACCGCGTCGATCATTTCGCAACTTTGCGGTTCCGAAAGCAAATTAGCTCCGGCCTGCGCGGTCCGACAACCCATGCCGCGGACGGCGATTGGCTCTCGCCCGTCCCAGTATTGGCGGTTCGGTCGTGGCGGTCAATATCGGGGCGCAGCGGCAGCCGCGCGCGGGCGCGCTGCCGGAATCGTTCGCGACCCGATGCGCGACCGCAAGGTCATTCACGAGCGCGGACCGCGATTGTGTTCCCGTCATCGAGTCGGCGCCAAACCGTCGCCAGCCAGGGCTGCTGCGCGCATGGCAGCCCGGCCGGTCGATAGTAGTGCATAAGCTCTGCGAACCCCGCTTCGGTGACGAACCGCCGCCAGGTCTCAAGGCAGTGGTAGACCCCGAAGCGACCGCCATCCCATCCTGCCTCGTCGTTGCCGCGCGGATTGGAGCTGAACAGCACGCCCTTAGGCTTGAGCGCCGCATGCAGTTCCCGGAGTACGCGCGGCAGCTCCTGCGTCGGGGACATGAAACAGCGACGCGTTGGCGAAGATCCCGTCGAAATGGCGCCGGGAAGGTCGAGCTTCAGAAAGTCCTGTTGCCATACCTCGCAACCGGTGTCCGCGCGCGCCATGGTCACGAACGGTGCCGCGCCGTCCAACCCGACGGCGCGGTGACCGAGCTGCGTGAACGTTGCGAGATCGCGCCCCGGCCCGCAGCCAAGGTCCAGGATGGTGAATGGGCGCGGGCCGACGATATGCTGCAGCAGCGCTGCGATGTTCTGGCTGACATCGTGGTCGCGCGTACCCTCGCGGAAGGCCCGCGCATGCCGGCGATAGTGGTCGAGCGTGCGCTGGGCAAGCTGCGCCAGCTCCTCCGCCGCAAGAGGCAAGGCAGGATTGGTCATTCCTGGTGTATAATGCACGCTGCGGCCCTTGTTCCAGTCCCCATGCCGCAGTCGATTCCGACCCCGTAGGTTCTCTCGTTTGGCTGTGACTGGCCGCCCCTTGTGGCGTCAGCCGGACACCCAATACGAAAGTTGTCATGCCCTTCACCAAACTCGGGCTCTCCGGCGAGCTGCTGCGCGCAGTCGCCGACCAGGGCTACAGCATCCCCACACCCATTCAGGCACAGGCGATCCCTGCCGTGCTCGCCGGCGGCGACCTGCTGGCCGGCGCGCAAACGGGCACCGGCAAGACCGCCGGATTCGTCCTGCCCCTGCTGCAGCTGCTGTCGGCCAAGCCGTCGCCTCACGGCGGCGCGCGCAAGCCGGTGCGGGCGCTCATCGTCACCCCCACGCGCGAGCTCGCCGCGCAGGTCGAGGCATCGGTCCGCACCTATGGCAAGCATCTTAAGCTAGCGTCGACGGCAGTCTTCGGCGGCGTCGGGCTCGGGCAGCAAGCCGCGCAGCTGCGCCGCGGCGTCGACATTCTGGTCGCGACGCCGGGGCGGCTGCTCGATCATCAGCAGCAGCGCAACGTGAATCTGTCGCAGGTCGAGATCCTCGTGCTCGACGAAGCCGACCGGATGCTCGACATGGGCTTCCTCCCGGACATCAAGCGCATCTTGGCGCTGTTGCCGAAACAGCGCCAGAACCTGCTCTTCTCAGCCACGTTTTCTGACGAGATCAAGTCCTTGGCGGACAAGTTGCTGAACCGCCCCCGCACGATCGAGGTCGCGCCGCGCAACTCCACGGTCGATGCCATCGCGCAACGAGTGCATCCGGTGAGCCGCGACCAGAAGAGCCGGCTGCTGGCATGGCTCATCGGTCACCACGGCTGGCGTCAGGTGCTTGTGTTCACGCGCACCAAGCATGGCGCCGACAAAGTCGTTCGGTCGCTCCACGCCGATGGCATCGGCGCGGTCGCGATGCACGGCAACCGCAGCCAGGGCCAGCGCACGAAGGCGCTTGCCGATTTCAAGCGCGGTGCCGTGGAAGTGATGGTGGCCACCGATATTGCCGCGCGCGGCATCGACATCGACCAGCTGCCGCAGGTGGTCAACTACGACCTGCCCCATGTTCCTCTGGACTACGTCCATCGCATCGGCCGCACCGGCCGTGCCGGAGCGGACGGCGAGGCGATCTCGCTGTTGTGTGTCGACGAGCACGGCATGCTGCGCGACATCGAGCGCCTCATCAAGCGCACGATTCGGCGCGAGGTGGTCCCCGGCTTCGAGCCCGATCCGGGGAAGTCCCGCAGAACGTGCTCGCGCAGCGCGGCCGCGGACCACGCCAGGGCCCGCATCAGACGGCGGGGCGCGGGAACGGCCACGCGGGCCGCCGCGCAAGTCGCTGACGCGCCGCATCCTGAGTCATCGCAGATCGGTCATGGTGTGGCCGCTCGATGCGTTTCTGCTGAGGAGTATATTGCGCAGGCGACGCCCGATCGCACCCCAGACCAAGCGCGATTGCCGGACCGGAGGCTCCATGCGCACACTGCGATTTTCTCTCGCCCTCGCGGGGAGTTGCATCGCCGCCCTCCCCGCCGCGGCGGCCGACTCGCTTTGCCCCGACGCGGTCAGCGTCCAGCAGGCCGGTGCGGCGCCTGCGCCGGACTGGTCGGTGTCCTACAGCGCGTCGCCGAACCAGCTCGAGATGGTGACTTTCTACAGCGGACCGCCGAAGGATGAGGCCTCGCTCGTATACGACGACTTCGTCAACGCGAAGGATTCGTCGACGGCTACCTGGAAGTTTCCCAAGGACCCGCGCGGATATTGGATTAAATGCTCGTATCGCGGGACAACGCTCGAACTCTCGAAAGCGTTGCCGGCAACGCTCTCGTCCTGCCGGGTCACGTACGATCGCGCGGCGGGCTCGCCGTCCGGGCTGCAGGCGATAAAACGCATTGCCTGCCGGTAAACCGCCTCAGCCGATCGTTGTTGGTCATCCGTTGCCCATGGCACTACCGCGGGAGTTGCCACGCACTGGCGCCGAGGAAGCACAGTGGGCCTGCCCGAGTTGCGGGTCGACCGTAACGACCCGCTATTGCGGCAACTGCGGCGAGCGCAGGGTCAGCGACGCGACCGAGCCGGGGCGCTCGTTCGTGGGGCGAATGGCTGCCAGCCTGCGCGCGCTCGCGTCACCTCCCGGGCGGCTGACTGCCGACTGGATTCGCGGCCGGCGCGTGGGCTACCTTGCCCCGCTATCGCTGTTCCTCTGGATCAATGTCGCCTTCTTCCTGATTCAGTCGGCAAGTGGCCTTGGCATTCTCACCTGGCCGCTGCGGATCCATCTCTCGGATGATTCGATCGCCTGGGTCACCACGCGCCTGCTTGCGGAGCATCGGCCGGACATGGCTACGCCGACCCGCGCCTACGCGGACATGTTCGACGCGCTCGAAGCCGTCCACGCCAAGTCGCTCGTCATCGTCATGGTGCCCGCCTTCGCGACGGTACTCGCCGTGCTGCTGCTCGACCTGCGCGTGCGGTTTAAGGACTCGCTTGACGTTCGCGACCCATTTCTTTGCGTTTGCACTGCTATGGCTATGTGCGCTGTTTCCAACCGCCGCGCTCGTCTTGCGCCTGAGCTTCGGTGGCCGGGTGCCACCCGCATCGCTACCGCATCTGCTGGATCTCGTCATAACTTCTCTCGAAGCCGGCGTCTTTGCCGGCTACCTTTATGTCGCGCTCGACGTGGCGTTCGCGATGTCGAGGCCGCGGCGCCTGGTTACGGCGCTTGTCCTGGTGGCGTCGCTGTACGTCATTCTCAAGGCGTATCACGTCGTCGTTTTCGTAGCGACGCTGTACTCGATCTGAGGGCGAGCGCAAAATGACCGCGCCGCAGTCGCGGCAACGCCGGCAAAACGTGGACCTTCTCGCATCGGAATCATGATCACCATCTATCACCTCGAAACCTCCCGATCGGAACGCATTGTCTGGCTGATGGAGGAACTCGGTCTCGGATACAACCTGGAGGTGCATCCGCGCGAGGCGTCGGGTGCCGCGCCGCCGCCACTGAAGGCAATCCATCCGTTGGGGAAGGCGCCGGTAATCCGCGACGGCGAGACGCTGCTCGCCGAATCCGGAGCGATCGTCGACTATATCGTCCACCGCCGCGCCGGTGGCCGTCTCGCCGTGCGCCCCGAGGCCCCGAATTACGCGCGCTACCTCTACTGGCTGCACTTTGCCGAGGGCAGCCTGATGTCGCTGCTGCTCATCGCGCTCGTGCTCTCACGCGTACCGCAAGCGGGCGCGAGTCCGGTACCGGCGCGGATACAGGAGCGGGTGCGACAGATGCTTTCCTTCGTCGATGCTGAACTCGGCAGCGGCCCCTGGTTCGCCGGCGAAGACTTTACTGCGGCGGACATCATGATGGTCTTTCCGTTCACCACGATGCGGCATTTCCTGGTTTGCGATATTGCGCCGTATCCGAACGTTCTCGCGTACCTGCAGCGCATCGAGGCGCGTCCGGCCTATCGCAAGGCGATGGCCGTGGCCGGTCCGACGCAGCGCTACGTCTGAGGCGTCGGATGCCGGTTTTGCGGACCGGCCCAGGACCCGCGCCCTGACCGCGACGCGGCAGCGCCAGCGAAGTCGTTGTCCGCGGCGCGGGTTCCCCGCGCCGGCACCGCGTCATTGTCCGTTGGCCGCTTTTGGGCCTAGGATAGCAAGGTCGGACTTCGCGGAGGATGTATGGACGAATCGACACTGGACAAGCAGCGCTTACGCGGCCGCAGACGCTTCCTGGCCGGATCGATCGCGGCCGCGGGAGTCGGCAGTGCCCTGGCCCGTGCGGCTCGCTCGGAGCCTGCCTTGGGTGCCGTGGAGCACGACGTGCCTCCCGATGCCAGCAAGGTTCCGGGTTACCCGCTCGCCGACCAAAGCTACGGCTCGCGCGCGCAGTTCGAGACGGAGGTCCGCACCCGATTCAAGACGGCTACGCCACAGTCGTCGTGGACTTTCACGCCCCTTGACCACAGCGTTGGCATCATCACGCCGTCGGGCCTTCACTTCGAACGCAGCCACGGCGGCACCGCGGTCATCGACCCGGGCAAACACTCACTCTATGTGCACGGGCTGGTGCGGCAGCCGAAGAAGTTTTCGATGCAGGATATCCGCCGCTTCCCGTCGCTGTCGCGGATCATGTTTCTCGAGTGCTCGGGGAACGGGCTCACGGAATGGTCGAAGCCGACGATGCGCACCGTGCAGGGAACGCACGGTCTGACCTCCACCTCGGAGTGGACCGGCGTGCCGCTTGCGACCGTGCTCGACGAAGCCGGCGTTCGCCCCGGAGCCCGATGGCTGCTCGCGGAGGGCGGTGACGCGGCGGCGATGACGCGGAGCATCCCCATGGCGAAGGCGATGAAGGACTGTTTTCTTGCTTACGGCCAGAACGGCGAAGCGATCCGGCCGGAACAGGGCTATCCGCTGCGGCTCATGGTCCCGGGCTACGAGGGCAACATGAATATCAAGTGGCTCCGGCGCCTGGAAGTTTCCGACGGGCCGTTCATGACGCGCGAGGAAACCTCGAAATACACCGATCTGTTGCCGAGCGGCAAGGCGGTGCAGTTCTCCTTCGAGATGGAAGCCAAATCGGTCATCACCTCCCCTTCCGGAGAAATGGTCCTCGACGGGCCCGGTTTCTACGAGATCACCGGGCTCGCCTGGTCGGGGCGAGGCACGATCCGGCGGGTCGACGTTTCCATCGATGGCGGAAAGACCTGGCGCCAGGCGGCGCTGCAAGCGCCGGTGTTGCCGATTTGCCACACGCGCTTCCGCATGCCTTGGAACTGGGACGGCAAGCCGGCGATCCTGCAGAGCCGCTGCGCGGACGATACCGGCTACGTGCAGCCAACCCTCGGCCAGCTCATCGCGGTGCGCGGCCTCAACGGACCGCTCGGATCGATCTATCACCTGAACGCGATTCAAAGCTGGCAGGTCGCGAGCGACGGAAGGGTCTCCAATGCCCACTACTACTGAGCGGGTGCTCGTGGTGGCCGCCACCGCGCTTCTTGTGCGCGGCAGCTCGCGCCGCCGGCACCGACCCCGCCCCTTGGTTTTGGCGTTAACCCCGCGCCCGGCGAGCTCGACCGGTTCTTCGCCGTGATGCCGGACGGTCGCGGGCTCCCCGCGGGATCGGGTTCCGTCGAGCAGGGAAAAATCGTCTATCAGGAACAGTGCGCAGCCTGCCACGGTGCGAACCTGCAGGGCGGGCTCGGCGATCGCCTCATCGGCGGTCGCGGGACGCTGGCGAACAGCGATCCGGCCAAGCCGCCGACAAAGACCATCGAAAGCTACTGGCCCTACGCGACGACGATCTTCGACTACGTGAAGCGCGCCATGCCCTTCGCGACACCCGGCAGTCTCTCCGACGACCAGGTGTACGCGGTGACGGCCTACATCCTTGCGGAAGCGAAGATCGTGCCGCCAGATACGGTACTCGACGCAGCGTCGCTCTCGGCGGTGACGATGCCGAACCGCGACGGCTTCATCGCCGACCCGCGCCCGGACAAGTTTCCTCCGGTCGCCAAGACGCCGCATCAGTCGCTGATCATCCCTCCGGTCGCGAAGTGAGCCGAGCGGTCGCGTCCGGGCACGCGCTGGGACCGCCGCCTAGCCATCGCCCGGCACGCGCCCAATGCCCGGCAGCTTGAGCGCCGGCTGGCGAAAATCGAGGCCGAACACCAATCCGAGCACGTTCAACTCCACTCCGTCGTCGCGGCCGGCGCTCACGCCCAGAAGGCCGGCTAACGACAGCTGGTAGCCCGTGCCGCTCGGTGTGCGCACCAGGATTTCGCCAAAGGGCAGATAATCCTTGCCGATCGCCGTCGAAGGCAGGGTCAGTCGCAACTCGGGAATCTTCCGACCCAGATAGGCGATGAAGGTGTTGCTGTTCGGCCCCGGCCAGACGCGGTAGGTGCTCGGGTACGGATACGCCGCGACCGCCTGCGGCAGCTTGGCAATAGCCGCCGCAGCGGCAGGACCGCGAAGGTCGGCGATCAGCCTGGGCGCGGCGCCATACCACTCGGCGTCCGCCGCGCGCGCGGACGAGACGGAAACCACGGAACCGCCTGCGCGCGCATACCAGCCGATCACCTCGTAACGGGTGTAGCGGTCGGCATCCTGCGGCTTGGCAGCGAGCCAGGTGTGGACGCCGAAAGCGCCGCGCCAGCCGAATGCGCGACTCGCGTACACCTGCACGACCGCTTCCGGCTCGGTCGCCGGATCCGGTGCGAGGCCCGTCGGACGCAGGCTCGCGGTGCGCCAATCGCGGTCGAGCGCGACGCGCCCGGAAGCGAGCGTCCACAACGGCCCGGCGACGAGCAGCAGCACGACGACGAGCAGCCAGACAATCATGCGTGGGAAGCGCGCCCCAGGCGACATAATGGACGGATGTTACTGGAACCGAAAGGATCGCGATGAAGCCGAACCCCGTGCGCCTTGCGCTCGCCCTGCTTGCCGTTGTTGCCCCGGTCGCCCATAGCGAAGAAGTCGGTTGCACCTCGACGACGTTCCGCGTTTTCGGCGCGAACGACAAGATCTGCGTTTACGCCTTTGACGATCCACGCGTCCCGGGCGTTGCCTGTCACGTCAGCCAGGCGCGCACCGGCGGGGTCAGCGGCTCGCTGCGGCTTGCCGAGGATCCCTCGCGTTTCTCGATCGCCTGTCGTCAGGTGGGGCCGATCACCCTGCCCGACAAGGTCCCGAAAGAGGAAAGTGTATTCAGCGAGAGCACGTCGATTTTTTTCAAGAACACGAAGGTGGTGCGCCTCTACGACAGCAAGCGCAATACCCTGGTCTATGTCGCGATTAGCCGCAAGGTGGTCGAAGGCTCGCCCATGAATGCCATCTCGACCGTACCCATCGAGCGCTGGGAGGCGCGCTGAGGAGCGGTTTCGACCAAGCAATGCGTGGTGGAGCGGACCCCGACGGTCCGCTCGACGCACACCCGGCGCAAATAACTACCCGCGCGGCTCGCCGTTGCCGTTGACCGTTATCGTCGGACCCGGGGGCGCGGAGAACTGCGCGCGGTGGATCACTCCCTGGAAGTTGTAGGTAACGTCCCAGTACGCCGGCGGACCCTGATTCTGGACTGTCGCGCAGCGCTGCACGTCCTGATCGTATACCCCGGGGCCGGGGCGGTTCACGTTGGCGCCGACTGCCGCTCCGGCCACCGCGCCGCCTGCGGTCGCGACGTCTCTGCCCACCCCACCGCCGATCTGGTGCCCCAGCACGCCGCCGAGGATCCCGCCGATGATCGCGCCCGGCACGTTGGGTCCGCCGTTGTTGACGACCTGTTGTCGCTCGACCCAGCAGCGCTGCTCGGGCGGACCCATCACCGCGTGCACCGAGGTGACCTGCGCCTCGTAGAGCGGTTCGTTGGGACGTTGTCGATAATCGTACGTCGGTGCTGCAAGCGGCGGCGGCGCTTCATTCTCATGCCGCGCATCGTCGCTGACCGGACGCACCGAGGAAATCTTCCGATTCATCCCCATCGGGCCGAGCGAGGGGTAGCTCCCCGGGGCGCAGAACCACGCAGTGACCCTCGAAGCGCGCATCCTCGCAGACCTCCCAGCGTCCGCCATCCACGACTGCCGAGGAGGCGCGATCGTTAAATCCGGTGGGTTCGAAATTCCAGATTGTCTTATCGACAAAGAAAGATCGTCCGTGGAAACCCTCGCCGTCGTAGAACGTGACTTGCGCGGCTGCTTGACGCGGCCAGCGCGCAACCCGCCATAGTCAGCAGAGTCTTGATCGTCGTTTGCATACACCCTCCAAGTTCCATTCGCCGCAATATGAGACAGGGCAATAGTAGCGTGCCCGCGCAGCCGCTGCTATCGGCAATTTGCTACAACCGGTGTAGGACACGTTCCGACAGCCCGGCCTTGGCTGGAATTCGTTGTGCATTGCCACGTCGCAAGCGCGCCGGATCGGCGCCCGCACTCCGCATTTTTTTCCCTGAATCGGATGGCGTAGGTCGAGTCCGGTACACTATGCCGCGCCGGAGGCGCCAGACAAAGCGGGGGAGGCAGAGCGATGCAACGCATGCGCATGGCGATGGCGATAGCCCTGGTAGGCCTGGTGCAGACGGCCGCCCGGGCGCCCAGGGCGCGAGCCCGTCCGAGGCTCTACGACCGCGCGAAGCGCGCGATTGCGGCGGGCAACGTCGTCCCCGAGCGCGATCTCGCGCCGCTGGTCGATATCCTGCGCAGTCCGGCATCGGTATCCGATGACGACCTGCAAACAACCATTGACAGGATCGAAATGCTCGGCGATGCGAGTGGCTCGAGCCCTGCGGCGGTCAAGCACTACCTGCTGGAGCAGGCGACGCCGCTGCTGCTGAAGATCGCGGTCGTCGGCCAGACTGACTTCACCCGCGGCGGCGCGGTGATGGCGCTGCGCGAGATGGGTGCCTCGCGTGCGGTGCTGGAGCAGGCGGCAACCATCGCGGAACACGATCGCGATGCCTTCGTGCGCAGTCGCGGCGAGATTCTGCGCAATTACATCAAGTCGATGCCGGCGGAGGGTGCGGCCGCCCAGGTCAAGTCCGGCGGACCGCGCGAGCAACAGGCGATCGCGACGCTGAAGGCGCGCAACCTCGGCGTTTCGGCAGACCAGCTGCGCCGCTCTTCACTCCAGGGCAACGCCGGCGATGTCCAGGCGCTGCTCGACGCCGGGGTCAACGTCAACAGCGGTTCCGGCCTGAATGACAGCGCGCTCTACTTCGCCGTCTTCTCGGGCTGTGGCGCGAAGCAGGGTGAAACCGAGAATCTGGTCAAGACCGTCAACGTGCTCATCGGCGCCGGCGCCGACCTCAAGCGCAAGGATGACAACGGCAACAATATCCTGATGAGCGCGGCGCAGATGTGCGGCCCGCGGATCGTTGCCGCGCTGATCGATGCCGGAGCGGACATGAAGGTCACCAACGGCAGCGGCATGACGCCGCTGGCGATGGCGCTGCTGATGCGGCACCCGGACTCCGCCGAGGTTCTGGTAGGCAAGGGTGCACGACTCTCCCCGTCCCAGGCGCAGATGCTCAGCGCCTCGGTAACCGATCCGCGCAGCAAGGCGATCGTGCAACGCGCCACGGCCAAGTGACCGTGCGCGCGGACCCGACTTTTTCCAGCCCTTCTGCACAAACCAACCTCGCAATGGACCCGACCGCCCTGCTCTCCTTCGTCTCAGCCCAGTGGGATGCCGAGATCGTCCCCCGGCTCACCGACTACGTGCGCATCCCCGCGAAGTCGCCGCATTTCGATCCGCAATGGGAAGCCAATGGCCACATCGAGCGCGCGATCGGTCTGGCCGAAGCGTGGGCGAAGCAGCAGCCCGTGCGGGGGCTCGAAGTCGAGATCGTGCGCTTGCCCGGCCGCACGCCGCTGCTCTATTTCGACGTTCCGGCAAGCGGCAAGAGTGGCACTGGCACGCTGCTGCTCTACGGCCATCTCGACAAGCAGCCGGAGATGAGCGGGTGGCGCGACGGCTACGGGCCGTGGACTCCGTTGCTCGAGGAGGGCAAGCTCTACGGGCGCGGCAGCGCGGACGACGGCTATGCCGTGTTCGCGGCGCTTTGCGCGATCGGTGCGTTGCAGGCGCAAGGCATCGCCCATTCGCGTTGCGTCGGCATGATCGAGACCTGCGAGGAATCCGGCAGCTACGATCTTCCGGCGTACCTCGCGGCGCTCGCCCCGCGACTGGGGCCGGTCGAGTTCGTGATCGGCCTCGATTCCGGCTGCGGCGACTACGCGCGGCTGTGGGACACGACATCGCTGCGCGGCTTGGCGGGCGGGCGCCTCACCGTCGAGGTGCTGACCGAGGGCGTGCACTCGGGTGATGCCAGCGGCGTCGTGCCCTCGTCGTTCCGGATCGCGCGCCGGCTCCTCGATCGGATCGAGGATGCGACGACCGGACGCGTGCAGCCGCCTGAGTTTCATGCGCCGGTTCCTGCCGAGCGGGCCGAGCAGGCGCGGCGCGCCGCGGAAATTCTCGGTGATATGGTGGTAAGCCGATTTCCGTTTGCCGGATCGACCCAGCCGGTGATCGCCGACCGCACCGAGGCCATACTCAATCGCACCTGGCGGCCGGCGTTGTCGATTACCGGCGCGGACGGCCTGCTGCCGATCGCCAGCGCCGGCAATGTGTTGCGCCCGCTGACCGCGCTCAAACTCTCGCTGCGCCTGCCCCCGACCGTCGATGGCGCCAAGGCGACGGCGACGCTCAAGCGACTGCTCGAGGCTGAGCCGCCATACGGCGCAACCGTGCGCTTCGACGTGGAGCAAGGCGCTACCGGCTGGAACGCGCCGCCGAGCGCGGCCTGGCTCAAGTCGGCGCTCGAGGAAGCGTCGCAGCAGTTTTATCAGAAGCCCGCGGCAGCGGTTGGCGAGGGCGGCACGATCCCGTTCATGGCGATGCTTGGCGAGCATTTCCCTGCCGCGCAATTCCTCATCACCGGCGTACTCGGTCCGCATGCGAACGCTCACGGGCCCAACGAGTTCCTGCACGTGCCGTACGCGAAGAAGCTGACCGCGTGCGTGGCTTACGTTATCGCGGCACACGCGAAGAATAGCTAGGTGGTCACGCAAAGAGCGGTCCACCGGCGCGGCGCCGACACCGGGTCATTCTCCAGATCACGCTCGCGGCAGTGGCGGTGAGCTGAGTTGCTCCATGTCCTGGCGACGATTGGCGCGGCGACGCCGATCGCGCGCCACATACGAGCGCTGTCCGCTACATTCGGCCGAACCAGCGCAGCGATAACGCCAGCGCGGCGATGAGCAGGATTGCCGCGAGCGCCGCGAACAGGAACGAGATCTCGGTGTCCTTCTTCTCCAGTATGAGCTCCGTGGTCAGGCGCCGGTACACTTTGTTCAGATCCTCCGCCGTGCCGGCATAGAAGTACTCCCCGCGGGTCACGTCAGCCACCGCCTTGAGCGTCTCCTCGTCGAGGCGAACATACACCGACCAGCCCTCGAAGCCGATGGCGCCACCCTGCTCAGTGCCGAAACCGACGGTGAAGATGCGCACGCCGCGTTCGGCGGCCATCCTGGCAGCGTCAAGCGGATCGGGACCGGTGGTGCGTCGACCGTCGCTCAAGAGGACAATCACTGCCGAAGGATAGGATCCGGGCGCAACGGGCTTGAAGGCTTTGGCTTCGCCCTTGGCGAGTCCATCCAGGGATTTGCCGCGCGGACTGCTCGGGCCGAGCCCGCCCCGGAAAACCAGCGACTCCAGATCGATCCCGGCATCAGGAAACAGTGTTTGCAGCGCAACAAAGAGCGCGCTGCCGGTCGCGGTGCCGCGCTGCAACTGGAAGCGCTCGATGGCGGCGAGCAGGGCGTCGCGGTTCTGCGTCGGCGGCTGGACCAGCGACGCGGTCGCCCCGAACGCGACGATGCCGATGCTTACGTCGGGCGGGCGCTCCTGCACGAAGGCCTTCGCGGCCGCCTGCGCAGCGGTGATCCGGTTCGGATCGACGTCGCGCGCGCCCATGCTGAGCGACACGTCCATCGCCAGGATGATGGTCTTCCGCTCGTAGGGAAGCGTGACGACTGCAGTCGGACCGGCAGCGGCGAGGATGAGCGCGATCTCGGCTAGGAGGAACAGCAGCGGCGGGACGTGGCGGCGCAGGCGTTGGCGCGGCCCCATCGCCGCCTTGGCCACGCCGAAACTGGCATAGCGCAGGACGTCCTTGCGCGGGCGCCGGAGCAACGCCACATACGCGGCGACAAGCACCGGCGTGAGGAGCAACAGCCAGAGGACCTGCGGGTACAGAAATTTCATCGCCTAGCGGAGCGTGAATGGCCCTGCATCCGGCAGGAACCGCGATTCTTGGCAGCGGCGTTCGCTAGCGGCCTCCCCGCCCGGCCACGTACCGCTCATGGGCAGGTCGCCGGATTGCGTTCGGCCCGGCTCGCAGCGTCGCGTCGCGGCATCCTCCCGACCCGGAAGGGCCCGCGCAGTGTGGCGCCGCCCGCCACAGCGGGCCGCGCTCCCAGCGCACGGCGCAACCGTGCCGGCAGACCAATCGACGACCATGCGAACTCCATTATAGTATTCGCCAACTCCTGGTTCCGACGGGAATGGCGGGGCAATCCAGAGGCAATGAATACCGGTGCATTTCTCTGGGCGGGCGTGCTGTTTGCGTTCGTCGTCATCATCGCGGTCGCGACGATCCGGACCAAGTCACGGCAACGCAACATTCGCCGCGCGCTGGGTCTGCCACTGCGCATGGGCACATCGAGTGCTGAGGCGCAGGCCAGGCAGGCGGTGCGGGTCTTTGAGCAAACCGACTTGCGGCTGACGACGACGGCGCGGCGGCTGTCGAAAGACGACCGGCGCCGGATGGCCACGGCGATCGTCAAGGAGAAAGGTTTGCTGCCCAAGGTGCGGCGCAAACAGGCGGAGAAATAATGGGCCGCGCACCGCCGGGCATGGGAACGCCGCGGCCCCCCGCCTAGCGCTGCGGGTCTTGCGCAGCGCAGGGCTCGCCCTCCGCGCCGCAGGTTCGCGGCGTGGCGCCGGCAACCCGTCGCTAGCTCAGGCCCGCGCCCCCGCTTGGCGAGAGCACGTGCCGCGGGCTCGACGCGGGCAAAAGCGAGCGCTGCGGCTGTTCGTCGGCATCGAGCCGCTTCACATCGCCGCTGAGCTCGCCGCCCTCGGCCACGATCAGCTTGCCGTAACGGATCGTGCCGGACACCCGGCCCGTGCCGTGGACGACCAGCCGCGTGCGCGCCGTGAGCTCGCCCGCAAACTCCCCGTGAATCTCCGCGACATCGATAAGCGCGGTGCCGTGCAAGGTGCCCGGCCGCGCGATCTGCATGAGCTTGCTGTGGACGGTCGCATCGACTTGGCCTTCGATCACGAGCACGTCGCAGTCGGAGATTTCCACGCCTTTGAGCTTGATGTTGACGCCGATGAAGAGCTTGCTTCCGGGCACGTCGGTCAGCACCGGAACCGCGGCATCGGCTGCGGGTGCGGGTGCGCGGTTGTCTTGCGGCAGCGCCTCCGTGCCCGCGCGCGCATCGCGCACAGCGACGGCCGCGGATGCGCGCGCGGCCGCGTTGCCTGCCGGCGCGGGCTTGGCCTGCGCCCCGGGCGGATCGTAGAGGGCGGGCTTGAGGGCCGACTTGCCGCCATCCCTGAGGTCGGTCGAACGATTGAATCCGAGCATGGCGTCTCCTTCGAGCGGCGCTGGACCTTCTATGACAATGTCATTGTCGCCCGGCGTGCCGCTTTACGCAAGACTTCCTTGCGCGATAATGGCGCACCCGCAACGGGGCCAGCGCGATGGCACGACGCATCCTCATCATCCTCGGCCATCCGGACCCGCGTCCCGAGCGTTTCTGCCGCGCGCTCGCCGCCGCATACCATGACGGCGCAACCGAAGCCGGGCACGAGGTGAAGGTCGTCGACGTCACGCGTCTCGACTTTGCGTCGCTGCGCAGCCGTCTCGAGTGGGAGGGCCCGGTGCCGGAGACGTTGCGCGAGTCACAGGAGGCAATCGGTTGGGCGGAACACCTGGTCATCGTCTTTCCGATCTGGCTGGGCACAATGCCGGCGCTGCTCAAGGCGTTCTTCGAGCAAGTGCTGCGCCCGGGATTCGCGATCACGCAGACGAGCCCCGGCCGCTGGCAGAAGCTGTTGAGCGGCCGTTCCGCACGCCTGATCGTCACGATGGGCATGCCCTCGTTCATCTACCGCTGGCATTTTCGTGCGCACGGGATCAAGAGCTTCGAGCGCAACGTCCTCGATTTCGTCGGCATCGGTCCAATCCACGAGACGCTGATCGGGATGGTCGAAGAGCGCGACGCGGCGACCCGCGAGCGCTGGCTCGCCAAGCTCGCCGAACAGGGGCGGCGCGGGGATTGACCGCTCCGCCTTCGGCTTCGCGGCGTGGCTCGCGCGTGGCAGCGGCGGCGTTCTGCGCGGTCGCGCTGTGCAGCTGCGCCACCGAGGTCGTGCCCACGCAGGTTCGCTTTCCGTCGCTGCGACCCGGCCCCGACCGGGTGCAGATGTTCGACTCGCGTCCGGCGCAGGCGCGTGAATATCGCGAACAGGGCCAGGGCCCCGCGTTCAAGTTTCTGGCAGATGATGCCATGGAGCCCGGCCCGGTCGGCCTGGTGGCCTCCTGCATCGCGCAGGCGCTGCCGGCCGCACAGCGCGGCCGTCCCATCGAGCTGCGGCGCCTCGATATCGGCTTTCTCGTCGCGCCGCGCTCGTTGCTGCCCGGCGGCTCGGGCAGCAGCGTTTCCATTGCATCCGGTACGCCCGGCGCGGCGATCGCCGCCGGCCTGCTCCTGGGCTACGGCATGATCGCGAGCCTCGCCCATGGCCGCGGGGACTCGAGCGGCGTCGCCTACATCGAGGTGCGGGTCGGAGACGAGTCGTTGCGCGCGGCGCAGACGGTCGCCATTGCCCGGAACGGCAGCGCGTCGGAGGCGGTGGAAACCGCCCTCGCCTCCGCGCTCGACGACCTGGCGACCCAAGCACGCGCCCTGGGATCCCGCGAGCAAGCGTTGCCCTAGTCGAGCGCGGTGGGTTTGCCTTGCACCGCAGTCAGCCCGCCGGCTCACCCTGCCGGATTGGGGAAGCGCACCTGGACCGCAGCGATTTCGGCAAGCGTTTCGGCGTCGAGTTCGACCTGCGCCGCTGCGACGTCCTCCGCGAGTTGCGCCATCGAGGTTGCGCCCACGATCATTGCGCCGAGAACCACCGGCTCCTGACGTAACCCAGCGCCAGTTGCGACCGGCGTCAGACCGCGGCGCCGCGCGAGCGCCACGTACGCCTCCACCGCTTCATGCACGATCGGCCTGCGAAAGCGAAGTCCCAATCCGTCGAACAGCGTGAAGCGCGCGTTCGGCGGCTGCGCGCCGCCGACGATACTTGCCGGTGAGCATGCCCGTCGCGAGCGGACTGTAGGCCAGCAGCGACATCCGCTGCGGAAGCAGCGCTTCGGCCAGTTCGTTGTCGATGCCGCGCGACACCAGGCTGTAGCTGTTCTGGATGGTCACCGGCGGCGGCAACGCCGAGCTCGCGCGCCGACGCGCCCGAACTCGCACACGCCCCATGCGGTTTCGTTCGACAGGCCGTAATGGCGGATCTTGCCGGCCTTGATCAGTGCCGGCCATGGCTCTCGACCTGCTCGCGGATCGGCGGCCCGTGCTTCTCCTTCGCCGGATCGAATTCGGTCACGCCGAACATCGGCACGTTGCGCTGCGGCCAGTGAATCTGGTACAGGTCGATGCAGTCGATCTGCAGGCGCGCCAGGCTCGTCGTCCACCGCTTCGGCGATGTTTTCGCGGGTGAGTTCGGTGCGGCCGCCGCGAATCCAGTCGCGCCGCCCCGGGCCGGCCACCTTGCTGGCGATGACGAGACCGTCGCGCGCCTGCGCGCGCCAGCCAGTTGCCCGAGATAGGTCTCGGTGCGCCCGTACGTGGTCGCATTCGGCGGCACCGGATACATTTCCGCGGTGTCGATGAAGTTGATGCCCTGCGCGAGCGCGAAGTCGAGTTGCAGGTGCGCCTCGCGCTCGCTGTTCTGCTCGCCCCAGGTCATGGTGCCGAGGCAGACCTCGGAGACGTGGAGTTGCGTGCCGGGAAGCGTGCGGTATTTCAAGCTGGCGCCTGTTGCCGAGAAGGGTCGCGCGCCATTATCGGGGCCAAGCCTTGGCGCCGCCAGATGCGCGGGTTCGCGGCACGCGTTCGGCACCCGTTCCCGGCGCACGCCAGGCCGGGCGCGGCGGACTGCCGCCGCCCTCCCCGCCGGCGCTCCGGTGGGCCGCCGTTTCGCCGGAAGCGCGCGCTCGTTAGAATGCGTCGCTTGAGGCCACCAACCGGATGAGGAGCCCTCTGATGCCCGCGCGCGCGTTTGGCGGCCGCGGAATGGCGCTGCAACAGCGTTTCGCAGACGATGTCATCGGGGGTGTCGGCGCGTCCGGTTCCCCCGGTGTGGACGAGCCCTGCGTCATGGCCGGGCCGACAAGGTGCGGGAGCCGGCTGCAGTGAGCCGCCCGGCGCCGGCCTTCATCTGCGCCGCAACGCTAAGCGCCTGTTCGACCCTGCCCATGAGCCCTTCACCGGCCGCCATCGCGGCGCTCGCGCCGACCGGCACGCTGCGCGCCGCGATCAATCTGGGCAACCCGGTGCTCGCGCGCCGGACGCAACCACCGGCGAAGCGCGCGGCGTGTCGGTCGATCTGTCGCGCGAACTCGCCCGACGCCTCGGCGTCCCGCTCACGCTCGTGACCGTGCCCGCCGCTGCGAATTCGGTCGCCGCGATCAAGTCCGCGGCCTGCGACGTCGCTTTCGTCGCCATCGATCCGGCGCGGGCGGTCGACATGGACTACACCGCGCCCTACGTGTTGATCGAGGGCGCCTACCTCGTGCCGCAGGATTCCGCGATCCGGGTCAACGCGGAGGTCGATCGCCCGGGAGTGCGGGTGGTCGTCGGTGCAGCCAGTGCCTACGACCTCTATCTGTCGCGCGCGCTCAAGCAGGCGCAGATCGTGCGCGTAACGACATCGGAAGAGGTGGTGTCGACGATGCTCGCGCGACACCTGGAGGTCGCTGCCGGCGTGAAGCAGCAGCTTCTCGCCGACGCGAAGCGCGTCACCGGCGTGCGCCTGCTCGAAGGCCGCTTCATGGTCATCAACCAGGCGATGGCCACGGCACGCGGCCGCGCGGCCGGCGCGGCTTACCTCGGCGCCTTCATCGAGGAAATGAAGGCATCCGGATCATCGCGCAGGCGTTGCTGCAGAACGGCATCGACGGCGCGGTTGTGGCGCCGCCGGCCGCGGATTCACCTTGCGGCCGCCGCGCAGGGAGGGCGCATGGACGAGCTGCGCCTGTACCTGCACCACGCCGGCTTCATCCCCAGCGTTGCGCTGATCGTCGTGTGCTACGCGCTGCTGCGCGGCGTGCGCGCGTCGCTGTGGCGCGTGGCGTTGTTGTCGTTTCCCGGCACCGCTGCCCACGAGCTTGCGCATTTTGTTGTCGGTCTGCTGCTGCGGGGGAAGCCGCACGGGCTCTCGCTCTGGCCCCGAGCGAATGCGCGTGGCTGGAGGCTGGGTTCGGTTTCGTTTGCCCATATCGGGCTCTTCAACGGTGCCTGGATCGCGCTCGCGCCGCTGCTGCTGCTGCCGCTGGCGTGGCTGGGCCTCGTCCACGTCCTGCTGCCGTTGTGGGTCGAGCAGCGCTGGGGATGGTGGCTATTGGCCGGCTACCTCACCGCCACGGCGCTGTTCGCGGCGCTGCCTTCCTTCCAGGACCTCAAGCTCGGCTGGCGATCGATTCTTTTCTATGCCCTGCTCTGCGGACTTGCGAGGGGCTGGTCTGGTACGCGCAGCGCTAGCGCCGGCGGACCCGGCAGGCCGGACCGGCGCCGCACAATCGTCCGCGCATGAGGGTTCCGGCCCGGATCGGCTGCATCGCACTCCGCGCGCGCGGCGGCGGCGCGGCGCGCGCGATGACCTGGCGCTACGGAAACCAGGACCTCTCGCCGTGCGTGCCCCAGTGAAGGGGCAGCAGCCGGCCGCGCGTCCCGCCACGCAGCCAGGAAGGCCCGCGCGTTCAGCGCAGGATGACTTCCTGGAGGTTCCGGTCCAGAGGATCTGCCGCACATCGCTGCGCTTGACCATCATTTCGGTCTGCTTCGCTTCGGGGCCGACGAGCTTCTCGACGATGGCATCGAACTTGTCGTCCGCGCCGTCGAAGGCGGCCCAGTTCTTCGACTCGACGAGCAGAATCAGGTTCCAGTCGTCGCGGGTTCCGGGATCGCCGCCGAGAATCTTGTACGACACGATCAGCTGCTGCTTGCGCGCCTCGTCCATCACGTGCTTCCACGTGGTCGCGAGGTCGCACATATACGTGTTATTCATGCCCGGCTTGACGCGAACGAAGGTGACCGTCCACACCGAGCCGTCCGAGTAGGGGCGCTCGGCTGCCCAGCAGGCACCGCTAACGAGCCAGGCGCCGCACAGCATCCACACCACAAAAGTCCGCAGGTGATCCATGTTTCCTCCAGGTCGCTGATGGCAGGGTTGCCCGGCTGTCGCGCGCGAAGCGGCTGCGGCATCGGCCGGGACCGCGCCAATCTAGCAGCGCCGGAGGGTCGTGCACCGGCAGGCGATGGAATGCGGCAGCGGCGGACAGCGTGCCGCGGACGGCGACGAGTCAGACCGGGTCGGCAGTGGCACCGCGGCTGAGCGCGTTCGGTTGACGCCACGCGCGTGAAGACCTTAAGGTCGAGCCCGTTCCGGCAGCGGGAGGA
The DNA here is from genome assembly GCA_963778275.1 of uncultured beta proteobacterium. Lineage (GTDB taxonomy): Bacteria > Pseudomonadota > Gammaproteobacteria > Burkholderiales > Casimicrobiaceae > PALSA-1003. The sequence continues at coordinate 1,049 of CAVZTS010000011.1, read as the reverse complement.
TGTGCTCATGAAATGCGCGACGACGCTGGCGCGCATTGGCGCCGGTCTGGCGGCGGTTTTCGGTTGCATCGCGGCGCTCGAGGCGGCGGGAGAGACCGCGTGCCAGTATCCCTACGCCGTCCGGCTATCGCGTGGCAACCCTTGCCGGGCGGCGGGTTGTCGATCGGTATCCGACGCAGGCCGCGCCCGCGCCGTACGCGTACAGCGACGGCTTTTCCGGCGTGGTCGCCCGGGATGCGGCGCCCGGTTGCGGCCGGCTGCCGCTGGTGGTCTTCTCGCATGGACTCGGCGGCTGCGGCACGCAGTCGCTGTTCTTCACCGAGGAACTGGCGCGCCACGGCTACGTGGTCGCGGCCCCCGACCACCGCGACGCGACTTCTGCACCATAGACCGGGAACGGCGACCTGCGCATCTCGTCCCGCAGTCGTCGCTGCTCGATCCGAAGCGATGGACGACCTGCGGCATACGCGACCGCAAGGACGACCTGGAAGCGCTGATCGACGCCTTGCTCGTCGATCCGATTTTGGCGGCGCAATCGATAGCCGCGCGATCGGCGCGGCCGGACATTCGCTCGGCGGCTACACGGTGCTCGGCCTGGGCGGCGGGCTGGCCCGGCTGGCGCGACGGGCGCATCGGTGCCGTGCTCGCGCTCTCGCCGTATGTCCAGCCATTCACGGCGCACGGCACGCTCGCAGCGCTGCGGGTGCCGGTCATGTAAAAGGGGGCGCCGCTCGATTTCGGGATTACGCCGAGTCTCGAGGGACCCCGAGCGGGCCCCTATGCGCAAACGCCGGCACCGAAGTACTTCGTCGAGCTCCGCACCGGCACCCACCTCGTGTGGACCGGCATCGCCTGCGCCAAGGACCACACCGTGCGGGCCTGCCTCGACCGCCCTGAACCGCGCCTCATCACCGCCTACGGCGTCGCTTTTTCGACCGCTACCTGAAGCGCATGCCCTCGCCGCTTCTCTCCGGCAATGGCGTCGGGCTGGCGGCGTACCGATTTCTTCCTTGATGCTCTGCTGCCGCGCAGCGCAGGCCGGCGCGAAG
>CAVZTS010000010.1:0-86216 GCA_963778275.1 uncultured beta proteobacterium | reverse complement strand
GACTCACGCGGTTGGCAATCGGGTGAGGTTACCAAAATTAATGCCCGAACAAGGCCGCCAAGGGGATGCTAGGCGTGGTGTTACCGAACGGTAACATCGGCTCCAGGCGATTCAGGAGGCCGTTGTTACCGGTTGGTGACGAGCGCATCGCCCGTACCTACGGCTGCAACGATAAACCACTGTTTTGCCGGGTTTGTTAAGCACCGGCATCCTTCTTGCAGAGCACGAGTGATTTGCACCCGACGATAGGGGTGACCTAGACATGGCTACGAGGGGAAAATCGACGGGCAATCTTGTATCGCGTCGCGAATTCCTGAAGTTCACCGGCGGCGTAGCCGGGGCGCGGTGGCACTGCCCACCACGGCGGAAGCAGCGCCAGCCACCGAGGCGGGAAGCACCGTGTTGCCCTACAAAGCAAAGGCTCTCGGCAAGTCGGGAGCGCTCGCCGTGAACCAGCCCGTGACATTCACGTTTCCTGATGCCTCTTCCCCGTGCGCCTTGGTAAAGATGGGAAGTGCCGTGCCCGGCGGCTCGGACCCAACGAGGACATCGTCGCGTACAGCACCCTGTGCACGCATATGGGCTGCCCCGTCGCCGACGACGCAGGACAGAAGGTCTTCAAGTGCCCGTGCCACTTCAGCATGTTCGATGCGGAGAAAAGCGGCCAGATGATCTGTGGGCAGGCGACCGAGAACCTGCCGCGGGTCGTGCTCAAGTACAACGCCAAGGACGACGCCGTGACGGCCGTCGCCATCGACGGCCTCATCTACGGCCGTCAGTCGAACATTCTCTGAGGGGATCGAATCATGGCGAGCAAAATCGCGTTGCATTGCCCCCCGTCAATGCCCAGAAGTCAAATCTGACCTGCCACTTCTGCATCGTCGGCTGCGGCTATCACGTCTACAAGTGGGACGAAAACACCGAAGGTGGCCGCGCGCCACACCAAAACGCACTGGGCCTGGACTTCCGCAAGCAGCTTCCGCCGCTGTCGATCGTGATGACGCCGGCGATGACGAACGTCATCACCGACAAGGACGGCAAGCGCTACAACATCATGTCGTGCCGGACAAGGGCTGCTCGGTGAACCAGGGCCTGTCGTCAACGCGAGGCGGCCGGCTTGCCACCGTGATGTACACGCCCGACGGCGTCGGCAAGGAGCGACTCAAGACGCCGCGAATGCACACCGGCGATAAGTGGGTCGACGTGAACTGGGACGATGCGCTGGCGATCTACGCCGGGCTTACGAAGAAGATTCTCGACACGGATGGTCCGAGCGGGCTCGTCTTCGACTGCTTCGATCACGGCGGCGCCGGCGGTGGCTTCGAAGGAACGTGGGGTACCGGCAAGCTGATGTTCACGGCGATGAAGACGCCGATGGTGCGCATCCACAATCGCCCGGCCTACAACTCCGAATGCCATGCGACGCGCGACATGGGCGTCGGCGAGCTCAACAACAGCTACGAGGATGCCGAAGTCGCCGATTGCCTGATCACGGTGGGTGGCAACCCCTACGAGACGCAGACCAATTACTTCCTCGCGCACTGGGTTCCGAACATGCAGGGTGGAACGCTCGAGAAGAAGAAGAAATGGTTCCAGAGTGAGTCGTTCGACAAGACCAAGGTCATCATCGTCGATCCGCGCCGCAGTCCCACGGTGGCGATCTGCGAGTCGATCGCCGGCAAGGACAACGTGCTGCACCTCGATATCGAGCCGGGCACTGATATCGCGCTCTTCAACGGCTTGTTCACCTACGTCGTCGACCAGGGGTGGCACGACAAGGATTTCATCGCGCGCTACACGAAGGACTTCGATGCCGCCGTGCAGGCCAACAAGCTCTCGCTCGAGGAGACGAGCAAGATCACTGGCGTACCGGTCGGCAAGCTCAAGCAAGCGGCCGACTGGGCCTACAAGCCGAAGGCCGGCGGCCATCGCCCGCACGCGATGCACGTCTACGAGAAAGGCATCATCTGGGGCAACGACAACTACCTGATCCAGTCGGCGCTGGTCGACCTGGTGCTCGCGACGCACAACGTCGGCCGCCGCGGAACCGGGGTCTGCCGCATGGGTGGCCACCAGGAGGGCTACACGCGTCCACCGTACCCGGGCAACAGCAAGATCTACATCGACCAGGAAGTGATCAACGGCAAGGGGCTGATGTATACCTGCTGGGGCGCGAACCCGTTCCAGACGACGCTCAACGCGGAGCAACATCGGCGCGTCATTCTCCATCGAACAACCATCGTCAAGGAGGCGATGGCCAATCTCCGCGGCGCGACGCCGCAGCAGACGGTCGATACCATCTATGATGCCGTGAAGAACAAGGGCGGACTGTATCTCGTCAGCATCAATCTATATCCCACGATGCTGAGCGACGCGGCACTTCTCATGCTGCCCGCAGCGCATCCCGGAGAGACGAACCTGACCTCGATGAACGGCGAGCGCAGATTGCGGCTGTCGCAGAGGTTCATGGACGCGCCCGGCTCGGCAAAATCGGACTGCCTGATCGCCGCCGCCATCGCCAACGCGGTCAAGCAGCTCTATCAGGCCGAAGGCAAGGCGGACATGGTCGCGCGCTTCAGCGGCTTCGATTGGAAGAGCGACGAGGACGCCTTCAACGATGGATTCCGCAAAGCAGGCACCGCCGGCGCGCCGCCGATCGACAGCCAGGGCGGCGATACGGGCTACATGGCCACTTACGAGCTCCTCGCCAAGGCCGGCAACAACGGCGTGCAGCTGCCGATCAAGGAAGTCAAGGACGGGAAGCTGATCGGTACCGAGATGTTGTACATGGACGCCAAGTTCAGCACTGCCGACGGCAAGGCGATCTTCAAGCAGTCGCCGTGGCCGGGCTTGCCGAAAACGGTTGCCGACCAGAAAGCGAAGCACCGCTTCTGGATCAACAACGGCCGTGTCAACGAGATCTGGCAGACCGCTTATCACGACATGTACAACGAGTTTGTGACCCAGCGCTGGCCGATGGCGTTCCTCGAGATCAATCCGGACGATGCGCGATCGCTAGGTATCAGCTCGGGCGATGTGGTCGAGGTCTACAACGACTACGGCTCGACGTACGCCATGGCTTATCTCGAGGCCTCGATCAAGTCGAACCAGACCTTCATGCAGTTCGCCTATTTCAACGGGATCGCGGGCGACGTCACGACACCCTGGGTGGATCGGAATGTCATACCGTACTACAAGGGAACATGGGCAAGCATTCGCCGCGTCGGTCCGGTCGCCGATTTCAAGAACACCGTAACGTTCAAGCAGCGCCGCTTCGCATAGGCGAGGGCCCCAATCGAAGGACACCGCACACCAACTCCTCCTCCAACGCCCGGTCATCGGGCGTTTTTTTCTGCCGAGAGGGTGGGTAGCTGTTCCTTTCCGGCGATTGGGTGTGCCGTTGGTCACGGCTAATTAGCCTCGCTTCATTGCCGAGCCATCTTCGCCGCGCTCGCTGGAGGAAAGCTCCATGCCCAATACCTGCACATGACGGCTACCATCGCCACCACGTAAAGCACGACAGCTACCTGTCTGCCCATTTCAGTCGAACCCTGCGCGCGGTCAAGCGTGTGTCCAGAATCCAACGGTTTTACGACTGACCGGCCGATCCGGCAACGATACGCGGCAATACTCTGTTCAGCCCTGATCAGCCCGCTTCGCTGACCATTGAGTGGGCCACCTGAGCGTCACATTCGGGGCGAAAACTCTTGGCGATTGGCCTTCAGCGACGCCAACCGGAGCCGCTTTCAATCGAACAAAAAGTAGTCAGGATACCTGACGCAAAGTGACATTTGAGCCGCGCCATCTTCTATAAATCGGCTCCATCTTCTATACCGGAAATTTAAAACTGCGGTAAGTCGTTGAATTTTGGGGTGGCTGATGGGATTCGAACCCACGACAACCGGAATCACAATCCGGGACTCTACCAGCTGAGCTACAGCCACCATTGTTACCGCCCGCCGCATCGCGTCGCGACCGGCAGGACTCAAGCCAGTTAATCGCGGCCAATGAGCTGCGGCGCACGGTGCGTAAACCGCCGCGACTTGAGAAGGCGTTTGCAATTATGCCATTGCCGGGGCAGCGCCGGCAAACCCGCGGCACCCGGCGAACGATGCATCGCCATCGCTCTTACCCGAGGTTCTCCGACTGCCAAGTGGCCCGGTTCGCGGCGCGCAACGTACATCCAGAAGAACTTAAAGGCAGGGGCGGGCCGTTGCCGGCCCGCCCCTTGGACGAATGCTGCGGGTAGTGGTTCAGAGGCTGTAATACAGGTCGAATTCGGCCGGACGAGTGGTCATGCGAAACGCGTGAATTCCTCCATCTTGAGCCCGATATACGCGTCGAGCATGGCGTTGGAGAACATTCCGCAGCGGGTCAGAAATTACGGCCGCCGGCTTACTCCACCCGTTCGCCGTGGAGACTCACATCGAGGCCCTCGCGCTCCTGTTCTTCGGAGACGCGCAGGCCGATGACCATGTCGATGACCTTGAGGATGATGAAGCTGCCCACGCCGCTGACCAGCAGCGTGGTGGCCACCGCGCCGAGCTGCACCAGCGTATCGCCGCTCCACGCCGCTGATCTCCTTGACGTTGAAGTAGCCGGTCAGAATCGCGCCGACGATCCCGCCGATGCAGTGCACCCCGAAGGCATCGAGCGAATCGTCGTAGCCGAACGCCTTCTTCACGCTCGTCGCCGCGAAGAAACAGGCCACCCCCGCCGCGATCCCGATCACGAACGCCCCGGTGACCCCCACAAACCCCGACGCCGGCGTGATCGCCACCAGCCCCGCCACCGCCCCCGAGGCAATCCCGAGCACCGACGGCTTGCCCTTGACCAGCCACTCGGTGAACATCCACGCCAGTGCCGCCACCGCCGTGGCCAGCTGCGTGACCACCATCGCCATCCCCGCCCGCCCGTCGGCCGCCGTCGCCGACCCGGCGTTGAAGCCGAACCAGCCCACCCACAACAGCGATGCGCCGATGAGCGTCAGCGTCAGGTTGTGCGGCGCCATCGGCTCCTTGCCGTAGCCCAGCCGCTTGCCCAGCACCAGCGCGCACACCAGCCCCGCGATACCGGCATTGATGTGCACGACCGTCCCGCCGGCGAAGTCCAGCACGCCCCGCGTCGCCCAGAAGCCCGTGGTCGACTCCCACATCATGTGCGCGATCGGCGAATACACCAGCAGCGACCACAGCCCCATGAACCACAGCATCGCCGAGAACTTCATCCGATCGGCAAACGCCCCGCAGATCAGCGCCGGCGTGATGATCGCGAAGGTCATCTGGAACGTCATGTACACCGACTCCGGGATCGTCGGGGCCAGGTGGCTGACCATCACCTTCCCGGCCTCCTTCTGGAACACCATCCCGTTGAGGAACAGCCGGTCCAGGCTGCCGAAGAACTGCCCGCCCGGAATGAACGCCATGCTGTAGCCGGCGATCACCCAGAGCACCGTCACCAGGCAGGTGATCGCGAAGCTCTGCATCAGCGTCGCCAGCACGTTCTTCTTGCGCACCATGCCGCCGTAGAACAGCGCCAGCCCCGGCATGGTCATCATCAGCACCAGCGCCGTCGAGGCCAGCATCCACGCCGTGTCGCCGCTGTTGATCTTGTCGACCCCGATGAGCACCGGCTTGTCCGGCGCCGGCGGCGCCGCCGCGGCGCCGCTGCGGCGGGCGCCTCCGCCGGCTTCGCCTCCACCGCCGCCGGCGCCGCCGCCGGCGCCGTCGTCACCGCGGGGGCCTTCTCCGCCGCCTTGTCCTGCGCCTGGGCGCCGCCGACCACGCTGCAGGCCCCGATCAGGGCGAGCAACGCAAGCAATCGCTTCATGGTGTTCCCCTTAGAGGGCATCCGCGCCGGTCTCACCGGTGCGGATGCGCACGACTTGTTCGAGGTCGAACACGAAGATCTTGCCGTCGCCGATCTTCCCCGTGTTCGCGGCCTTCTCCATCGCCTCGATGACGCGATCGAGCAACTCGTTCTTGTATCGCCGCCTCGATCTTCACCTTGGGCAGGAAATCGACGACGTATTCGGCACCCCGGTACAGCTCCGTGTGCCCCTTCTGCCGCCCGAAGCCCTTCACTTCGGTGACGGTGATCCCTTGCACGCCGATGGCCGACAGGGCCTCCCGGACCTCGTCGAGCTTGAACGGCTTGATGATTGCTGTTACCAATTTCATTTTTCCCCCTCGATGAATGTTTGGATGCGGCCCGTCTACGGCGCGCTGATCAGAATGTCTTCTGGATGAATACCGTCCCGGTCGACCTTGCCGATGTTGCTGGCCGGCAAGCGTGTAGGCACTGTCCTTCGTGTCGGTATCGCTGCAGTACGCGCCGATGTTGTAACCCGATACGAGCCAGGTCACACCCAGTTTCCAGTCGGTGTAGTTAAAGATGTTGTTGGAAATGCCGTTCTGGCTGCCGTTGTACTCTTGCCGACCCACGTGCGCGTTGATGGTCCATTGGTCGTTGATGGGATAGTTGGCCGACAGATCCAGGTACCAGGCGTTGTCAGGGACGCCGAATGTGTGGTCGACGCTGTACGAGTACTTGAGCGAGACCCACTTCCACGAACCGGCCGCGTACAACTCAGTCGTATTGGGCCGCGTTGCGCCGGCGATGTAACTGCCCGGGTAATAGTAGTAGAGCACGCCGACGTCCAGGCCCCAGTCGTCGTTGAATGCGTACTTGTAGCCGCCATAGAGGTCCCACTCCAGGCTGCAGCCGTGCGAGCAAACGCCAGAGTCATGCAGCCAGCTTATGTTCGATCCCCAGGTGCCCAGATAGATGCCGCTCTTGTGCGCGAAGTCGAACCCGCCTTGGAACGCGGGCTTCTCATCGGTCTGCGTGAGCCCGCGGAATATGTACTGACTGTAAATGCCGAAGTTGCCGGTCAGCGTGTAATCGGGCTCCGGCGGTTTGGGTGTCTCCGCCGGAGCGGGCGTCGTTTGGGCATAGACGACCCCAGCGAAAAGGATGCCTGAAGCAATTGCGAGCAGGCGAGTAGCAAGTCGAGTCTTAGGGTCCATGGCGGAATCCATCGTGGTTGGTTGTTTATGACGAAGTGCAGACAACGTCGCCACCCGAGCATTTCTTGTGCCATTGCACAAAACCCTTGTTACTCATTAAGTTACTGTGTGTTGTGCACCTCGCCCTGCGAATTACCGAAAGCAGACCGCACCAACGATGTGCGGCGCCAGCCGTTGTCGGCACAAAACTGGCGCGGAAGCTTGCGCCTTGGGGACGCGGTCAGCCGAAGAGTCAGAAGGGATGGCCCGCTTGGTAGGGTTGCTGGAATAATCGGCATGCGGGCTGTGCATCTCTACGCGAAACTGAGCGCCTATTTTGTTGACGCAGGCTGCTGAAGGATCTTGGTCGCGGACGATCGGTCCGCCGCGCTATGCGCAATCCCCTTGTCACTGCCACCCTATCGGTTGCGCTCACGGCGTCTCCAGCCAGCGCCCACGCCGACGAAACTCCGGCGGTCGTCCCGTATCGACCGACGGTGTCGACGCCGGCCGATCTGCCGGCACCAGGCTACCCGGAACTCGAAGCCGGGTATCTGGGCACGCATGGCGGCGGAAGCGCGCGCAACGATTCGCTGCCCGTAACGTTCAAGCTGGCGTGGGCCTCGCAGTGGGCGCTGTTGCTTGGCACCAACGCCTATGTGCGCGAGCGCGATTTCGATGGCGTCACGACTCGAAGCGGGGGCGATATTTCACTGCTGCTCAAGTACAAACTGCCGATTGAGAAAGACTTGGCGCTGGGGTTACAGGTCGGACCAACATTGCCCACCGCGCGTCCTCCCATCGGAAGCGGCGAGACCGATTGGAACTTAACCGGTATCGCGAGCGCGGATTTAGGCTCGGTGCACGTCGACGCCAATATAGGGGCCGTGCGCCTTGGGGCGGTCGCCGCAAACCAGGCGAGCATTGTGGCCAACTGGAGCGTCGCGGGCTCGTATCCGCTGACCGATCGCTTCACTGTGGCGACGGAAGCATCCGGAAACGCACAGCGTGGCACTGCCGCGGCATCGAGCGCGCTTGTCGCGCTGTCGTACAACGTGAGTCGCACGCTGGTCGTCGACGTAGCGGCAAGCGCTGGATTGTCGCGCAGCGCACCGCAATGGCAGATTACAACCGGCCTCACCGTACAGCTTGGCCATTGGTTTTAAGTCAGCAAGCACGAAGTGACTCAACGATCGGCGCGCGGCGACCGCTGAACTGTCAGGCAATTGTGGCGCGCCCGACAGGACTCGAACCTGTTACCGCCGGCTTAGAAGGCCGGTGCTCTATCCCAATGAGCTACGGGCGCCTGTGCATCGAAAAGCCGCGATCTGAAGCCGACCCGCTGTCTGGTCGGGGTGGAGAGATTTGAACTCCCGACATCTTGCTCCCAAAGCAAGCGCGCTACCGGGCTGCGCTACACCCCGAGGTCAGAGATTATGCCATCGCGGATGCGGCCCAGGCAAACTGCGTCGTAGCGCGGCGAACGGTGCGGCGTCGCGCTGCCTTTATAATGGCCGTTGCGAACGGACTGCGGTGGGCGCAGTCTCCCCAATAGCCAAGAAGGGAATCCCGTGAGCACGACCCGCGATGTGGCAGTATTCGTCGGCAGCCTGCGCAAGGAATCTTTCAATCGCAAGCTTGCCAACGCGTTGATCGCTTTGGCGCCCGCGCCGCTCAAGCTCGAGATCGTCGAGATCCGGCACCTGCCGCTCTACAATCAGGACGACGACGCAAATCCCCCTGCGGCATCCGTTGCGTTCAAGGAGCGCGTGCAGAAGGCCGACGCGGTGCTGTTCGTGACGCCGGAATACAACCGTTCGGTGCCTGGCGTCCTCAAGAATGCGATTGACGTTGGCTCCCGGCCGTACGGCAAGAGTGCGTGGAATGCCAAGCCCGGCGCGGTGATTAGCCTCTCCCCGGGCGCGATCGGCGCGTTCGGTGCCAACCACCACCTGCGCCAGTCGCTGGTGTTTCTGAATGTTCCAACGCTGCAGCAGCCGGAAGCCTACATCGGCAATGCGGCAAAGCTGTTCGACGAAGCCGGGAAACTGACCGACGAGTCGGCGCGCGATTTCCTGCAGAAATTCCTGCAGGCCTTTGCGCAATGGATCGAGCGCAATATCGCCAAGTAGGAGAACAGTCGCCGTACGCCGCGCCCGGATCAGTCGCCGGGCGAGCGCTGTCTTTCCGCGCGCGATCCGCGGGCGTGCCCGCGGCGCGCCGTGTGCCTCAGTTAGGGTTCACGCAACATCATAGCCCGCACTCAAAACGGCACTTTGCCGGTGAGCAGGTCGCGAAACAGCACGCAGTCGCCGAGCAGGCTGTAGAACGGGTGGCGCAACGTCGCTGGCCGGTTCTTCTCGAAAAAGAAGTGCCCGATCCAGGCCAAACCGTAGCCGGCGAGCAGCGCGGCGACGAGCCACCACGCATTGCGCGTGACCACCGCTGCGGCGAGTGCCGCTAGCGCGAGCAGCGAGCCGGTGAAATGCAGCCGGCGGCAGACCGGATGCCGGTGCTCCGACAGATAGAACGGATAGAACTCGGCAAAGGTGGCGAAATTCGCCCGCTCCGTCGACGCGGGTCGCTCCATCGCGTCACTCCGCGTATCGCTGCGCTTCACGCATCCCCCGGCCTGAGTTGCGGGAACAGGATCACGTCGCGAATCGACGGCGCATCGGTCAGCAGCATCACCAGGCGGTCGATGCCGATGCCCTCGCCCGCGGTCGGCGGCAGGCCGTATTCCAGCGCCCGGATGTAGTCCGCGTCGTAATGCATCGCCTCGGCGTCGCCGGCTTCCTTCGCCCTCGCCTGCAGCAGAAAGCGCGACGCCTGGTCCTCCGGATCGTTGAGCTCGGAGAAGCCGTTGGCGATCTCGCGGCCGGTGATGAACAACTCGAAGCGATCGGTTACCGACGGATTGGTGTCGTTCGCGCGGGCGAGAGGGGAGACGTCGGTCGGATACGCGACGATGAACGTCGGCTGCACGAGTTTCTCCTCCGTGGTCGCCTCGAAAAGCTTGAGTTGCAACACGCCCAAGCCATCCGTCCGTAGCACGTCGACACCGAGCAGGGCCAACGAAGTCTTGAGGTATTCCGGTTGGTCAAGCTCGGCGAGCGCATAGCGCGGGTTGTACCTGGCGATAGCCTGGGCCATTGTCAGTCGGTCGAAGGGGGCGCCGAGGTCGATTGGCGCGTCCTGGTACTCGATCGTCGTTTTGCCGACGACCTTGAGTGCAACCTCGCGCAGCAGCTCCTCGGTGAGATCCATCAGGTACAGGTAATCGCGGTACGCCTCGTAGAATTCGAGCATCGTGAACTCGGGGTTGTGCCGCGTGGAGATGCCCTCGTTGCGAAAGTTGCGGTTGATTTCGAAGACTTTTTCCAGCCCGCCGACGACCAGGCGTTTGAGATAGAGCTCTGGAGCGATGCGCAGGTACAGCTCGGTGTCGAGCGCGTTGTGATGGGTGATGAAGGGCCGGGCCGTGGCGCCGCCCGGAATCGGATGCATCATCGGCGTCTCGACTTCGAGGTAGCCGCGAGCGACGAAGAACTCGCGGATGGCCTGTACGATCCGTGACCGCGCCATGAAAACGCGTCGCGAGTCTCCACTCGTGATCAGGTCGACGTAACGCTGGCGATACTTCTGCTCCTGGTTGGTAAGCCCGTGGAATTTCTCGGGCAGGGGCCGCAGCGCCTTGGCCAGCAGCCGCAATTCGGCGACGCGCACCGACAACTCGCCGGTGCGGGTCTTGAACAGCGTCCCGCGGGCGCCGACGATGTCGCCCAGGTCCCAGTGCTTGAATGCGTCGTGCATCTGCGCTCCGACGGTGTCACTGGTGATGTAGAGCTGGATCCTGCCGCTCATGTCCTGCAGTGTTGCAAAGCTCGCCTTGCCCATGACGCGCTTCAGTACCATTCTCCCGGCCACTGCGGCCGCGACCGGCACCGCTTCGAGCGCTTCACCAGTCTTGCCGTCGTATGCCTCGTGCAGCGTGGCGGCAAGCGTGTCGCGTCGGAAATCGTTGGGATACGCCTGACCACTCGCGCGCAAGGCGTGCAGCTTCGCACGCCGTTCGGCGATAATCTGATTCTCGTCGCTGCCGGGCCGCTGCTCGTCGCCGGGGTCACTCACATCAAACTCCCTGTTTCAGGCTCGCCGCGATAAAGTCGTCGAGATCGCCGTCGAGGACCGCCTGCGTATTGCCGACCTCGACGTTGGTGCGCAGGTCCTTGATTCGCGACTGGTCAAGCACATAGGAACGGATCTGGTGGCCCCAGCCGATGTCGGTCTTGGAATCCTCGAGTTTCTGCTGCTCCGCCTGCCGCTTGCGCAGTTCGAGCTCGTACAGCCGCGACTTGAGCATGGCCATTGCCTCGGCGCGATTGCGGTGCTGCGAGCGGTCCGTCTGCGACTGCACCACGATGCCGGTCGGCAGGTGGGTGATGCGCACTGCCGAGTCGGTCTTGTTGATATGCTGGCCGCCCGCCCCGGAGGCGCGGAACGTGTCGATGCGCAGATCGGCCGGATTGATCTCGACTTCGATCGTCTCGTCGACCTCGGGATACACGAACACGCTGGCGAACGAGGTATGACGGCGCGCGTTAGAATCGAAGGGACTCTTGCGAACGAGTCGGTGCACGCCGGTCTCGGTGCGTAGATGACCGTACGCGTACTCGCCGGTCACCTTGACGCTGGCGCTCTTGATGCCGGCCACCTCGCCCTCGGACTCCTCGAGGATTTCCGCCTTGTAGCCCCTGCGTTCGCAGTAGCGCAGATACATCCGCAGCAGCATTGCCGCCCAATCCTGCGCCTCGGTGCCACCGCTGCCGGCCTGAATGTCGATGAAGCATGGATTTGGATCCATCGGATTGCGGAACATCCGGCGGAATTCCATCGCGGCGACGATACCCTCCAGCCCACGAACGTCGCCCTGGAGCGCCAGCAGCGTGGCATCATCGCCTTCCGTGCGCGCGAGCTCGAACAACTCGCCCGCGTCCTTCAGGTTCTGGTCGAGACCCGAAAGCGTTCCGACCACCGCCTCGAGCTGTTTTTTCTCCCGGCCCAGGTCCTGGGCCCGTTTCTGATCGCTCCAGACTTTCGGGTCTTCCAGGTCGCGGACTACCGTTTTCAGGCGCTCTGACTGCGCGTCGAAGTCAAAGATACCTCCGCAGGTCGCCAGCGCGCTGCTGCAATCCGGCGAGGGTGTTGGCAATCTGGTTGATCTGCTCGGCTTCCATGGTCCGCGTCCAATTCGATCGGCCGCCATTATACTCTCGACGCGGGGCCGCGCTCTGCCGCGGACTGGTGGAGGGCGAGACTTGCACCGTGGCGAGAATCGCCTATGATAGGCAACGCTTTGCCGGTTGCTGCGGCTCAGCGGCGAACTCGATCGCATTCCCGGGACATCATGCCGCGGCTATCCATCAACAACGCAGGGGGCGTGCGCTTGCGGCCGACCTTGCGCAATCATTGACAATGACTGGCATTCGAGGGGTGGGTCGATGAGCAACCCGTGGCGATGGCTCGGCGGCATCGTTGTTGCAGCGATGGCGCTGGCCGCCAGCGCCGAACCCGGAGTCACCGCAACGACAATTCTCATCGGGCAGTCGGCGGCGTTTACGGGGCCGGCATCCGAACTGGGTAGTGAAATGCGCGCGGGCGCATTGGCGTATTTTCAGTCGATAAACGCGGCCGGCGGCATCTACGGCCGCAAGATCGATCTCCGCTCGCTCGACGACGGCTATGAGCCGGAACGGGCGGCGGCCAACACCCGAAAGTTGCTCGATGACGGGGTATTCCTGCTCTTCGGGTATGTCGGCACGCCGACGTCCAACGCCTCGAAGCCGATTTTCACGGCGGCGCGGGTGCCGTTTGTCGGGCCGTTCACGGGCGCGGAATCGCTGCGCAACCCCCTGAATCGGTACGTCTTCAACATTCGCGCCAGCTACTTCGACGAGACCGACAAGATCGTCGGCCAGCTTGTCGGCCAGACGCTCAATCGCATCGCAGTGTTCTATCAGAACGATGACTACGGCAAGGCCGGGCTGGCCGGCGTCGAGCGTGCGATGCAGAAGCGTAACCTGAAAATTGTCGCGACCGGAACGGTGGAGCGGAACACCGTTGACGTCGCCGCCGCCGTCAAGGCGATCGGCAACGTCGACCCGCAGGGCGTGGTAATGATTTCCGCGTACACGTCGTGCGCGGCATTCATCAAGGCGATGCGCCAGGCCGGGTACAACCCGCAGTTCATGAACGTCTCCTTCGTCGGCAGCAAGGCATTGGCGCACGAGGCGGGCCCGGCCGGCCGCGGCGTCGGCATATCGCAGGTGGTCCCGTTTCCCTGGAACCTTTCGGCACACGTGGTCAAGGAGTACCAGCAGCTGCTGGAGGCCTCAACGGGTAAACAGAATTTCTCGTTCACCAGTCTCGAGGGCTTCATTGCCGCCAAGGTGCTGGTCGAAGGCCTGCGCCGCACGGGTCAGGATCTGACGCGCGAGCGATTCATCACCGCCATGGAACAGCTCCGCGACTACGACGTCGGCGGCTTTACCGTAACCTTCACCCCGACCGATCACAGCGGATCGAAATTCGTCGAGCTCACGGTCATCGGCAAGGATGAGCGCTTCCTGCGCTGACGCTGCGTGCGGATGACCACGCCGTCCGGCTTTGAGCCCGGACACGTCCTCCCGCCCGATGTCGCTGCCAGTGCCCTGTGTTTCATCTGGCGCGACGACAAGATCCTCACGCGCGCGGGCGAACCGCCCGCCCTGCCCGGCCTGGCCGAGGCCATGCAGTTTGGGATTCGCGGCGCGCAACACTACCTTGGGCGCCTCCGGGAATTGGACTGCGTTGCGATCAGCGTCGCGGCCGACACGCCCGAACCGGCCGGCTGGCAATGGCGCGGTTTGCGCTCGCTGTTCCTGCAACTCGACGATCCGCTGCTCGCGATTGCCGGGCGCGCGTTCCAGATTGTCGAATGGGATCGCAGCCACCGGTTCTGCGGCCGCTGCGGCACGCCCACGCGCGACCGGGCTGGCGAGCGGGCCAAGGAGTGTCCCGCCTGTGGCCTTGTTGCCTATCCGCGCGTGTCGCCGGCGATGATGGTTCTGGTCACCCGCGACCGGGAGCTGTTGCTCGCCCGAGCGCGCCGATTTCCGCATGCGATGTACAGCGCGTTGGCTGGCTTTGTCGAGGCCGGTGAGTCCATCGAGGATTGCATTCATCGCGAAGTACGCGAGGAAGTCGGCGTGGAGGTTGGCGGGATCCAATACGTGGCCAGCCAGTCCTGGCCGTTCCCGCATTCGCTGATGATCGCCTACACCGCGGAATATGTCGCCGGAGAAGTGCGTCCCTGCGACGAAGAAATCGCGGATGCGCGCTGGTTTACGCTCGAGGCGCTGCCGCAGTTGCCGAGCCCGGTGAGCATTGCCCGGCACCTCATCGACACGACCGTGGCGAGGCTCAGCGGGACACGATCGACCTGAACGCGACCGCGCAACGGTCCCGCTGCTGGCGTCACGCGGTGGCGACCATTTGCTAGAATAGCGGCCCACGCGTTGCTTTGGCCGACGGCCACGATCCTCTCGACTGCCTCGATGACTGCACGCGTTTTCCGATATGCCGCAGCGGCGTGGTTGGCCATGCTGCTGCCGGCGGCGGTCGCACAGCAAACCCCGCCCCCGCCGCCGACGTCGGCGACCGTCGCCCCACAGCGCACACCCGGCCTCACGCCCGAGCTCGCGGATGCGGCGCGCCTGATCAGCGAAGGCGAGTACGTGACGGCGCTGGCCAGGATCGACGCGGTGCTCGCAACCGATGCGAAGAATCCGCAAGCGCGATTTCTGAAAGGCGTTGTGCAGGCCGACCAGGGCGAGACCGAGGCAGCGATCGCCACGTTCGAGGGGCTCAACCAGGACTATCCCGAGCTGCCAGAACCTTACAACAACCTGGCGGTAATCTGGGCGCGCCAGGGCGAATACGACAAGGCGCGCAAGGCGCTCGAACTGGCGCTGCTGACGCGCCCCGATTATGCGATCGCCCACGAAAATCTGGGCGACATCTACGCGCGCCTCGCGGGCGCGGAGTACGACCGGGCCATCGCGCTCGACAGAACGAACAAGAGCGCGCAGGGCAAGCTCGTGCTGGTGCGCGAGCTGTTTGCGGTCGCGCCCTCCGCGTCGGCGCCCAAGCCCGCCGCACCCCAACCCACGCCGGCGGCGAAAGCAACCAAGTAAGCCGCGACAGCAGCGACGGCCGCTCGCGCGCGCGATCCTCACCACTCGAACCACGACCAAGGAGTTACCGATGTACCGCCGCTATCTCTGTATCCTTGCCGCTGTCGGCTGTGCCGTCGCCGCGGCCTGCGCCCACGCTGCCAACCCGCAGGTCGACCTGGACACGACTGCCGGCAAGATCCGCATCGAGCTTTATCCGGACGCCGCGCCGAAGACAGTCGAGAACTTCCTGGCCTACGTGCAGGCCAAGCATTACGACGGGACGCAATTCCACCGTGTGATTTCCGGGTTCATGATCCAAGGTGGAGGTTACGGTGCCGATTTCAGGGAGAAACCGACGCGCCCACCCGTCCGCAACGAAGCCGAGCAGAGCAGCAAGGCCGGGTTGCTCAATGTCCCTGGATCGGTTGCCATGGCGCGGACCCCCGATCCGAACTCGGCGACGGCGCAGTTCTTCATCAACGTCGGCGACAACAAGTTCTTGAACTTCCGCGAACCGACGCCGCAGGGCTACGGCTATACGGTGTTCGGCAAGGTGATCGAAGGCATGGATGTCGTCAACAAGATCGCCAAGGCGCCGACTGGCTCCGGAGGCCCGTTCCCGAGGGACGTTCCCGTCGACCGCGTGCTGATCAAGTCGGCGACCGTCGTCCAGGCGCCGTAAGGGGATGCCAGCCATGATCGTGCTGCACACCAACCACGGCAAGATCGCGCTCGAGCTCGACGCCGAGCGCGCGCCGAAAACGGTCGCCAACTTTCTCGACTATGTACGCGCCGGCCACTTCGACAACACGCTGTTCCATCGCGTGATCGACGGCTTCATGATTCAGGGGGGCGGGTTGACGCCCGATCTCCGCCCGAAGGCCACCCGCGCGCCAATCGAAAACGAGGCCCGCAACGGCCTTAAGAACGAACGTTACAGCGTCGCCATGGCCCGGACGGGCGATCCGCATTCCGCCACCGCGCAGTTCTTCATCAACGTCGCCGACAACGACTTCCTCAACCACCGCTCGCCCGATGCCAATGGCTGGGGCTACTGCGTGTTCGGCCGGGTCGCGGCCGGCACCGACGTCGTCGACCGGATCAAGGGCGTTGCCCACCGGCAATCGCGGGGCGCACCAGAACGTGCCCAAAGAGGACGTGGTCATCGAGCGCGCCGAAGAAACGCCCTAGCGCAGGCCGGGGACCCGCTTTCGCGATGCCGCCGGCGCTGTTCATCTCCGATCTCCATCTCGCGCCGGAGCGGCCGGACCTGATCGCGGCGTTCCATGCGCTGGCCCGCGGGCCTGCGCGCGACGCCGCAGCGCTGTACGTCATCGGCGATCTCTTCGACGCGTGGCTGGGCGATGACCAGGTCAAGGAACCGCTCGCCGCCGGCGTCGCGTCTGCACTCGCCGCGCTCTCGGCTTCGGGGACGCGTGTTTACCTGCAGCGCGGAAACCGCGATTTCCTGCTGGGCGAGCGGTTTGCGAAGGCGGCCGGAGCGACCCTGCTCCCGGACGCCGTCGTCCACGACCTGCACGGCACTCCGACCTTGATCATGCACGGCGACCAGCTGTGCACCGACGATCTCGATTATCAGCGCTTCCGTGCCTACTGGCAGGATCCGGTCCATCGTCGGCGCCTGCTGGCGATGCCGTACTTCGTTCGCCGCGGAATCGCGGCGCTGTTTCGCGCCAGCAGCCGGCGCGCGACGGCAAGCAAGCCCGAGCAGATCATGGACGTCAATGCGGGCGCCGTCGCGGCGGCATTGCGCGAACATGACGTCGCGCGGCTGATTCACGGCCACACGCACCGGCCCGCGCGGCACGAGCTCAGCGTCGCGGGCCGCGCCTGTGAACGTTACGTGCTCGCCGATTGGTATCGGGCGGGAAGCTATCTCGAAGTCGCGGCCGAAGGCATCACGCCGCGCCCCGTCTGAGCGCAGGGTGCGCCGCGGTCACCCGAGCGCTTGGGTAAAATCGGCGACCAGGTCGTCGCAATCCTCGATTCCCACCGACAGGCGGATCAGCGAATCGGCGATGCCCATGCTCGCGCGCCGTTCCGGCCCCATTTCCCAGTAGATGGTGTGCGCGACCGGGATCGCCAGCGTACGGTTGTCACCCAGGTTCGACGATAGCACCACGTTCCTGAGCCGATCGAGGAAATCGAAACAGTCCAGCGCGGGGTCCAGTTCGAACGCCAACAGCGCACCAAAGCCCGCGAACAGCGCGCGGGCGAGCGCATGCTGCGGATGTCCAGCCAACCCGGGGTAGTACACGGCGCGCACCTTGCGCTGCCCGGCGAGGAATTGCGCCAGCGCCAGCGCGTTTGCGCACGCCCGATCCATGCGCAGCGCGAGCGTTTCAGCGCCCACTGCAATGTGGTGGGCCTGCTCTGCGGTCAGCGTCCCGCCCCAGTCGCGCAGGCCCTTCTTGCGGAGTTGGGTGATGCCCCAGAGCGACGGCTTTGCCGTCTTGTAGGCGTCGTAGATGTTCGGATAGCGCTTCCAGTCGAAGTTTCCCGTATCGGTGACGCTGCCGCCGAGCGCGTTGCCGTGGCCGCCGATGTACTTGGTGAGCGCATTGACGACGAGGCTCGCCCGGACCTTTTTCGGGCGGAACAGATACGGCGAGGTCATCGTGTTGTCGACGACGTAGAGCAACCCGCGCGCCGCGCAGAGCTCGCCGATGCGCTCCAGGTCGGCGATCTGCGTGCGCGGGTTGGCGATCGTTTCGACGAATACCAGCCGCGTCGCGGGCGTGAGCGCCGCCTCGACGGCGCGCGCGTCGGTCGCGTCGACGAATGCAACGTCGATTCCCTGCGTCGCCAGCGTGGCGAACATGCTGTTGGTGTTGCCGAACAGAAACGAGCTGGAGACGATCTGATCGCCGGCGCGCAGCAGCGCGACCATGATTGCGCCGATGGCGGCCATGCCGGTGCTGAAGCATACCGTCGCGACGCCGCCCTCCATGCGGTTGACCTTGTCCTCGAGCGCCGCGGTGGTGGGTTCCCCTGGCGGCCGTAGACGTAGCCCGGCGCGCGCGCCTGAAACACCGCGGCGAGCTCGCGCGCGCTCTGGTAGCCGTAAGCGACCGAGAGGTGGACCGGCTTGTGCAGCGCGCCGTGCTCGATGGCGGCCGCGCGATCCGAATGCAGGATCGCCGTCGTGAAGCCGCGGCTTCGGATGCCAATCGCTCATGATCTTTCCCGCCAACGCACCAATACAACACCCTGAAAAAAAGCCGACAAAAAACCCGTCGGGCCTCCGCCAAACGGGTTTTGTGTGCCCCGCCCGGCATTCCCGGGCTGGAGCGGACCTCGCTTTGTCGGGTAGGGACAGCCCGTTACCAGGCCATCCCCCCCTTAGAACCGGGCGTGCGAGTTTCCCCGCACCCGGCTCAAGCCTCTCCGAAGCCCCCTGCTACAGGGACCGGCCCTCCAACGTCAAGTCAGCAGCATGAAGTTGACGATGGCAGTTCGGGTGTAGCAGAACCAGATTCGCGAACCCGTCCGCGCCGCCCTCGCACTTGGGGATTCGATGGTGGAGATTCCACCCCGACTCCTTGGTGATCAGTTGGTCGCATAGTGTACAACGCTTGTTCTGGCTCCACCAAAGACGCAGGAGCTTCGCGTGGCCCTTCATGTCGCCTCGCATCTGCAGACCAAGTCGGTCCTCGAAGTAAGACTCCCATTTAGGGTCAAAAGGGTTGGCTTCCCCCTTCACTTTGGTATGTCGGCGGATGCGGGTGTCACTCGCTTTCGCCAGCGTCACCCGTTCCCGCTTTCCTTCCACACTCGCGAGCCGTGCCGAGAACATCCAATTCCTGCTACCCGTCGTCACAAAGTACTTGTCCTTGATCCAACGGGCGCTCTTGTTGGGATGTCTCCGCTTGGCCCATTGCCATACCTTCAACCACAACCACGCGTCGATCGAGGCGAAAGTCTGCGAAGCACATGCCGCTCGGTGATAGTTCGTCCAGCCCCGGATTACCGGATTTAGGACGCCTATCAGGTTCTCCTGCTTGGCGGTTTTGTTCTCCGAGAATATCTCCTTAACCTTGGCTTTGAGCGCTTGGATGTTCTTCCTCGACGGCCTGACAATAATCTTGCCGCCGAATTTCCGCACGTTCTGACCGAGGAAATCAAACCCTTCCGCGACATGCGTAATCCTGGTTTTCTCTGAGGAGAGTTCCAGGCCGCGAGTGGAAAGAAACCGTTCCACCAGCGGTTTGACTTCGTTTTCCAGAAGCTCCTTCGAGCTCCCGGTAATCACAAAGTCATCCGCATAGCGCACCAAATTGACCCTGTACCTTCCAGCTTTGTGGTTGCCCTTCGACCCGAATTGCGCCGTGAGCTCCGCTTCCAGTCCGTCCAGAGTCATATTCGCCAACGTCGGCGAGATAATGCCACCTTGCGGCGTGCCCGCTTCCGTTGGAAAGAGCTTGCCCGTCTCGATGTAGCCAGCCTTCAACCACTTCCGGAGAATCTCCAGATCCATACGCATGTGTGAGGTTAACCAGCCATGGCTGATATGGTCGAAGCAGCCCTTAATATCACCTTCCAGAACCCACTGCGCCCTGTCGTGTCCCGACAGTATCGTGTGACACTTTTGGATGGCATCGGCGGTGGATCGAGCCGACCGAAACCCATACGAGTTCCAATCGGCAAGCGTCTCCGACACCGGCTCGAGCGCGAGCAAATGCAACGCTTGCATCGCGCGATCGCGCAGGGTCGGAATACCCAGTGGGCGATACTTATCAGGCTGCCCGGCTTTCGGGATGTTCACCCGTCTCAGCGGGCATGGCCGATAGCCACGCCGTTTGAGCGACTCGATGGCTTGTCGCTTCTCCCCGGGGTGGACCACGTTACGCCATCCACACCCGGCGTGCGTCTACCTTGATTTTCCGTCACCCGTCGCACGGCGAGTGCTTTGCCGCTAAACGAGCGGGCCAGAAATCGTTGCAGGGCTTTCACCCGGCGCCAATCCCCAGCCTGTGTTGCAGCAGCTTGGGCCTGTCAACAATTACGACGGTTGCGGCAATTCACTTGCGTTGGTCATACCACCCAGCCTTGCGCCTCATCCGCCTCGCTGCTGGCAGAATCATGCCAACCCCTCACGGGATTTTGCATACGCCCGAGGGCGTGGCTACGTTGTCGGAATCGCTTGGCACCTCCCCGTTACCAGGGACGCACCGACTCCTAGGCTACCAATGGCTGAACATCGGGTCTCATGCCGTAGGTAAATCCCGGCGAGACAATCACTCGAAAGGCTTTCGCCTCTTAGGAATCCTCGGCACGCGCGATGCGCATGCAACTTCTCTCGAGGGGCTGCGTTTTTGCCAAGTAACTGACTCGGCTAGGCGAGCTACCTAAGCGACTCTCAGGTCGCACGTCGGGTAGGGACAGCCCGTTACCAGGCCATCCCCCCCTTAGAACCGGGCGTGCGAGTTTCCCCGCACCCGGCTCAAGCCTCTCCGAAGCCCCCTGCTACAGGGACCGGCCCTCCAACGTCAAGTCAGCAGCATGAAGTTGACGATGGCAGTCAAAGGCCCTACCCTGCGACGGCCCTCGATTCGAGGGCCAGGTCGGCGTCTGTTTCGTCCCGCGTCTCGTCGCGCTCCGCAGCGAGATGCGAGAGGTAATCGGCGGTGACGTCACCGGTGACGTAGTAGCCGTCGAAGCACGAGGCTTCGAATTCCCTGAGCTTGGGATTGACGGCGCGCACCGCACGCTTGAGCGCCTCGAGATCCTGGTAGATCAGCAGATCGGCACCGATCTCCTGGGCGATCTCGGCCTCGGTCCGCCCGGTCGCGATCAGCTCGCGCTGATTCGGCATGTCGATGCCGTACACGTTCGGAAAGCGCACCGGCGGGCTTGCCGACGCGAAGTACACCTTGCGCGCTCCAGCGTCGCGCGCCATCGACACGATCTCGCGGCTGGTGGTGCCGCGCACGATCGAATCGTCGACGAGCAGTACGACCTTGTCCTTGAACTCCACGCCCATCGGATTGAGTTTCTGGCGCACGCTCTTCTTCCGGATCGCCTGGCCCGGCATGATGAAGGTGCGGCCGATATAACGGTTCTTGACGAAGCCTTCCCGGTATTTCAGGCCGAGATTGTTGGCGAGCTCGAGCGCCGACGGCCGGCTGGAGTCCGGTATCGGGATCACCACGTCAATGTCCTGCGCGGCGGGAATCGCGGCGATCTTCCGCGCGAGCTCGCCACCCATGCGCAGTCGCGATTCGTATACGGACGTGCCGTCCATGACCGAGTCCGGCCGCGCCAGGTAGACGAACTCGAAGATACACGGGCTGAGCCGCGGCTCGTCCGCGCACTGCCGGGCGTGAAAGCGCGCGCTCTGGTCGATCCAGATCGCCTCGCCGGGAGCCACATCGCGCAGCACCGAGAAACCCAGCGCTTCCAGCGCGACCGACTCGCTGGCAATGACGTATTCCGTGCCGCCCATTGCTTCGTTGACCCCGATGATGAGCGGACGGATGCCGTACGGATCGCGGAAGGCGAGCAAGCCGTAGCCGGCGATCATGGCCACGATCGCGTACGCGCCGCGGCAGCGCCGATGCACCGCGGCAACCGCGGTGAAGATCGCGTTCGCGTCGAGCCGCGCGTGATGTGCCGCGCGCTCGAGTTCCAGCGCGAGCACGTTGAGCAGCACCTCGGAATCGGAATTGGTGTTGACGTGACGGAAGTCGAGCTGAAAGAGCTCGCGCTTCAGCGCTTCGCTGTTGGTGAGGTTGCCGTTGTGGGCAAGCGTAATGCCGAATGGCGAATTGACGTAGAACGGCTGCGATTCCAGGTCGGACCAGGCTGAGCCGGCCGTCGGGTAGCGGCAGTGGCCGATGCCTGCGTTGCCCGAAAGTTCGCGCATGTTGCGCGTGCGAAACACGTCGCGCACGTAGCCGGCGGCCTTGTACATGTGGAACACCGGGCCTTCGCTGGTCACGATCCCGGCCGCGTCCTGGCCACGATGCTGCAGCAGCAGCAGCCCGTCGTAGAGGAGCTGATTGGCCGGCAGGTGGGTGACCGCACCGATGATGCCGCACATGGTATCGCTCGTGAACCTTTCTCTAACGCGCTGCCTTTACGACCGACTTCGCCGGTCGGCGTTCCCTCGGTTGGTAATCGAGGCGATCCGCCCATGCCCTGGGCAGCCACGGCCGCAACCTGAGGGCAGTCTCAGTCAATATGGGGCTGGTCAGCGAATTTTGCCACCAATCTGTCTTGGGCGCCGTGGTCAATCCGGCGAACAGAACCAGGATGACCGCGATGAGCACGCCGCGGGCCACGCCCACGATCGCGCCGAGCATCCGGTCGAGAAAGCCCAGGCCGATGGCTCGCACGAGGCGTGACAGCAGGTAGCCGATCAGTGCGCCGGCGATCAGCACCACGACCAGGATGAGCGCGAACGCCACGACATAGCGCGTCGCCGGCGTCGCGCCGAAGTTGGGCAGCATGCCGCCGACCGGCCCCGAAAAGCGGATGGCGCCGAGTATCGCCACGACCCACGCGACGAGCGAGACCAGGACGCGCACTACGCCGCGCAAGAATGCGAGCACCGTCGACAAGCCGACCACCCCGAAGACCATGAGATCGAATGCGGTCATCCGACGTGGGCAACGATGCCATTGAATCCCGCCGCTTTGAGTTTGACCAGCGCCGCATCGGCGGCTTCGCGTGACGGATAGGGGCCGACGCGGACGCGATGCAAGGTACCCTTGTCCGTGGTGACCGCCTCGGTGAATCCAGGGAAGCCGCCGCGCTTGAGCTTGGAGGTGAGCGAACGTGCGCCGTAGCGGTCCGAGAAGGCGGCGATCTGCACGATATAGGCAGCGCCGGATTTCGCGGCCTGCCTTTGCCGGCTTTGCCGGCGAGGCCTTCGTTTCCACCCCGGTATCGGTTCCGGGTTTGGCAGGGGCTGCCCCGGCGGCGTCGGGATTGCTGTCGGCGGAGGCCTTGGTGTCCGCGGCGCGCGGGGGCGCAGCCGCTGGCGGCGGCGTGGCCGGTGCGGTTGCGGGCGGGGTGATGCGCCGGCCGGCTTCCGTCGTTGCCCACGCCCTCCTGCGGCGCGGGCGAAGGCACCGCTGGAGCCTCGCCCGGCGAGGAGGCAGGTGGCGGCAGCGCGGCGCTACGGCCGCCGCCGGTGCCGCCCTTCACCTTTGGGTCCGGGGCCTTGGCGGAGGACAGCGGGTTGATGAACTTGCCACTGTCGACCGGCGGGATCTGGATCGACACGTCATCGCCGAGCGGTTTGGGCTCACTTTCCAGGAGCAGCGGCAGCAGCACTGCGGCGGCGAGCGCAAGAACGATTGCGCCGACGAGCCGGCGACGGGCACGGCGCCTTAGGTCGTCGACCGCGAGTTCGGTGGCATCGGAGCGGGTTGCCATCAAGAAAGTTTAACTGCCACGCCCGGGAAGCTGCGCGAGCGCGGCGGCAACGGTAAGGAAGGAGCCAAAAATGAGGATTCTATCAGCTTCGGCCGCCAGCTCCCGCGCTGCGCGATACGCAGCGCCCGCGTCTGCGAACGTCTGGATTGCATCCGCGGCGACGCCCGCTTCCTCGAGGCGCGCACGCAAGAGCGTTGCGGTTGCTCCCCTTGGCGGCGGCAGGGTCGCGACCAGCCACCGATCGACGTGCGGCTTGAGCGCCGCGATCACGGCACCAATGTCCTTGTCGCTCATGATGCCGAACACCGCCAGCGTCTGGGGATGAAAACCCATCGCCGCAACGTTGCCGGCAAGTGCGCGCGCCGCCTGTTCGTTGTGCGCGACGTCGAGCACGGTCACGGGCCGTCCCGGCAATACCTGAAACCGTCCCGGCAATTCGATGCCGACCAGCGCCTCGCGCACCGCGCCCATTGTCACTGGCAAGCGCTCGTGCAGCGCGTCGAGCGCCGTCAGCGCGGCAGCCGCATTGGCGAGCTGATAGGTTCCGCGCAGCGCCGGATACGGCAGGCCATGCCGTGCGCCGCCGGGACCGAAGTAGCGCCATTGCTTTTCCTGCGCCGTATAGCCGAATTCCACTCCGAGCCGCAGCAGGCGCGCCCCGACCACGCGCGCATGCTCGACGAGCGTGGCCGGAGGGTCGCGGTCGGCGCAGATCGCGACCTGTCCGGCGCGGAAGATACCCGCCTTCTCGCGGGCGATGGCTTCCCGCGTGGGACCCAGATAGTCGGTGTGATCGATCGCGATCGTGGTGACGATCGCGACCTCGGCAGCGACGATATTGACCGCATCGAGTCGTCCGCCGAGCCCGACTTCGAGCACCAGGGCGTCCAGGCGTGCGCGCGCGAACAGCCACAGCGCCGCCAGTGTCCCAAACTCGAAGTACGTGAGCGGCGTGTCGTGGCGCACAGCCTCGACCGCGGCGAAGGCCGCGCAGAGTGCGGCATCGTCGACATCAGCCCCGGCAATGCGCACGCGCTCGTTGTAGCGCAGCAGGTGCGGTGAGGCGTAGAGGCCGATGCGATACCCGGCGGCGGAGAGCATGCGCTCGAGGAAGGCGGACGTCGAACCCTTGCCGTTGGTGCCGGTCACCATCACCACCGGGCATGCCGGCGCGCTCTGAAGCCGCCCGTAGACGGCGCGCACGCGCTCGAGGCCGAGCGCGATGGCCTTCGGATGCAGGGTCTCGAGGTAGGCGAGCCATGCGGCGAGCGAGGTGGGATGGCTCATGGCGGCCGGCGCCCGCACGGCGACGTCCGCCTGCGGGTCGCGGTGCGACACGGCAGGCTCAGCCTGTCGGCGATGGCTGCCGCTGCAGGAGCGCCAGCAGGCGCGGCAATTCGTCGCGAAGCTGGCGGCGATCGACGATCATGTCGATGGCGCCCTTTTCGAGCAGGAATTCGGCGCGCTGGAAACCGTCCGGCAGCTTCTCGCGGACCGTCTGCTCGATGACGCGCGGACCCGCGAAGCCGATCAAGGCTCCCGGCTCGGCGATGACGACATCGCCGATCATCGCGAAGCTCGCCGAAACGCCGCCCATGGTCGGATCGGTCAGTATCGAGACGAATGGCAACTGCACCTTGGTCAACTCCTGCAGGACCGCGGTCGTCTTGGCCATCTGAAAAAGCGAGTTGACCCCTTCCTGCATGCGCGCACCGCCGCTCGCCGTGAAGCAGACGAAGGGCACCTGGTTCTCGTAGGCGACGCGCACACCGCGCACGAAGCGTTCGCCCACGACCGATCCCATCGACCCGCCCATGAAGTCGAACTCGAAAACGGCGATGACCAGCGCCACCGACTTGATGCTGCCCTGCATGACTACCAGCGCGTCGGTCTCGCCCGTTTCCTCGAGTGCCAGGACAAGGCGCTCCGGATATTTCTTGGTGTCCTTGAATTTCAGGCTGTCGACCGGAACGACCTCGGAGCCGATTTCGTAACGCCCCTCGGGATCGAGCAGCTGCTCGATACGCTCGCGCGCGCTCACGCGACCGTGGTGGCCGCACTTGGGGCAGACGTTGAGGTTCTTGTCCAGGTCGGTGCGGTAGAGCACCGCCTCGCACGCCGGGCACTTGACCCAGAGCCCCTCCGGCATCGACTTCCTATTGACGCCCGGAGTCGCCTTGATGCGCGGCGGCAGAAGCTTTTGCAGCCAACTCATCGTTTCTCCCTGGCAGCCTTCCGCTAGGCCGCTCTCTTGGCGACCTTGTCGACTGCGTCGCGTATGGTCGCGAGCCACCCGGCGGCGCGCCGCGCCGCGTCGTTCGCCGGACCTGCTTCGATTTCCTCGATGATGCGGCTGCCGATGACAACCGCATCGGCGTGCGCCGCGATCGCCTGGGCGCTGGCCGCGTCGCGAATGCCGAAGCCGACGCCAACGGGAAGTGCGACGTGACGGCGGATTTCCGCAAGCTTGACGATCACCTCGGCGATGTCGAGATGCCCGGCACCGGTGACGCCCTTGAGCGAGACATAGTAGACGTACCCGCGCGCCACTCGTCCCACGGCGATGATCCGCGCCTCGGGGGTCGTCGGTGAGAGCAGGAAGATCGGCGCCAGGCCATTGGCATTCAGCGCCGTCGTGAAATCGCCCGCCTCCTCGGGTGGATAGTCGACGACGATCGCACCATCGACGCCTGCGCTGCGCGCACGGCGCGCAAACGACGCAATACCCATTGCCTCGATCGGATTGGCGTAACCCATCAGGACCAACGGTGTCGATGCGTCGGCGTTGCGGAATGCCGCGACCATGTCGAGGACATCATGCAACCCGACACCGTGCGCCAGCGCACGCTCCGACGCACGCTGGATTACCGGACCGTCGGCCATCGGATCCGAAAACGGCACCCCGAGCTCAATCAGGTCGGCTCCCGCGGCGACGAGCGCGTGCAGGAGCTGCACCGTTACGGCAGGAGACGGATCGCCCGCGGTGACGTACGGGATCAGCGCGGTACGCCCGGCCGCGCGCAGCTTGGCGAAGGTGGCGTCGATGCGGTTCAAATCGGACGGTCGTCGGGATTGGGGTGGCGCTGCGCCGGATCGCATTCCCGATGGCAATAGAACTTAAGTCCCAAGCGCGCAGCAACGGTCGCCATGTCCTTGTCGCCGCGTCCGGACAGGTTCACGAGCAGCGACGTTGCGCGTGACAGCGTCGGCGCGAGCCGCGCCGCATGGGCCAGCGCGTGGCTCGACTCGAGCGCCGGTATGATGCCCTCGATACGACAACACTGGTTGAACGCGGCCAACGCCTCGTCATCGGTGACCGCGACGTAGGTGGCGCGGCCGCTGTCCTTGAGCCACGCGTGTTCGGGTCCGACCCCCGGGTAATCGAGGCCGGCGGACACCGAATGGGTTGCCATTATCTGTCCGTCGGCGTTCTGCAGCAGGTAGGTGCGGCTGCCGTGCAGCACGCCGGGTCGACCCGCACACAGCGACGCCGCATGTCGCCCCGTCGCGAGACCCTCTCCCGCCGCCTCGACACCCACGAGTTGCACCGCCGAATGCGCCAGATACGGGTAGAAGATGCCCATCGCATTCGAGCCGCCACCCACGCAGGCGATGACGACGTCCGGTTGCCGGCCGGTGAGCTCCGGCATCTGCGTGAGGCATTCCTTTCCGATCACGCTCTGGAAATCCCGCACCATCATCGGGTACGGATGCGGGCCCGCGACCGAGCCAATGATGTAGAACGTGTTCTCGACGTGGGTGACCCAGTCCCGCATCGCCTCGTTGAGCGCATCCTTGAGCGTTTTCGATCCGGACTCGACCGGCACGACTTCGGCGCCGAGAAGCTTCATGCGGAACACGTTCTGCGCCTGGCGCTCGATGTCCTCGGAGCCCATGTAGACGACGCATTCCATGCCGAAGCGCGCGGCGACGGTGGCGGTCGCAACGCCGTGCTGGCCCGCACCGGTCTCGGCGATTACCCGCGGCTTGCCGAGGCGGCGCGCGAGCAGCGCCTGGCCGATGCAGTTGTTGATCTTGTGCGCACCGGTGTGATTGAGGTCTTCGCGCTTGAAGTAGATCTGCGCGCCGCCGAGCTGTTCCGACCAGCGCCGGGCGTGATAGATCGGACTCGGCCGGCCGACGTAGTGCTTGAGCTCGTAGGCAAATTCGGCGATGAAGTCGGGATCGCGGCGATAGCGTGCGTATTGCTCCTTGAGCTCGTCCAGCGCATGGATCAGCGTCTCGGCAACGAACACGCCGCCATAGGGCCCGAAGTGGCCACGTTCGTCGGGGAGGCTGTAAGAGAGATCACCCATCTGCACGGCGTACCTCGCGAATGAACGCGACGATCTTGGTCGAGCTCTTGATGCCCTTGCGGGCGTTGCCGTCGGGCCCGGTCATCTCGACGCCGCTTGAGACGTCGACCGCCCAGGGGTGCAACTGCCGTACCGCCGCCGCGACGTTTTGCGGCGTAAGTCCACCGGAAAGGATCAAGCGCCGCGTCGCCGGGTCGGTCAGCTGCGGCGGCAACTGCGCCCAGTCGAAAGTCGTCCCGGTACCCCCTGGCAGCCCGCCCGGCTGGAACGCGTCGAACAACAGCCCATGCGCGGCATCGAAGCGCGCCGCGTATTGTAGCAAATCGACTCCGGGCCGCACCGGCACTGCCTTGATATAGGGCCGGCCGAAGCTGCCGCAAAACTCGGGGCGCTCGTCGCCGTGAAATTGCAGGATGTCGAGCGGCACCGCGGCGAGCGCTGAGCGCACAGCCTCGGGTTGGGGATCGACGAACAGGCCCACGACGCTGACAAACGCCGGCAGCGCGTCGACGATCGCGCGCGCCTGCCCGAGATTCACGCCGCGCGGCGTGCCCGACCAGAAGACGAGCCCGATCGCATCGGCTCCAGCATGTGCGGCGGCGATGCCGTCCTCGACACGCCTGATGCCGCAGATCTTGACGCGCGTACGCATCGCGTCAGGGCTCAGCTTTGCGGCACACGCACCGGGACCACCGTCGGCGGCAGATTCCAGCGCACCGGATAGTCGACCCCGGTCAGGTACAGCCCGGAGGCGGCAAACGTCGGCGCACCGCGGGTGCGATCGCGACTCTGCAGCAGTTCACGCATCCACCCTGGTGACTGCCGACCTGCCCCGACGCTTACGAGGGCACCGACGATGTTGCGCACCATGTGCTGCAAATAGGCGTCCGCATGCACTTCGAATCGGATCATCTCATCCTCGCGCGCGATGTCCAGGCGATCGAGCGTCTTAACCGGTGACCTCGCCTGGCATTCTGCGGCGCGAAATGCGGAGAAGTCGTGGCTCCCGAGCAGTGTCGCCGCCGCCGTGCACATCGCCTCCACCGCCAGAGGCCGATGGTACCAGCCGACTCGGCCACGGAGCAGCCCCGGCCGCACCGGGCGATCGAGCAGCAGGTAGGTGTAGTGGCGACCTCGCGCGGCGAAGCGCGCGTGGAAATCTTGGCCGATGGGCAGCGCCCAGCGCACGGCGATGGATTGCGGCAAGTGCGCATTGGTGCCGCGCACCCAGGCTGTATCGGGGCGGACCGCGTCGGTGTCGAAATGCGCCACTTGCAGCGTCGCATGCGCGCCGGAGTCGGTGCGCCCCGCAGCGACGGCGCGGGTGCGCGCGCCGGCGACCATCCCCAGGGCGTGCTCGAGCGCGTCCTGGACGCCGCCACCGTCGGGCTGCGTTTGCCAGCCATGAAACGATCCGCCGTCGTACTCGAGTCCGAGCGCAATGCGCATGGTGGAAAAAAAGACGGCGGCCTGCTGCGCCGCCGTCCTTTGGTCCAGCTCCGTTACGCCAGCTTCGACAGCAGCGCCTGCGCTTCCGCCTTTTGCTGGTCGTCGCCCTCGTGGAGGACTTCCTGCAAAATCTCCCGCGCGCCTTCGACGTCGCCCATTTCCTGATACGCCTTGGCGAGATCGAGCTTGGTCGCCGCATCGTGCCACTGGCCATCGAGCACTGACGGTGTGGGGTCTTCGAAGGTCGAGCGCTGCGGATCGAACGCCAGGTCGAGCTTGTCGAGTTCGATCGCCGCAGCCGGCCGCGTGAGTTGCGGCGCTGGCGCGCCCGCGCCGACGGCCGCGAGCGCAGGTTCGACCGCGGGCCGCGGCGCCGACGCAAGCGGCCTCGGGCTCGCTGGCGGCGTCGACGGTATCGGCGGGCCCGGTCTCGAGGGCTGGTCGAGATTGAAGTCCAAGTCGAATTTCGGAACCGATTCCGGCTCGAAGGCGATGCTGTCGAGCGCCGCCGTTGCCTTCGTATCCTTCGCCGGTGGCGCGGCGCTGGGGCTCGGCGCGGGCTTTACCGCACTGGGTTCCGCGCGAGTCGACGCGCGCGACTTCCTGCGCCGCGCCGGCGAGGATCGCGGCGGGCGTCTTCGGCTCGGGCGCGACTTCGGACGTGGGCGAGAGCGAGATATCGTCGTCGAGAGTGAAATCCAGACCCTTGGCGGCCTTCGCGTCGGCTGCCCGTTCCGCAGCGATTGCCGCGGCTGGAGCTGCGGCGACTGGCGCAGCGGGCTGATCGACGGCCTTGGTCGCCTCGCGATGCTCGCCTTCCGCCGCCGCGGCGGCAGCGAACGCGGCCGCACCGCCGGCTTCGGCAAACAGTGGGTTGTTCGGATCGAGCTGCCGACCGAGTGCCATGGCCTTGTGCCACACCTCGCCCTGCCCGCCGGAGACCGAATAGAGCTCGCTGGCGACCGTTTCAAACGCGGACGGCTTGTTGTGCTGGGCGTGGATTTCGAGCAGCTTGAGATAAATCTCCTGCCGCTGCGGATCCTTCTTCAACGCCTCCTTCAGAATTTCCTCGGCCTGCGCATCGCGACCGTAGGCGAGGTAGACCTCGGCTTCGGCGATCGGGTCGACTTCGTCGGTGTCGATGCTGCCCAGACCCTCGCGGCTGAAGTCGCTCGCCAGCGAATTGTCGCCCGTATTCACGACGCCGCCACCGGTCGACCCGAACACGGTGTTGGTCTTGATATCGGTGCCCGAGATGATGCTGTCCTCGAACTTGGTTGTCTTGCGCCGGCGCGCGGCGAACAGACCCGCGATAAGGATAAAGATGCCGAGTGCGCCCGCCAGGACCGCCCAAAGCGGTGTGTCGCCGAGCAGATCGTCAATGAAGGAAGGCTCGGGCTTGGCCACGGCTTTGGCAG
Organism: uncultured beta proteobacterium; assembly: GCA_963778275.1. Taxonomy (GTDB): domain Bacteria; phylum Pseudomonadota; class Gammaproteobacteria; order Burkholderiales; family Casimicrobiaceae; genus PALSA-1003. Next base: position 55,407 of record CAVZTS010000010.1, on the reverse strand, counting down.
CCTTCGGGGGCGAGGGGGGCGCGGCCTTCGTCTCCGGTGCCTTCGCTTCCGGCGCCGGCGTTGTGGCCTCGGGCGCCTTGGCTTCCGGCGCTGGCGCTGGCGTTGGCGGCGCGGTGGCGCTCGGCGGAACGACCGCGGGCGGCGTTACCGTTGCCGGAGGCGTGGTCGTGGTGGTCGCTGGCGCTGGCGCTGGCGCCGCCGGTACCGTCGCTTGGGGCGGCGTCGCCGGAGCAGGCGTCGTCGGTGCCTCGCCGGCCTTGCCGGCCTTGTTGGCCTCGGCCTGCTTTTGCAGATCGGACATTGTCGGGCTCTTCAGCTCGATGGCCTTCTGCATATCCTTCAACGTCGTCTCGAGCTGGGCGATGCGCGAATTCGCCTCGGTCAGCGCCTTGTCCTTCGCCGCGAGCTCTTCCGCCTGCGCCGCGCCGCCAGCCGTGCCCTTGCCCGCTTCGCGCGATACGCGCAGTTGATCCTTGCCCGCTTGTGCCGGCTCGCCCTTCTCCTGGACCGCGGTGGTGATCTTGCCGCCGGCGCTCTGGCGGGTCTCGCTCGGCTCGGTTGTCGGTGCCGCAGCCGCAACGCGATCGCGATACGCGCGCCAGTCTGCGGCCTGCACGCGGACGACCTTCATCGCCTCGGTCGGGGGCTCCGCTGCAGCCTGGTCGGCGGGCGGAATGGTCAGGATCTGCCCGCTGCGCAGACGATTCATGTTCTTGCCGTCGAACGCACTCTCATTGCTGCGGAACAACGCCACGAGCATCTGCTCGAGGCTGACGTTCTCCGGCTTGTATTCCTTGGCGATCTTCGACAGCGTATCGCCGTGATGGACCGTATACGTGTTCGCTTCGCCGGCCTGCGGACCCGCGGCCGCGGGCGTGCTGCGGACGCGGCCCGGCGGCGCTGCTTGGGCGCGGATCGGCGCAACCGGTTCGACCGCCTGCGTCTGGCCAAGCCCCGGTGGGTCGAGCAGGAAGGTGTAATTGCGCACTACCCGTCCGGTAGCCCAGTTGACTTCGACAATGAGGTCGAGATAGGGCTCGTTGACCGCCTGAGTCGTGGTCACCTTCAGGTACGGCGCGTTGTTCGGGCTCTGCTCGACGGTCACGCGAGCGCGCGACACGACCGCCGGGTAGGCAACGTTGTTGTCACGGTAGACGGAAATATCGGCAACCTTGGCGGCGAGCGAATCGAGCTCGTCTTTCTGTGCCGCGGTGAGCTCGATGCGCGCCGACAGCGGCTGCCCGAGGGATGAATCGACCGTGAGCTTGCCTAAGCCGAGCGCAAGCGCCGAGGCGGGCAGGGCTGCAACGCCCACCAGCAGGCCCCAAACCATCAAGGGTTTTGCTCGCATGCCGACCTCAGAATGCTTATTGGCTAAGCTAACTTAACATCATGGAGTTAGCGGTGCAAGCTAAACCTCGGTATTAGCTTGATTTTTTGCCGCAAAGGCGCGCTTACCCGCGCTTCGCCATGCTTGCGCCAAAGCCGGGCTTCGGCCCCACCCGTGGGACGGTGCAACAGCGCGGGCACAAGATGTTGTGGATTGCACGAACGCGCCGCCGGTCGTCGCACCTGTTGTAACCGTGTCGCCATGGGGGGCCCGGCGGGACGCCCTGCCTAGCCCTCAGGCATAAAACTGACCGAAACAAAGCCCCGCTCGGAGATGACCCCGCGAGCGCGCAAAACGCATAGCCGAATGCCTGGCGGACTCGTTGCTCAGCGTTGCAGGAGGATGCGCAGCATGCGTCGCAAGGGTTCGGCGGCGCCCCAAAGCAATTGGTCGCCGACGGTGAACGCACCGATAAATTCCGGCCCCATCGCCAGCTTGCGCAGCCTTCCGACCGGTACTTCCATCGTGCCGGTCACCGCCGCCGGCGTGAGCCGCTTGATGCTTTCTGCGCGCGTATTGGGGACCACCCGTACCCAGGGATTGCCTTCGGCGAGCATGCGCTCCACTTCGACCAGCGGGATTTCGCGCCTGAGCTTGATCGTGAGCGCCTGGCTGTGGCAACGCATGGCGCCGATGCGCACGCAGATCGACTCGACCGGGATTGCCGCTTCGGCGCCGCGACCGAGGATCTTGTTGGTCTCCGCGCCGCCTTTCCATTCTTCGAGGCTCATGCCGTTGCCCAGGTCGCGATCGATCCAGGGAATGAGGCTGCCCGCAAGCGGCACGCCGGTATGTTCGGTCGGAAAGCGCGCGTCGCGCAGGATACCGGCAACCTCGCGATCGATCTCGAGTATCGCCGAGCCGGGATCGCCGAGCAGGTTCCTCGCCGCCAGGTGCGTTTCGCCCATCTGCCGCAGCAGCTCGCGCATGGTCTGCGCCCCGGCGCCCGAGGCCGCCTGATAGGTCATGCACGTCATCCACTCGATCAGGTCGTGGCGGAACAACCCGGCGAGCGCCATCATCATCAGGCTCACCGTGCAGTTGCCGCCGATGTAATTGCGGATACCCTTGGCGAGGGCGGCATCGATTACGGGGCGATTGACCGGATCGAGAATGATGACCGCGTCGTCGTTCATGCGCAGCGTCTTGGCGGCGTCGATCCAGTAGCCCTTCCAGCCGGCCGCGCGCAGCTGCGGGTAGACCTCCGCGGTGTAATCGCCGCCCTGGCAGGTGATCACGACATCCTGGGACTTGAGCGCGGAGATATCGCGGGCGTCCTGGAGCGCTCCGACCGGTTTGCCGATCGCGGGGCCCGCGCCGCCCACGTTGGACGAGGTGAAGAACGCGGGCTCGATGAGCGCGAAATCACCCTCCTCCCGCATGCGCTGCATCAGCACCGACCCGACCATGCCCCGTGACCCTACGAGACCCACCCGCGGCATATCCTTGCGCGTTGTAACGACCGCGGCTGGTTCGCCCTCGACTGCAATGCCATCATTCATCGCTTTCCCTCTTGATCACAAACGCCGGGTGCAGCCGCGCCATCGCGCACGCATCCACGTATTGTCCGTCGCGGAATGCGTACGCACGGCACGTGCCTTCGATCGCAAATCCGAACTTGCGATACAGGTGCAAGGCCGCCAGGTTGTCCGCGTACACCCACAGCTCGAGTCGTTGGTAGTTGAGCCAGCCGTCGGCAAGCTCGATCGCGGCCCGCAGCAGGGCGGTGCCGACGCCTCGCCCCTGCCGATCGTCGCGCACTGCCATGCCGACGCTGCCGACGTGCCGGCGCCGGGGCGATTTCGATGCGGCATGCAAGCCCAGGTTACCGACGACCTCGCCGTCGATCGTCGCCACCAGCAAGCAATCGCCCGCCGGATACTCGGCAAGCCGCCGGCGCCACATCTCCACCGAAGGATACGGCAATTGCAGCGTGCCGGCGATCGCTCGCGGGCCCAGAAAGGTCTGCTGCATCGCCTCGGCGTCGCCGGGTTCGGCGCGACGGACCACGATGGGATGGCCGGCGCTCATGATTGGCTCGACAGCGCGCCGACCACCGCATCGCCCACTTCGCGCGTCCCGAGCACCCGGGCGCCGGGAGCGGCAATATCCGCGGTGCGCTGGCCCTGCGCAAGCGTGCGGCGTACGGCGGCTTCGATCCTGTCGCCGACATCCGGACGTGCGAACGTATAGCGAAACATCATCGCCACCGACAGGATCGTCGCCAGCGGATTGGCTCGGTTCTGGCCGGCGATATCGGGCGCTGAACCGTGGATCGGTTCATAAAGACCCTTGCCGCGCGCATCGAGCGAAGCCGACGGCAGCATCCCGATCGAGCCGGCGAGCATGGAGGCCTCGTCGGACAGGATGTCGCCGAACAGGTTGCCGGTGACGATCACGTCGAACTGCTTCGGGTTGCGCACCAGCTGCATGGCCGCGTTGTCCACGTACATGTGGGACAACGCGACGTCGGGGTAGGCGGCGGCGGTCTCGCTCACGACTTCGCGCCACAGCAGCGACGTCTCCAGCACGTTGGCCTTGTCGACCGAGCACAGTTTCCTGCCGCGCTTGCGCGCGATCTCGAAACCGACGCGCGCGATGCGCCGGATCTCCGATTCGGCGTAGAGCATCGTGTCGAAGCCTTCCGTCTCGCCGGACGCGTTTGTGCGCCGTCCGCGCGGCGTGCCGAAGTAGATGTCCCCGGTCAGCTCGCGCACGATCATGAGGTCAAGGCCCGCAACGACCTCTGCTTTCAGCGTCGACGCCGCCGCAAGTTCGGGATACAGCAGGGCCGGGCGCAGGTTGGCGAACAGCCCGAGCGATTTGCGAATGGCCAGGATCCCCTGCTCGGGCCGGAGCTTGCGCGGCAGCGTGTCGTATTGCGGGCCGCCGACCGCGCCGAGCAATATCGCGTCCGCGGCCTGCGCGAGCTGGAGCGTCGACTCGGGCAGCGGCTGGCCCGCCGCGTCGTAGCCCGCGCCGCCGATCGGCGCGGTCTCGGTCTCGATCGGCAACCCGTCGCGGCGCAGTCGCTCGAGCAGCTTGGCCGCCTCGGCGACAATTTCCGGCCCGATGCCGTCGCCGGGAAGCAGGGCGATCTTCACTCCGTCGGTCGCCTCACGCCAGCCACGGCTGCCGGGCGAGGTGCTTCGCCTCGAAGCTGCGAATCTCGTCCGCGTGTTGCAACGTGAGGCCGATCTCGTCCAGGCCGTTGAGCAGGCAATGCTTGCGGAACGGCTCGACCTCGAAGGCCCACACCGCCGCGCCGTCGAGGGTCGACACGGTCTGGCGCTCGAGGTCGATGCTCAGCTTAAAGCCGGGAAACGCGGCCACGTCGTGGAACAGCCGATCGACCTGCGTCTCGGGGAGCACGATCGGCAGCAGGCCGTTCTTGTAGCAGTTGTTGAAGAAGATGTCGGCGTACGACGGCGCGATCAGGGCCCGGAAGCCGTAGTCGGCCAGCGCCCAGGGCGCGTGTTCGCGCGAGCTGCCGCAGCCGAAATTGCGGCGCGCCAGCAGAATCTGCGCGCCCTGGTAGCGCGGCTGGTTCAGCACGAACTCCGGGTTCGAGCGGCCGCTTGGCGACATCGGTGCCCGGCTCGCCACGATCCAGATAGCGCCAGGCGTCGAACAGGTTCGGGCCGAAGCCGGTGCGCTTGATCGACTTCAGGAACTGCTTGGGGATGATGGCGTCGGTGTCGACGTTGGCGCGGTCGAGCGGGGCCACCAGTCCGGTCAGCGTGCGAAACGGCTGCATCGATGCCTCAATAGTTCTTGTTCTTGTCGGCCGCTTTTTCGATCGCCTGCCCGGTGGCCTTGACGTCCTTGCCCACGCCTTCCACCGTGTTGCAGGCACCAAGCGCCAGCAGCGCTCCGATCAGCGCCAGCAACGCAACGAGTTGTCTTGCCATGGTGAACTCCTTGCCTCATCCGAGGCGACGAACGTCGACGAAATGCCCGGCGATCGCGGCCGCCGCCGCCATCGCCGGGCTGACCAGGTGGGTGCGGCCGCCCGGACCCTGACGGCCCTCGAAATTGCGGTTGGAGGTCGACGCGCAGCGCTCGCCCGGCCCCAGCCGGTCGTCGTTCATCCCCAGACACATCGAGCACCCCGGCTCGCGCCATTCGAACCCGGCCGCGGTAAAGATGCGGTCCAGCCCTTCGCGCTCGGCTTGCGCCTTGACCGGCCCCGAGCCGGGCACGACCATCGCGAGCTTGACCGTGTCGGCCTTGCGCCGCCCGCGCACCACTGCCGCCGCGGCGCGCAGATCCTCGATGCGCGAATTGGTGCACGAGCCGATGAACACCTTGTCGATCGCGATGTCGGCGATCGCCGTGTTCGGCTTGAGCCCCATGTAGGCAAGCGCGCGCTCCATGCCCTCGCGCCGGACCGGATCCTTCTCCTTGTCGGGGTCCGGCACGCGGCCCTCGATCGTGGTCACCATCTCCGGCGAGGTGCCCCAGGTCACCTGCGGCGCGATCGCCGCGGCATCGAGCACCACCTCGCGGTCGAACTTCGCGCCGGCGTCGGACACGAGCGTGCGCCAGTGCCGCACCGCGCGGTCCCATAGGTCGCCCTTGGGCGCGAACGGCCGGCCCTTCAGGTAGTCGATCGTCGTGTCGTCGACGGCGACCATGCCGGCGCGGGCGCCCGCCTCGATCGCCATGTTGCACACGGTCATCCGCCCTTCCATCGACAGCGCGCGGATGACCGGCCCGGCGAATTCGATGGCATAGCCGGTGCCGCCCGCCGTGCCGATCTTGCCGATGACCGCCAGCACGACGTCCTTGGCGGTGCACGCCGAACGGCAGCCTGCCGTCGACGCGTACCCGCATCGACTTCGATTTCTTGGTCAGCAGGCACTGCGTGGCCAGCACGTGCTCGACTTCCGAGGTGCCGATGCCGAACGCGAGGCAGCCGAACGCGCCGTGCGTGCTGGTGTGCGAATCGCCGCAAACCACGGTCATGCCGGGCAGGGTCGCGCCCTGCTCCGGCCCGATGACGTGCACGATGCCCTGCCGCGCATCGCGGAACGGAAAATACGCCTTGACCCGGTACTCGCGCATGTTCGCGTCGAGCGTCTCGACCTGCACGCGCGAGATCGGGTCGGTGATGCCCTGCTCCCAATGCGTGGTCGGCGTGTTGTGATCGGCCGTGGCGATGATCGAATCGAGCCGCCAGGGCTTGCGCCCGGCAAGCTTCAGAGCCCTCGAACGCCTGCGGGCTGGTGACTTCGTGCACCAGATGGCGGTCGATGTAGAGCAGCGCCGTGCCGTCGGCTTCGCTGCGGACGACGTGGGTGTTCCAGAGCTTGTCGTAGAGCGTCATCGAGAGCATGGGCGGCAACGGGAGTGCATGGAGGGCGTCCCGCAAAACCTAGCGTTATTTTCGCTGCAGCGCAATAGGCGGCCGGGTCAACGGGCGGCGAATTACGGATCCGCGCCGACGGCGCGCGCTACCAGCGCAAGAAGACGCGCGTAAACGTCGCTGGCGTAGGGGTCGAGTGCCACGGCTTCGGTCGCGCGCAGCCAGGTGAACTGGCGTTTGGCGAGCTGCCGGGTCGCGGCGATGCCGCGCGATCGCAGCGTCTGTTCGTCGATTGCCCCGTCGAAGTATTCCCAAGCCTGCCGGTAGCCGACGCAGCGCATCGAGGGCAGGTCAGCGCGTCAACGCATAGCGCTCGCGCAGGGCGCCGACCTCGTCGACGAGCCCCGCCGCCAGCATGGCGTCGAAGCGTCGCGCGATCGCGTCGTGCAGGCGCTTGCGATCGGAAGGCACCAGTGCGACGCGCAACGTCGCGCCAAGCGCGGCGGCGGAGGCCGCGCGCCGCCCCTGCAGTGCCGACAGCGGCACGCCGGCGACCTGCCAGACCTCGAGCGCACGCTGGATGCGCTGGGCGTCGGTCGGCTGCAGTCGCGCCGCAGTGCGCGGGTCGACGCGCGCCAGCTGCGCGTGCAGCGCCGGCCAGCCCTCCGTCGCTGCGCGCGCATCGATTTCGGCGCGCACTCCGGGATGCGCGGCGGGCAGCGCGGACAAGACCCTCGACGAGCGCCCTGAAATAGAGCATCGTGCCGCCGGCCACGATGGGCACGCGGCCGCGTCGGCGAATGTCCACGATCGCGGCGAGTGCCTCGCGGGCAAACCTTGCCGCGGAATACGCCTCCGTCGGATCGATGATGTCGATGAGGTGATGCGGGACGCGCGCCCGCGTCGCGGGGTCGGGCTTGGCGGTGCCGATGTCCATGCCGCGATAGATCTGCGCCGAGTCGACGCTGACGATCTCGCCGCCGAGGCGCTCGGCGAGCGCGAGCGCGAGCGCGCTCTTGCCCGCCGCCGTCGGGCCCATGAGCAGGACCGCGGCGCGCGCGGCCATCAGCGGCCGCGCATGAACAGCCGATCCAGGTCCGCGAGCGTGAGCTGGTACCACGTCGGCCGGCCGTGGTTGCATTGCCCTGCGCGTTCGGTCGCCTCCATTTCCCGCAACAGCGCATTCATCTCCGGCACCGTCAGGCTGCGGTGCGCGCGCACGGCGCCGTGACAGGCCATGGTCGACAGCAGCTCGTCGCGCTGCGCGGTCAGCACCTGGCTCGCCCCGTATTCGCGCACGTCGGCCAGCACGGCACGGGCGAGGACGACAGCGTCGGCGTCGCGCAGCAGCGCCGGTATCCCGCGCACGGCGAGGATCCCCGGGCCCAGCGCAGTCAGGGAGAATCCCAGCGCCGCAAGCACGCCTGAGTTCTCCTCGGCAGTCGCCACGTCGAGGGGATCGGCGGCAAACGTCACCGGCACGAGCAGTGGCTGCATGGGCAGCGCGCGATCGAGTGCGCCCTTCAACCTCTCGTACAGGATGCGCTCGTGCGCCGCGTGCATGTCGATCAGCACCAGCCCGTCGCGGTTCTGCGCGAGCACGTAGATCCCGTGCAGCTGCGCGAGCGCGAACCCGAGCGGATGCTCGTCGTCGTTGGGCAGATCCGGACCACCGTCGCGACCGACCGGCGAACGCTCGCCGAACAGGCGGGCGTAGAAGGCGGCGGGCTCGGCGGCGGCGAAGCCCATCGCCGCCTGCGCCGGCGCGGCCGGCCACGAAGAACGCGCCGTCGACGCCAGCAGCGGCGGAGTCAGCGCCGCCGCAACGCCCAGCCGTTCCGCCGCGGACACGGCCGGCTGCTCGGCCGCGGTCATTGCCAGCGCCTTTTCCACCGCGTGGCGCACGAACTGGTGCACCGCGCCGCTCTCGCGAAACCGCACTTCGATCTTGGTCGGGTGGACGTTGACGTCGACCAGCCGCGGCTCGATCGTCAGCCACAGCACGTACGCCGGCTGCCGGTCGCCGTGCAATACGTCGCGGTACGCCTCGCGCAGCGCATGCGTCAGCACGCGGTCGCGCACAAAGCGGCCGTTGACGAAGAGATACTGCGCATCGCGCGCGAAAGCACCCGCCGTTGCATACGCGGGGCGCACCGCCCAGCCGGCGAGTGCGATCCCCGGCCCGGTGGCATCGACCGTTGCGGCTTGCGCGCCGAAGCTGTCGCCCAGCAGCGCGTCGACGCGGCTGCGGCGCCCGGCCCCGAGCAGGCGATAGCGCACGTTGCCGTTGTGGCTCAACGTGAATGCAACGTCCGGGTGCGAGAGCGCGATGCGGCGGAAAACCTCCTCGCAGTGGCCGTACTCGGTGGCGTCGGTGCGCAGAAACTTACGCCGCGCCGGCGTGTTGAAATAGAGCTCCTGCACCGTGACCGTCGTGCCGGCGGCAAGCGCGGCCGGCTGCGGGATGCCGACCTCGCCGCCATCGACCTCGATCCGCCAGGCGTGCGGCTTGTCGCCGGAACGCGAGGTCAGGCTCAACCGCGACACCGCCGCAATCGACGCCAGCGCCTCGCCGCGAAAGCCGAGCGTCGCGATCGCCTCCAGATCGGCCGGCGCGGCGATCTTCGAGGTGGCATGCCGCGCGACGGCGAGCGCGAGCTCTTCGCGCTCGATGCCCGCGCCATCGTCGGCGACGCGAATGAGCTTGATGCCCCCGCCGGCGAGCTCGATGTCGATCGTCCGTGCCCCGGCGTCGAGGCTGTTCTCGAGCAGTTCCTTCAGCGCCGCCGCGGGGCGTTCGACGACTTCGCCGGCGGCGATCTGGTTGATCAGGTGATCGGCGAGCAGCCGTATCGCGAACATCAGCGGACGAGCCCGTTCGCCCAATGCGCGTAGACATCGTCGGCCACGCCAGAGAGCGCCGCGAGCCGGCGCTCGAGATCGGCCAAGATATCCTCCCTGCTCTGCGTCGCTCCGGTGGTGGACGCCGGCAATTCGGCCGCGCCGGTGCGACACCAGGTCTCGACCATCGGCCGCGTCATCTCGATGTGGCATTGCAGCCCGATATGCTTGCCGAGCGTGTAGGCCTGATTCGGGTTGTGCGCGTTGGTCAGGACGCGCGTGGCGCCCGGCGGCAGCGCAAAGACGTCGTAGTGCCACTGGAAAGCGGTAAATGCGTCACGCTCGCCGAACCACGCGCCGCCATTGTCGGCGCCCTGCACCCGCACCTCTCCCCAGCCGATCTCCGGCACGGGCGCGCGCGTGACCGACGCGCCCAGCGCCTTGGCGAAGATTTGCCCGCCGAGGCAATGCCCGAGGACCGGAACGTCTGCCGCAACCGCGCCACGAACCAGCTCGCGCAGCGACGCGCTCCACGGCAGATCGTCGTTGGCGCTCATCGGGCCGCCCATCATCGCGATGCCTGAAAACGCGCGTGGGTCCCTCGGCACCGGCTCGCCTTCGTCGAGCGCGATCAGCTGCCGCGGCAAGCCGCGCGCATCGATCCACTCTGCGAAATGCCCGGGTCCCTCGGTGGGGGAAAAGCGGAAGATAGCCACAGGTTGCATGACAAAGGCCTACCCAAAACTTGCACACCCGCCGCTGCTTCGGGCAGCGCTTGCGCGACGGCTTGCGCTACATCTGCCTGAAGAGATGGAAAAACTGGCGGGAGATCGGCAACCGCTCCGTCCGTCCCTTGAGCAGGACGAACTGTTTTTCCGCATCCTCGCGCAGTACGCCGGACACCGCGTCGACGTTGACGATTGTACCGCGATGCACCTGCCAGAAGCGGTCGGGATCGAGGTCGGCGAGCAATTCCTTCAGCGGGGTTCGGATCAGCGCCTCCGATCCGGCAAGAACGACGCGCGTGTACTTGGTGTCCGACTGGAAATAGAGCACGTCGGAGACGGCGATGAGCTTGACTTGGCGCCCGACCGCCGCCTTGACCCATTTCAGCCGGCTGCCTACCGGCGCGACGGCACTCTTGAGCTGGGCCAGAAGCCCGGACAGGTCCGCCGGCGCGCTCTCAAGCTTGCGCTTGACGCGCTCCACGGTAAGCGCGAGCCGGTCCGGCTCGACGGGCTTCAGCAGGTAGTCGGCGGCACCCGCATCGAATGCGGCCAGCGCGTATTGGTCGTAGGCGGTGATGAAGACGATGTGGCAGCGCGAGCCGAGCGCCGCCGCAACCTCGAGGCCGGTCTTGCCCGGGCATGCGGATATCGAGGAAAGCGATGTCCGGCCGCTGCGCCTCGAATTCCGCCAGCGCCGCGTCCCCGTCCGCGACCTCCGCGACGATCGCGAGCGCCGGCCACACTTCGGCAAGCGTCTCCCGCAGCCGCGCGCGCATCAGCGCTTCGTCTTCGGCAATCAAGGCGGTCGGGCGCGTCATCCTCAAAGCTTACCGCAACACACCGCCGCGGGCATGACAGCAGGCAACTCGAGACGGGCGATGAAGCCGTGCGGTTCGTTCTCCGAAAGACAGAGCTCGCCGCGATTGCCGCACAGCAGTCGCAGCCGCTCGCGGATATTGGCAAGCCCGATTCCCTGGCCGGGAATGCCTGCAAGTCCTACGCCGGTATCGGCCACGGTCACGACGACGCGGCTGTCGTCGCGCACCGCGGTCACGCGCACTTCACCGCCGGGCGCATGCGGCTCGATGCCGTGCTTGATGGCGTTTTCGACCAGCGTGATCAGCATGCCCGGTGGGAGGGGAAACGATTCCAGTTCGCGCGGGATCGTTACAGAGAAGCCGAGCCGCGGGCCGAGGCGCACGCGCATGATGGCGAGATACGCCTCGACCAGCGCGCCTTCCTGTGCGAGCGTCGTGTATTCCTCGCGCATCGACGGTATCGCCGCGCGCAGAAAGCAGATCAGTTCGCCGATCAGGCGCGCCGCCTCGGGCGCACGGCTGGCCGCCAGCTGCTGCGCGCTGCCCAGGGTATTGAACAGAAAATGCGGCTCAATCTGCAACTGCAGCATCTTCAGCCGCGACTGGGCGAGCTGGCAGGACAGCTCGCTTTCGCGCCGCTCCAGCTCGAGCTTGGTCGCCAGCGCCGCGTATTCGCGATTGCGCAGGTGAGCGATGATGGCCGTGAACAACGAGTAGAGAAAGCCGAAGACGAGCGCCGCGACGACGATGTGCCGGACCTGCGGCTTGTCGATCAGCCATTCGAACGGGTTGAGCCCCTTGAGAATCGCACCGATGACCGCACCGACGCAGGCGCCGATGAGCGCCAGCAGCGGCGTGAGCAGCATGTAACGCAGAACCTTGCCGTGAAACTTGCGATAGCCGAACCAAACCGCGAGCACCGACCACAGCAGCAGGAAGACGATGACGTTGATCAGGACGGCTGCCTCGAGGAACGACATGTTCCACGGCAGCTCCGCGGCGATGCCGGCGAGCGCGAAGTTGACGCCGGCGATGACGAACAGCCACGCCCACCCGCGGCCGGCGTAGAACCAGCGGTCGAACGCCTGCACGTCGCGCCGCTCGATTTCGGACAGCGAGGAGAGAGCGCGCTGCGAGAACGCGCGGTAGCGGTTTCTTATGGCTTCGATGGGCATGCGCTCGCGCCGCGGCGCAGGGGAGACCGAGCGTGATTTTACGGCGGGACACCCGGCCGCCGCGGCCCGGACTGGGATGAAGCGTGGAGATTCAGGGACGAATCACGACTGCGCCGGACGAGCAGCGGGCGGCGCCAGTCCCTGGAAGCGTCCGCCGCGTGCGCTCACCGGCGCCGCGTCAGAACTTCTGCTCCGGCTTCATCGCGAACGCGAGCAACGCGCCGACGAGCATCAGCGCCATCGAACCGATGAAAGGCCAATCCCAGTTGCCGGTGGTGTCGATGATCCAGCCGCCGACCACCGGGCTGATTATGGCCGCCAGTGCCGAGCCGGAATTCATGATCCCGCTCGCCGTACCCGAATACCGCGGCGCGATATCCATCGGAATCGCCCACATCGGCCCGATGGTCAATTCGGCGAAGAAGAACCCCGCGCTGAGGCAGACTACCGCCACGGTCGAGTCGTGGAAGAACAGGATCGGCAGCAGCGACCCCAGCGTCGCGAGATTGCATACCACGACCATGAGGCTGCGCGCCTTGGTCAGGCTCCCGGTTCGCTTGAACAGCCAGTCGGTCGCCTGCCCGCCGAGCCAGTCGCCGGCGACGCCGGCAAAAAAGACGCTCGCCGCGAACAGAGCGGAATTGCGGAGGTTCATCTGGTAGTTGTGCAGGAAGAATTGCGGGATCCAGGTCAGGAACAGCCAGAGCGTCCAGCCGTAGCAGAAGTAGACGATGGTGACCGGCGCCATGCGCTTGACCAGGGGACCCCAGGGAACCGCCGGCGATTCCTTCACGCCGGCGTAAGGCGGCAGCGCTTTGATCTCGCCGCGGTGATCTTGCTGTGGTCGCGCGGGTTGTCGCGGAAGTACCAGACCCAGGCCAGCGCCCAGGCAAAACTGACGCCGCCGAGAATAATGAACGATGCGCGCCAACTGAAGGCAATCATCAGCCAGGTGACCAGCGGCGGCGTCACGGCATTGCCGATGCGCGCGAAGGCATGCGTGATGCCTTGCGCGAAGCCGCGGCTCTTGATCGGCGTCCAATTCGACATCGCGCGCGTTGCCGTCGGAAAGGTCGCGCCTTCCCCGAGACCGAGCAGGATGCGCGCGACGACCAGCGAGACCAGGCCGCCAGCCAGCCCGGTGAGCACGGTGGCCCCGGCCCAGATGAAGGAACAGATCGTGAGCGTTCGCCGCGGCCCGAATTTGTCGCCGACCCAGCCGCCGATGATCTGAAACAGCAGGTAGGGGTAGGCAAACGCGGAAAAGACAAAGCCGACCTGGGTGTTGGAAAGGCTGAATTCCTTGCCGAACTGAATCGCCGCGGTACTGACGTTGACGCGATCGACATAGGTGATGAAGTACATCAGGCACAAGAGTCCGAGCACGCGTGTCGTCGAACGACTCAACATGGTCTGCCCCTCCTGCCAGCGCCATCCGACGCGATGGTTGCGCCCATTCACGCCCAGGCCGCGCATCGTACCCAGCTTTGACCGCGGCTCGCAAGCGCCCGGGCCGTGCACCGCAGCGTATGATAGTTGGGCATGCCCCCTCGCCCGCACCGGCGCGTCGCCCGCCGTGAGGACCTGGCTCTAACGCCGGCCGAGTTCGCACTGCTCGGGCGGCTCGCCACGCCGCCGCAGATCCAGCTTTTCGTCAACGCGATTCCGGCCAACCACGAGATCGGCGGCGAGACCATTCTCTCCGTCCGGCAGGTGCTGCGGCAGCGCCGCGCGCATTGCATCGAGGCAGCATTCGTCGCCGCCTGCGCACTATGGATTCACGGCCGGCCGCCGCTGGTCATGCATTTGGACTGCGCCCCGAACGACTTTCCGCACGTCGTCGCGCTGTTCCGCCGCGGCGCCTGCTGGGGCGCCATCTCCAAGAGCAACGGTCAACACCTCCGTTACCGCGACCCGGTCTATCGCAGCCTGCGCGAGCTTGCCATGTCTTACTTTCACGAGTACTTCGATAAACGCGGGCACAAGACGCTGCGCAGCCATTCGGGCGCCTTCGACATGCGCCGCATCGTGCCGGAGCTTTGGGTGACCAGTCCGCGGGCGTGCGCCGAAGCGAACGATCGTTTGGCTTCGCTACGGCACTACGCGCTGCTGTCCGCGGCGCAGCGGCGCTTGCTTGCGCGCCGCGACCGGTTCGAGCGCACGGCAGCGAAAATGGTCGAGTACCCCCGGCCCTTGATTCCCGGAGCAAGGGCGGGCGCTAAAGAGGGCTCAATGCCCGAATGCCCGCATCCCGTCGTCGCGGCGGCGCCGCGCGGCGTTACTCGAAGCCGGCACCGACGGTGACAGCCGGGACTATCGCTCCGGTTGCGCCGAGAGCGGACCTCTGTCCAAGCAAGTGCTCCTGGAGGAACACGACCGTCGCATAGAAAAGATAGTCCGCATTGGCCTTGCAAACCCAGTGCGGCATGCGCACGGGCGAGCCGGAGTCATGCGGCCGGTTTGGCGATCTTCACCACTTCGGCGGCCTGTGCGATGGCGTCGCCGCGCCGCGAGCCGAAGCGGGCGAGGATCGACGCTGCCAGGCCTTTGGCGTCGAGCCCGCATTTTGCGAGCAGCAGCGCCGGATCGCCGTGATCGATGAATTCATCCGGCAGCCCGAGGTGCAGAATCGGCACGGCAAAGCCTTCTGCGGCGAGCGCTTCGGCGACCGCGCTGCCCGCGCCGCCGGCCACGACGTTCTCTTCCACGGTCACCAGCGCTTCGTGCGTCCGCGCCAGGTAGGCGATCATTTCGGCGTCCAGCGGCTTGACGAAGCGCATGTTGGCGACCGTCGCGTCGATTTCCTCGGCCGCGGCAAGCGCGGGATGCAGCATCCTGCCGAAGGCGAGGATCGCGATGCGATGCCGCTTCGAATCGCGGCGCAGTTCGCCTTTGCCGACCGGCAGCGGTTTGAGTTCGCGCTCGATGGCGACGGCAGGGCCAACCCCGCGCGGATAGCGCACTGCAGCGGGCGTCTCCAGCGAGAACGCGGTGGAGAGCATCTGCCGGCATTCGTTCTCGTCAGCCGGCGCCATGACCGTCATGTTCGGCAGGCAGCGCAGGTAGGAGAGATCGAAGCTGCCGTCGTGCGTCGGGCCGTCCGCGCCGACGATGCCGCCGCGGTCGATCGCAAACACGACCGGCAGATTCTGCAGCGCGACATCGTGGATCAGCTGGTCGTAGGCGCGCTGCAGGAAGGTCGAATAGATCGCCACGACCGGCTTCATCCCCTCGCAGGCGAGTCCGGCGGCAAACGTCACCGCGTGCTGCTCGGCGATGCCGACGTCGAAGTAGCGGTCGGGATATTCCTGCGAAAAACGCACCAGCCCGGAGCCTTCGCGCATCGCCGGCGTGATGCCGATCAACCGCAGGTCGCGTTCCGCCATGTCGCACAGCCACTCGCCGAACACCTGCGTGTAGGTAGGCTTCGTCGCGGGCTTCGGGACGATGCCGATCGCCGGATCGAACTTGCCACGCCGTGATAGAGGATCGGATCCGCTTCGGCGCGCTCGTACCCGTGCCCTTGCGCGTCACCACATGCAGCAGCTGCGGTCCGGACAGTTGCTTCATGTTCGCCAGCGTCTTCACCAGCGCGTCGAGATCGTGGCCGTCGATCGGGCCGATATAGTTGAAGCCGAATTCCTCGAACAGCGTGCCCGGCAACACCATGCCCTTGATGTGCTCTTCCCAGCGCTTGGCGAGTTCCTTCACCGGCGGCAGCTTGGACAGGACTTCCTTGCCGCCGCGGCGCACGGTGTTGTACACGCGGCCGGACATCAGCCGCGCGAGATAGTTGTTGAACGCACCGACCGGCTCCGAGATCGACATGTCGTTGTCGTTCAGGATGACCAGCATGTCGGCATCGGCCGTACCGGCATTGTTGAGCGCCTCGAAAGCCATGCCCGCGCTCATCGCACCGTCGCCGATCACCGCGACCACCGCGCGCTGCTCGCCCTTGCGCCTGGCCGCGATCGCCATGCCCAGCGCGGCCGAAATCGAGGTCGACGAATGCGCAGTGCCGAAAGTGTCGTACTCGCTCTCGACGCGGCGCGGGAAACCGGCGATGCCGCCCCATTGTCGCAGCCGGCCCATGCCTTCGCGGCGACCGGTGAGAATCTTGTGGGCGTAGGTCTGGTGGCCCACGTCCCATACCAGGCGGTCGCGCGGCGTGTCGAAGACGTAGTGCAGGGCGATCGTGAGCTCCACCGTGCCCAGATTGGACGACAGATGGCCGCCCGTCCGGCTGACCGAATCGAGGATGAACTCGCGCAGCTCGCGCGCGAGCTGCGGCAGCTGGCTGCGTTTCCAGCCGGCGCAGATCAGCCGGGTCGTTGATGTGTTCGAGCAGGCGGTCCATCAGTGCTTGCGCTCGACAATCCAGTCGGCGAGCTCGCCGAGCCGGCGTGCACCGGAACCGAACCCGGAAAGCGCGGCAGCGCGCTTCCATGCGCATGCTTCGCTGCGCTCGCGGGCAGCGGCCAGGCCGAGCAGCGTGACGTACGTTGGCTTGCGCTGTCCGCGTCCTTGCCCGCGGTCTTGCCCAGCCTCTGCGCCGTGCCTTCGACGTCGAGCACATCGTCGACAACCTGGAACGCCAGCCCGATGGCCGACGCGTAACGGTCCAGTGCGTCGTTCTCGCCGGCAGTCATGGGCCGCCCACAATCCGCGCCGAGGCAAACCGCCGCGCGGATCAGCGCGCCTGTCTTGAGTCGGTGCATGCGTTCGAGTTCGGTCACGTCGAGCCCCTGCCCGGCACAGGCGAGATCGATGGCCTGTCCGCCCGCCATGCCGCGCGAGCCGGCAGCCTGCGCGAGCCGCGCCAGCGCCTGCCGGGGGTCGCGGATGTCTGCGCCGGCCAGCACTTCGAAGGCCAGGCCTGCAGCGCATCGCCGGCGAGCAACGCGGTCGCCTCGCCGAATGCGACATGGCACGTCGGCTTGCCCCGGCGCAGCACGTCGTCGTCCATGCACGGCAGATCGTCGTGGATGAGCGAATAGGCGTGGACCAGCTCGACCGCGGCGGCCGGAAGGTCGACGAGGCAGGGTCGGCACCGGCGAACTCGCCGGCGGCGTACGCGAGCAACGCACGCACGCGCTTGCCGCCGAGCACCGCATAGCGCATCGCTTCGTGCAACGACTGCGGCGGTTCGCTCGTCGGGGGCAGGAGCGCGTCCATGACGCTTTCGACCCGGCGTGCCCGCTCGCCCGACCAGACCGCCCACGTGAGATCAGGATGCATCGGACGCGCCGCCACGGGACCGCTCCGGCATCTCGCCGCCGGCATCGCCTTCCACCGGGGTAAAGGCTTTGAGGACGCCGCGCTCGAGCACCTGAACCTGCTGCTGCGCGTCCTTTAGGGCGACTTGGCAATACTGCAGCAGTTCAGCGCCGCGCTTGTAGGCGGCGAGCGTGTCCGCCAGCGGCAACTGGCCGCCCTCCATGGTCGCCAGGATCGCTTCGAGTTCGGCGAGTGCGGCTTCAAATGTCTGGGCGGGCGGGTCGGTCGTGGCCATCGGCTGCGGCGGCGGTTGGCGCTTGCGACGCTGTGCGCCGGACGCGGAACAACCTCTTGAAACGTCAGTCAAAGTACCGCATTTGGTCGCTACCAGTCAACGTCGAACATGGACCGGTAAGCAGGTCGCGGCTATAATAGCGACGCATTTGACGACGCGGCCTTCACACGGCGTTTTCGTGGCGGGCTGACTTAGCAAAGTTCGAGGGGCGGTTTGCGGTCCCTTATTGTTGGGTTGGTTACGTGAAGGATAGGCCGATGTCGAATCTCGCTACTGCGGATCGGCTGCGACAGTCCGCGTCGCAGCTTCCCGTCTCCTGGTACTGCGATCCCGCGCGCTTTGAGCTCGAGCAGCAACGCCTGTTCCGGCCCGGGCCGGGCTACGTCGGGAACGAGCTGATGGTGCCCAACCCCGGCGATTACTACGCCCTCCCCTGGCGCGACAACGCCCAGATGCTGGTGCGCAACGAAGCCGGCGTCGAGCTGCTGTCGAACATCTGCCGGCATCGGCAGGCGATTATCCTCAAGGGACGCGGCAGCGTACCCAATATCGTCTGCCCCCTGCACCGCTGGACCTATGCCTTGAATGGCGAGTTGCTCGGCGCGCCGCACTTTGCCGACAAGCCCTGCGTGAAGCTGGAGAGCGCGCCGCTGACCGGCTGGCACGGGCTGCTTTTCGACGGTCCCCGCGATGTCAGCGCGCGACCTTGCCGGCATCAGCGTCGCCAAGGATTTCGATTTTTCGGGCTACATGCTCGACCGGGTCGAGATCCACGAGGTCGGCTATAACTGGAAGAGCTTCGTCGAGGTCTATCTTGAGGATTACCACGTCAGCCCGTTCCACCCCGGGCTGGGCCAGTTCGTCACGACCGCCGACCTGCGCTGGCAGTTTGCCGACCGCTATTCGGTGCAGACTGTCGGCGTCAACAATGCGTTGGCCAAACCCGGCACGAAAGCCTACGAACGCTGGCACAAGGCGGTGCTCGACTACTACCGCGGCGCGCCGCCGAAGCATGGCGCGATCTGGGTCACGATCTACCCGAATATCATGCTCGAGTGGTACGCCCACGTGCTCATCGTCAGCACGCTGATTCCGCGCGCTGTCGACCGGACGACCAACATCGTCGAATTCTATTATCCGGAGGATATCGCGCTGTTCGAACGCGAGTTCGTGGAAGCCGAGCAGGCGGCGTACATGGAGACCGCGAGCGAGGACGATGAGATCGCCGAGCGCATGGATGCAGGGCCGCCGCGCGCTGTACCGGCTTGGCCGCAACGAGGTCGGCCCCTACCAGTCGCCCATGGAAGATGGCATGCAGCATTTTCACGAGTTCCTGCGGCGCGAGCTCGAGCCGGACGCGTAGGGTCGAGCCGGCCGGTTCCTCCCCGGCGCTCCCGTTGCCTGGGAGAGGCTGGCCAGCCCGGATGCATTTGGTCGCTTTCGTGAAGTACACGACCCTCATCGCCACCGGCGATCTCGCACTGCATCTCGACGACCCGGCCTTCGTCATCGTCGATTGCCGCCATGACCTTGGCGACGTCGATGCCGGTGAGCGTGCTTATCGCGTCGCGCACATTCCCGGCGCCCGATTCCTGCACATGGACCGCGACCTTTCCGGCACCAAGACCGGCGGTAATGGCCGCCATCCACTGCCGGAGGTGGCCGCGCTCCTGGCGACGCTCGGTCGTGCCGGGATCGACGCCTCGAAGCAGGTCGTCGCCTACGATCAGCGCGCCGGCATGTGGGCGGCGCGCTTGTGGTGGCTGCTGCACTGGCTCGGGCACGACGCAGTCGCAGTGCTCGATGGCGGGCTCGACAAATGGCGCGCCGAGGGCCGGCCGCAGGCGAGCCAATCCCCGCCGCCGGCGACGACGCGGCTCGTGGCCGGGACGCCCGCGCCGTTTGCGTCCGCGAACGAAATCCTGCTGCACATCGACGACGGCGCGCTATTCGTGCTCGATGCACGCGCGGCCGAGCGCTATCGTGGCGATCTCGAGCCGATCGATCCGGTCGCCGGGCATATCCCCGGCGCGCGCAATCGACCGCACAGCGACAATCTGACGCCGCAAGGGACCTTCAAGCCGCCGGTGCAGCTGCGCGCGGAGTTCGAAGCACTCCTCGGCACCACGTCGCCCGCCGCGGTCGTACACCATTGCGGATCCGGTATCACGGCTTGTCACAACGTGCTGGCGATGGCGGTGGCGGGGCTGCCGGGGTCGCGCCTCTATCCAGGCTCCTGGAGCGAGTGGATTGCGGACCCGGCGCGCCCCGTCGCGCGCAGCCGATAGACTGCGTCGCGGACGCATTGGCAGGATCCCAGCGGATCAGGATTCGTGTTCTTCGGCGTGGCTGCGCAGGATGAACGCGATCGCGGCGATGACTGCCGCGATGCCGCCACCAACGAAAGCGATATCGGTTCCATTCTCCCACTCGAGCACATCGCCGAGGAATGCAACGAGCATGACGACGACGACGGACTGCGAGACGATGAGCTTGAGATCCTGCAGCTCGCGCACCTTGAACCAGCGCGGCAGGGCCGCTTCGCAGTCCAGAAACAGCGCCGCGAGCCCGAGCGCTACGATGTAGAAGATCGTTCCCAGCAGGAACAGATCGAGGATCTTGAAGGCGGAAACGGTCACCGCGGCGACGTCGGTCAGCGCGCTGCTGCCAAACAGCATCTTCAGTATCGCGCTACCCACGGCCAACGCGGCGTAGATCGTCACCCCGCCGAACATGACGATGCAGCCCACGACGGTCACCACGACAAGATACCGGCTGGCTCGCAGAATCGGCTTCATCCAAGCTTCCCCTATGTGCGCCGCGCGTCGCGCAATATAGCGCAGTTCGCGGGTCGCTCCCATCGGCCGCAACCGCAGACCCCGGCTCAAGTCGCGTGCGTGCAAGGTGGCCCGCCCGCGGCCGCGGTGGTGCCCGCGCCCGCTCGTTCGCGCTTCCCCAGCGCGTTTCATCCGCCCATTCGCCGGATTCGTCGCGTCGTTCTTGAGCCCGTAACACGGCTCCCTTAGGCTGCACCCAGTCACGGCGCGCAGGAGTGAATCCGGCGTGACCCGTTAGCGCATCCAACGAGCACCCAATGAGCGGCAGGAGAGAGGTAACCATGAAGACACTATCGAAAATACGGCTACTCGACGCGATGGGCGTTTGCGCCGCAGCCGGAGGCCTCGCACTGCTGGTCGCCGTCGCTGCGGCTGGGGACTCCATCGGGCGCAGCGTCACCGCCATGATCGGTGGCGGCTTTGCCTTCGGCATGCTGGGCTTGGGTCTGAAACTTGCCGTTGCGCGCCGCCGCGGCGTCCCCGAAGCGCTGCATGCAGCCTCATCTGCGAGCTTCGCTGCGGCGCCCGCGGGTCTTTTCGTCGCCATGCCGCCCATGGCCGATGCCACGGCCTCGGAATTCGACGAAATCAGGAAACCTGCATTCGCCCCGGTAGTGTCGCTCACAGAAGCGCAGGTGGAGCGCGAGCTTGCCGAACGGCGGCGCCAGGCGCAGCGCGCCACGCGCACCCGCGCCTGAAGCGGGCCGACGCGTAACCCGACACGTAGCCTTTTCCTTCCTCCAGAGCTACCGCGGCGCAGGCCGCGGTTTTTTTGCCGTCGCGATTCGCTTAGCGATCGGCCAGTGGCCACTCGGCGAGCGTGCGGTAGATTGGACCGTCACGGCCGAGTTCGGACACCACCAGGGCGAAGGCGTCGGCGCGCCAGCATATCGGTTGCGGCAGCCGGCGATGGATCGCAATCCGGCTGCGCCGCGACAGCGTCAGATGCGGCGCGTAGGGCCGCTCATCGACGGCAAATCCCTGCACCCGCAGCGCCGCGACGAGCGCTTCGTGCAGCGCCGCCAACCCGGGCTGAGGGACCGTCGCGCCCAGCCAGACGATGCCCGAGTGCCGAAAGGCGCCCACCGCATCGAGTGCCAGCACGAACCGCTGGGTGCGGATAGCGCCAGCCAGACCCCGCAGCGACTCGACCGCGCTGGCCGGCTGCTCCCCGAGGAACGCGAGCGTGAGATGCAGGAGATCCGGCGCAGTCGGCCGACCGCCGCTCGCGGCGGCTACCTCGCCTGCAAGTTCGGCCAGCCGCGCCCGCGCGGCCGGATCCGGCCACAGCGCGAAGAAGACCCGCTGCGTCTTGACGACCGGGTCCCGGGCCATGCCGACAGTCTACGACAGACGGTGCGACGCCCTCCGGAGCATCGCCCCGCCGGTATGCATCCGGCGAGCCCGTTCAGCCGTTCGCGACCGAGAGCTCCGCCTTCGGCTTCTCAAAGAATTGCTCGTCCTCGGTCGATCCCTTGAGCGCCGTCGTCGAGGACTGTCCGCCCTGCACGGTTTGCGTCACGGCATCGAAGTAACTGGTGCCCACCTCGCGTTGATGCTTGATCGCGGTAAAGCCTTTCGCCACAGCCGCGAATTCCGCCTCCTGCAGTTCGACAAAGGCGGTCATCTGGTTGTGGGCGTAGCCGTGCGCCAGGTTGAACATCGAGTAGTTGAGGCTGTGGAAGCCGGCCAGCGTGATGAACTGGAACTTGTAGCCCATCGCACCCAGTTCGCGCTGGAACCTGGCAACCGTATCGTCATCCAGATTCTTCTTCCAGTTGAACGACGGCGAGCAGTTGTAGGCCAGCATCTTGTTCGGATATCGGGCGTGGATCGCGTCCGCGAACGCCTTGGCAAATGCCAGGTCGGGCTTGCCCGTCTCGCACCACAGCAGATCCGAATACGGTGCATAGGCAAGTCCCCGTGCCACGGCCTGCTCGAGGCCGTTCCTCGTCCGATAGAACCCTTCCACCGTGCGCTCGCCGGTGCAGAACGGCTGATCGTTGGGATCGATATCCGAGGTGACCAGATCGGCCGCCTCGGCATCAGTGCGCGCCAGAATCACGGTGGGCACTCCCATGCAGTCCGCGGCAAGCCGCGCGGCAACGAGTTTTTCGACCGCTTCACGGGTCGGCACGAGTACCTTGCCGCCCATGTGCCCGCATTTCTTGACCGACGCCAGCTGGTCCTCGAAATGCACACCCGCCGCCCCCGCCTCGATCATCGCTTTCATCAGCTCGAAGGCATTGAGCACGCCGCCAAAACCGGCCTCGGCGTCGGCGACGATCGGCGCGAAGTAGTCGATATCGCTCTTGCCCTCCATGTGCTGGATCTGGTCCGCGCGCATGAAGGTGTTGTTGATGCGCTTGACGACCGCCGGCACCGAGTTCACCGGATACAGCGATTGGTCGGGGTACATCTCGCCGGCAATGTTCGCGTCGGCGGCAACTTGCCATCCCGAGAGATAGATCGCCTTGAGGCCGGCCTTGACCTGTTGCATCGCCTGGTTGCCACTCATCGCGCCGAGCGCATTGACGAACGGCTCTTCGGTGACCGACTTCCACAGCTTCTCGGCGCCGCGGCGCGCGAGCGTGTGCTCGACATGGATCGACCCGCGCAACCGCACCACGTCCTCGGCGCTATAGCCGCGGCGAATGCCTTTCCAACGCGGATTCTCCGCCCAGTCCTTCTTCAGTCTTGCGGCTTCCAGATCGTAGTTCATCGCTGTCCCCGGTCCGACTGCGTTGCCCTTCGCTAACGCTACAGCGACGGTAGCAAAGTTGCAGCGCCGTGACAAGGGTTATATGGCGCCGCAATACGAAAAATAATATTTAATAATCAATATATTATAGACATTCGCCGAGGGCGGATCGCGAAATCCCGGTCCACGGCCGCGATTGTTGTTGCAACGCACTAGGCAGCCCTTTCCGGGGCCGCGAGACGATTACCAAGCCCTTGATCCAAGGTCCTTTCTTCACTTCCGGCCGGAGCGGTGCCCGCCGCCCCCACGCGAGGGGGCTACGCGAGCATGTCCGCCCAGATATTGCGCGCCCAGGCGGCGGCATACGCAGCTTCCCGAGGGTTCGGGGCGGGCGAAACGGCGCTGCTGCCGCTAACCACGCGCATCGTCCTCTCCTTAGGCTCATAGCGATGGACCGAGACGCTGTGCGCGACGTCTCCTTCGTCGATGTAGGTGTAGCAGGCGTTGGTGAGCACGGGTGCGGGGTTCACATCGCCGCCGGTCAGCAGCGCGACCACGGCCGCGGCACAAACCTTGGCGTGTTGATTGGCCATGTGACCGGACTTGGGCATCAGCTCCGCCGGTTGAATGGCGTCGCCCAGGACGTGGATGTCGCGTTGCGCGGTCGATTCATAGGTCAGAAAGTCGACTTGGCAGAAGCGAGCGTTGGCATTGGCCAACCCCAGCGCGCGCGCAACGGCGCCGGCCTGCTGCGGCGGAATGACGTTGAGCACGTCGCCCCTGACGTCTTCGAAGTCCAGCTTCGCGGTCAGGGTCGACACGTCGACATCGATCAAGCTGCTGTTCGGCCGATAGTCCACGTAACCCTGGTAGCGTCCGTTCCATGCCGCCGTGAACAGGCCCTTTTCGGATTGCACATCCTCGTTCGCATCGAGGATGATCACTTTGGATTTCCGCTTTTGCTTCGAGAAGTAGCGGGCTACCTGGCAGGCGCGCTCGTAGGGCGCCGGCGGACAACGATAGGGCGCCGACGGGATGTGCATGACGAACACCCCGCCGTCGCGCATCGCTTCGAGCTGCCGGCGCAACGCGACCGTCTGGGCGCCCGCCTTCCAGGCGTGCAGGACGCGTTGCTGGGCCTCCGGGTCGGCGAGTGACGGGATCTCCGCCCACATGAAATCGACGCCCGGCGCAAGAATGAGCCGGTCATACGCAAGCGTCGCGCCGCCGGCCAAGCGCAGCGTGTGCCCGGTCGGATCGATGTCCAGCGCCTCGTCGTGCACGCGGCGCACGCCCCAACGGTCGAGGCCGTCGTAGGGAAGCGTGAGATCGGCGATTTTTCGGCTGCCGCCCAGCACGAGGTTCGAAAGCGGGCAGGACACGAACTCGCTGCCACGCTCGACCAGCGCGACGTCGATTCCGCCGTTGCTCCACTTGCGCACGTACTTGGCCGCCGTGGCGCCGGCGAAGCCGCCGCCCACGACGACGACTCGCTGTGCCGTGGCGGGCGCGGCGGCACGGCTACCCCCGAGGGCGAGCGCGGCGCCGGCAGCCGCGCCGGCCCGCAGAAATGCTCGACGGCTCGCGCCCACGATGCTCGCTAACGCGCCTTCTGCGCCGCGAAGTACGCGGCCGCGGCCTCGATTTCCGCGTCGGTGTAACCGGTGGCGAATTGCCGCATGACGGTCGCCGGCCGCTTGCCGTCGCGAAATTCCTTCATCTGCTGGACGATGCTCCCCGGGTTCCGGCCGGCGAGACTGGGTATGCCGCCATGACTGCGGCCGTCGGTTCCATGGCAGTTCGCGCAGTTGGCGGCAACGTCCCGGCCGAGATTCGCATCGGCGCCGCTGGCGCGGCCGACGGCAATGGCCAGGGTGAGGCGCGGCGAACGCGGCTAAGAGCGGACGCTTGATGGCTAGCTCCCGGCGCGAAAGTCGCGCTAAGAAGACGCGGGGGCCCAAAGGCCCCCGCTCCGTGCGACCAACCCCGCGGCGATCACGCCACGGGCTCGGGTTCCTTGGTTTCCTCGAAGACGAGCCTGATCTTGTCGTCTTCGTCGACGTCGATCGTGACCTTGCCGCCGCTGACGAGCCGGCCGAACAGCAACTCGTCGGCGAGCGCCTTGCGGATCGTGTCCTGGATCAGCCGCGCCATCGGCCGCGCGCCCATTTGCGGATCGAAGCCCTTCTGCGCGAGGAACTCCTTGAGCGCCTGCGTGAACGACGCCTCGACCTTCTTCTCGTGCAGCTGGTTCTTCGAGCTCGAGCAGGAACTTGTCGACGACGCGCAGGATGACGTCGTGGTCGAGCGCAGCGAACGAGATCGTCGCGTCCAGCCGGTTGCGGAACTCCGGCGTGAACATGCGCTTGATCGACTCCATCTCGTCGCCCGCCTGCTTGTTGTCGGTGAAGCCGATCGGCGCTTGCGCGACAGCATCGTCCGCGCCCGGCGTTGGTCGTCATGATGATGATGACGTTGCGGAAATCCGCCTTGCGCCCGTTGTTGTCGGTCAGCGTGCCGTGGTCCATCACCTGCAGCAGGATGTTGAAGATGTCCGGGATGCGCCTTCTCGATCTCGTCGAGCAGCAGGACGCTGTACGGATGCTTGGTGATCGCCTCGGTGAGCTGGCCGCCCTGGTCGAAGCCGATGTAGCCGGGCGGCGCGCCGATCAGCCGCGACACGGCGTGGCGTTCCATGTATTCGGACATGTCGAAGCGGATCAGCTCGACGCCCAGGCAGTAGGCGAGCTGGCGCGCGACCTCGGTCTTGCCCACGCCCGTCGGGCCCGCTGAACAGGAAATTGCCGATCGGCTTGCGCGGATTGCCGAGGCCCGAGCGCGCCATCCGGATCGCCGCGACCAGCGCGTCGATCGCCTTGTCCTGCCCGAACACGACGTTCTTCAGGTCGCGGTCGAGGGTCTTCAGCGCATTGCGGTCGTCGGAGGTCACGCTCTTCGCCGGGATGCGCGCGATCTTGGCGACGATCTCCTCGATCTCGGTCTTGCTGATCACCTTCTTCTGCTTCGACTTGGGCAGGATCTTCTGCGCCGCGCCGGCCTCGTCGATGACGTCGATCGCCTTGTCCGGCAGATGCCGGTCGTTGATGAAGCGCGCCGACAGTTCGGCGGCGGTGGTCAGCGCCGCGGGCGCGTACTTGACGCCGTGGTGCTGCTCGAAGCGCGTCTTCAGGCCCTTCAGGATCTCGATGGTCTCGGCGATCGACGGCTCGGGCACGTCGATCTTCTGGAATCGCCGCGACAGCGCGTGATCCTTCTCGAAGATCACGCGGTATTCGTTGTAGGTCGTCGCGCCGATGCACTTCAGCGCGCCCGTGTTGACAGCGCCGGCTTCAGCAGGTTCGACGCGTCCAGCGTGCCGCCCGACGCCGCGCCGGCGCCGATGATCGTGTGGATCTCGTCGATGAACAGGATCGACTTCGGATTGTCGGCCAGCTGCTTCAGCACCGCCTTCAGCCGCTGCTCGAAGTCGCCGCGGTACTTGGTGCCCGCGAGCAGCGCGCCCATGTCGAGCGAATAGACCGTGAATTCCCGCAGCAACTCGGGCACCTCGCCGTCGTTGATGCGGCGCGCGAGCCCCTCGGCGATCGCGGTCTTGCCCACGCCGGCCTCGCCGACCAGCAGCGGATTGTTCTTGCGCCGGCGGCACAGCACCTGGATCACGCGCTCGAGCTCGAGCTCGCGGCCGATCAGCGGATCGATCTTGCCGTTCTTGGCCATCTGGTTGAGGTTGATCGTGTAGGCTTCGAGCGCGCCGGCCGGCTGCTGCTCCCCGTCGCCCTCGTCCTTGGCCGACTCCTGCTTCTCGTCCTTCTTCTGCGAGTTCTTGGTGATGCCGTGCGCGATGTAGTTGACAACGTCGAGCCGCGTCACGCCGCGCTGATTGAGGAAATAGACGGCGTGCGATTCCTTCTCGCCGAAGATCGCGACCAGCACGTTGGCGCCGGTGACTTCCTTCTTGCCCGACGACTGCACGTGCAGGATGGCGCGCTGGATCACGCGCTGGAAGCCCTGCGTCGGCTGGGTGTCGGCGTCGGAATGCGGCGACAGCCGCGGCGTGTGCTCGTTGATGAAGTCGGTCAGCACGCCGCGCAGCTCGTCGAGGTCGACGCCGCAGGCCTTCAGCACCTCCGCGGCGGACGGATTGTCGAGCATCGCGAGCAGCAGGTGCTCGACGGTGATGAACTCGTGCTGCTTCTGCCGCGCTTCGACAAAAGCCATGTGGAGGGAGACTTCCAGTTCCTGCGCAATCATGTTCGTCCTTGATCGCAGCGCCGCTGCCGACTGGCGCGGCTGCTGCATTGCTGCTTGCTAAGCCCCCTAACGTCTAAGTCTCCTCCATCGTGCACTGGAGTGGGTGCTGATGCTTGCGGGCGATGTTGACCACCTGGTCGACCTTTGCTGCGGCGACTTCCCGCGTATACGTCCCGCACACCCCCATCCCCTCGCGATGCACCTGCAGCATCACCTGCGTGGCCTTCTCGCGGCTCATCGCGAATACAGTCTGCAACACCACGACGACAAAGTCCATCGGCGTGTAGTCGTCGTTGAGCAGCATCACCTTATACAGCGGCGGCGGCTTGAGGCGGGTCTTTTCGACCTCGAGAACGCTCCCGTCCTGCTGCTGGATTGCCATGGCG
This sequence comes from uncultured beta proteobacterium, assembly GCA_963778275.1. Lineage (GTDB taxonomy): Bacteria > Pseudomonadota > Gammaproteobacteria > Burkholderiales > Casimicrobiaceae > PALSA-1003. The sequence continues at coordinate 27,439 of CAVZTS010000010.1, read as the reverse complement.
TGCCGGAAACCCGCCGTCCAATGGTCTAATGTTTGATGATTGCAACAGATTTTTCAAGAGGAAGGCGCATTTTTCGGCCGGGACTTGACTTCATTGTCGCAAAGCGCGTAAAAAACTCGCGTTTGGCCTATGAGTCTCTGCTGTCCCGGTCTGCCGCTGCACCGCGTTGCGCTTGCCGTAGATAGTACTTGCTCTCCAAACACCAAAACCCCTCATTCTTGTAAGGAAGCAGGCTTATGGCAACAGGCACCGTCAAGTGGTTCAACGACGCGAAAGGCTACGGTTTCATCACGCCGGAGGACGGCGGTGAAGATCTGTTCGCGCATTTCTCGGCCATCCAGATGAACGGCTTCAAGACGCTGAAGGAAGGTCAGAAGGTGAGTTTCGAAGTCACCCAGGGCCCCAAGGGAAAGCAGGCCTCGAATATTCAGGCCGCCTGAATTCCGCCCGCGGCCCGGCAGCCCGGGCCGCCATGGCAACAAAAACCCGCCCGGTGGCGGGTTTTTTGTGCCCGCGGCTGGCGTCCGCCGCGCACGCGGCGCTACTCATCCCTCCTTCGAGCACCCGCTTTGCCGCGCGCCGCGGCGAAGGCGCGGCCGGGTCGGGCGCCGGCGCCGCACGCGCCGGGCGCTGGACTGCCGTGGCTCCCGGGGCCGCTGCTTGGGACCGCCCGCCTGCGCCTTCTCGCCTCCGCGGCCGCTCCGGCTGCGCCGCGCTACATCCGCGCGATCATCGCCTGGCCGAAGCCGGAGCACGATACCTGCGTTGCGCCCGGCATCAGCCGCGCGAAGTCGTAGGTCACGACCTTGTCGGCGATCGCCTTTTCCAGGCTCCTGACGATCAGCTCGGCGGCTTCCTTCCAGCCCATGTGCACGAGCATCATCTCGGCGGACAGGATTTCCGAGCCCGGGTTGACGTAGTCCTTGCCGGCGTACTTGGGCGCCGTGCCGTGTGTGGCTTCGAACATCGCCACGCTGTCCGACATGTTCGCGCCCGGCGCGATGCCGATGCCGCCCACCTGCGCGGCCAGCGCGTCCGAGATGTAGTCGCCGTTCAGGTTCAGCGTCGCGATCACGTCGTATTCCTCCGGGCGGAGCAGGATCTGCTGCAGGAAGGCGTCGGCGATCACGTCCTTGACCGTGATGTCGCGGCCGGATTTCGGGTTCTTGAAGCGGGTCCAGGGGCCGCCGTCGATCGGCTGGGCGCCGAACTCCTTCTGCGCCAGCGCGTAGCCCCAGTCGCGGAAGGCGCCTTCGGTGAACTTCATGATGTTGCCCTTGTGCACGAGCGTCACCGATTTCCGGTCGTTGTCGATCGCATACTGGATCGCCTTGCGCACCAGGCGCTCGGTGCCTTCGCGCGACACCGGCTTGATGCCGATGCCCGACGTCGCCGGAAAGCGGATCTTCTTGACGCCCATCTCCTTGATCAGGAAGTCGACCACCTTCTTCGCGCCGTCGGACTCCGCCGCCCACTCGATGCCGGCGTAGATGTCCTCGGAGTTCTCGCGGAAGATGACCATGTTGGTCTTCTCGGGCGCCTTGACCGGGCTGGGCACGCCGGTGAAGTAGCGCACCGGCCGCAGGCAGACATACAGGTCGAGCTGCTGGCGCAGCGCGACGTTGAGGCAGCGGATGCCGCCGCCGACCGGCGTCGTCAGCGGACCCTTGATCGAGACGACGTAATCCCTGAGGATCGCCAGCGTCTCGTCGGGCAGCCACACGTCGGCGCCGTAGACCTTGGTCGCCTTCTCGCCGGCGTAGATCTCCATCCAGTGGATCTTGCGCTTGCCGCCGTATGCCTTGGCCACGGCGGCGTCGACCACCTTGATCATGACGGGCGTGATGTCGACGCCCGTGCCGTCGCCCTCGATGTAGGGAATGATGGGTTGATCGGCGACGTTGAGGCTGAAATCCTTGTTGACGGTGATCTTTTGGCCCCCGGCCGGGACCGTTACGTGCTGATAGCTTGGCATGGCGCGGAATCTCCCTTGACGCGAACTGCGAGTTGCGAATTATCCTCGATTCGCCTTGTTCCTGCCACGCAGCGACGAACCGGGTCGAGCGCCGCGGGTGACCAAGGGCGCAAACCGGCGGGCGCAGGCAGTCGCCGTGCTATCATTCAGGTCCGGTCCGAACCTCTGCAACGTCCCGTGGGTTCCTCAATGATGAGGGCAACCGCCCGGATCGCGCCTCGCTTGCAGCATTTCAACCACGCATCGTGATCCGCCGCCTGCTCGCGCGCTTGATTCCCGGCGGTCCCGCGCCCGAGCCGCGCGTGTTCGGTCCCGACACGCACCCGGTGCGCCGCGCCCAGCTGTCGCGGGGCGCGACCGAGGTGACGCGCAAGCTGCAGCAAGCCGGGTTCAAGGCCTTCATCGTCGGCGGCGCGGTGCGCGATCTGCTGCTCGGGATCGTGCCCACAGGATTTCGACATCGCCACCGACGCGACACCGGAGCAGGTGAAGCCGCTGTTCCGCCGCGCCTTCATCATCGGCCGGCGCTTCCGGCTGGTGCACGTCCTCGCCGGGCCGGAAACCATCGAGGTATCGACGTTTCGCGGCCGGCAGACCGGAGACGATTCCGCCGACGAGCACGGGCGCCTGCTGCACGACAACGTGTTTGGCAAGCAGGCGGAAGATGCGGTGCGCCGCGATTTCACCGTCAACGCGCTGTACTTCGAACCGGCGACCGAAAGCGTATGGGACTACGTCGGCGGCGTACGCGACATCAAAGCGCGGAAGCTGCGGCTGATCGGCGACCCGGTGACGCGCTATCGCGAGGATCCGGTGCGCATGCTGCGCGCGGTGCGCCTGGCCGCCAAGCTCGGCATCGCCATCGAGAAAAAGACCGCGGCGCCGATTCCGACGCTGGCGCCGCTGCTTCACAACGTGCCTCCGTCGCGGCTGTTCGACGAGATGGAGAAGCTGCTGCTTTCCGGCCACGCGGTCGAGTCGCTGAAGAGCCTGCGGCAGCATGGCCTGCACCACGGCGTGCTCCCGCTGCTCGACGTGATCCTCGAGCAGCCGCTGGGCTCGCGCTTCATCGAGCTCGCGCTTGCCAACACCGACGAGCGCGTCCGGACGGGCAAGCCGGTCACGCCGGCATTCCTTTTCGCGACGCTGCTGTGGCACGAAGTGCTGGCCAACTGGACCGCCGCCAAGGCCAAGGGCGAGCGCCCGATACCGGCGCTGTTTGCGGCGATGGACCGCGTGCTGGAGCAGCAGGCGGAGCGGCTCGCGATACCCGCGCCGCTTCGAGGCGACGATCAAGGAGATGTGGGCGCTGCAACCGCGCTTTGAGCAGCGCGCAGGACAGCGCCCGTTCCGGCTGCTCGAGCATCCGCGCTTTCGCGCGGCCTACGATTTTCTGTCGCTGCGCGGCCAAAGCGGCGAGATCCCGCTCGAGCTCGCCGATTGGTGGGAGCGCTTCCAGCGCGCGGACAGCGCCGAGCGGGAGCGCATGCTGCGACCCGGACGAGGCGCCCGGAAAAGGCGGCGCCCGCGCGGCCGCGGGCGCAAGCGCGACGAGGCCGCGAGCGACGCGGCGGACCCGCCGTCCCCTTCGGAGCGTTGAGGCACGCGCGACGCGATGACGAGCTTCGCTTATGTCGGACTCGGCAGCAACCTCGGCCACCCGCGGCGGCGTCTCGCGCGCGCGCTCGCGGAGCTCGCCCGACTGCCGCGGTCGCAACTCGTCGCCGCGTCGCGCAACTATGTGACCGCGCCCGTGGGAACGTGCCGAACCGCAGCCGGACTACGTCAACGCGGTCGCCGCGCTGCGCACGGCCCTGCCGCCGGGCGCGCATGCTGCGTCAGCTGCGCGCCATCGAGCATCGTCACGGCCGGCGGCGACAGCGTGGCGAGCGACGCAACGCGCCGCGCATGCTCGATCTCGATCTGCTGCTGTTCGGCCGCCGCCGGCTGTCGCAGTCGTCGCTGACCCTGCCGCATCCGCGCATGCACCAGCGGGCATTCGTGCTGCGCCCGCTGCTCGAGATCGCGCCGGCGGCCACGATCCCGGGTCGCGGCGCCGCGCGCGCATGGCTGCGCCGCGTGCGCGACCAGCGCATCGCGCGGACGCGAAGCGCCTTCTGGCGCTAGAGTCAAGCCGGCGCCATGGATCTCGCGAAATGTCGCTACGTCGTTGTCGAGGGGCCGATCGGCGCCGGCAAGACGAGCCTTGCCCGCGCCCTCGCGGTCCACCTCGACGGCGACGCATTGCTCGAGGCGCCGGAAGAGAATCCGTTCCTTGCCCGGTTCTATGCCGACATGGCGCGCTTCGCCCTGCCGACGCAGCTCAACTTCCTGTTTCAGCGCGTCGATCAGGTTCGCGGCCTGACGCAGCTCGACCTGTTTCGGCGCCCGACGGTCGCGGATTTCCTTCTCGACAAGGACCCTCTCTTCGCACGCCTCAACCTGAGCGACGACGAGTTCGCGCTGTACGACAAGGTCTACGCGCATCTAAAGCCGCAGACCGCCGACGCCGGATCTGGTCATCTACCTGCAGGCCCCGGTGACGACGCTGATCGATCGCGTGCACAAGCGCGGCGTCGACTACGAGCGCGCGATCCCGGAACACTACCTGGCGCGGCTGGCCGACGCCTACAGCCGGTATTTCTACCGCTACGAGGACGCGCCGCTGCTCATCGTCAACAGCGAGCGGCTCAATTTCGTCGATTCCGCCGATCATTTTGAACTGCTGCTCTCGCGCATCGCGGGCATGCGCGGGCGGCGCGAATTCTTCAACCTGGGGGCACAATGACATCGACCACGGCAAAGCGCACGGTTCCGGGCCTCGCCGCAATGGCGCGCCAGGGCGAGAAGATCGCCATGCTCACCTGCTATGACGCGAGCTTCGCCGTTCTGCTCGAGCGCGCCGGCGTCGACGTGCTGCTGATCGGCGATTCGCTGGGCATGGTCATCGGCGGCCACGCATCGACGCTGCCGGTGACGCTCGACGAGATGGTCTATCACACGCGCTGCGTGGCCGCAGGAGCGAAGTCGGCGCTCGTCATCGCCGACATGTCGTTCGGCAGTTATCAGGCGAGCCCGGAGCAGGCGTATGCCAACGCGGCGCGACTGATGGCCGCGGGCGCGCAGATGGTCAAGCTCGAAGGCGGCGCGTGGGTCGCTCGCACGGTCGAATTCCTGGCCGCCCGCGGCATTCCGGTGTGCGGCCATCTGGGCCTGCAGCCGCAGTCGGTGCATCGGTTCGGCGGCTACAAGACGCAGGGCAAGACCGACGCGTCAGCGCAAACGCTGCGCGACGACGCGCAGGCGCTGGCGCTGGCTGGTCTCGACCTGCTGGTGCTGGAAATGGTCCCGGCCGCCCTGGCCGCGGCGCTTACCAGCGAGTTCTCCGTGCCGACGATCGGCATCGGCGCGGGCCCGGGCTGTAGCGGCCAGGTGCTCGTCCTGTACGATATGCTCGGCATCTACCCGGGCAAGCCGGCGCGATTCGTGCGCAATTTCATGACCGGCCACGACAGCGTCGAAGCGGCCGTCGCAGCCTACGTCAAGGCGGTCAAGGACGGCAGCTTCCCGGCGCCCGAGCACTGCGTCTGACCCATGGATATCGTCACCACCGCCGCCGAGTTGCACGCAAGGCTCGCCCACGTCGGCAGGACCGCGTTCGTGCCGACAATGGGCAATCTGCACCAGGGACACCTGCGGCTCATGCGCATCGCGCGGGAGCATGGCGACGCGGTCGTCGCCAGCATTTTCGTCAACCGGCTGCAGTTCGGACCGGACGAAGACTTCGACCGCTACCCGCGTACGTTCGAGGCCGATTGCGTCGGTCTGCAGCGCGAAGGCGTCGACGTGCTGTTCGCGCCGCAGGACCAGGAGATGTATCCGACGCCGCAGGTGTACCGCGTGACGCCGCCGCCGCTCGCCGAGGAGCTGGAGGGAGCCTCCCGACCGGGATTCTTTCATGGCGTGTGCACCGTCGTGCTGAAGCTCTTCCACCTGGTCCGCCCCGATATCGCGGTATTCGGCAAGAAGGACCGCCAACAGCTCAAGATCGTGCGCGGCATGGTGCAGCAATTCAACTTGCCGATCCGCATCGTGCCCGCGGAGACGGTCCGCGCGGAGGACGGCCTCGCCCTGGCTTCGCGCAATAGCTACCTCTCGCCGGAAGAGCGTCTCGAGGCGCCGCGGCTCTTCCGCGCCCTGTCATGGGTGGCCGACGAGATTCTCGGCGGCCGCCACGACTATGCGAACCTGGAAGCGGCGGCTCGCGCCGACCTGTCCCGGCACGGCTGGAAGGTCGACTACATCGCGATTCGCCACGGCCTCGCGCTGCGCATTCCGCATCCGGAGGGCTACGACCATCCGAATTTGCTGATCGTGCTCGGTGCAGCGATGCTCGGGACGACGCGCCTGATCGACAATGTCGACGTCGTCCAGGGCGCCAGCGAAGACTGACATCGTCCTGCATCTGAAACCCGTGGCAGCCCGCGCAGCGTCGGCGCGAGGTGATGCGCGGCGATCTCGGCGCGAACCCGGCCGCCGACGGACAGCGTCTTACAAATCCGGCTCCGCTCTGCCGCCGTGTCGCCCCGTGGCGACACTCCATCGCACGCGCCGCGTAAACCATCGGTCGCTTTCTCGCGTCAAAGCTGATGCCGGCAGGTTGCCGGCGTAGTTGTCCTTTTCGGAATGGAGATGTGCCTATGAATAGCGGAATCGGAAAATCCTTGCGCGCCCTTCTCGGCGCGGCACTTGCGCTGTGGCTGCCCGGCGCGCTCGCCAGCGAGATAACCTTGTATCAACAGCGCGACTTTCAGGGCGAGGGTTATACCCTGCGTCGGTCCGCGGCCGACCTGGAGCGGAGTGCCTTCAATTCCACCGCAGCGTCGATCGTCGTGCGCAGCGGCGTGTGGGACGCCTGCAGCGGATCGGTCTTTTCGGGTACCTGCGTGCGGCTGAATCCCGGTGAGTACAACGTGCGCGACGGAACGCTGAGCAGCCGCGTTGCCTCGGTGCGGGAGGTCGTCGACGCGGGCGCCGTCCCGCCGCCCACCACGCTCGCCCTTGACGCAGCCGCGGATAGCGCTCTTCGAGCGTCCCGGATTCGGCGGCGGCGCGATCGAATTGACGCGGACCGACGGCAATCTCGAACGGATTGCGTCGTACCAGGGTGCCCAGGCGGTGATCGTCTATTCGGGCACGTGGCGCCTCTGCAGCCGCGAGTACTACCGCGGCGACTGCACCGACTTCGTCCCCGGTCGCTATGAAAGCCTCGGGACGTTTGGCGATCACGTCGTTTCCGCCGAGTTGATCTCGCCAGTTCCCGCTCCAGTCGGCGCGGCGACACCGCCGGTGCCCCCCGCCGCAAGCGTCGTGCTCTACGAGCTCCCGCACTTCGGCGGGCGGTCGCTGGTGCATCGACCGGGGCGAGTTGGCCAACCTGGAACGAGTCGGGTTCGACAATCGCGCCGCCTCGCTGCGCATCGACGAGCGGACACTGGATGTTCTGCACCGACGTGCAATTCCAGGGTGACTGCCGGACCTTTGGCCCGGGCGAATATCCGCGGCTGCCGGGGGATCTCGACCGCAGGATCACCTCCGCTCGCAGGGTAGACGATGTCTACGGCGCTGCCGGAAACAGTTCCCTGCGCTAACCGGACCGTCTGATCCCGAAAGACGGGGCCGCGCCTGTTGCGGCGCGGCCCCGCGTTCCCGTGTCGCCAAGCTCGGTCATCCCTTGTCCGCCGGCTGCGGCATCAGGACGAGCAAGTTGCCCATCACGCACAACGCCGCGCCGGCCAGTGCCGGCGGCGTCCATTCGTAGTGCTCGAACACGCTCGACAGGAGCAGCGCCACCAGCGGCACGGCCACCCCGACGTAGCCTGCGCGCGCGGCGCCGATTTTCCCCAGAAGGGTCAGATAGGCGGTGAAGGCGATCACCGAGCCGAACGCGGCGAGATAGAGCAGCGACGCAACGTAGGCGAATGTCGCCTCGAATGTCCACGCGGATTCCTTCAATAACGGCCACGAGCGCGATGGCGAGTGCTCCATAACCCATGCCCCACGCGACGCAGGGCAACAGCGGGATGCCGCACCGCTGGTTGCGCATCGCGAGCAGATTGCCACCCGATGCGAAGACCGTCGCCCCGGCGGCGATTGCGATTCCGCGCAGGGCATCGCCGTGGCCGTGCCCGAATTCGCGCCAGAAAAGCAGCGTCACACCGCTTACGCCCAGGATCGCCCCGAGCAGCGCACGCCGATTGATCGCCGCCGCGAAGAATAGACGCACGCCGAGAAGGTTGAGAAAGACGATGAGGGAGAACAGCACCGCGACCAGCCCCGAAGCGACGTACAGCTCGGCCTTGTAGACGCCCAGATAGTTGAGCCCGAAGAGTAGCGTTCCCTGCGCCGCGAACCACGCGTGCTGTCGCAGCGGAAAGCGCAGCGACCGCCCGGTCACAATGCACCACCCGGCCAGGAGCAGCGCGGCAAGCGTAAAGCGGTACACCACCGACACTTCAGGCGCAACGGCGCCGAGCTGGAAAGTGATCGCGAACCAGGTCGAGCCCCAGATCAGCGTCGCGATCGAGAACAGTGCAGTCGGTCCCATGGGCGTGAATGGCGGTTGCGTGCTGCGCCGCCGACGAATGACGCGCGGGGTTGCATTATCCTCGGGCCGCGGTCGGTCGCGCCACCTTGCGCAGGCGCCGTCTTCTCGAGCGGCGCGCGGTCGTCGCAACGGTCACGCCGTTAGCCCTACGCGGCGCGCAGAGCGTCGACGATCTTTAGCCGCGCCGCGCGTGCCGCCGGGCAGGAATCCCCCGACAAAGCCCATCGCCAGCGCGAACAGGAGTGAGGCAACGGCGATGCCTGGAGTCAGCACGAAGCGGAACGCGACCTCGGCAAAGGTTTGGAAATTGGTCGTCGAAATCGACAGCGCCTGCATGAAGGCGGCGGCGGCGAGGCCGATGGCGCCGCCGAGAAGCCCCAGCAGCAGCGATTCGACGAGGAAAGCGACCAAGATCGCCGACGCGGGAAAAGCCGATCGCACGCAGCGTACCGATCTCCGCGGTGCGGCTTGCGACGCTCGCGTACATCGTGATCATCGCGCCGATGATCGCGCCAATGGAAAATATCACCGAAATCGTCGTGCCGAGATAGCTGATGAATTTCGCCAGTGCTTCCGACTGATCGGCATAGAAGCGCGTCTCGCGCTTCGCTTCGACGGTCAGGCGCGGATCGGACTCGAGCACCTGCTTCACCGCATCGAAGCGCTCGCTGTCGGCGAGCTTGAATACCAGCGCGGAGAAACTGGTCCGCCGGAACGCCTGCAGCATCTGTTCGGCGTCTCCCCAGATCTCCGAGTCGAAGCCGGTGCGTCCGCCGTCAAACACGCCGACCACCGTCCAGTCGCGGGAGGCGAAGCGCAGCGTTTCGCCGAGCGCCGCTCCGCGGAAACCGGTCGCGATCGCGCGCCCGGCGACGACTTCGGCGGTGCCCGGTCGGAACATGCGGCCCGCGACGATCTGCACCTGCGGCCGCAGCTACCAGACCGTGCGGCGTCACGCCGCGGATCACGACGTTCGACGGCTTGCCGGATTCGCGCTTGGGCAGGTTGATCAGCACGACTGGCTCCTTCGACACCAGCGGCTGCCCATCCTGACCGATCGCGATGTCGGGCAGGCTTGCGACAATCCCGGCCTGCGCCCGATCGATCCCGCTCTGCACCTCGGTCTGCGAGCCGCGCCGGATCACGATGACGTTGTCGTCCTGGCCGGTTGCGACCAGTGTCGCTTCGAGTCCAGCCGCGAGCATCAGCACCGTCGCGAACACATAGACGACGAGCGCCATGCCGCCCGCGGTCAACGCGGTTGTCAACCGGCGCGCGAACAGGTTGCGCACGATGTAGGTAAAAGGAATAGGCATCGGCAGCTCAGGCGACGGCGCGCAGCCCGTCGACAATGCGTATGCTGGCGGCGCGCCAGGCCGGAAACGCTGCCGCGATGGCGCCGACGAGCACCGCGGCTCCCAGCTGCAGCGCGACCGTCAGGTCGCTGATGTAAAAGATCGGGAAGAACGTTCCGAGCGCTTCGCGGAACGCATTCGCGATCGGGAACGTGAGCGCGATGCCGACCACGCCGCCGACCAGTGCGATGAGCAGCGATTCGCACACGATGAGCAGCGCAACGAAGCCGCGGCCAAAGCCGAGCGCCTTGAGAGTGGCGTACTCCGCGCCCCGCTCGCGCGCGGTCATCGCCATGGTGTTGGCCATCACGGCCATGATGATGACGATGACGACGAACGAAACGGACTGAATCGCCAGCAGGATCGCCTCCGACATCGCCACGAAGCCAAGCTGAAACGCGTTCTCGGTCTCGGTCAGCGTTTCGGCCAACGAATTCTTGAACATCGCGTCGATCGCCTGCGAAACGACCGCTGCCTGATCCGGGTCCCTGAGCTGCTCGATGAGGACGCCGATCTGATCGCCACGCTTTGGAAAGCGTTTCTTGATGCTCTCGTTCAGATAGCTCCAGTGGAACAACATCTGCGATTCGGCCGTCGCCTTCGTCGCGCCTTCGTAGATGCCGCGCAGATTGAACGTCCAGGTTCCCGGAAAGATCGTGCCGCGCAGCGGAATCTGGTCGCCGATCTTCCACCCGTACAAGCTGGCGAGTTTGCGTCCGACGATCGCGCCCTGACGGTCGGCCAGGAACGCCTTCTTTTGCTCGGCGGAGAGCATGAACTCGGGATAGATTTCGAGATAGGTCGGCGGGTCGACCGCGAACTGGGGAAAGAAATTGCGTTCGCTGATATACACGCCGCCGAACCAGTTCGCCCAGGATACGGCGGTCACGCCGGGCACCTGGCGGATCTTCTCGGCGTACGTCAGCGGCAGCGCGAAGACGAGCGACACCGAGTTGCGCGTCACCAGTCGCGCGCTCGAGCTCGCGTTGGCGCCGGCGTACCACGCGTCGATGACCGTGCGCAGCAGCCCGAAGGCGGTGATCGCGACCACGATCCCGACCATCGTGAGCATCGTGCGCAGCTTGTGCCGCAGCACGTTCCTGAAGACGAGGCGAAGGAAGAACATGATCCGCCCGAGCTTACCGCACCGCGGCGGATCGGCCCCGTGCCTTGAGGCATGGAAGTTGCTTTGGCCTTACTCATGCCGGCCGGAGCCGGATCCAGGGCGATCAAGGAACATGCATACCACCGAGCGCGACCACGGATCGAGAACCACCGTGTGCAACGACGCACCGTTTCGCTTCCTCTGCGCACTCGCGATGCTGCTGCTGATGGGCGCATTGCTCGCGTCGTCCTCGGCACACGGTCTGGCGCTGGGAGACGCCGTCGCGCAATCGGCACTGGGGTCTCCGCTGCGCGTGGTCATACCGATTTCCGCCGCGACTGGCGAATCGCTGCAGCCGGGCTGTTTTCGGCTGGTTCCCGCAGCGGGCGACGGTTCGGCGCAGGTTGTGACGGCGCGCGTCAGTCTTGAACGTGCGGCGTCCGCACCCAGGCTGGTCGTCACGACGGCCAAGCCGGTCAACGAGCCGGCGATCCGGTTCAGCGTTCAGGCCGGCTGCGACGGATCGACCCAGCGCGTCTATGTACTGCTGCTCGATCCCCCAGCCCCGGGCGCATTCAGCACCCCGGCCACGGCGGCGCAGGCAGCGGCGCGCGGAACCCGGCAGGACCGACCCGCGCCGCAGCCAGCCGCCACGCGGCGGAACTCCGCCGGCCCGGCGCTGAGCGAGACCCGCGTCGTGCACTTGGCGAGTCGCCCGACCCCGACCGTGCCGTCCCGGCGGCACCGCCGACGCCCGTGCGTTCGGCCCCGGATCGCGAAGGCGTAGCCGGCGGAATGATTGCCACGGCGTTCCACATGGTCGCCGGGACACCCGCGCTTGCTGCCCTTGCCGCTGTCCCTTCGCGGGTGCAACCCGCATCGGCCGGCATGAGCCTGTGGCCCATCGTGGTCGCGGCGCTGGTGATCGCCGGCATGTTGGCTGTGCTCGCCGCCCTGTTGGCTCGCCGCCGCGGAGCGGCGACGGAGGTTCCGCAGTGGACGCGCAGCCCGGCTGCATCCGGCCCGCGATCCTTCGCCGATCTGTCCGCGGCGCCGGTGACCCTGGCACATACCCAAACGTATAACGGGGCGACGACGCAGCCGGGAGCGGCTCAAGGCGCAAAACCAAAGTCCACCGCGACAGCGGTCGGGACCGAATCCTCGACCACCGGCAGCCGGCAGCGTCGCCCCGCGGTCGACCCGTCGACCATCGACACGCTCTTAGACGAGGTCGATGCGGACATCATCGAAGAGCGCGCGGTCAGAGAAGCATGGGCTGCCGCTCGCAGCGACGTCGAGCGCGAGATGGACGGAAACGCGATCCTGCAGGCGATCGAAGAGGCGGAACGCGATTTGCGCCTCGCGCCGCCGGCGCCGGCGCAGTCCGCGATCGAGCGCGCCCTGGACGACGACCTGCTGCAGCCGCTGCAACGCCGCGCCGGCGCCTAGACCCGCCTGCGCCGCTTGCGGCGTGGTCGGGCAGGCCATCCGCCTTGAATCCGCCCGCCCGCATTCAGTCGACGAGGACGCCCTTTTCGAGATGCACGATCCGCCGTGCCTTTTCTGCGGCTTTCGGATCGTGCGTCACCAGCAGGATCGTCTTGCCCAGCTCGCGGTTGAGGCGTTCGAGCAAGACCGAGGATTTCCTCACCGGTGGTGCGATCGAGGTCGCCGGTCGGTTCGTCGGCGACGATCAGCGTCGGATCCGTAATGAGCGCGCGCGCGATCGCGACGCGTTGCTGTTGGCCGCCGGATAGCTCCCCCGGAAGGTGCTCGGCCCGGTCGGTCAACCCGACCAGCGACAGCGCCGTGTCGACGCGCTCGCGCCGCTCGCGCCGCGACAATGCCGCCAGCAGCAGGGGCAACTCGACGTTCTCGAACGCGGTCAGCACCGGCATCAGGTTGTAGAACTGGAAAATGAATCCAACGTGCCCGGCGCGCCACGCGGCAAGATCCGAATCGTCGAGCCCGACGATATCCACGCCGCCGACCCTGATCGTGCCGCTGCTGGGTTTGTCGATGCCGGCGATCAGATTGAGCAGCGTGCTCTTGCCCGACCCCGACGGACCCATTAGCGCCACATAATCGCCGACGTAGACATCGAGATTGATATCGACAAGGACAGGAATGATCTGGTCGCCGCGCTGATAGTACTTCGTCAGTTCGCGAATCTCGACCAGTACGCCGCGGTCACTTGCCACGTCGCAGGCGGCAGCTCAGCGGGTAGCATCGGTGATCGAACCCGACCGCAAGTCATCTCGCGGCGGGCCTGACCGGCGTGCCACCCTCGGAGCTCGGTGGCGGGCTTCAGAACCGCTTTCTCGCCGACCCTGACATCGCCGGCGATCGCGGTGACGTCGGCGAGCTTGCGGCCCGGTCGCACGGGGACCTCGACCACCTTGTCGTCGCGGACGACGTAAACCACGGTCTTGCCATCACGCTGTGCCAGCGCATCCGGATTGACCGCGACGAGTGGCTGCTGCTCCTCCGCGGTAACCGGCTGCGACAGGAACGATACCTTGGCGCTCATTTCCGGCAACACGCGCGGGTCAATCGCGTCGAAGCGCACTTTCGTCATCACCGTCGCCTTGGCGCGATCGACCGTCGGCACGATGCGCGACACGCTGCCGCGAAAGCGCGTGTCGGGCAACGCATCGAGCGTAATCTCGGCAGGCTGGCCCACCTTGATTTTCGACAGGCTTGCTTCGGAGACGTCGGCTTCGACTTCCAGCGTGCTCATGTCAGCCATGTTGACGACCGCACCCTTGGAATCGGCTGCCGAAGAAAACGGCGTCACCATGTCGCCGACATCGGCGCTCTTCGACAGTATGATGCCGTCGAAAGGCGCGCGGATCAGGGTATAGTCGACCGCGACCTGCGCGTTCTTGGCGTTGGCTTCGGCGGCGAGCAGCCCGGCCCTCCCGCTCGCCACGCCGGCGACCGCCCGGTCGGCGCGTGCCTTGGCTTGATCGAGCGCCGATTCCGACAGGAACTTCTTGGCCACAAGATCCCGCGTCCGGCCGAGCGAGACTTCGGCGTCGCGATCCTCAGCCTGCGCCTGCTCCAGGGTTGCGCGCGCAACCTGCACGTTGGCGAGCGCGGCGTCGAGCTGCGCGGCGACATCGCGGGCATCGAGCCGCGCGATAACTTCCCCGGCCTTCACCCGCGTACCTTCGGCGACGCCGAGCCATTCGAGGCGTCCGGATGCCTTCGACGCAATCGCCGCCTTGCGCTGTGCGACGACGTAACCGGTCGAATTGAGCACAACGAATTGCTGCGACAGATAAGTCGTGACGATCGGCGTCGTCTGCACCGCGACCGCGCGCGGCGCAAAGACAATCCAGCCCCCGCCGCCGACGAGAACGATCGCCATCGCGCCGAGCCAGATCCACTTGCGGCGACGACGCGTGCGCACCGGCGCAAGGGAGCGGTCGATTCTGAGCTTGGCGAGGTCGGCTGCGGACACTGCGACGTTTCACCGTGATTGGCAAAGCTGACAGATTATAGCCGACGCTGCGCGTCAGCCGCCTTCAATGACCGGAGCCTCGATGAGTTCGTGCTCGCCGTGCCGGCCGGCAAGCCACGCACGCAGGGAAACGATCGCCAGCCCGACGCCGATCGACGCGATGCCGAGCCACTCCTCCAGAGTCAACCGCTCGCCAAAAACGAGCATCGACGAAACGAGTGCCAGCACCGGAATCGCGAACATGTTGAGCGATGCTGTCCCCGCGGGCAGCCAGGCGAGAATCGCCGTCCACAGGATGAAGCCGATCCCCGTGGCAATCACGCCGGCGTAGAGCAGCGCGGCAACATAGACGCCGTTCCAGTGTGCGGCAGGCAGCGGATACAGCAGCGGGATGAGGCAGATCGGTGCGATGCCTGCGACCATCTGCCAGGCGATCAGGTTGAGCATGTCGAGGCGCTGGTGACGCAGGAAATACTTGGTCGCCACCGTTCCCGCGGCCCAGCCGAATCCCGACAGCGCCGCCCAGAGCTTGGGCTCAAGCTCGCCCTGCCAGTTCCAAGGCGCGACGACCAGCGCCAGCCCCGTAAGCGCGAAGCCGACGGCCAACCACTGGCTGCCGCGCACGCGCTCGTGCAAAACCGGCCAGGCGATAAGCATCGTCCAGAACGGCATCGTGAACACGAGCACCGCCGTGCGTCCTGCGCCGCCGCCGGCCAGCGCCATCGTCGTTGCGCCGAAGTTGATCGTGGTTTGAAAGAATCCCGTGACGATCACCGCCGTCCACGATCCTGGCTTGAGCGCGCGTCGCTCCCAGAGCAGCACCGCGAACAGCAATGCGATCGCGATGAGCGTGCGCTCGATGTTGTAGATGACCGGGTGTGCATACTGCAGCCCGAACTTCATCGCTATCCAGTTCAGCCCCCAGATGAGGGTGAGCAGGACGAGCGCCCCGTACGCGGCGCGTCGCGAAGCGATGCCGAGCAGCTGCCGCGTCACGACGCGAGAAACGGCTCGATCGCCGCCGCGACGGCATCGGGCCGGTCGAGATGAAGCATGTGCCCCGCGGCGTCGATGGTGACAAGCTCGCCCTGCGGAACCAGCTGCAGTCGAGCCCGGATGCCCTCCAGGCTGTCGGTGGCGCCTTCGCCCTCGGGATGCGCGTCAAGCCACCGTGGAATGAACGATTCCGTCGCTGCGACCCATAGCACCGGTGCGATGATCTGCTTCCAGATTGCGCTCACTTCGTCCATCCGATAGACCGTGGGAAACGGCAGCTTGTGTCGAGGATCCGAGTTTAGCTGCGCGCTGCCGCCCGGCTCCTCGCGTGCCCAGTGGGCGGCAAGAAACTCCGCCTTGTCGCGTGACAGACGCGGATTGTTCTTCTGCAGCTGATCGGCGACCGCACCCAGATTCGCGTAGGTGCGGAAACTCGGCGGGTGCTTGAGCGCGTCGAGCCACTTGGTTACCTTGGCCGGCGCGGCGGCGGGTGACTCCGCAGGAATGCCGAAGCCCTCGAGGGACACGACGCGCGCGACGCGGCGCGGCCGTACGCCGGCATAGAGCATCACCACGTTGCCGCCGAGGCTGTGGCCGACCAGACGTGCCGGCTCGCCGGGCACAAAATGATCCAGCAGCGCGTCGAGGTCGGCGAGATAGTCGGCGAACCAATAGCCGTCGCCCGACCATTCCGACCGCCCGAAGCCGCGCCAGTCAGGGGCGATCACGTGCCAGTCACGACGCAGCGCATCGACCAGGAACTGGAACGATGCGCCGACGTCCATCCAGCCGTGCAGCATGAAGACCTTCGGGGCATCCGCGTCGCCCCAGGTGCGGACGTGGTAGGCGAGGCTGCGGACGGGAACGGTAAGCGACGCGGACGGCTTCATCCGCTCGTTATGGCTTCTTGCACAGCGCGTTGCCGTCCCCCCAACCGGTTCGATATTGGCCGTCATTCCTGAACCGCGTGGCGTCCTTGCGCTCCGCACTCGAGGCGCTGGCGCAGCCGTCGGCGTAGCCCTGGCGGTACTCCAGCGGAAAGCCCTGCAGGTTGACGTTTGACGGAGGATTCGGATTGCCCTGCGGTTGGGCCGGCGTCGGCGTTCCGTAGGGCGTTGGGCCCGGAGCAAACGTGGCGCATCCGGACGCGAGCATTATCAATGACATGAACCAACACCGGAAAAAATGCGCACGATTCATGGGCTGAGCGGATCAAAATGGCGGGGAATGCGAGAGAAGTCCCGCGTGGCAAAGCGAGTAAAATTGTACCCCATGAGTGCGCTCGATTACCGGCCTGGTTCCGCCATCCCGGCAGGGCCGTCCGGCGCCTCGGAGTCGGGACCGGTGGCCGCACCCGCTTCGCTACTGGACACACTCAAGCGACCGCGTTGCGAATCGCTGACCGGCTTCGTTCACCTCCGGCTGCATAGCGAATACTCGATCGTCGATGGCATGGTGCGCATCGACGAAGCGGTCGGTGCCGCGGTTGCCGACCGCATGCCGGCACTGGCGCTCACCGATCTCGCCAACGTGTTCGGGCTGGTCAAGTTCTACACGGCCGCGCGCAAAGCCGGCGTCAAGCCGATCGTCGGTTGCGACGTGTGGATCACGCACGACGCCGAGCGCGACATGCCGTATCGCCTGCTGCTGCTCTGCCAGTCGCGCGAGGGCTATCTCAAGCTTGCCGAGTGGCTGACCCGCGCCTATCGCAGCAACCAGCATCGCGGCCGCGCGGAGATCAAGCGCGAATGGTTCGCCGAAGGCACCGCGGGCCTGATCGCACTCTCCGGCTTTCGTGGCGGCGACGTCGGCGACTGCCTCGGCCAGGGCAACGCCGCGGGCGCGGCGAAAGCCGCGACGGCCTGGGCCAAGCTGTTTCCCGACCGCTACTACCTTGAAGTGCAGCGCGCCGGCGAAGGCGATGACGATGCGCTGACCGCGTCCACGGTGCGCCTCGCCACGGAGCTCGATCTGCCCGTTGTCGCCACGCATCCGGTGCAGTTCCTGCGCCGCGACGAGTTTCGCGCGCACGAGGCGCGCGTGTGCATCGCCGAGGGCTACGTGCTCGCGGACGCGCGCCGCCCGAAGCGCTTCACTACCGAACAGTATTTCATGACGCAGGACGAGATGGCGAAGCGCTTCGCCGACATGCCGGACGCGCTCGCCAACAGCGTAGCCATCGCGCAGCGCTGCAACCTGGCGATTCCACTGGGCAAGAATTATCTGCCCGACTTTCCGACCCCGCCCGGCGTAACCATCGAGCAGCATCTGAAGAACGAAACGACGGCGGGCCTGGAGAAGCGACTTGCGCTGCTCTACCCTGACCCTGCCGAGCGCGACGCGAAGCGGCCGGAATACGTCGCGCGTCTCGAGTTCGAGGCCAAGACGATCATCCAGATGGGTTTCGCCGGCTACTTCCTGATCGTCGCCGACTTCATCAACTGGGCGAAGCACAACGGCGTGCCGGTCGGCCCCGGACGGGGATCGGGCGCGGGCTCGCTGGTCGCGTACGCGCTCGGCATCACCGACCTCGATCCGCTGCGCTACGCGCTGCTGTTCGAGCGTTTCCTCAATCCGGAGCGCGTGTCGATGCCCGACTTCGACATCGATTTCTGCCAGGACGGGCGCGACCACGTCATCGAGTACGTGAAGAAGAAATACGGCGCCGAATCCGTGTCGCAGATCGCCACGTTCGGCACGATGCAGGCGCGCGCCGTCGTGCGCGACGTC
Source organism: uncultured beta proteobacterium (assembly GCA_963778275.1). Taxonomy (GTDB): domain Bacteria; phylum Pseudomonadota; class Gammaproteobacteria; order Burkholderiales; family Casimicrobiaceae; genus PALSA-1003. The sequence goes on along the minus strand of CAVZTS010000010.1, from coordinate 9,205 downwards.
GGCCGCGTGCTCGATCTGCCGTACAGCTTCTGCGACGGAATCGCCAAGCTGATCCCGTTCCAGCCGGGGCGCACGGTGACGCTGAAGCGCCGTCCGCCGGGCGAGTCGGGGGCTAACGTCGTCTACGCGCGCGAATTCGAACCGCAGCTAAACGAGCGCGAGGCCGCCGAGGAGGAAGTGCGCGAGCTCCTGGCGCTCGCCGAGCAGCTCGAAGGCCTGCCCCGCAACGTCGGCATGCACGCCGGCGGCGTGCTGATCGCGCCGGGCAAGCTCACCGACTTCTGCCCCCTGTACACGCAGGCCGGCACCGATGCGCTGGTGTCGCAGTTCGACAAGGACGACGTCGAGCACGTCGGGCTGGTCAAGTTCGACTTCCTGGGACTTACGACGCTGACGATTCTCGACTGGACGCTGCGGTACGTGCAGATGCTCGATCCGTCGTCGACGCTGGCGCTGGAGCACGCTGCCGCTCGACGACAAGGGTACCTACGACATCTTCAAGAGCGGCAATACCGTCGGCGTGTTCCAGTTCGAATCGCGCGGCATGCGCGAGCTGCTGCTGCAGGCGCCGGCGAAGCGCTTCGACGACATCGTCGCGCTGGTCGCGCTGTTCCGCCCGGGGCCGATGGAGCTCATCCCCGACTACATCCGCCGCAAGCAGGGCGTGGAGCGCGTCGATTTCCACGATTCGCGCCTCGAGCCGATCCTCGGGCCCACCTACGGCGTGATGGTGTACCAGGAACAGGTGATGCAGATCGCGCAGGTCATCGGCGGCTACACGCTGGGCGCCGCCGACCTGCTGCGCCGCGCGATGGGCAAGAAGCTTCCCGAGGAAATGGCCAAGCACCGCTTCATATTCATCGACGGCGCGGAGAAGAACGGGCTGTCCAAGGCGCGCGCGACGCAGCTCTTCGACCTGATGGAGAAGTTCGCGGGCTACGGCTTCAACAAGTCGCACGCCGCGGCCTATGCGCTGATCGCGTACCAGACCGCGTACTTCAAGGCGCATCATCCGGCGGCATTCATCGCGGCCAACCTGTCGTTGCTCATGGACGACACCGACAAGGTGCGGCATTTCCGCGACGAGGCTAACGCCTGCGGCCTCACCGTCCTGCCGCCGGACGTCAATGCGTCGAACTACCGCTTCGAGCCGGTCGACGACCAGCAAATCCGCTACGGCCTGGGCGGCATCAAGGGAACCGGACGAAGCGCAATCGAGGCGATCGTCAAGGCGCGGGAAGCGGGCCCGTTCACTGACCTCTTCGATTTCTGCCGCCGCGTCGACAAGCGGGTCGTCAATCGCCGCGCGATCGAGGCGCTGATTCGCGCCGGCGCGTTCGACGCGCTCGGCAAGCCGAGAGCGAGCCTGCTTGCCACGGTCGGCCTCGCGCTGGAGCAGGCCGAGCGCGACGAGCGATCCGCAGCGCAGGTCTCGCTTTTCGGCGACCAGGCTGACGAACCGGCGGCCGCGAAGCTAAGGTTGATCGAAGCGCGCGACTGGACCGACAGCGAACGGTTGGCCAACGAGAAGGCCAGCCTCGGCTTCTACCTCTCCGGGCATCCCTACAACGAGTATGCGGCGGAACTCGCGTCGCTCATCCACGTCCCGCTCGGCGCAATCAAGCCAACGACGGTGCCGGTGCGCATCGCCGGCGTGGTCACGACGCTGCGCAATCAGACCTCGCGTCGCGGCAAGATGGCTTTCGTCACGCTCGACGACGGCAAGGACCCGGTCGAGATCGTCGTCTACAACGAGACCTTCGATGCGCACCGCCACCTGCTGCGCGAGGACGTGCTGCTCATCGCTCAGGTGCGGGTTCAGCAGCGCATGAACGAAGACGGCATGATGCAGGGCCTGCGCATCATCGCCGACGCGCTCTATGACCTTCCCGCGGCGCGGCGCAAGTTCGCACGCGGGCTGAAGCTTTGCTGCAACGGCTCGGGTTCCGCCGAGCGCCTGCTCACGCTGCTCGAGCCGTACCGGAGCGGCCAGTGCCCGATCATCATCGACTACAGGAACCGCGCCGCCGGCGGTGAAATCGAGCTGCCCGAGGCGTGGCGCGTGAATCTGGATGCACAGCTGCTCGCGCAGCTGTGCGACTGGCTGGCGCCCGAGAACGTGAAGGTGCTCTACTAGATTGACGCGCCGGCGAGGCGTGGGTCGCGCAATTGCAATGCGCAACGTTGGCGTGCCGCATGAATGAATACTTCCTGCATTCGGCGCGACTCGGTTTCCGCTGCTGGCGTGACCCCGATCTTCAAGCTGGCCACCAACCTTTGGGGCGATCCCGGCGGTCACGCGGTACATCAGCGCGCGCGGCTACACGCTATCCGGAAGTGCAAGCTCGCTTGCAGCGCGAGATCGAGGCCGAGCGCGCTCACGGCATGCAGTATTGGCCAATCTTTCTGCTTACCACCGGCGAGCATATCGGCTGCTGCGGCCTTCGCCCGCGCGAGGGCCAGCCCCAGATTCCCGAGCTCGGTGTTCACGTGGCGTCTCGGCACTGGCGGCAGGGCTACGCGTTCGAGGCCGCGTCTCGTGTCATTGCATATGCTTTCAGTTGCGGTAACATCGAAGCGATTTTTGCGGGCCACAACCCGGAAAATGCCGCCTCGCGCAGGCTGCTCACGCGCTTGGGCTTCGTCTATACCCACGACGAGTTCTACGCACCGACTGGACTGCAACATCCTTCCTATATTCTCCACCGACCGCAGGCTGGGCGCGCCGGGCCTGCTATGACCCTATGACCGAGCTCTGTGACCATTTCACTGACATTCACCCGGTGACGCCGCGTACGAGCGGCTGCGAAGAGTGCCTCGCGCTGGGAGAGTCCTGGAACGAGCTGCGCGTGTGCCTCTCCTGCGGCCATGTCGGATGTTGCGAGGATTCGGAGCATACGCATGCGCTCAAGCATTTCAACGCCACGGGTCACCCGCTGATCGCCTCTTTGGAGAGCAGTGAGACCTGGAGCTGGTGCTACGAGCATCGTCGCTACTTTGAGCTGCCCCTGGGTTTGCGACCGAAGCGGCGGTCCGCGCTCGCAGCGCTCTTCGCTCGCGTCTTCAACCGATAATCAGCTGGCGGTCAGGGTCTTGCAACGGCGGTTGCGGCACGGAACGGCGAATGGGGAGCGCGGACGCGGCGGAATGAACGTCGCAGGCCGGCTGTTTGCAGCGTTTTGTCTTGTGTACCCCCACAAGCCGCGCGCGACGGTGAAGGCCCGAGTATTTTCCAATAGCGGTATGAGCCTGAACTCGGTAGGTCTTGTGGGTGAGTCAAGCGACGGCTTTGGATCGACGGTGGATGGATTGGAAGAGCCTTGACCGAGCGTCGGTCAGGGCTTTGGCGGCTTGATTATCGGTCATTTGGTGGGCTTGGTGTTCGAGGCTCCTGAAGGTGATGCCGGGTGCGAGGTTAATGAGCGGTGGTGGCAGGGTTTTGAGTTTGTCGAACGGGGTCATGATGAGTTCGTGCGGATAGCGCTTGCGGATCTTGCCTTTGGCGTCGACCTCTTCGGTGGAGAAGTAGCAGGGGCGGTGGAAGTTGACGTAGGGGTTGAGGAAGTCGCGGCAGAAGGCATTCATGTCGCGGGCAAAGCGCTGGGCGATATGGGCATAGCCGAACTGTTTGCGGATGACGCTGCCGTTTTTGCTTTCCACCAGGGCGTTGTCGTTGGTGTGCCGCGGCCGGGAGCGAGTGAATTCGACACGTAGTTTCTCCAACAGCCTGGCCACGTCGTGATTGATGTACTCGATGCCGCCATCGGAATGAAAGCCCTGGACCACGAAGGGAAAGCCGGCCAGGAGCTCGGCAATGACGGGCAGTAGATACGCTTCGCTGATACGCTCGCAGCTGGCCACCCAACTGCCACTGGGTGACGATGTCGACGGCATTGATGTGGTAGAGCCCCTTGATGCCGTCGTGATCACCCTGATGGACGGTGTCGATGCGGATGAACCCGGGACGACCTTCGGGGGCGGGCGCACGCCGGATGCCAATGCGGCTGGGCCGGGTCTGGGTCTTGCTGTAATGGACCCGGCGCTGTTGGTAGAGGGGCTTTGCCCGCAGGTTGTATAGATGCGAGACCGAAATGGTGGCCAGTCGCTCATAGCTGGCCTGGCCAAAGCGGTGGAAGGCGCGCTGCAGCAACACCCGGGTGGCTGGGCCGGAGAGCGTGCCGTGCAGGTTGTCGAGCTCGGCGAGCAGCCCGATGTCTTCCGGGGTGAACTTGCGCGCGTAGGACGTCGTGGTGGCTCGGTAGCGCTGCACCAGGCGTCCGCTGTGCAGGTACTGCGCGATCAACCGGCTGAGCTGCGGGCGCGAATAGCCCGTCACCCGCTGCAGATAGCGGCGGATCAAACCCCGGTGGGCTGCTCTGCAGCCGATACTTGAACCGCTTGAGCACACTCTTGATATGGCTGTAGCGAGCCACCGCGTCGGCCGTTGGGGTGAGGCGGAGGTCGACGGCGCCGGCCAAAAACCCCCGCAGCTGCTCGAGGGTGACGAGTTGCACATCGTTCATATCGATCACCATGCGTTGATGATCGATCCAAAAACCTCATTTCAGGCTCATACCCCATTGGAAACACGACCCACCCTTCAGGCTCATACCCCATTGGAAGAGGCTGCCCGTATGCTGCGGGTCCGGGGCGATGTATGCTCGAGTGGCAGTTGCCCAGCCGCCGGGCGCGGATCGGCGCGCGGGGCACAGGGGCTTTTCGAGCCGGGTCACCAAGGAGGAGCGATGAATAAGAAATTTCTGACCGCCTGGCTAGTTATCTTCATTGTCTGGATGCTTGGCAGCTTCGTCGTTCATGGCGTCCTGTTGCAGGGCGACTACATGCAGCTGGCCAGCCTTTTCCGGCCGGAGGCGGAGGCCCAGCAATACTTTCCCTTGATGATCCTGGCGCATGTCATCCTCTCCGGAGCGTTTGTCTGGATCTATGCGAGAGGTGCCGAACCCAAGCCGTGGCTGCCGCAGGGCGTCCGCTTCGGCATTGCGGTGGCATTGTTGACCATCGTTCCGACCTACCTGATTTACTACGTCGTGCAACCGATGCCCGCCATGCTCGTGGTCAAGCAGATCCTCTTCGATGGGATACTCATATTGATTCTCGGTTCAATTGTCGCGCGCCTCTATGGGCAGCCGGAACTAGCCTGATCCCAGGCGCAGCGGTCGCAGCTGTCAGCGCGGCGTCGGCCGATGGCATGGTCGGCAGCGAAGGGTTCGATTATCATCCCGTCCAGCCGCCCCGGTAGGCAGTACTCGCGCAGATCGCGAGTCCTGCGCGCGTGGTGACGGAGGAAACTGCGTTCATGCCCATTCCAGATGACGTCGTTGCGTGGATTAACCGTCATTTTCGGGAAATCGACCGGACGACAGCCATCGGCCTGCTCGAGGATGCGGTCGACGAATGGGACGAACCGGTGGAGCCGCGGCTGCTCCGCTGCGCGGTCATCGGGTCGCGCGGCGATATCGACCGACTGACCGAATTGGTGGAAGAACTCCGCATCGACAGTGAAGACGTGATCCTCTCCGGCGAATACGAAAGCCGTTCCGGAAACCTCATCAAAGTGCGCAACCTCAACGAGCCCCTCGAAGACGTCTGACAGCGATGCGGTAGCGTTGTGCGTAACAGGCAAATCGGCGAGACGTTGACCGACGGCCGGTGCTTGCGCCCGCTGCCGAGCGCAACCAGACGCCGATCCTCGAGGTTCTCGAGCGTGAACTGCCGCAGAAGGGCCTGGTGCTGGAGATCGCCAGCGGGACCGGCCAGCACGTCGCCTGTTTCGCCAAGGCTTTGCCCCGCCTGTCCTGGCAACCCAGCGATCCGGATTCCGAGTGTCGGCGCTCGATCGCTCGCTGGATCGATTTCCAGCGACTCGGCAACGTCGCCGCGCCGATCGCGCTTGACGTGCGCGCAGCAGCCATGGCCGGTCCCTGCAGCAGACGCCATCGTGTGCATCAATATGGTTCACATCGCGCCCTGGGCGGCGACGCTGTCACTGTTCGCCGGCGCGCAGCGGGTACTTCCGCCTGCCGGGCCGCCTGTTTCTGTACGGACCCTTTCGCCGCGATGGCCGCCACACGGCGCTGAGCAACGCGCGATTCGACGCCGAACTTCGCGCCCGTGACCCCGAATGGGGGCTGCGCGACGTCGAAGCACTTGCCGAGGTCGGCAACGAGACCGGATTCATCCTCGCCGACACCGTGGCTATGCCGGCGAACAACTTCAGCCTGGTTTTTCGGGGCGCGTCCGCGCCACGTCCGCCGGGTCAACCTTGAGCCGCGGTCATGCCCGGATTCCTGACCCACTACGGGCATTCTTTCAGCTTGCCCGGCGTCCCGCGCTTGCTCGTCACGGCGCTCGTCGCGCGCATGCCCGTCGGAATGATGTCGCTTTCGTTGCTCATGCATCTGCGCGAACTGTCCGGGTCGTTCGCGTTCGGCGGTGGCATCGTGGGTACCTATTTTGTCGCGATGGCGGCGAGTGCGCCCATTCGAGGGCCGCCTCGCCGACCGACACGGCCCCCGCGGGATCCTGCTCGCGACGGGATCGTCCAACCGGTAGCGCTCGGACTGCTGTTGTTCGCCGGCGCCGTTGCATCTGTCGCTGGCGGCGATCGCTCCACTGGCTGCGGTCGCGGGCGCTTTTATGCCGCCGATTTCCGTGCTGACGCGAACGTTATGGAGGCATCGTTTCGAGCGCGCAGAGGATCGCCGGACTGCATTTGCGGTCGACTCTGTCCTCATCGAGATCAACTTCACCGTCGGCCCCGCTCTCGTTGGAATGGCCCTGCTGTTCGGAACACCCGCGCTTGCCTTTGGCCTTACCTGGCTCGTTGCCGCGGGTGCCGTTCCGCTGTTCGTCCTTTCGGGGGCGCCGCGCTACTGGAAATCCTCCGCTCGACGAAGTGCATCACCTGCTCGGCCCGCTGACCGAACCCAGGCTGCTCATCGCTTATGCCACGAGCACCGCGCTCACGTTTGCTTCGGCATGCTCGAGGTGGGCTATCCCGGCTTCGCCGCGCGCGCCGGAATGCCCGCGTTCGGCGGCGCCCTGCTCGCGATCTGTTCGATCGGCAGCGCGCTGGGCGGCGTCGCCTACGGCGGCATGCATTTCACGCTACCGCTGGAGCGGCAGTTGCCGCGGTTGATGCTGCTGCTGGCGGTGCCGTTCGGCGCGCACGCGTTCGCCACATCGGCATGGGTCCTCGCGCCGCTCGCCTTTGTCGCCGGCTTGATGATCGCTCCCGCGCTCACCGCGCTGTCACTGCTGGTTACACAGTATGCACCCGCTCGGTACGCCACCGAAGCGTTTACCTGGATGTCGACTTGCATCCTGATCGGGTCGGCGCCGGGATGGCGGTCGGCGGTCAGCTCATCGAGGCCGTGGGTCCGTGGGGCGCATTCGCCTCGCGGCGGCCGCCGGCGTTGTCGCGGCGCTGGCTTCATTGCCGTTGCAGCGTTCCTAGCTGCGTTTCGCCGTTCGCAACATTCGCGACGCGCTCGCGCAGCGACCGTCTTCAACACCTTGCCTGTGTTGTTCTTCGGCAGTTCGGCCAGGAAAACGTACGCTTTGGGCCGCTTGAAGCGCGCGATGGATTCAAGACAGCGCGCGTCGAGCTCTCGCTCGAGGGCCGCGGTATCGGCGCCGGTCCGCGCGACGACGCAGGCGACGACCTCCTCGCCCCAGTCCGGATGGTGGCGCCCCACGACTGCCACCTCGGTAACGGCAGCGTGCGTCTGCAGCACTTCCTCGATTTCGCGCGGGTAGATATTGCTGCCGCCGCTGATGATGAGGTCCTTGGCGCGATCATTGAGCGTCAGAAAGCCGTCGCCATCGAGGTAACCGACGTCGCCGGTGTGCAGCCAGCCATCGGCCAACGCCGTCGTGGTTGCTTGCGGGTTGTCCCAGTATCCCTGCATCACGGTCGGTCCGCGAACGCACACCTCGCCGGCCCCTCCGGCAGCCAGTTCCGTGCCGTCGGACCCGATGATGCGGATCTCGATACCGGTCTGCGCCGGGCCCACCGAGCTCAAGCGCGCGTTATCGTTGCGTGCGATGGCATCGGCGAGCAGTGCACGCGACATCGCTGTGATTGTCATGGGTGATTCGCCCTGCCCATAGATCTGCGCCAGCCTCGGTCCGAGCGCCGCGCACGCCGCCCGGCAATCCTCGACGTACATCGGTGCTCCGCCGTAGACAATGCTTTTCAGGTGCTCGAGGCGTGCGCTCTGCAATCCGGAATGGGCAATCAGCCGCTTGACCATCGTCGGCGCCGCAAAGAAACAGGCTTGCGGCCAGCGCGCCAGGAGCGCGACGATCTCGGCAGGATCGAAGCCACCCGACTCCGGCACCACATTGACCGCCGCATTGAGGACATGCGGCAACACGTACAGTCCCGAACCATGTGACAGCGGTGCGGCATGCAGGATCGCATCGCCTGCGCGACTGACTCGACATCGGCGAGAAAGCACAGGCTCATCGCGCGCAGGTTGCCATGGGAGAGCACGGCCCTTTCGGTCGGCCCGTCGTGCCGCTGGTGTAAAACAGCCAAGCGGGATCGGTTGGGGCGACCGGAACCGGTTCGTCGCGAGCTGCGCCGGTGAGGAGCCGATGGTAATCAGCGCCGCCAAGTTCGATGCTGCGCTCCAGCGCGAAGGCCCCGCGTGCCGCTGAGCCAAGGGTGGCCGCCCAGGCTGCAATCGACGAAGGCCCAGCGCGCGCCGGAATGCTGCAGCACGTAGGCGAGTTCGTGGGGATGCAGCTTGCTGTTGACGGGCACCGCGCACAGGCCGGCCTGCCAGCACGCGAACATCGCCTCGATGTACTCGGCGCAATTGCTCGCCACGAGCGCAGCGCGATCACCTGCGCGGAGCCCGCCGCCGACGCAGCGCGCCGGCGAGCCGGGTCACGCGCGCGGCCAGCGCGGCATAGCTGTGGCGAACGGCCGCCCCGACGGCGACTGCGGAAGGCCGGATACCGGCGCGCGCTGCGCATAAGCAGCGCGGCGAGGTTATGGGCGGGAGAGGGAGACTGGAGCGAGGACACGGCAACAAACCAACCGGATCACGGCCGCCCGAATCGCGCAGCCGCGGGCCGAGGCCGCGCTGCAGCTGGCAGCGGAGAACCTGGAAGCGTGCGGTCAGTAGGTCGCGCGGCCACCCGAAAGATCGAACACGGGCAGCGGTCGAAAACG
>CAVZTS010000009.1:0-55727 GCA_963778275.1 uncultured beta proteobacterium | reverse complement strand
TATCTCTCGCGGACGCTCAGGCAGGCGCAGATCGTGCGCGTAACGACATCGGGTGAGGTCGTGTCGACGATGCTCGCGCGGCGCCTGGAGGTCGCTGCCGGCGTGAAGCAGCAGCTTGTCGCCGACGCGAAGCGCGTCGCCGGCGTGCGCCTGCTCGACGGCCACTTCATGGTCATCAACCCAGGCCATGGCCACAGCACGTGGCCGCGCGGCCGGCGCGGCCTATCTCGGCGCCTTCATAGAGGAAATCAAGGCATCCAGATCATCGCGCAGGCGTTGCTGCAGAACGGCATCGACGGCGCGGTTGTAGCGCCGCCGGCCGCGAATTAGCCTTGTGGCCGCCGCACAGGGAGGGCGCATGGACGAGCTGCCGGCCTGTACCTGCACCACGCCGGATTCATCCCCAGCGTTGCGCTGATCGGCGTGTGCTACGCGCTGCTGCGCGCCGTGCGCGCGTCGCTGTGGCGCGTGGCGTTGTTGTCGTTCCCCGGCACCGTTGCCCACGAGCTTGCGCATTTTGTCGTCGGTCTGCTGCTGCGGGGCAAGCCGCACGGGCTCTCGCTCTGGCCCCGAGCAAATGCGCGTGGCTGGAGGCTGGGTTCGGTTTCGTTTGCCCGTATCGGGCTGTTCAACGCCGCCTGGATCGCCCTCGCGCCGCTGCTGCTGCTGCCGCTGGCGTGGCTGGGTCTCGTCCACGTCCTGCTGCCGTTGTGGGTCGAGCAGCGCTGGGGATGGTGGCTTTTGGCCGGCTACCTCACCGCCACGGCGCTGTTCGCGGCGTTGCATTCCTTCCAGGATCTCAAGCTCGGCTGGCGATCGATTCTCTTCTATGCGCTGCTCTCCGGGCTCGCAGGGGCTGCTCTGGTACGCGCTGCGCTAGCGCAGGCGAAACCCGGGGACGGTCCGACCGGCGCTCGGGGGCAACGCGAGACCAGGACCGCTCGCCGTGGGGGTGACCCGGTCGAAGGGCCGTCGCCGCCGGCCGCGCATCCTGCCCCACGCGGCCGGGGAGAGCCGCGCATTCAGCGCAGGATGATTTCCTGGAGGTTCCTCGTGCCGAGGATCTCCCGCACATCGCTGCGCTTGACCATCATTTCAGTCTGCTTCGCTTCGGGTCCGACCATCTTCTCGACGATGGCGTCGAACTTGTCGTCCGCGCCGTCAAAGGCAGCCCAGTTCTTCGACTCGACGAGCAGAATCAGGTTCCAGTCGTCGCGGTTTCCGGGATCGCCGCCGAGAATCTTGTACGACACGATGAGCTGCTGCTTGCGCGCCTCGTCCATCACGTGCTTCCACGTAGTGGCGAGGTCACGCATATACATGTTATTCATGCCCGGCTTGACGCGAACGAAGGTGACCGTCCACACCGAACCGTCCGTGTAGGGGCGCTCGGCGGCCCAGCACGCACCGGTAACAAGCCAGGCGCCGCACAGCATCCACACCACAAAAGTCCGCAGGTGATCCATGTTTCCTCCAGGTGGCTGATCGCAGGGTTGCCCGGCTCCGCGCACGACGCGGCTTTGGCATCGGCCGGGACGGGCCAATCTAGCAGCGCCGGGCGGTCGTGCACCGGCAGGCGATGGAATGCAGCAGCGACAGACAGCGTGCCGTGGGCGCCGACGAGTCAGTCCGGGTCGGCAGTCGTGCAGCGCTGGAGCGTGTTCAGTTGACGCCACGAGCGTGAAGACCTTAAGGTCGAGCCCGTTCCGGCAGCAGGAGGGCGTGCTCATGAAATGCGCGACGGTGGCGCGCATTGGCGCAGGTCTGGTGGCGTTGTTCGGCTGCATCGCGGCGCCCGGGGCGGCGGCGCCGACCGCGTGCCAGTATCCCTACCCTGTCGGCTATCGTGTGGCAACCCTCGCCGGGCTGCGCGTTGCGATCTGGTATCCGACACAGGCCACGCCCGCGCCGTACGCGTACAGCGACGGCTTCTCCGGCGTGGTCGCCCGGGATGCGGCGCCTGGCTGCGGCCGGCTGCCGTTGGTCGTCTTCTCGCACGGGCTCGGCGGCTGCGGCACGCAGTCACTGTTTTTCACCGAGGAATTGGCGCGCCACGGTTACGTGGTCGCGGCCCCCGACCATCGCGACGCGACGTTCTGCACCGTCGACCGCGGAACGGGCAACCTGCGCAACCTCATTCCGCAGTCGTCGCTGCTCGATCCGAAGCAATGGACGCCTGCTACATACGCCGACCGCAAGAACGATCTGGAAGCGCTGATCAACGCCTTGCTCGTCGATCCGGTCTTTGGCGACGCGATCGATAGCCGCGCGATCGGCGCTGCCGGACATTCGCTCGGCGGCTATACGGTCGTCGGCCTGGGCGGCGGCTGGCCGGGCTGGCGCGACGGACGCATCCGTGCCGTGCTGGCGCTCTCGCCGTATGTCCAGCCATACACCGTGCACGGCACGCTGGCGGCGCTGCGGGTACCGGTGATGTACCAGGGGGCACCGCTCGATCTCGGGATTACCCCGAGTCTCGACGGACCGAAGGGCGCGTATGCGCAAACGCCGGCACCGAAGTACTTCGTCGAGCTGCGCACCGGCACCCACCTCGTGTGGACCGGCATTGCCTGCGATAAGGACCACACCGTGCGGGCTTGCCTCGACCGACCTGAACCGCGCCTGATCACGGCCTACGGCGTCGCTTTTTTCGACCGCTACCTGAAGGGCATGCCCACGCCGCTTCTCGCCGGCAATGGCGTCGGGCTGGCGGCGTACCGATTCACTCCTTGAGGCTTTGCTGCCCCGCGCAGCGAACGCCGGCGGGAAGCGGGGTCGCCCCCGGCCGCGCGGCGCGGTAACATCGAAGCGAGGTCGCCATGCACCGCGCACATTGGGTTGCGCCCGTTACGCTGCTGCTTGCCGCGTGTGCCGGCGCGCCCGGCGTCCGGGAGTCGCAGGGCCCGCCCGCCCAAGTGGCGGCGGCTGCGCCCGTGGTGCGCGCGCCGATGGCGACCCAGCCGCTGCCACCCTCTGCGCCGGAGACGCGCTCCGCTACGGCGGCGCCGGTCGCACCGGTCGTTCCCGCGGGCACGCTCTATGTGTGCGTGATCGACACGCAGGGTGTCCGGCAGGAAACCGCAATCGAGTTTGCGCCGAAGGTCGGCCGTCTCTGCCGGCAGCACCCGGAAATGGGGCCCTGCAAATATGAGCGCAACGCCTGCCGCCGCGGCGGCGGCCGCGTGTTTGCCGCCAACGGCGTGGAAATCACGCCTCTCATCGAAGCGGATTACGACAAGCACGTGCTGCGAGCCGTGTTTCGCGCCGATTGAAGCGCGCTGAAAAGCAAAAAGCCCCGCCGCGACGGGGCTTGGCTTGCCGCCAACGAAGGACCGGGGTGTTACGCGGGCGCGGGCTCGCGCGTCTCCACGCGCGTTTTCGGGCCGGCGGGCTGGGGTTCCGACGCCGGCTGCAGCGGGCGGGGGGCGGCTTCGGTTTGCGGCTGTTGCGCGCGCGCCTTTTCCTCGCGCGCCTTCGTGAACCAGGCGCTGAATTCGTAGCACATGATCGGCTCCTTCGTATCCAGCCATCGCTGCTGCGACAGCCGCAATGATGTTACCCCCGGGCGCCGGAGGGGCGCAAACGGCGCGCCGCCGCGGCGGGCGCTAGCGAGGCGCTGCGGCGCCGGCGCGCGTCGCGCGCAGTTCCGCTTCCAGCTCGTCGACCCGCGCGAGGAAGCGCAGCACGACCGCCAGTGCGTGCGCGTCAAGATCGAGTTCGCGGCGCAGGCGGCCGGCGGTTCGCGCCACCACGACCGAGCGCGCGTGAAAGCGCCACACCGATTCCCCGGGCGCGATCGGGGCGAGCGCGCCATCGTCGACCAGCTCGCGCAACTCGGCGTCGGTCAGTCCCGAGAGCTCGATTAATTGTGTCCAGCCGATCTCGCCGCGCTCATCGATGGTGAGCGCCTCGCAGGTTTCAATGTTCATGGGCGGCCTCCTGCTCCAAGTGGGCGCGCGGGTTGAAGTTCGATGTCTCTGCGAGCTGCTTGAACAGCGCCCGCTCGCGCTCGTCGACCAGCGACGGCACAACGATCTGCGCGATCGCGTACAGGTGGCCCGCGGCGGCGCCAGCGCGCGCGAGCCCGCGTCCGGCAAGGCGCAGCTGCTGTCCGGCGCGGGTGCCCGGCGGAACCTTGAGCGAGACCGCGCCTGCGGGAGTGGGCAGGCGTACCGTCGTCCCGAGCACCGCTTCCCAGGGCGCGAGCGGCAGATCGAGATAGATATCCTGCCCGTTGACCCGATACAGCGGGTGCAACTCGACTCCGATGTCAAGATACAGGTCGCCGTCGCGGCCGCCCTCCACGCCCTTGCCGCCTTTGCCCGGGATGCGCAGCTGCTGGCCGTCGCTGACGCCCTTGGGTATCCGCACCTTGATGCGCCGGGGAACGCGGTGGACCCCGCCGTGCGCGTCGGGTTCGAGAACGCTCAAGTCGAGCTCGATCTCGGTGCCGTGGAACGCCTGGTCGAAACTCAGTCGCACTGCGGCTTCGTAATCGCGGCCGGAAGTAAACGCGCTCGCCCCGCGCCCGCCGGGGCGGTGCCGTCCGGCGAGGCCGGCGAAGAGGTCGGCCAGATCGATGTCGTCGAAGACGGTTTGCGCACCGGCGAATTGCGCTCCCCAGTCCGGGGTGGGCTGGAAATCCTCGCCCGCGGCGTGCCGGCCCAGCCGATCGTAGGCTGCGCGCTTCTCCGGGTCCTTGAGCGTTTCATAGGCCTCCGCCATCTCCTTGAATTTCTCTTCCGCGTTAGGCTCCTTCGAAACGTCGGGGTGGTACTTGCGCGCGAGCTTGCGGTAAGCCTTCTTGATGTCCTCCGCGCCGGCGCCCCGGTCGACGCCCAGAATGGCGTAATAATCCTTGTATTTCATCGCCTGACCCCCGCGTTCACTCCGCCAGCAGATAGCCGCGGCTGTCCTCAAGAAAATGCGGGCCGCTGTCGGAGCGCAGCGCCGTACCGACGCCTTCGGCGGTCAGCACTTCGAGCAGCAGCGCGCTGGGCACGCCGCCGTCGATGATGTGCACCGAACGCACGCCCTCGCGCACGGCCTGCAGCGCCGCGGTGACGCGCGGCCGCATGCCGCCTTCGACCATGCCTTCCCGCAGCAGCGCCTCGGCCTCGCTCGCCGTCAGGATGTAGGCGATCTTGCCGCTGCGATCGCGAACGCCCGGCGCATTGGTCATCAGAATCAGTTTCTCCGCCTCCAGCGTGCGCGCGAGCCGGCCGGCGAGCAGATCGGAGTTGATGTGATAGGCCGCGCCGTCCGTGCCGACGCCGATGGGCATGATCACGGGCGTGAAATTGCGCGACAGCAACAGCTGAATCAGGTCGGCATCGATGCTTTCGATGGCGCCGACGAAGCCTAGATCTGGCGCGCCTTCCTGGATCTCGTCTTGTGGCAGCGTCATCTTCCGGGCGTGGATGAAACGGCCATCCTGCCCGTTGAGGCCGACCGCCCTGCCGCCGTGGGTGTTGATCAGGCCGGTCAGTTCCTGATTGAGCTCGTCGAGCGCCATCTCGATGACGGTCAACGTGCGCTCGTCGGTCACGCGCACACCCCGGTGCCGCTGGCTTTGCATGCCCATCTGCCGCATCAGCTCGTCAATCCGCCAGCCGCCGCCGTGAACGATGATCGGCTTCATCCCCACCGAACGCAGCAAGGCGACGTCGCGCGCAAACCCGGCCTTGAGCGCCGGGTCGGCCATCGCGTGGCCGCCGAAGCGGATGACGAGCGTCTTGCCGTGGTAGGCGCGGATGTACGGCAGTGCTTCGGCCAGAATGCGGGCCTTGGGATTGGCGGCCATGGACGGTTTGCGCAGATGTTAACCCGGCGCGCGCGATAAGCGTTACGCCGCCGCACGCGGTGGTTCCGCGGCGGGCCATTTTATGCTATTGTCATAGCGACGCTTCCGCCACGCCCATGAAAGTCCGCACCCTCGTCACGCAACGGCTCTACTTCGGCCTCGATGCGCTCACCCTGCGCGCGGCGACCGCCCGGGTCCTGGCGCGCGTGGTCGGGCTGCCTCCGGCGCGGGCCCGGGTGAGCCTGCGCAACCTGTGCCAGGATTTCGGCGTCGCTGCCGAACGCGGACAGGCGCTCGTCGACGAACTCGTGCGCGAGCGCCTCCTCGAGCCGCCCGACGAGCTGCAGGCCGATTACGGCCTCACGGCGCGCTTCGTGGAGTTTGCTGCCGCGCGCGTGGTCGAGCCGTTACCGCGGGAGCGTGCCCGGCAGCTGCTTGCCCACGCCTGCGCGCTGGCCACGCATGTCAACGAGCAATGGACGCACAATCCGCTCGAGATCGAGGCGCTGGTGCCGTTCGCAAGCTACATGACCCGCGACCCCTACCTCGCCGAGCTGTCGCTGGGCATCGTCGTGCGGCCGCGCGCGCTGGCACGCCGCGCACGCTGGGGACGGATGAAGAGCAAGAGCGACGGGGCGCGCGAGATCCGCGCCGAATTCCGCGAGCTGTCCTCGTTCATCCAGCTGCGCATGGTCAACGAGGCGCGGCTGCTGCCGCGCCCGTTTGCCATCGCTTTCCACGCCGATACGCCGGTTCTCCTGGTGGGCACCTAGCGCCGCTTCCGGCGACAGCCTGCGGCCGCTGCGCGGCGCGGTAGAATCCGACAGCGCACTGCGACCCTGGCGGACGGTTCAAGGGGCGGTGGCGCTCGCCAATCGGGGTCGCAATGCCGCGCCGCAGCGCATGATCTACCATCTGCAGAACGTGCTGACGCCCGACGAGCTGCGCGAATTGCGCGCGCTCGCCAGCCGGGTGCGCTGGGACGACGGGCGCAAGACGGCGGGCGCGATCGCGGCGCCGCACAAGCACAACACCGAAGCACCGCGCGATAGCCGCGAGGCGCAGGCTGCCGCGGAAATAACGCTGCGCGCGATCCGGCGCCACCCGCAGTTCTTCAGCGCCGCGCTGCCTGCGATCATGAGCCCCCCGATGATGAACCGATACAGCGAGGGCATGGACTACGGCGACCATTGCGACGCCGCAATACTCGGCGGCGGGACGCCGATGCGCGCCGATCTTTCGGCCACGCTGTTCATTTCCGATCCGACGGACTATGACGGCGGGGAGCTGGTCACCGATGTCACGCCGGGAGGTTACGCGGCGAAGCTGCCGGCCGGCGACCTGATCCTGTATCAGGCGAACACCGTGCACCACGTGGCGAAGGTCACTCGCGGCAGCCGCATCGCGATGATCTTCTGGACCCAGAGCATGGTGCGCGATGCGCAGCAGCGCGCGCTGCTGCACAGCATGTACCGGACGCTGGAGAGCCTCGAGCAGCCCCTGGCTGGCAGCAAGGAGCTCACGCAGCTCTACGCCTACTACTACAATCTGCTGCGGATGTGGGCGGAGACCTGAAGGCGGCCGGCTACGGCACCGCGGCGGGCGCCGTGCCCGCAGCGAGGTTTCCCAGTTCGGCGCGGATGCGGTGCAGTTGGCCGGCCTCGCTCGCCTTGCCCTCGCGCAGCGTCTCGCGCATGGCCGCGAGGTCCATGGTCGTGCCGTCGCGGGCCGACACCTGGCGTGGATCCGCGCCCTGCGCCTCCACCGCTGCAATGCTCGTGTCCAGCGCCGCAATGCCCGCGTCGAGCGCTTGCTCCGCGGCTACCTGCTGGGCATCGAGCGTCGCCTGCACGCGTCCGGTGTCCGCGGCGTCGAAGGCTGGCACGCTGACGGTCAGCGTCCTTGCGGTCCAGGTCCAGTGCGGTACGTTGATGCGCAGCGTCTGCTCCTCCCACACCCACCGGGCTTCATCGAAAACGACGTGGTTGCGCTCCATCGCCAGCCTCGGCAGGTCGGCGTACACGTTGTGCCATACCGTGCGGCACTCCTGGGGCAACATCCAGTCGTCGTACTTGCAGCTGAACTCCGCCACCTGCCCGAGCTTGTACCGCTCGGCCCTCAAGCCGGGCAGCTCGTAGTCCACGCGCCGCGAGCGCACGCGTGGCGCGAGCACGCGCGTGACCACATCGACGCGCTCGACGCTTAGCACCGGAACCTGGAAGGTCCAGACAAATTCCCGCGTGCCCGGATAAACGGTGACCGGGGCACCGAACGCCGGCGCGGGATCGGGCGCCTTCTGCGCCGAGGCGATGCCGGCGCCGAGGGCCAGCAGCAAGGCGCAGCCGGCCCGCGGCAAGAGGTTGTCTGTGCGCATGCGTTTTCTCCGTTCCTTAGGACCGCCGCCGGCGGCATGGGTGCGGGCGGCCGCCGTTCCGGGCGCCGCACGGCCACCGCCGGTGCAGGCTATTGCAGTTTGATCTCGCCGTCGAACTTGACGTTGATCCGCAACCCGGGAATTTCCAGCCGCACCTGCACGGGAAAGGTTTCGGTGCCCGCGATCTCCTTGCTGCCGATCAGTTTGCCGACTGCCTGCTCGATCTCCCGCTGCGAGTTGATGCCCACCATCTTCAGAAACTTGCGGATGCTGAGATTGAAAGTCTCCTGATTCATCGACGTCTCCTCGTTTGAGCACTGCGGTTTGAGCACTGCGATAACCGTCGGTCCTAGCCTAGATCAATGCCATGCGCCTACTGCGGCCCGCGCCGCGGCATTCAGCGGCCGCGCGAGCAATCCGGTCGGCGAAACCGACACCTCGTAGGCCGCGCCATCGGCCATCGGCAGGTACGTGGCACTGCCGTAAAGGGCGTCGGTCCAGGGGATGTAGTCATGCCACCTGCCCAGCAGCGTCCATACGTCGACACGCTCGGGCGCGTGCAGCGCATAGACGGTGCGCGCTGCGCTGCGCTCGCGGTTGACGTCGCGATAACGGCCACTGAGGCGCTCCAGCCGATACGCGCTGTCAAAGCCGAGCACGCTCGCCACGCCGCGCCATTTGAGAACCCGTGCATCGATTTCCCATTCATCGCCGCGCAGGACGTAGCCCCGGACTTCGCCCGACGGATAGGTCAGAGTGGCGTTGTACTGCTGCTCCCCCGCCTGCGCGAGGCCCATCGTAACCGCGAGCTGCTCGCGCGTCAGCCGGTCGTAGGTTAGCAAGTTGAGCCCGACGAGCGCGATGCCGGCCGCGACGAGGAAGAATACCAGCGCGGACAGGCCGTGCAGCGCGCACGCCCCGTAGCGTCGCCGCCGCAGGCGACGGCGCGGAGGCGAACAGCAACAGCAGCCCGCCGAGGCCACACGCGGCGGCCACGGCAATCACGATCGCGAACGGGGAACTGAAAGGCATGCGAAACAGAATTATCCCATGCTGCCGCACCCGCACGGGGAGCCGCGCCGCTTCGGCGGAGCTGCCGCTTGCACTTGCCGGCCCGAGCCCCTACATTGACGCTATGAGCACACGCAAACGCACCGCGCCGAAGCGGCGCGCGGCCGCTGCGGTGACGCGGCGCACGGCGCGCAAGCGCGCCAACCCCTGGCGACACGTGGTCAAGGCGCAGCTCGCCAACTTCGAGCTCGTCAAAGCCGGCTCGTCGCTGCGGCTGCAGATCTTTTCCAACGAGGAGAAGATCGGCCAGCTCGAAGTCGGCCGTGGCTCGCTGTACTGGTATGGGCGCAACCGCAAGAGCCGCGAGCGCGTCGACTGGTCCCGCTTCGCGGAGATGATGGACGAGCTCGCGTACGGCAAGTAGTCGCCGGGCCGCTTCAGCTGGCTTCATCGGCGAGCAATGCGGCGCGCCTGAGATCGGCGAGCAGGGCGCGCCGCAGCTCGTCCTTCTGCTCGAGCGCCGGCGCGCGCAGCACTGCGGCGGGATGATAGGTCGCGATGACCCGGGTGCCGTCGGCGCTGACGAGCGAACGCTCACGCGCGGCGACGATGGCGAGCTTTTCGCCGATCACCGCCTTGAGCGCCGTGGTGCCCAGCGTCACGATGACCTGCGGCCGGGTGCGCTCGATCTCCTTGCGCAACCACAGGTTGCACGCTTCGAGCTCGAGCTGCGACGGCGTCTTGTGCAGCCGCCGCTTGCCGCGAAACTCAAAGCGAAAATGCTTGACCGCGTTGGTCAGGAACACGCTCGTCGGTTCGATGCCCGCGTCGACGAGCAGTAGCCGCAGCAGCCGTCCCGCGGGGCCGACGAACGGGCGGCCCGCACGGTCTTCCTCGTCGCCGGGCTGCTCGCCGACGAGCATCAGTGGCGCGTGCCGCGGGCCCTCGCCGCCCACCGCCTGCGTCGCCCTCTTCCACAGGTCGCAGCGGCGGCATGACTCGAGCGTGTCACCGCTGCGGCTGGCGGGAACGCCAGCGATCTTCATGCCGCCGGCCCGCTCGCCCGCCGCAGTGCCCGATCGTTGCGCTGGCGAGGGCCCAGAAAGGATTGCTCACGCATGCCGCTCGATGCGCATGCAAACGACGTGCCCACGGCAGGACGCGCTCCGCCGTCCCTTCCGCCGCGCGAGCGACGCGCCGCGCGCGGCGGCGCGCGGCGCGGTCCGAGATTTACGCTTGCGGCGCGGCGGCTTGTAAAAAAGTCCATGCCGACGCACGGGGCGCGATCGGCAAGGCGTCGGACAATCTCCTACACCCGGTTCGCAGCGAAGGCTCCGCACGGCCCCGCGGCGGCGAGCGTCCTAGCGCCGCAACCCGGCGCGGCGCGCGGCGCCAGTAGCGCAGCAGGATGAAGCCGCCGACGAGCCCGCCGAGATGGGCGAAGTGCGCCACACCTTCCTCGGTGCCGGTCACGCCAAGAAACAGCTCGAGGGCGGCATAGACGATGACGAAGACGCGGGCGGGCATCGGGATCGGCGGAAACAGCAGCATGACGCGGTTGTTCGGGAAATAGATCGCGTAGGCCAGCAGCAGGCCGAAGACGCCACCGGACGCGCCCACCGTGGGGTACACCGCGCCGGTGAGCGCCGCGGTCAGCAGCTGCGCGATCGCGGCGGAGAGCACGCACACCAAGTAGTAGAGCAGGTAGCGGCGCGGGCCGAAGACGCGCTCGACCGGTCCGCCGAACATGTACAGCGCGAACATGTTGAATCCGATATGCAGCAGGCTGCCGTGCAGGAACGCGTAGGTCAGCAGCTGCCAGGGCTGGAAGCCGGCACCGAAGGGCCACAGCGCGAACGCGTTCACCAGCGCGGGCGCGCCGGAGGAAAGCAGGAAGACGGCCGCGTTGGCGACGATCAAAAGGGTGGTAACCGAAAGCATGTTTTCCAGCTGGGGGCGAAAGCGCGCCATCCAAGAGCGCACCTGCCCCGGGGCTGCGGCGGTGCGGGCGGCCGGCACGCGTTTACACGCCGATGGCCGCCTTGACGCGCCCCGGCGTGAGCGGCAGCTCGCGTAGGCGCGCGCCGGTCGCATCGGCGACCGCGTTGGCGAGCGCCGCTGCCGTCGGCCCCTGCGCGGCCTCGCCGGTGCCCAGGAACGGCTGCCCGGGCCGGTCGATGACATGGACCTCGACGGCGTCGGGAATTTCCGGAAAGCGCAGTATCGGATAGCTGCTCCAGTCCGCGCTGGTGATCCGCGTCGCGTCGAAGCTGACCGCCTCGCGCAGGGTCCAGCTCGACGCCTGCACGATGCCGCCCTCGATCTGGTTGCGGATCCCGTCGGGATTGACCGCCTGCCCGCTGTCGACTGCCGCGACCGCGCGCACAAGCCGCGCCCGGCCCGACTCGCGTTCGACCTCGACCTCGACGGCGAGCGCCAGATACGCGCCCAGATTCTTGTAGCGCGCGAAGGCGAAGCCCTTGCCGCGACCGCGCGCGCGCGCATGCGCCGACCAGCCGAAGCGCGTCGCCGCCGCCGTAATGACGTCGCGTGCCCGCGGATCGTCGAGGTGGCGAAGCCTGAATTCGACCGCGTCGGCCCCGGCCGCGAGCGCCAGCTCGTCGATGAAGCTCTCGATGGAGAAGATATTCATGTATGCGCCGAGTGCGCGCAGCGCCGAGACGCGCACCGGCATCGCCGGAATGAAATGGTGCACGATGCGCGCGCTGGGCAGCGAGTAGAGCGGGATCGCGTTGCGGTCGCCGCCGCCCTCGGGCAGCGGTATCGGCTGCGGCTCGGGCGGCGGGAACGGCGCGGCAAGATGCCACGCCGGCATGAGGCTGCCGGCGGTGCCCGGGCGCGTGCTGTGGGCATTGCTCCAGACGTCGTACTGCCAGTCGACGATGTTGCCGCCGGCGTCGAGCGCGGCCTTCGCTTCGGTCAGCATCGCCGGCCCGTACGGCTCCCAGAGGTGCTCCTGCTCGCGCATCCATTGCACGCGGACCGGCCGGTCGGGAAGCCGCTGCGCGAGCAGTGCGGCGTCGGCCGCCGCGTCGTCCGCGCCGTTATGGCCGTAGCAACCCGAGCCTTCGACGTGAACGCAGCGGACGCGCTCGATCGGCATGGCGAGCATTTCGGCGATGGCCTTGCGCAACGGATACACGCCCTGGCTGTGCGTCCAGACGGTGAGCGCACCGTCCTTGAGCCAGCCGACCGCGCAGGACGGTCCGATCGCGCCGTGCATCTGATACGGCCGCCGGTAGCTTGCCTCGAGCGTGCGCACGCCCGGGCGCGGCGCTTGCGCGCCGGTCGAGGTCGACCATCTCCCGCGCCGGCGCCCGCCGCAGGAATTCGTAGATCGACGGCTGGCGCGGGCAGGCGCGCGGATTCCTCCCAGGTCGCGGCCGCGGCCAGCGCGCGCATGGCGACGTATCGCCTGATATTCGCGCTCGGCGACGACCGCGAGATAGCTGCCGTCGCGGACCACCTTGAGCACGCCGGGGAGATGCTCGACCGCGTCGGTCGCCACGGCGCGCAAGCGCGCGCCGTAGCTCGGCGGGCGGACGACGCGCGCGTGCACCATGCCCGGCAGGCGCAGGTCCTGCACGTAGGCGACTCCGCCGCTGACCTTCGCCGGGATGTCGACGCGCGGCAGCGGCTGGCCCATCACGGTGTAGGTGCGCGGATCCTTGAGCTTCGATTGCGGTTGCGCGCGGACCCGCGGTGAGCTGCTCGGAGACCAGCTCGCCAAAGGGCGACGCGCCGCCCGTCCGTCGGCGAGCACCGCGCCGTTGACTGCCGTCAGCCGGTCGCTGGCGATGTCGAGCCGCTGCGCGGCGCGCGCGAGCAGAATCTCGCGCACCTGCGCGGCGGCGTGCATGATCGCCGTGCCGCTGTCCTGCATCGAGTGGCTGCCGGCGGTGAAGCCCTCGTCGGGGGTGCGGGCGGTGTCGGCCGTAACCAGCCGCAGCCGCGAGGGCTCGATGCCGATCTGCTCGGCGGCGATCTGGATCAGCGCGGTCTTGATGCCCTGCCCGAGCTCGGCCTTGCCGGTGAAGACGGTGACGCTGCTGTCGGCGTCGACGCGGATCCACGCGTCGAGCAGTGGCGTGTTGCCGAGGCTGCCCGGCAGCTTCGGCGCGTCCGGCGCCGGCTGCGCCGCGAGGCGCGCGGCGGGCAGCAGCGAGAAGCGCGACGATGAGCCCGCCGCCCGCGGCGAGAAAGCTGCGCCGCGACACCGCCAGTCCCCGGCACGCGCGCTCATGAGCTCCGCCCTCCGGCGCCGGGCGCGCCGGCCGCGCGCATCTCGGCGGCGGCGCGGCGCACCGCCCGCAGAATGCGCAGGTGCGTGCCGCAACGACACAGGTTGGGCATCATGTGCCGCCGAACCTCGGCCTCGGAAGGCGCCGGATTCTTCTCCAGCAACGCCTGCGCCCGCATGATCATTCCGGCTATGCAGTAGCCGCATTGCGCGGCCTGTTCCTGGATGAAAGCGCGCTGCAGCGCTCCGGGCTGTTCGGGCGTGCCCAGGCCCTCGATGGTCTTGATCTTGCGGCCCGGCAGCACCGAGATCGGCGTGATGCACGAAAAGGTTGCCTGGCCGTCGACCATGACCGTGCACGCGCCGCATTGTCCCAGGCCGCAGCCGAACTTTGCGCCGGCAAGAGCCAGCTGATCGCGCAGCACGTACAACAACGGCGTGTTCGGGTCCGCGTCGATCGCGTGCTTGCGGCCGTTGATATCGAGATCGGTCACTGCGCGTCCTTCATCGCCGCGCGGATTTCCCGGACCCGGTCCGGCACGTCGGTCCATGCCGGCTTGTCGGTGAAGCGCGCGCGCAGATAATCTACCAGAGAGACGACCTGGCGGTCGGTGAGCTCGCCCGCAAAGCCGGGCATCAAGGCGCCGCCCTCACCGGCTTCCGGCCACAAGCCTTCGAGGGTGATGTGAATGGCGTTGCGGGGGTCCGGGGCGTTGAGCGAGGTCGTGAGGCCGAGCGCGACCGGCGCGCGCCCGGTCGCGCCCGCAAAGGCGCCGTGGCAGCTCGCGCACGCGCCGGCAAACACCCCTGCGCCCTCGGGCATGGCAGCGGCGCGCTGCGGCGCGACTGCCGGCGCCGCCTGCGCCGGCTGCGCCGGCTTTGGCGTATCCGGTCCCTCACTGCGCACCCGCGACGCGATGTAGATGGCGATCGCGCGCACGTCCTCGGGGTCGGCGCGCGCCAGGTTGCGCACCACCGGTGCCATGGGACCGGCGGCGATGCCGTGCGTCTCTTCGTGGCCCGTGCGCAGGTAATCGAAGAGCGCTGCCGCCGTCCACGGCACCGGCGCGGGCGAGTCCGCTGCGAGCGACGAGGCGTGCCAGCCCTCGGCCTCGCCGCCGCGGAACGCGCGCTCCTTCTCCTCGGCGCCGAGCGCGTTGCGCGGCGTGTGGCAGGCGCCGCAGTGGCCGAGCCCTTCGGCGAGATAGGCGCCGCGATTCCATTGCGCGCTGTGCGCCGGATCGCCGCGATAGACGCCCGGGTGAAAGTAGAGCGCCTTCCAGGCCCCGATCGCGGGCCGGAAACCGGCGGGAAAGCGGAGCCGGTTGGCGGGAACCTGCGCGCTCTGCGGATCGCGCGTCATGATGAAGGCGTAGATCGCGCCGACGTCGGCATCGGTCACGCGCGTGAAATGGTCGTAGGGAAACGCGGGATAGAGCTCTCGTCCGGAGCGATCGATTCCTTCCTGCATGGCACGCCGAAACTCCTCGCCATTCCAATGCCCCAGGCCGGTCGCGGCGTCCGGGGTGATGTTGGTCGAGTAGATCGTCCCGAAGGGCGTTTCCAGCGGCAGCCCGCCCGCGAACGGCTTGCCGCCCGGTCGGGTATGGCAGGTCGCGCAGTTGCCGATCGCGGCCAGCCGCGCGCCCTGTGCGACGAGGGCTGCCGGGAATGCACCCGGTTCGGCTGCCGGGCTCGCCGCCGCGGCAGGAAGCGCGGCCGGCCCACCGAGTACGGTGGCGACGAGCAGGATCGTTCTTGAATTCATCTTCCCGGTTGTGACCCGCGCCGACGCGCGGCGTTCCCGTCAGCGTGGCGCCGCTGGCGCGGGCGCATCGCGCTTGGCATTGGCGCACTCGAGCGTCTTTTGCCAGTAGATGCTGTTGGCGCCGTAGAAGGCGGCAAGGCGGGTCTCGACCGCAAAGCCGGCGCGGCCGGCGGCGCGCATCGCCTTCAGGCCGACGCAGTTGGCCAGGAACTCGTCGCGGGTGGGGACGCTCGCGTGCGCACACTCGTGAAAGAAAATGAAGTCGTGCACCTCCGGCGGGAGACTGCCGAGCTTGGCCGCGTTCCAGGTGATGCGGTAACCGGAACCGGTAGGCTCGGCGAGACCGGTCTGGTTGCGCACGACCAGCGGATGACCCGGTGGCGCGTTGTACTCGGCGACCGGTTCGCCGCGGGCGATACACTGCAGCGTCGTGCCGTCGCTCAACGTGAACGCGGCCGCACCGCCCGCGGTGACGGCGATCGCGGCGATGCACAGCGTGCGCCGGAAAAGGCGCATCGCGACGCGGGTTGCAGCACGCCGCCGCGAGGCGGCTTCATATCGAGCCCGGGCAGACCCGCCCTGGCACCGCGCGCGAAATCGGCGAGCACGCTCGGCCGCAGCACTTTCAATGGCATCGTGGGTCCCAGTGTTGCAGTGCAAGATACCTCGGTTCCAGCAGCACGCACGATTATAGAACAAGCGCGCGCGGCGCCCGCTTGCTGAAACCGCCGCGGGCGCGTGTTGTATCATCGGGCGATCCCCTCTCTTTGATCTGCCTGCAACATGCACCTGGTCCTCGTTTGCCTGTTCGCCCTGCTGCTGCCCGTGCCCGCGTCCGCCCAAGGGTCGGCGCAGCCGCTCGTGTTCGGCATCAACGAAGGGGTGACGTATCGCATCTCGCCCTCCGAGGTGCGCGAGCGCTACAAGGAAATCGGCGACGACCTGACCAAGCTGCTGCGGCGTCCGGTGCGCGTCGAGTCGATGGACGATTACGTGCAGATGGGCAAGGATCTGGAGGCGGGACGTTTTGACCTCGCCTACGTGCATCCGGCGCACTACGCGATTCGCGCGATCGACAAGGCGCATTACCGCCTGGTCGCGGTCACCAAGGGTTACGTCGATTACAAGGCGAGCTTCCTGGTGCGCGGCGATGCGCCGTTCAAATCCTTGTCCGACCCGGGCATCCACGCGGTCGGCATGCCCGACGCGGACTCGATCACCGCCTGGATCGTGCGCGCGACGCTGCGCGATACCCTTGGTGCGAGCGCGAAGAAGCTGCGCTTGCGCTATACACGCTACCAGGACGCGGTGCCGTTCATGGTCGAGTACGGCTTTGCCGAAGTGGGGGCGACAGCGGCCGGAGCCGTGATCAAGGAGTTCACCGACAAAGGCGGCCGGGTCCTGGTCCAAAGCAAGCCGGTCCCGATCAAGGATCTGATCGCAAGCCCGACGCTTCCGCCCCAGGACTTTACGCACATCCAGCAGTACTTCCTGAGCCTGGAATTGACGGAGGAAGGGCAGCGTCGGCTGGCTAAGCTCGGGTACAAGGGATTTGCGAGCTACGACGAGCGTGCATTCATCAACATCGGCAAGTGGCTCGAAGCCGAGCCCTGAGGCCGCTCCGCTCGTTCCCGGCAGGCATTCCGGCCTCTCCTACACGGAAATCGGACGCCGGCTGATTCCCAAACCGTCGCGGGCGCCCGACAATGCGTCGCATGCAGGATTGCCGACGAGGGCTTCCGCGCTGGCCGACTCCCAGGCATGCCCTACGCCGTCAGGATCCATGCAGAGTCGCGCGCCGCAGGCGCACGCCGGGATGCGGGCCGAGTGCATCGGCCCGCTTCCTTGCCTCCTAGGTTGGCACGCGAGGCTAGCATGCGCATCGCTCATCGTTTATTTCCAGCCGCCCTGGCGTTCGCCGGACTTGCCGGGGCATCCGTACTGCAGGAGCAGAGCGGCTTCCCGCCGCCGGATCGCGCGCAGGATTCCGTTGCCTACGTTTCCGGCGGGATCGGCTCGGACGAGGCCGCAACGCTGCGGGAGGCCGAAGCGGCGTATCCGCTCACGCTGGAGTTCGCGGCCCCGAGCGGAGGTTTGCGCGACGAGTACGTGTCCGACGCCAAGGTCGAGATCCGCGACCGGCAGGGCCGCTCGGTCGTGTCGACCACCGCCGAGGGACCGCTGTTTCTGGTCCGCCTGCCGTCAGGCATCTATGCGGTCGAAGTCGCGTGGAATGGCGCAGTCAAGCGCAAGACCGTTGCCATCACCACCGGCAAGCGGCTGCACGTGGTCTTCGAATTCTCGCCCGACAATGGCCCGCAGTGACCGGGGCCGTGCCGGGTAATCGTCCCTGAGGCCGGCGGCGCACGGTTGGGGTCGCATCGCGCCGCGGATTGCTTCGCTTGCCGGCAGCAAGCGCATCCCGGTCGACGACGCAGTCGCGGAGCGTCGCACGCGGCGCCGTTACGGCGCGCCAGGCCGCGCGCTGCGCTCCTGGCCGGCGGCGCGTCAATTCGTGGCGTAGCGATCGGGAAATTGCAGCTTGAGCTGGGCCAGCTTCGGCAGGTCGTGCATTACGATGTACGGCTGCGTGCGATGCAGTGCCAGATAGTTCTGGTGATAAGCCTCGGCGGGATAGAACGCCGGCAGCGGCACCACCTCGGTGACGATCGGGTCGGCAAACACCTTGGCGCGGCCCAGTTGTTCGATGTACGCCTGCGCGACGCGCTTCTGTTCGGCGTCGCTCACAAAGACCACCGAGCGATATTGCGTGCCGACGTCCGGACCCTGGCGGTTGAGCTGTGTCGGGTCGTGGGCGACGCTAAAGAAGATGCGCAGCAATTCGCCGTAGGAGACTTGCGCCGGGTCGTAGGTCACCTGCACCGACTCCGCGTGGCCGGTCATGCCGGTGCTCACGAGCTCGTAGTCCGCCGTCTTCGCGCCCCCGCCCGCGTATCCGGATACGGCCTTGCTCACGCCCTTGACGTGGCGGAAGACCGCCTCGACCCCCCAGAAACAGCCCCCGGCGAATACCGCGGTCTGCGCGCCTTGTGCCGAGGCGGGCGCGATGTCTACGGCCGGCGCCGGCAGCGGCGCCGCAGCCGCCGCCATGCCCGTTGCGACCGCAATTGCGAGCAGCAGCCAGCGTCCGCTCGCAGCAATTTGCCGTGCTGAGTGAAACATGATCGATCTCCTGGTTATGACCGTATAGTCGCGCGCGCTTGGCAATCCTTGCAGCGGCCGCGGCGTCTCCGCCGGGAAACTCGGTTCCGCGGGCCGGCGCGAGACCCGGGAGTCGCCCGCGCCGCCCTCGCCCGGCTCCGACGCGCCAGCTCCGTGCGCCGCCGCCTACGCCGGAAGGCCGCAAGAGTATATTCGGCAACCATCCCGCAGGAGCGTTCCCGATGCCGCTGCTTGTCGCCGGCCTGATCCTTTTTCTCGGTGTGCATCTCCTGCCGGCGCTGCCGCAGGTCCGCCAGGCGGCCGTCGGGCGCCTCGGCGAACGGCGCTACAAGGGCGCGTTCACGCTGTTGTCGTTCGCGGGGCTCGCGCTCATCATCGGCGGCTACGCGGCGGCGGCGCCGGGTCCGCGCCTGTTCGCACCGTCGCGCGCGGCGATCGCGATCGCACCGTATGCCATGACGCTGTCGTTCATACTGTTAGCGGCGGCGAACCTGCGCAGCCACATCCGCCAGTTCCTCAAGCACCCGATGCTGCTCGGCCTCGGCATCTGGGCGTCGGTGCACCTTCTGGCCAACGGCGACACCCGCGGCACGGTGCTGTTCGCCGGCTTTCTCGCCTACGCGGTGGTCGATCTCGTCTCCGCCGTGCAGCGCCACGCGACCAAGCCGTTCACGGCGAACGCGCGCCACGACCTGATCGCCGTCGCCGCCGGCACGATCACGGCATTGCTGGTGATGATGCTGCATCGCTTCCTGTTCGGCGTCGCGGTCATCGGCTGACGCGGCTTGCGGACGGCATCGCCGCAAGTTGGTATCATGCTCGCGCGCCGGCGATTCCAAGCAACGCGGTTGCAGGCGCGCTGGCGCAGCATGCCAGCGCAGCAAGCCCCCGGGTGAGCCGGCGAAACCGGTGGCAAATCGCAAAAGGAGAGCACACCATGGCCAAGAAAGGTTCGAGCGACGGCGTGTACCGCGTCATCGACGTGATCGGCACGAGCACGCTATCGTGGGAGGATGCGGCCAAGTCGGCAGTGTCGACCGCGAGCAAGTCGCTGCGCGACCTGCGCATTGCGGAAGTCTCGAAGCTCGACATGAAGGTTGAGGGCGGTAAGGTTGTCGCCTACCGCGCGCGCGTCCAGCTGTCGTTCAAGTACCAGGCCTGACCGGCCGCGGCCAACCCCGCGGCGTGGCGGGTCCCGCATCGCGCTCGTCGGCGCAGACGGTGCCCGCTGGCTGTCGCGAGCGGGCTGGCTTTTCGAGCGCGTGAGCGTGGCGCCCGCGTGGGTCGTCGCGCGTCAGTGCGCCGGCACCATCACCAGGCGGTCGTTGCCCGATTCCGCGCCCCACACCTCGCCGGCGCGGCCGAGCATCTGTCGCACATTGGCCTGGGCGCGATCCGACGGAAAGCTGTCGAACTTTTCGCTGACCGGATCGAACCTGACGATGGCGTTGGTCGACCAGTCGGTGAGCCAGACCTTGTCGCGGTCGTCGACCCATACCGCGTAGGCGTGCGCGGTTCCCGGCAGCTTCCACTCGCGCCAGGCCTTGGTTGCCGGATCGTACCTGCCGACCTGCCCGGTGTTCCAGTAGCTCACCCAGATGCGACCGTGCGAGTCGGACCACACCCGGCGCGCGCCCTGGCGCTTGGTTGGCGGCTCGATCACGGTGGCCACGCCGGTCTCAAGGTCGACGTGGGCGATGTAGTTGCCCGCCAGCGACGCGTAGTACACCTCGCCCGCCGGGGTGGTGGTAATGCCATAAGGCCCGCTGCCGCGCGGCGCCGGCCACACCTTCACCTCGCCCGTCGCGGGATCGAGCCGACCGTAATAGCCGCTCTGCCCGGTAAACCAGACGCGCCCCTTGTGATCGAACGTAAGCGTGTTCAGATTCGCGTCGCCGGTATCGGCCGGCAGCGGCCAGGCCTTGATGGCGTGGCTATTCGCATCGACGCGCACGATCGCGTTCTGGCCGCCGTCGGTGATCCATGCGGCGCCATCCGGACCGACGACGACGCCGTGGGGCGCGGAATGCGGCCCGAGCGCGATCTCCTCGATCCTGCCGCTGCCCGGATCGAGAATGCCGAGCTTGCCCGTCGTCTGCGCCGTGTAATATACGGGCGCCCCGGCGCCGGGTGCCGCGGCGACGTCGTGCGGATGCGCGCCGCGCGACACCGCGAAGTACGCCGGCGCCGCCGCCGCGGTGAGGGGCGCGAGCGCGGCCCAAGCAGGCAGCGCGAACCGCAACAGTCGAAGGGTTGCCATCGTGGGCCTCGTTCTCGCCAACCGGGCGGTAAACAGTGTACGGTGGAAAACGGCCGCGCGCTGCAGCAGCGCCCCACGCGCCGCAGCGCGAAACCTGACCCGCCCAGCCGCCCCACCCTGCCGCGCCGGATTGCCGCGAGCGCACGGGGCCGGCGTTGAGTCGAGCGCAAGCGCTGGCGGGCGCGGCCGCCTACTTCGACTCGGGCGCCTTTCGCGCCGACCTTGCCCGGCGCGTCGCATTTCGCACCGAGAGCCAGGCACCGGAGCAGCACGCCGTGCTCGGACGCTACCTCGCCGACGAGCTGCTGCCGTCTGTGGCGCGCCTTGGCTTCACCGGCCGCGTCATCGACAATCCGGTGCCCGGGTGCGGCCCGTTTTTGATCGCCCAGCGCAGCGAAGGCCGCGGCTTGCCCACCGTGCTCATCTACGCGCACGGCGACGTGGTTCGCGGCTACGACGCGCAATGGCGGGCGCCCCTTACGCCGTGGTCGATCGTGGTTGAAGGCGATCGCTGGTATGGACGCGGCACGGCCGACAACAAGGGGCAGCATACGATCAATTTGGGTGCGCTCGCGTCCACGCTTGCGGCGCGCGCCGAGCGCCTGGGCTTCAATGTCACGCTGCTCGTCGAGACCGGCGAGGAGGTGGGCTCGCCGGGACTGCACGCGCTGTGCAAGGCGCGACGCGCGGAGCTCGCAGCGGACGTGCTGATCGCTTCGGACGGGCCGCGCCTCAGCGCCGAGCAACCGACGCTCTTCCTGGGCTCGCGCGGTTCGGTAAACTTCAAGCTCGGCTTGCGCTTGCGCGACGGCGCCCATCACTCGGGCAACTGGGGCGGGTTGCTTGCCAATCCGGCGGTCATTCTCGCGCACGCCATCGCGAGCCTGGTGAGCGAGCGCGGCGTGGTGCGCGTCGAAGGCCTGCGGCCGCCGGACATTCCCGAGCCGGTGCGGCATGCGCTCTCGGCGATTGCCGTCGGCGGCGGTCCGGGCGATCCGGCGCTCGACGCAGGCTGGGGCGAGCCCGGCCTTACGCCTGCCGAGCGCGTCTTCGGCTGGAATTGCCTTGAGGTGCTTGCGTTCACCGCCGGCAATCCGGCGCAGCCGGTCAACGCGATTCCGGCCACTGCGAGTGCATATTGCCAGCTGCGGTTTGTCGTCGGCACCGACTGGATGAACATCGCCGCGCACTTGCGCCGCCATTTGGACGCGCGCGGCTTCGCGCGGGTCGAAGTCGACGTCGAACCTGGCAACGCAGCCACGCGCCTGCCGCCCGATGATCCGTGGGTTGCATGGGCGCTCGCTTCGCTCGAGCGCACCACCGGCAAGAAGCCGGCGCTGCTGCCCAACCTCGGCGGCACGTTGCCCAACGACGCCTTCGCGGAGGTGCTGCAATTGCCAACCCTCTGGATTCCCCACTCGTATCCGGCTTGCGCGCAGCACGCTGCCGGCGAGCACCTCCTGGGCGCGGTGGCGCGCGAAGGGCTGCAGATGATGGCCGGACTGTTCTGGGATCTGGGTGAGGGCGCGCCCGTGTCGGGACGGACGCTGCCATGAGACCGAAGCTCGCGGCGTGGCTCGCGAGCCTCGTCGCCTTTTGCGTCTGCGACTTTGTCTGGCTGGGCTGGGTTGCGCGCGATTTCTACGGTTCGTACCTCGGGACCCTGTTGCGACCCGAGCCGAACTGGGTGGCCGCGCTGCTGTTCTACCCGCTCTACGTCTACGGGCTGCTGGTGTTCTGCGTGCTGCCCGCGCGCGAGGCGGGAAGCTCGCGCAGGGCTCTTGGCCGGGGCGCGCTCTTCGGCCTGGTCGCGTACGCGACCTACGATCTGAGCAATCTCGCGACGCTCGCCGGCTGGCCGGTCGCGGTCACGATTGTCGACGTGGCGTGGGGCGCATCGGT
Source organism: uncultured beta proteobacterium (assembly GCA_963778275.1). Taxonomy (GTDB): domain Bacteria; phylum Pseudomonadota; class Gammaproteobacteria; order Burkholderiales; family Casimicrobiaceae; genus PALSA-1003. The sequence goes on along the minus strand of CAVZTS010000009.1, from coordinate 33,165 downwards.
CAGTGCCATTGCGGCGCTCGCCGGTTACGCGGCGGCCGCGCGTTGCGCGTAAGCCGCCGTGCCCACCCGCCGCGTCGCCGTCGCTGCGTTGGCGCTTTGCATCGCCTTGGCGCTGGCGGCCTACGCGGACGCACTCGGCGTGCTGTATCTGCAGCAGGAGCAACTCATCTTTCCGGGCACGCCGCTGCCGGCCGATTACCCGTTTGCGTTCGAGCAGCGCTTCGAGGAAATCCGGGTCGCGGTCCCCGGAGCGTCGCTCGACGCGCTGCATTTCATGCAGCCGCACCCGCGCGGCCTGGTCTTCTTCATTCACGGCAATGCCGGCAATCTCGCGACGTGGACCACCGGCGTGGACTTCTACCGCCGCATCAACTACGACCTGTTCATCTTCGATTTCCGCGGCTACGGCAAGAGCACCGGGCGCATCGACAGCGAGGCGCAGCTTGACGCCGACGTGCGCGCGGCCTGGGACGCGATCGCGCCGGCCTACCGCGACCAACCCATCGTCATCTACGGACGCTCGCTGGGTGCCGCGCTGGCGGCGCGGCTCGCGCGCGACGTCAACCCGCGCCTGCTGGTGCTGGTGACGCCGTTCACGAGCCTCGCGGCCATCAGCAGGCGCGAGTACCCGTTCGTGCCGGCTTGGCTGCTGAAATACCCTTTGCGCACGGACGCCGTGATCGGCGACATCCGCAGCCCGATCCTGCTCCTGCACGGCACGGACGACGCAGTGATACCGCTCGCGGAAAGCGAACGGTTGCGGCAGCTGGCGCGAGCGCCAACCGAACTGCTGGTCGTTGCCGGTGCCGGCCACAACGACATCCACCGCTTCCCCGCGTACCTCGATGGCCTCGCCACGCGGCTCATCGCCGCCGCGGGCGGCTGATGCGACCGCGGCGCGAAGCCGCTTCCTGCCGCAACCGCGACCAGCGCGGCTAAACTGGCGCGATGGTCGAGCCTCCCCCGCCCGCCAACGCGGCGCCGCTGCCTGCCGACGCATTGCGCGCGGCCTTCCGGCGGGTGTTTCCCGGGGTCATGTTCGCCATGTTCTTAGCCGCGGTCGACCAGACGATACTGGCGAGCGCGCTGCCCGCGATTGTCGCCTCGCTCGGCGGATTCGCCGACCTGTCCTGGGTCGTGGTCGCGTATCTGCTGGCGGCGACCGTCGCCGCGCCGCTGTACGGCAACATCGGCGACCGCTACGGCCGGCGCCCGACCCTGCTCGCCGCGTTGATCGTGTTCACGGTCGCATCGTTGGGCTGCGCCCTCGCGCCAACGCTGCCGCTGCTCATTCTGGCGCGCGCCGTTCAGGGCCTGGGTGGCGGCGGCCTGATGACGCTGTCGCAGGCGTTGATCAGCGAGAACGTGCCGCCGCGCCAACGCGCGCAATTCCAGGGTTACTTCGCGGGCGTGTTCGCGGCCTCGAGCACGCTCGGCCCTCTGCTGGGCGCGCTGTTGACCGAGCAGCTGAGCTGGCGCGCGGTATTCTTCATCAATCTGCCGCTGGGCGTGGTCGCCGCGGTGCTCGCGCTGCGCATTCCGCGCCACGCGCCGCCGGCGCGGACGCGCTTCCGACCCGACGTGGTCGGTACGCTGCTCTTCGGCACCGGCACGCTGGCGCTGCTGTTTGCGCTCTCCTCCGCCGGCAGCCGTTTCGGCTGGCTGGACTGGCGGCTGTTCGCCGTGCTCGCGCTTGCCGCCGGGTGCCTCGCCGCGCTCGTCGTCTGGGAAGTGCGCACGCCCGATCCGGTGATCCCGGTGCGGCTGCTGGCCTCGCCGGTGATCTGGCGCTCCAACCTCGTCGTCGTCTGCTTCGCGGCGGCGCTGTTCGGCTCGGTGCTCTACCTGCCGCTGTATCTGCAGCTCGGGCGCGGCTTCGGTATCGGGACATCGGGCCTGCTGCTGCTGCCGATCACCCTGTCGCTGGCGACTTCGTCGACGCTGACCGGCAGGCGCATCGCGCGCACCGGCAAGCTCACGGCGTATCCGAAGCGCGGATTGGCCGTCTCGACGGTGGCCTTCCTTGCCCTGGCGGCGACGGTCACCTTCGCGCCGACGCCGGTCGTGCTGGGTCTCACGCTGCTCGCCGGCGCCGGGCTGGGCACGACGATGCCGCCGACGCAGATCATCGTGCAGAGCGCGGGCGGCAGCGCGGCGCTGGCCTCGGCGGTCGCTTCGGTATCGGTGTCGCGCTCGATCGGCGGTGCGCTGGGCGTCGCGATCGTCGGCGCGGTGCTGTTCATCCTGGTCGGCCGCGAAGACGCGCTGCTCGCCTCGGCGTTGCCGCAGATCGCCGAATCGCGCGGGGCATTTCTGGCCACCCTGCCCGACGCGCAGCGACTGGCGATCACCACGCATCTGGGCAGCGCGTTCCGCGTCGTCTTCTTCGTGCTGGCGACGTTCACCTGCATCGGCACCTGGGCCGCGGCGAAGGTGCCGCCGCAGCGGCTCTGAGGCCGTGTCCCGGCCGCGCCTAGGCGACGAAGATCCAGTACAGCAGCGCGGCGATGAGGGCGTATTTGACGAGTCCGAAACAGCGTGCGGTTCTTGCGCTTGAGGCGGGTGAGCAGATCGCTGCCGCGTCCGAACAGCGCGTAGATGCGGTTGAAGGCGCCGACCTGCTCGGTCTCGATGTTCTGGGTCGCGGAGGCGCGGATGATGTGCCGCGCCACCCAGCGGTTGAACGCCGCCATCCAGCGCGTTCGCAGCGGGCGCTCGACGTCGCAGAACAGGATGATCCGCGTCACGTCGGTCTTGTTCTCGGCGGAGTGAATGAAGGTCTCGTCGAAGAGCACGTCCTGGCCGTCGCGCCAGGAGTACGCCTCGCCGTCGACGAAGATGCGGCAGTCGTCGGAATTCGGCGTGACCAGCCCGAGGTGATAGCGCAGCGAGCCGGCGAACGGATCGCGGTGGCGGTTGAGCTTGCCGCCGGGCGGCAGCAGCGCGAACATCGCCGCGTTGACCGAAGGCAGCGACTCGACCAGCGCCACCGTTTTCGGGCACAGCGCCCGCGCCGAAGGCAGCGGCGCGCCGTACCACTTGAGGTAGAAGCGCTTCCAGCCTTCCTTGAAGAAGGAATTGAAGCCGAGGTCGTTGTGGCCGGTGGCGGCGCGAATCTTTCCCTCGCCCATCAGCGCGAGCGCCTCGTCGCGCATCACCTGCCAGTTGTCGCGAAGCGTCGCGAGCTCCGGCAGCATCGCCACGTCGACGAACGGCTTCGGCGGCACCGCCGAGAACAGGTACATGAGGGTGTTGTACGGCGCCATGATCGTCGAGTGGTCCTTGAGCTGCCGGACCAGGGTGTGCCGGACGCGGCCGCGAAAATGCACGTACAGCGCGGACGCGACGAACACGTACACGACGATGAACTTCGGCGCGAGCAGCGCCCACAAGGATTGCGGCAAGACGAGCTCCTTTTCCGGCCGCCGGCCGGCGTGCAGTCGAGGCGGCGCGCGCATCGTCCCACGAACGGCTCAGCATTGATTATACTGCGCGCGGCACGCCCGCTGCACGCGCCGGCGGTTGCGGCGCGCTGCCGGTACAATGGCGCAGCGCGATGCGCGACCGCCATGACGATTGCCACGCCAACCCTCGATGAGCTCAAGCGGCGCGCGCGTGCGGCCGCGCAGCACGCCTATGCGCCGTACAGCGGCTTTGCCGTCGGCGCCGCGGTGCTGGCTGCGAACGGCGACGATTCACGCCGCCGCCAACGTCGAGAACGCCTCGTTCGGCCTGTCGATCTGCGCCGAACGCAACGCCGTCTTTCAGGCGGTCGCGCGCGGCGTGCGCAGCATCGACGGCGGTCGTCGCTGTATACGCCGACGCCCACCGCCGCCACGCCGTGCGGCGCGTGTCGTCAGGTCCTGCACGAGTTCGGCCCCGAGGCCCTGATTGTCTGCTGCACCGACGACGCCGCGGCCGAACGGCGCTATTCGCTCGCCGAGCTGCTGCCGGACGCTTTCCGGCTCGAGTCGACGGACGGCCGCCGGTAGCGGCATGCGCGACCGGCCACCCCGGAGCAAGCATTCCGCGATGTCGGTGCGGCGCAGCGACGGCGTCCGCAGCGCCGGCCCGACGCGGCCTATCCACGACTTTCGCTGACCCCAAGGAGTAATCACCATGGCCACGCAAGACAAGATCGCCATCGTCACCGGAGCCGGCACCGGCATCGGCAAGGCCACAGCGCTCGCATTGCTGCGCGAGGGCTATCGCGTCGTGCTCGCCGGCCGGCGCCAGGAGTTGCTCGCGCAGGTCATTGTCGAGGCCGGCGCGGGATCCGGCAGCGCGATTGCCGTCGCCACCGACGTGAGCGATCCCGCCTCGGTGCGCGCGCTGTTTGCGCAGACGAAGGAAACCTTCGGGCGTCTGGACCTGCTGTTCAACAATGCCGGCGTGGGCGCGCCGGGAATCAACCTCGAAGAGCTTTCCTACGAGCAGTGGAAGACCGTCGTCGACACCAACCTGACCGGCGCATTTCTGTGCCTGCAGGAGGCGTTCCGGCTGATGAAGAGCCAGGACCCGCGGGGCGGGCGCATCATCAACAACGGCTCGATCTCGGCGCACGCGCCGCGGCCGAATTCCGCGCCCTACACGGCGACCAAGCACGCGATCACGGGGCTCACGAAATCGGCTTCGCTCGATGGCCGCAAGTACGACATCGCCTGCGGGCAGATCGACATCGGCAACGCCGCGACGGACCTGGCGGCGCGGATGGCCAAGGGCGTGCCGCAGGCAAATGGCGGCATCGCCGTCGAGCCGCTGATGGAGGTGCAGCACGTCGCGAACGCCGTCTGCTACATGGCCAGCCTGCCGCTCGAGGCCAACGTGCAGTTCCTGACCGTAATGGCAACCAAGATGCCGTTCGTCGGCCGCGGCTAGCGGTTGCCGCGCTTGGCGGCGGTGCTTGCCGCGGCGGCGGACTAGCTCCCGTGATCGGTCGGCCCGATGGGGCACTGCGGAACGAGGCCCCAATGCTCCGGGCAGTATTGCAAGCGCAGCCGTTGTTCGCAGGTCGCGCGGCCGGCCCAATCCTCGCGCGCGCAGCGCGTCAAGCCTTCGTTCATGGCCTGCCAGGGATCCCGCGGCGGCGCGGCAACTTGCGGCGGGGGCGTGCGCGGCGCCGGCGCCGGCTCCGCCTTGGGTGCTGCCGGCGGCTCCGCGGCGCCGGGAAGCTCGAGCTTCGGTGCCGGCTTGCGCAGGCGCGCCTTGGGGGCGGCATTCTTGGTCGCCGCGCCCTCCGCCGCTGCGCCGGCGTCGGCGGGGCGAACGCTTGCCGGCGGTGCGGGCAACGGAACAACCGCCGGCGCGGGGGCGGCGGGCGCCGTAACTTCCCTGGCGCCGTCGCTCGGCGGCAGGGCATCGCTGCTCTCGCCATGCGTTCCGGCCAGCATGCGTATCAGCACGTACACGATCGCGATGGCGATGGCGATGCCCAGCCACAGCCAGCGCACGCCGAAGCGCCGCGGGGCCACCTTCGCGTCGAGCGCCGCGGCTGCGATGACGGCCTCGGAGCGTGCCGCCGTCGCGGCGGCGCTCGGGTTGCGGGAGATGCGTTGCTTGGGCCGGGGTTCGAAGCGCGCCTGGCCGACGCTGGAGGCGCCCGCCGCGGCGAGCAGCGGCTGCGTGACCGTAGCGGCGAATGCCCGCTTCCGTGCGGCGGCGCAGTCACGGCAGAGTTTTGCCCCTGGTGGGCACTCGCTGGCGCAAATGCGGCACTTCATCCTGCCCTACCCCCTGACATGAAGAACGGGGCGGTCCGCTGAGGACTGCCGTTCGATGCCCGTTATGATAGCGGCACGGGTTCGCTCCGCACCATAGCCTCGGCCCCGGGTCGGGAGGACCCAAGCAAGGCTTGTGCCGCGGCGCGGCGCATGGCGAGCCGCTTCAGCGCGGCAGGTCGGCAATGGCCCGCGCCGCCCCGGTGAGCTCGAGAATGTGCAGCCCGGTATTGGCCCGGTCGACGACGTAGATGTAGCCACGGTCGTCGACCTCGACGTTGTTGGTCTGGATTGCCACCTTGCAGCGGTCGCTGCCGTCGACCCGGATGCAGCGCGGCTCGGTGTTGGCCGTGATCGCCGGAATGAAATAGGCGACCTCGCGCGGGTGAAACGGGTCGCGGATGTCGACGGCGCGCACGCCGGCATTGAAATGCGCCAGAAAGAGAATGCGCCGGTAGTAGATCGGCGTGAAGTTCTCGTTCGAGGAGTGCGTGCCGAAGCGACCGCCGCGAGTGCAGAACTCGCCGCTTGCCTCCGGGACGGTGAAGGTCGCCACGCCAAACGGCCGTGCTTCGGCCGTGATGTCGGCGATCCAGAGCATCTGCCGTGCCTCCTGGCATTCGTTGACCAACGCCTCGTCGACGATCGCGATGAAGTCGCGCCGGCTGCCTTCCTTGTCGCGCGCGAATTCGGCAACGTCCATGTGCAGCAGCGGGAAGGCGGTGTGCGCGCCGGCGTTGGGCGGCAGAACGACCCTTCCCACTTCCGGATAGAGCAGATTCGCCGGCGTGGGCTCTTTCGGACCTTCCAGCAGCTTCTTCCGATCGACGATCTGCACCATCCCCGCCTTGTCGGTGCCGTAGCCAAAATAGACGCGGTTGCCCGCCGGGCCGGTCGATATGGGGCCGTGCAGCTCGACGGGCACCTCGCCGGTGGCGCCAGGCTCCTGCCCCGGCAGACCGAAGTTGCGGATGAAGGCCGGCTTGGCCGGATTGGAGAGGTCGTAGATTTGCGTCATGCGCCGCGTACGCCAGCCGGCGGCGCCCGACACCAGGTAGGCGATGCCGGTATCGCACTCCCACCAGTTCTTGTGCGTGTCGCGCAGCGGACCCAGGCGGGTGACCAGGCGCGGCCGCGCCGGATCGCTCACGTCCCAGATTTCGTGCCAGGTATTGCCGAAGGTCCGCAGCAGATAGAAGCGCGTCGGGTCGGCGTGCGGCAGCTCCTTGCCGGAGCACACGCGCACCATCTGCGCTCCGCCGGCCTCGCCCACTCCTTCCTGGCCCGGTATGTGCGCCAGGTAGCGCGGCGCACGCGGATCGGTGACGTCGACGATCGACGTGCCGTTGAATTCCGCATTGCCGGTCAGGGGATTGACCGGCTTGGGCGCGCGGTCGGTGCCACCGTGATGGCCGACGTAGAGAATCCAGCGGCCGTTCTGTTCGCGCACCAGCGGCTGATACGCGCTGCGGGCCTGCAGCGCGTCGAACCCGACGAGCGCCATGTCCTTCGCTTCCGGCGCATCGCCGAGCTGCGGCGCGGCGAGCGCGCTGCCGCACAGGGCGACGGCGAGCGTGCTCGCCCGCAGCATGCGTTTCATGGCGTGCCTAGGAAAAGACCCAGAACAGCAAGCCGCCGATGATGAGCCACTTCAGCGTGTAATGCGCGAGCCTGCTGCGGCTCTTGATCCACTTGCCGAGCAGGCGTACGTGATAGACGACGCCGAAAATCCGGTTGAGCACGCCGACATGGTCACCGGGCGCGTTCTCGGTCTGGCTGGCGCGGATCACGGTGTTGCGGAAGCCGCGATTGAACCACGTCATGACCCGATTCGACAGCGGCCGCTCGATGTCGCAAAACAGGATCAGCCGCGTCACGTCGGTCTTGTTCTCCGCATGATGGATGAACGTTTCGTCGAACATCACCGCCTCGCCATCGCACCAGTGATAAGGCTCGCCGTCGACGAAGATACGGCACGCTTCCGAATTCGGCGTCACCAGGCCGAGGTGATAGCGAAGCGAGCCGGCAAACGGATCGCGATGGGCGCCCAGCCTGCCTCCGGGCGGCAGCAGGGCGAACATCGCCGCGTTGACCGAACGAATGGCCTCGACCAGCGCGACCGTCCGCGGACAGCGGGCGCGTGCCGACGGCAGCGGCCGGTCGTACCACTTGACGTAGAAGCGCTTCCAGCCGGTGCGAAAGAATGAATTGAACCCGAGGTCGTTGTATTTCGCGGCGGCGCGGATGTGGCCCTGGTCGAACAGCTCGATCGCTTCCTCGCGGATCGTCTGCCAGTTGTCGCGCAACGGAGCGAGTTCGGGAAACTGCGCGACGTCGACGAACGGCCGGTTCGGTACTGCTGAGAACAGGTACATCAATGCGTTGTACGGCGCCATCAGCGACGAATGGTCGGTCAATTGGCGCAGGAAGCCGTGCCGCACGCGGCCGCGATAGTGCACGTACACCGCCGCCGCGACAAAAGCGTACAGGACCAGGAATTTCGGCGCGAGCAGGGTTGCGAGCATCACGGATCGGCGGCAGTTGCGTCCGCGGGCCTCGCGGCTGCGAACGCGGGTGCAGGATCTTGGGTTACGACCCGTGATCCCGGATCGCGGCGCCCGGACACTGCGGAACCGTGCCCCAGTAGCCGTCGCAGTAGTGCCAGCGTTGCCGTTGCTCGCAGCCCAGGCGGGAGAAGAAGTCCAGGCGCTCGCATTGCGCCATCGCCTCGGCGAACATTTGCCACCGATCCGGCGGCGGTGCCGGCGCCGCGGCGGCCACCTTAGGTGCCTTGGCCGCTGCGACGGCCCCGGGCTGCCCGCTTGCCTGCCGCATCGGTCCCGGTGGCGGGCTTGGCCACCTTCGGCCGAGGGCTCTTGGGCGCCGGTTTCGCCCCCGCCGATGAAGCGGGGGTTGCCGGCGCCGCCGAATCCGGCTCTGCGCCGGTCTTGGTCGTCGCGTCGGCCGCGGCAGGTTCGGCCGCCGCCGTGCCTGGCGGTTCGCTCGTCGTCGCGGGCCCCGCAGCGTCCTGCGCCGGCGTCTCGGTGGTCGACGGCGCCGGTGTTTCGGTGGGTTTGGCCGGTTCGACGGCGGCGACGGTTTGCTTGCCGGCGCCACCGAGCAGGCGATAGCCGAAATAGCCGCCCGCACCGAGAACGACCAGGACGGCAATGCCGGCGACGATGAGTCCCGCCTTCGACGCGGTGGCCGCCGCGGTTGCCGGTGCGGCAGCCGCTGCCGGTGGCGGGGGCGGCATCGGCGCCGCCTGCGCGGGCGCGGCCGGAAGCGGTGGGGGCGGTGGGGGTGGCGGCATCGGCGCGGGCTGCACGGGCGCGGCCGGACGCGGTGGGGGCGGCGGCATCGGCGCGGGCTGCGCCGGCGCGGGCTGCGCCGGTGCGGGCGGACGCGGTGCGGGCGGCGCCGCGGCGGCCGGCGCGCCGCTTGCCGGAGGCGCAGCCGGCGGCGGCGCAGGCGCGACTGCCGGCGCCGCGGCAGCGCTTATGACGACGCCGCAATGCACACAGAATTTCGCCCCGGGCTGGTTCTCATTCCCACAAGCGGTGCACTTCATTGTCGGTCCTCCATCACGAATCGGGCCGGCAGCAAACGCGCGCGATGCGGCGGCTCTACGGCACGAGTGGCCGGCGCTCCGGCGCCTCCAACGCAATCCCCATTATGGCCCCATCGTCCTTCGCCTGTCACTCCGCGCCGTGCGCGCTGCAGCCGCTGTAGTCCACCGCCCGGCTGTCCCTCTTCACTTTGACCCCCATGGATGCCACCATAGCGGCCGCTCATCTGCGCGGCTCGACTCGATGCCCCGCACCGGCTAGCGCGCAACGTTCGAAACGCCATGTCCGATCCGGTCTCGCCGCCCACCTCGCCGCCGGCCACCGACAGCGACGGCAAGCTGCTGCTCACGCCCGACGAGGCGCGGGCACTGCTGCGGGAGTGTTGCGCGCAATTCCTCTCCGGCTTGGTCGAGGTTATCGCGAGCTCGATCGAGGGGACCAACGATCTGTTTGAGCAGAACAAGTTCGTCACCGATGTCGAAGTCGTCGATTTTCGCAACAAGCGCCAGGAATGGACGAAGCGCTTCGAGCAGACGCTCAAGGACCTGTTCGAAAAGCGGCTCAAGGGTCATCACCGCAAGGGCCGGCGCCCGGACGCGGACAGCTCCGTCGCCTCGCTGCGGGTGCTCAACGCCTTCGATCACGAAAAGCAGGCTGCGCTGACGACGGCGACCCAGTTTCTGCTGCGCCTCACCCGGCGCGAGGTCGACGCGCTCGACCTGCGCGTGGGCGTGCTGCTCGGTGAAATGCGGACGCGGGAGATCGACAACCCGTTCGCACCCGATTACATCCTCGATGCGCTCGGCATGACCTCGCGCGCGTTGCTGCCCAATCCGCGGGTGTGGCGGCCGCTGATGGAGCGGCTGCTCGCCGACATCACTCCGGCGACGACCAAGACCTATATCCGGCTCAACCGCCTGCTCGCCGAGCGCCACGTCTTGCCGGAGATCAAGGCGGAACTGCGGGCGCGTAGCGACTTGCGCCCCGCCGACGATGGCGAGTTGCTGCCGCTGTTCGGACGGCTGATCAAGGAGGTCGCCCCGAAGACCCTCGGGCTCGATGTCGCCGTGCCGCTGGCGTCGGCGGACGCCGGGGTGCCGCCGCCGGCCGCGGACTCGAACGCGGCCAGCGCCGCGGCCACGCCGGATGCGCCTCCCGCCGCGCCGGTTGCCACCCCCAGCGCGCCCGAAGCTGCCGTGCCGGCTGCCGGGGCCCTCGCGGCCGTGGCGCCGCCTCCGCCCGGGGCGGCCGTGCCGGCTGCCGGGGCCCTCGCGGCCGTGGCGCCGCCTCCGCCCGGGGCAGCCAATCCGTACGCCGCCGAGCTGGCGCGCGCAGCGCCGCTGCTTGCCGCCGCCGGCGCACCGACGAGCGCATTCGGCCTGCCGCAACTCGATCCGCTGCTGGCACTCGGCTCGCTGTCCGCGGTCGTCGCGGCGCTCGATCGCTGGCAGTTGCTCGATCCGGGCGGCGTCACCGGGCTGCCGCCGGTGACGGAGGGCGAGGCCACGGCGACGGTGGTGCCGCTCAACCGCATTCCCCTGATTCGCGCGGCCGTCGCCGACAAGGTGGTCAACCCGACGGACAAGATCACCATCGACGTCATCGCGCTGCTGTTCGACTACATCTTCCGCGACCCGTCGATTCCCGAATCGCTGCGCAACCTGTTCGGGCGGCTGCAGGTGCCGACCCTGAAAGCGGCGCTGCTCGATCGGACGTTTTTTTCCGACAAGAAGCACCCCACCCGCCGCTTGCTCGATCATCTCGCGGCGGCGGCGATCGGCGCGACCAGCGACGAAGCCTATCGAGCCGGGTTCGAGCTGGTCGCTGCCGGCGTCATCGACGAGGTCTGCCAGTCCTTCAAAGTCGACGTCGGTGTCTTCGCCAGCGCCGACGCGAAGCTGCAGGAATTCGTCGAAGCCGAGCAGCGCAAGGCCGCGGCGCTGCTCGACGGCGACGTCGCCGCGGCGCTTGTCGCCGAGGAGGCCGAAGCCGACCGCTCGCAGGTGCGCGCGCTCATCCGCGACAAGCTCACCGGCATCAAGGTGCCCGTTCGAGGTGCGGGGGTTTGCCGAAACGATCTGGGTGGACTATCTGACGTTGGTGCGCGAGCGCGACGGCGCGGAAAGCGAGGCCTGGAACGGCGGCGTCAAGACGCTCGACGATCTTCTCTGGAGCATCGCCGCGAAGGAGCGCAACGCGCAAAAGACACGCCTGACCAAGATGGTCCCCAACCTGGTCCGGTGCCTGCGCTCGGGAGGCGCCGCGGTGCAGGTGCGCGATGATCGCATGCAACCGTTCCTGGAAGCGGTTTACAAGCTGCACATCGCCGCGATCCGACCGAAGGCCGAGCAGCCCGCCATGGAGCTAGCCGAACCCGACGTGGCCAACGTGCCCACGCTAACCAAGATCGCCAACGTTCACGACTTCGTCGGCGAGATGGTGGTCGGCACCTGGCTCTCCTTCGATGACGACGGCCGGATCGTGAACGCCCGGCTGTCGTGGATCAGTCCGTTGCGCACCAAATACATCTTCACCACCCGCTCCCGCGGCCGCGCGCTCGCGGTGTCGCCCGAAGAGCTGGCCTGGCAGTTGCGCGACGGCACGGCGCGCTTGATCGTCGAGCCGGTGCCCCTGTTCGATCGTGCGGTGAGCTCGGCGCTCGACGAGCTTGCGGCGCAAAAGCCCGGCCAGGCGGCGGCCGATTAGACGGCCGGCGCCGCGCTACAGCGCGAGCTCCCAGGTTTCAGCGACGAGCGGCCTGCCGAAGCTCGCGTGCGGCTCCTTGCCCACGCGCCGGAATCCGGCCTGCGCGTAGAGGTGGCGCGCGGCGTCGAGTTCACTCTGCGTCCACAGGCTGAGCTTGCGGTAACCGGCAGCGCGCGCGAAGCCGATGCACTCGTCGATCAGCCGCCGGCCGATTCCCAGGCCGCGCGCGCGCGGCTCGACCAGCAGCAGCCGCAGCTTGGCCACGGTCTTGGTCTTGCGCACCAGAAACACCGAGCCGACGATCGCGCCGTGCCGCTCCGCGATCCAGCAGCGTTCGCGCGCGGAATCGAAGCGCTGCACGAAGCGCGCGACGACCTCCGCCACCAGCGCTTCGAAGCGCTGATCGTAGCCATATTCCCGCGCGTAGAGCGCACCGTGGCGATGGATGACCCATCCCATGTCGCCCGGCTGTGGCGGGCGCAGGAGCGTAGGGCTCCGGCGCACGCTCGCCCTCGGGCGCCGCGCCGAGAAGCCTGGCGACGCTCCTGCATCGCGGCGACCAGCCGCGCCTGATCCGCCGCGGCGAGCGGTGCCAGCATCGTGCCGACCTCCGCCTGCGAGCGCGCGTCGAGCTGCGCGAACGCCCGCCGGCCGCGGCTGGTTAGCCGCAGCGCTTTGCGCCGCCCGTCCGTCACGGAGTGCTGCTTGCGCAGAAGACCCTGCTGCTCGAAGGCGCGCAGAATGCGGCTCAGATACCCTTCGTCGAGCGCGAGCCGCCCGGCGAGCACCGTCGCGGTGGGTGGATCGCCGCGCGCGGGCCAATGCGCGAGTTCGTAGAGCACCCGTGAGCCGGTCAGCGAAAACGGGCTGTCCAGCAGATGCTCGCGCAGCACCCCGATGCGCTGCGTGTAAAAGCGGTTGAAGCGGCGCACGGCGGCGATGCGCTGCTCGGAACCCTCGTCCGTCTGCGTCGGCATGGCGTTGCTCGCTGGGGCAATGCATGCCAATGTCAACCTTTTAGTTGCCTCTGTCAACTAATTGGCGGCGACCACACCGTGGCCGCGGGCTTCAGCCGACGTTCTGGCGCAGAAAGGCGAGCGTGCGCTCGCGCGCGAGCCGCGTCGCGGCCGCATCGTAGCTGGGGCGCTGATCGTTGCTGAAGGCGTGCCCGGTGGGGTAGAGATGGACCTCGACCTCGGGATGGGCCGCCGCGAGCTGCGTCACGCCGGCCAAGGGGATGGACGCATCGCGCTCCCCGAAATGCGCGAGGACCGGACACTGCGGTTGTTCGGCGATCGCATCGGTCATGCCGCCGCCGTAGTAGGCGATGGCACAGGCCAGGCCGTGGCACCCGGGCGGCGCTCATCCAGGCGATGAAGCCGCCCCAGCAGTAACCGACGATGCCGACCCGGCCGGCGGCCGCGACCACCGCGCGTGCCGCATCGATGTCGCGCACCGCCGCATCGGTATTGGCCCGCGCCTTGAGCTCCCGGCCGTGAGCGACGTCTTCCGGCATGTAGCCGATGTCGACGCCGCGCTGGTAGCGGTCGAAGAGCGCGGGCGCGATCGCCACGTAGCCATCCGCCGCGAACGCGTCGCAGACGGCACGGATGTGGCTGTTTACACCGAAGATCTCCTGCACCACGATCAAGCCGCCGCGCGGCTGCGCCGGCGGATCGGCGCGGTAGGCCGTAAGCCCGACGCCATCGGCTGCAGTCAGATTCAGCCATTGACCCATCTTCTCCACCCCTCTGGGCACGCACAAGTCGCGGCATTATGGTACCGCGCCTCGCCTTCGACCGCGACCGCGACCGCCATGGGATAATTTGCCGGCCTTGGCGGCGGGCATCGCGCCGTCGCGCCGGGAGAGCGCATGAACCCGAACAAAGTCGCAACGCTCGTCCACGAGTTGCTGCTCGAGATCGGCGAGGATCCGCAACGGGAGGGCCTGCTCAAGACGCCGCAGCGGGTCGCCGCGGCGCTGCAATTCCTCACCTCCGGCTATCGCACCGACGCCGCCAAGCTTGTCAATGGCGCGATCTTCACGCAGCGCACCAACAGCATGGTGATCGTCAAGAACATCGAGGTGTACAGCCTGTGCGAACACCACATGCTGCCGTTCTACGGTCGCTGCCACATCGGCTACATCCCCAACGGCCGGGTCTTCGGCGTGTCCAAGCTCGCCCGGGTGGTGGACATGTACGCGCGGCGGCTGCAGCTCCAGGAGCGGCTGACCGAGCAGATTTCCGAGGAGGTCATGGATTCGGTCGACGCCACCGGCGTCGGCGTCATGATCGAGGCGCGGCACCTGTGCATGATGATGCGCGGCGTGGAAAAGCAGAACTCGGTGATGGTCACCTCCTCGGTGCTGGGAACCTTCCGCGAGTCGGTCGCCACGCGCGAGGAATTTCTCGCGCTGATCGGCAGCCAGCACATCTAGGCCGCGCGCGTCGCGCACCGCTTGCCAGGCCGATGACGACCCGAGGCAAGGCCGCACCCCGTCGCCGGCCCCGGTCGGCCGATGCCGTGGCGCGCGGCGATGCCCTGGTCGCCGAAGCGCGCGCCCTGACGCGCACCGGCGCGCGGGCAGCGTGCGAACGCCTGCGTGCGAGCGTCGCCAACTGTGCGTGGGACCGGCTGCACCCCGGGCTCGCAGTGAGCATCAGCATCGGGCTCGCCGACGCCCTAGCCCATGCCACCGGCGCAGCGACCCTTGCCGCCGCCGATGCGCGGCTCTACGAGGCGAAGCGTGCCGGCCGCAACCGCGTGCGCTGACCTGCCGCAATCCGGATGCAGGCATTCGCGCGCATCGTCGGCCTCACCGCACCGCTGTTCCTGCTCGTGCTGCTTGGCTACGCCCTGACGCGCTGGGGACGCTGGCCGAAGGCGGTCGCCGACGCGCTCACGCGCTTCGTCTTCGCCGTGGCGATCCCGGCGCTGCTGTTCCGGCTGATGAGCGACTTCTCCAAGCTGCCGCGGGTCGATGCGCGATTGCTCATCGCCTACTTTGGCGCCTGTCTGGTCGTGTTTCTGCTCGGTCGCTTCATTGCGGCGCGCCTGTTCCGCATGGACGGCGTCGCGCAGTCGGTATTCGCGCTCGGCGGTATCTTCGCCAACAATGTGCTGCTCGGCATCCCGCTGGCCAAGGTCACGCTGGGCGAGTCTTCGCTGCCGGTCATCTCGCTGGTGCTGGTCTTCAACGCGCTGCTGCTCTGGACGCTGGTGACCGTGTCGGTCGAATGGGCGCGCCACCGCACGCTGTCATGGTCCGGCTACCTGCAGGCAGCCAAGGCCGTGTTCCGCAACCCGGTGGTGGCGAGCATCCTGGCCGGAACGGCATGGGGGCTCGCGGCGCTGCCGCTGCCCGAAGTGATCGACCGGACGCTCGGGCTCATCGCCGAGGCCGCGGTGCCCCTGTCGTTGATCGCGCTCGGGATGGGCCTCGCGGCCTACGGCATTCGCGAGGGCTGGCGCGTGAGCGTGACGATCACGTTGCTCAAGCTCGCGCTCCAGCCCGCGGTGGTGTGGCTGCTCGCGCGTGCGCTCGCGCTGCCGCCGCTGGAGACGCAGGCCATCGTCATGCTCGCGTCGCTGCCCGTCGGCGCGAACGTCTATCTGATGTCGCGGCAGTTCGACACCCTCGGCGGTCCGGTCGCGGCGAGCCTGGTCCTTTCGACCGCGCTCGCGGCAGTGACCACGCCGCTGATCCTGGCGCTGAGCGCGTAGCGCGGCCAGGCTCGATTCCTTACACCCGGTCGCCGGTCGCGACCGGCGACTGCGGTGCGGCGCAGCTGACGCCCGGGCCGTGTGCAGCGTAGCATAGGGCGGCGTCTCCATTGGCGGGGGTTCCCATGTCCGACACACTCCGGCGGGTTGCAATCGTCGGCAGCGCACGCATTCCGTTCGCCCGCAGCAATACCGCTTATGCCGAGGCCTCGAATCAGGACATGCTGACGGCGGCGCTCGCGGCGGTCGGTCGACAAGTTCGGCCTGCGCGGCGAGACAGCTCGGGGAAGTTGCCGCCGGCGCGGTCATCAAGCACTCCCGCGACTGGGACCTCGCGCGCGAGGCAACTCTCGGCGCCGGGCTGCACCCGCACACCCCGGCCTACGACCTGCAGCGCGCCTGCGGCACGAGCCTGACGACGACGGTGCAGCTGGCGCAGCGCATCGCGCGCGGCGAGATCGAAGCCGGCGATCGCCGGCGGCGTCGACACGACCAGCGACGCGCCGATCGTCTACAGCCGCGAGCTCGCCCGCATCGTGCGCGACAGCGCCCGTGGCAGGACGCTTGGCGCGCGCCTGCGCCCCTGGCTGCGCGCGCGCCCGCGCGACTTCAAGCCGGCGGCACCCGATGTGGGCGAACCGCGCACCGGTTTGTCGATGGGCGAGCACTGCGAGCTGATGGCCAAGGAGTGGCAGATCGGCCGCCTGGAGCAGGACGAGCTTGCCTACCAGAGCCACAGCAAGGCGGCACGGGCGTGGCGCGAGGGGTTCTACGCCGACCTGGTCACGCCCTTCGCCGGGCTCGCCACGGACAACAACGTGCGCAATGACACGAGCGTGGAGAAGCTCGCCGCGTTGCAGCCCGTCTTCGATCGCAGCGCCACCGGTACGCTGACCGCGGGCAACAGCACGCCGCTGACCGATGGCGCGGCGTGCGTGCTGCTTGCCTCCGAGGCATGGGCGCGCGAGCGCGGGTTACCGGTGCAGGCGTACCTCACGCAGTCGGCGGTCGCGGCCGTCGATTTCGCCGGCATGGCGGGACCGCGCGAAGGGCTGCTGATGGCGCCGACGTATGCGGTGCCCGAACATGCTCGACCGCGCCGGAATTACCCTGCAGGACTTCGCCATCTATGAAATCCACGAGGCTTTCGCGGCGCAGGTGCTCTGCACCCTGAAGGCCTGGGAGTCGGCGGATTATTGCCGCGACAAGCTCAAGCGGGATGCGCCGCTGGGCGCGATTGACCGCAGCCAAGCTCAATCCGCGCGGCGGCAGCGTCGCGCTCGGCCATCCCGTTCGCCGCGACCGGTGCGCGCATCGTTGCCACGCTGGCGAAGCAGCTCGCGCGAGCGCGGTTCCGGCCGCGGCCTGATCTCGATCTGCACCGCCGGCGGCATGGGCGTCGCAGCCATTCTGGAGCGCTGACGGGCGCTGGCGGCGTGAACCGAAGCCCCCCGTGTCGGTCATAAGGCGGGCAGTGCGGCATGATCGTTGCGTGAGCCAGCGATCGGATGACGCAGCTTGCAGGGCGGCCGCGGCTGCGCCGAGGTCGCACACGTCGTGGGCACGCCCCAGCGCTGCGAACCGCGGATTCCATTGTATTTTTTACCGGCGATTGCGACAAAGACGGGCAACCCGACCGCGCGGGCCGGGAACCGGAGTACCGATGAGCGCTCAGGACCGCCTCCGCTCGATCCGTCTGTCGCTGCGGTTCATCGCCCCGCTGGTGGTGACCCTGGCTCTGCTCGCATATGCGCTGGTGCCGCTCGTCGACCGGCTGACGCTGCGCTGGTGGGTGAGCGACCTCGATACCCGCTCGCAGCTGATCGCCAACACGATGCAGGAGCAGCTCGCCGACCTCGTCGACGTGGGCGCAGGGTCGAAGATCAACGCGCTCTTCACCCGCGCGCTGCAGGACCAGCGCCTGTACGCGCTCGCATTCTGCGACGAGTCGGGCAAGCTGCGCTACCAGACGACGACCTACCCGTCGGCGCTTGGCTGCAAGCCGCCGGTAGGCGCGCGACGAGCAGCACTCCGTCGTGCAGCTCCGGCAGGGTCCGCTGCACGTCGCTGCAACGCCCGATCTATCAGGGCAGCAACGCTGATCGGCTCGCTCATCCTCGTGCACGACATGAGCTTCGTCGAGCGGCGCAGCGCGGATACGCGCCGCTATCTGATCGGCCTGTTCGTCGTGCTGGGCGTGGTCATTTCGCTGGTGACGGTGTTCATCGCGCACCTCTCCTGGCGCGGCTGGGTCGCCGGCGTGCGCGCGCTGCTGCGCGGCGAAGGCATCGTGCAGCCGTTCGCGCAGCCGGCCACGGCGGACCTGCATCCGCTGGCGAGCGATCTGCGCGCGATGCTGCGCGACCTCGACCTGTCCCGCCGCAGCCCGGACCGGAACGCTACCGTGGAGCCCGGAGATGCTGCGCGGCGTGCTGCGCGAAAAGCTGCTCGGCGACGAGATCCTCGTCGTCTCGAACCGCGAGCCGTTCATGCACGTGCACACGGACGGGCGGCATCAAGCTGCAGCGGCCGGCGAGCGGCCTGGTCACCGCGCTGGAGCCGGTGATGCGCGCCTGCTCGGGCACCTGGATCGCGCACGGCAGCGGCAGCGCCGACCGCGAGACCGTCGACGTCCACGATCGACTGCGCGTGCCGCCGGAGAAGCCGAGCTACACGCTGCGCCGCGTCTGGCTCACCGCCGAGGAGGAGCAGGGCTACTACTACGGCTTCGCCAACGAGGGGCTGTGGCCGCTCTGCCACATCGCGCACGTGCGCCCGATCTTCCGCACGCCCGACTGGGAGCAGTACCTGCGCGTCAACCGCCGCTTCGCCGACGCGGTCCGCGCCGAGGCGCGCACCGACGACCCGGTGGTCCTGGTGCAGGACTATCATTTCGCGCTGCTGCCGCGGCTGATCCGCGAGCGCCTGCCCAAGGCGACGATCATCACGTTCTGGCACATCCCCTGGCCGAACCCCGAGTCGTTCGGCATCTGTCCCTGGCGCGAGGAGCTGCTCGACGGCATGCTCGGCAGCACGATCCTCGGCTTCCACACCCAGTTCCACTGCCACAACTTCCTCGAGACCGTCGACCGCTATCTCGAGGCGCGCATCGAGCGCGAATCGTCGACCGATCACGCACGGCGGCCACCTGACGCAGGTCGAGCACTACCCGATCTCGATCCAGTGGCCGCCGGAGTGGGTCGAGTCGCAGCTCTCGGTGCCGCTGTGCCGCGCCAAGGTGCAGCGCGTCGAACAGCTGCGCGACGACGTGCTGATCGGCATCGGCGTCGACCGCATGGACTACACCAAGGGCATCCTCGAGCGCTTCGTCGCCGTCGAGCGCCTGCTCGAACTGCATCCGGAGTGCATCGACCGCTTCGTGTTCATCCAGATCGCGGCGCCGTCGCGCTCGTCGCTCGACGAGTACCAGCACTTCGAGTCGCGCGTGCGCGCGCTTGCCGGACGCGTCAACGCGCGCTTCGGCCACGGCGGCTGGGAGCCGATCCGACTCAAGGTCGAGCACCACGAGCCGACGATCGTCAACGAGTACTATCGCGCCGCGGACGTCTGCGTCGTGACCAGCCTGCACGACGGCATGAACCTCGTGGCCAAGGAATTCATCGCCTCGCGCGACGACGAACAGGGCGTGCTCGTGCTGTCGCAGTTCACCGGCGCCGCGCGCGAGCTGCACGACGCGCTGCAGGTCAATCCCTACCACAGCGAGCAATGCGCGCATGCGCTGTATCGCGCGCTGACGATGCCGTCCGACGAGCAGCGCGTGCGCATGCGCAGCATGCGGCGGCTGGTGCAGGAATTCAACGTCTATCGCTGGGCGGGCGCCATGCTGCTCGACGCCGCCCGGCTGCGGCAGCGACAGCGCGTGTCCGAGCGCATCTATGCGCACCAGCGCACCGATGGCGCCGAACTGAAGTGAGATACGCGCTGGCAGCGGCAGGGAGTGGCGCGACATCGTCGCGCTTCTGACGCCCAGCACGCTGCTCGCGTTCGATATCGACGGCACGCTGGCACCCATCGTCGAGCGGCCATGGGACGCCCGCGTTCCGGACGAGGTGCAGCGCCGGGTTGCGCGCGCTCGCCGAGCGCGCCGCCGTGGCGATCATCACCGGGCGCGCGATCGAGGACGCGCGCCCGATGCTCGCGTTCACGCCCGCGCTACCTCGTCGGCAACCACGGCGCCGAGGGCGTGCCGGGCTTCGAGCAGCGCGTCGGCGCACTGCGCCGCGCATCTGCCGCGCCTGGCTCGACGAGCTGTCCAGCGCAGTCCGAGCCGTGGCGCGCCGATCGCCGGGCATCGTGCTCGAGGACAAGACCTACTCGCTGACCTTCCACTTCCGGCACGCCCCCGACCGCCGCGCGGCCGAACAGCCTGCTCGTTGCGCGCGCCGGCCGGCTGCTGCCGGCGCCGACGCTGCTCGAGGGCAAGTACGTGCTCAACCTGCTGCCCTGCGGGCGCGCCGCACAAGGGCGAGGCGCTCGCCGCCCTGCTCGCGCAGTCGCGCTGCGACCGCGCGCTCTATGTCGGCGACGACGCCTCCGACGAGGCGGTGTTCCGCATGCGCTCGCCCCCGTCCTCTCGGTGCGCGTGGAGCGCGACCCGGCGAGCGCCGCCAACCTCTACTTGCGCGGGCAGAAGGACGTGGCGCGCTTCGTGCGCGAGCTGCGTGCGCCTGCTCGGCCCGGCCCGCGGCGCCGTCGCCGCGGAACCCAGGCGGAGCGCCGGGGCATGACCGCCGGCGAGGAGCGCGATCTTGCACTCGGCGTCATCGGCAACTGCGCGTTCAACGCGCTGATCGACGCGCGCGGCCGCATCGTCTGGTGCTGCCTTCCGCGCCCGGACGGCGACCCGGTGTTCAACGCCTTGCTCGCCGGCGGCGGGGCGCCGACGCGCGGCGCATTCGCGATCGAGCTCGAGGGCCTCGCCGCGTCGCGCCAATCCTACGTCGCGAACACGGCGATCCTCCAGACCGAACTGGTCGACGATGCAGGGCAACGCGGTGCGCATCACCGACTTCGCGCCGCGCTTTCACGGACCGCGGACGGACGTTCCGGCCACTGCTGCTGGTGCGGCGGATCGTCCCCATCGCAGGGCGCCCGCGGATTCGCATCGTGCTCGCGCCGACCTTCGACTACGGCGGGACCCAGCCGGTGCTCACGCGCGGCAGCAACCACGTCCGCTACGTGCACGCGACGCAGGCGCTGCGGCTGACCAGCGACACTGCCGCTGACCTATGTCGCTCGACGCGACCTCGCATCTGCTCGACCGGCCGGCGAACCTGCTCTTCGGCGTCGACGAGACGCTGGGCAGCGGCATCGCCGAGACCGCGCGCGACTTCGAGGAACGCACCGCGCACTACTGGCAACATTGGGTGCGCGCCCTCGCGGTGCCCCTGGAATGGCAGGACGCGGTGATCCGCGCCGCGATCACGCTCAAGCTGTGCACCTACGAAGAGACCGGCGCCATCGTCGCGGCGATGACGACCAGCATCCCCGAGGCGCCGGGCACGGAGCGCAACTGGGATTATCGCTACTGCTGGCTGCGCGACGCGCTTTTCGTCGATCCGCGCCTTGAACGGCATCTCGGAAGTCGCGACGATGGAAAGCTACCTGCGCTACCTTTTCAACGTCGTGCATAGCGCGACCGCGCACGGGCATCTGCAGCCGGTGTACGGCATCGGCCTGGAGGCCGACCTCGGCGAGCGCAGCGTCGCCACGCTGCCCGGCTACCGCGGCATCGGCCCGGTACGCATCGGCAACCAGGCGTACCAGCATCGCCAGCACGACGTGTACGGCCACGCCGTACTCGCCTCCACGCAGGCATTCTTCGACCGCCGGCTGCTGCGGCCGGCGGGCCACGACGATTTCGCGCGGCTCGAGTGGCTGGGCGAGCAGGCCTTCGCGCTGTTCGACCAGCCCGACGCCGGCATCTGGGAGCTGCGCAGCCGCGGCCGAGGTGCACACCTCGTCGGCGATCATGTGCTGGGCCGCGTGCGACCGCCTGGCGAAGATCGCGGCGCATCTCGGGCTCACCGCAGCGCGCGAGCACCTGGTCGGCCCGCGGCGACGCGCTTGCGCGCCGCCATTCTCGAGCGCGCCTGGAGCGACCAGCGCCGCGCCTTCGTGGCCACGTTCGGCGGCGATGCGCGTCGACGCGAGCGTGCTGCTGATGAGCGAGGTCAACCTGCTCGCCGCCCGACGATCCGCGCTGGCGCCAGACGCTCGCCGCGATCCGGGCTGAGCTCAAGCGCGGCGATCACCTGTTCCGCTACCGCAGCGCGGACGATTTCGGCGTGCCCAAGATGGCATTCACGGCCTGCACGTTCTGGTACGTCGATGCGCTCGTCCGCACCGGCGCGACCGACGAGGCGCGCGAACTCTTCGAAGCGCTCATCGCGTCGCGCAACCCGCTCGGCCTGCTCTCCGAACACGTCGATCCGGCGACCAAGGAGCTGTGGGGCAATTTTCCGCAGACCTACTCGATGGTCGGCATCATCAACGGCGCGACGCGCCTGTCGCGGCGCTGGGAGACCGTGCTGTAAGCCATGCCGCGCCAAGGGGGACTGACGCCCGGCACCCGCGCCACGGGAGGGAACACATGTCTGAACGCTTCGACGCCATCGTCATCGGCGCCGGCCAGGCCGGGCCGTCGCTCGCGGTGCGGCTCGCACGCAGCGGGCGCACGACTGCGCTCATCGAACGCAAGGCCCTCGGCGGCACGTGCGTGAACAACGGCTGCATCCCGACCAAGACGCTGCATCGCCAGCGCGCGGACTGCCCACGTCGCGCGCCGCGGCGGCGACTACGGCGTGTCGATCGATGCGCCGATCCGCGTCGACATGGCGCAGGTGAAGCGGCGCAAGGATGCGGTCGTGCGCGATTCCGTGCGACAGCCTCGCGCGCTGGCTCGGCGGCACGCCGGGGCTCACCCTGATCCACGGCCATGCGCGTTTCGAGAGCCCGAACGACGGTGCGCGTCGGCGAACGGCTGCTCGAAGCCGAGGCAGTTCTTCATCAATGTCGGCGGCCGCGCGCTCGGTGCCGGAGATGCCCGGGCTTGCCGAGGTGCCCTATCTCACCAACTCGACGATGATGCATGTCGATTTTCTGCCGGAGCACCTGGTCATCGTCGGCGGCAGCTACATCGGCCTCGAGTTCGCGCAGATGTACCGGCGCTTCGGCAGCCGCGTCACCGTGATCGAGATGGGGCCGCGGCTGATCGGCCGCGAGGACGACGACGTGGCGGCGGCGATCCAGGCCATCCTCGAAGCCGAGGGCATCGCCTTCCGCCTGAACGCGAAGTGCCTCGCCGTCGCGCGCCGGGACGGCGGAGTCGCCGTGCAGCATGAGCTGCGAGGAGCTGCCGCGCGAAATCGCCGGGTCGCATGTCCTGCTCGCGGTCGGCCGCGCGCCCGAACACCGGCGATCTCGGCCTGGACAAGGCCGGGGTCGCGACCGACGCGCGCGGTTACATCCGCGTCGACGACGAGCTGCGCACGAACGTGCCGGGCATCTGGGCGCTGGGCGACGCCAACGGCCGCGGCGCGTTCACGCACACCTCGTACAACGATTACGAGATCGTCGCCGCCAACCTGCTCGATGGCGGAGCGCGGCGCGTGACCGACCGCATCGCGACCTACGCGCTATTCATCGACCCGCCGCTGGGCCGCGCCGGCATGACCGAGCAGGAGGTCCGCGCCTCCGGCAGCACCGGCGCTGGTCGCGACCATGCCCATGACGCGCGTGGGTCGCGCACGCGAGCGCGGCGAGACGCAAGGGCTTCATGCGCGTGCTCGTCGACGCGCAGACGCAGCGCATTCTCGGGCGCGTCGCTGCTCGGCATCGAAGGCGACGAAGTCGTGCACTCGCTGCTCGACGCGATGTACGCGGACGCGCCGTACACGGTGCTGCGGCGCGCGATGCACATCCATCCGACGGTCGCCGAGCTCATCCCGACGCTGCTCGGCGAGCTTCACCCGCTGACTTAGCTCGATCGGACCCGCCATCCGGTCGACACAGGCCTGCAGGAACAGCCGGCGGTGGGTGGCCGGCGCGCCCGGATGCACAAACACGTCGCGGGCGGCCGAAAGCAGGAACGCCTCGTCATCGGCGTCATGCACGAACCAGCGCAATTCGCTGGGAAAACTCCGGATCGCCTCGAAGTCCTGCTGCATGCGGCCGAGGAACGCTTGCGATGACATGCCGGCGTCACGCGCCAACGCCGGCGTTGGCGATGAAATCGGAGCCCTCGAAGCATTCCGCCAGCGAAGGTCGGCTCGCCGCGGCGAAATCGGAGCAGAGCAAGGTGCACACGACCGTGCCTGCGGCGAGATACCCGGATACGTTGGTCATGAATACCTCCTTCGTCACTCCCTGCGTCGGGTAGCACGATTCATGCTAGCGCTTGGGCAGGCCGGCCTCAAGCCTCCCGGAGCGGCCGCGCTACAATGCCGCAGCGCATCACCTCCGGGGGACTCGATGACCATCAAGCGCTTCACCGGCAAAGCCGGCACGCTCGTCGTGCTCGAGCACGAATCGAAGGTGCTCAAGGACAACCCGCTCGGCGATCCGCACGTGCGCAAGCTCGCCGTCTGGCTGCCGCCGCAATACGACGAGCGCGCCCGGGCAGGGCGCAGCGGCCCCGGGCAGCGCTTCCCGGTGCTGTTCGACCTGGTCGGCTTCACCGGCTCGGGCCTCGCGCACACCGGCTGGAAGCCCTTCGGCGACAACGTGCCCGAGCGCGCGGCGCGGCTGATCCACGAGCGCAAGATGGGGCCGACGATCATCGTGTTTCCCGATTGCTTCACCGCGCTCGGCGGCAACCAGTACATCAACTCGTCGGCGATCGGCCACTACGCCGACTACCTGACGCGGGAGCTCATTCCCTTCGTCGATCGCGAGTTCCGCACGCTGCGCCGCGCGCGAGCACCGCGGCTGCTTCGGCAAGTCCTCCGGCGGCTACGGCGCGATCATCCACGGCATGAAGTACGCCACAGCACTGGGGCGCGATCGCCGATCACTCGGGCGACGCCTACTTCGACTTCGTCTACTGGCACGACTGGCCCAACACGCTGAACGAGCTGGCGCAAGTACCGCGCTGCCCAAGCGGCGCGCCCGGCCGTTACGACGTGCTCGCCGCCGGCAGCGCGCAAGGGGCTCGCGGAGGGCCTCGACGACGGCCGCGTCAAGCGCTTCCTCGACCACGTCTGGGAGCAAGGAAAAGCTCTCGGCCGCCGAAGGCCACTGCATCATGAACGTCTGCATGGCGGCGACCTACGACCCGGACCCGAAGGCGCCGCTGGGTTTTCGCCTGCCGTTCAACCTCGAAACCGGCGAGCTGATCGACGAGCGCTGGAAGCGCTGGCTGCGAGCACGACCCGATCAACCTCGTCGACGATTACAAGGCGAACCTCAAGTCGCTCAAGGGCATCTACATCGACTGCGGCTGGCGCGACCAGTACCACATCCACTACGGCGCGCGGATGCTGTCCAAGCGCCTCGCCGCAGGCCGGCATCCGGCACACCTACGAGGAATTCGACGACAACCACTCCGACGTCGACTACCGGATGGACGTGAGCCTGCCGTTTCTGTACCGCGCGCTGAAGCCCTAGGCGATCATGGCCGAAGAGCGCAACGTGCTTGGCGGCCGGCTCGAGCCCTGCTCGGTCGAGCCGCGCACCGGCTTCTATCGCGACGGGTGCTGCAACACCGGGCCCGAGGATCTCGGGCTGCATGTCGATCTGCGCGCGGATGACCGCGGCGTTCCTCGCCTTTTCAGCCGCGCGCGGCAACGACCTGTCCACGCCGCAGCCGGAAGCCGGTTACCCGGGATTGAAGCCGGGCGACCGCTGGTGCATTTGCGCCGGACGCTGGCGCGAAGCGCTCGACGCCGGCGTAGCGCCACCGGTGGTGCTTTCGGCGACGCACGAAGAAGACCCTCGCGATCATCGCGCTGGAGGATCTGCAGCGCCATGCGCTCGATTCCAACTAAAGCAAGGAGGGCGCGATGGACCTGGCGAACGCAACCGTCGGCCAGCTCCTGGTCCCGGTCGAGAAGCTTCGAGGCTGCCGGTGCGGTTCTATCGCGACGTCCTCGGTCTGCAACATCTGTTTTCGGCGCCGCCGCAACTGGCTTTTTTCAACGCGACCGCCACCGCCTGCTGATGGGCGCGCCGGCGGCAGGACAAACGGCGCATCGCGGAGCCCAATCTATTTTCATTCGCCGGAAATCCACGGCGCGTTTTGAAGTCAACCGAGGGGGCATTAGTCGCCCCGTCGCACATCGTCTTGCGCTGTGCCGGGCTTCGAGCTGCCGCTGGATGGATGAATTCACCTGAGCCGCACGGCAACCAGCCGGTGCTGATGAGGCAGATCGACGGCCGCTGCTGCCAATCTCGTGCATGAACCACTTTGTCAATTCAAAGGCTCGATTACGCTTTCCGGTGCGCGGCGATCGGCGCCGTTGCGGAGCTTTAGGGTCGAGTCTGCGCCCTCGAAAATCGACCCATTGCGATGGTCGCTAACCGGCACGCCGTGGCGCGTCCGGGCCTATGCGACGTGCTCAATGCCGTTGGGCACCACGACCCAGGAATGCATTCGTTCTTCGTAGACTGAGAAGGACGGTGCAGGAAAACCCGAGTCAGCAAAGGCGCCCACCGGAATGGCGACGTGTTCCCCTCCGGTTTCATTGGCGTAGAACACCGTAGAGCCGCATTTGGGACAGAAGGTGAACTTGAACCTTCCGCCCTCATCGCCGACGCGCACAAAGTCTGTGCCTTTTCCAGTGACTTCCACGGCATCGCGTGGGAACCGTGCCTGTGCACCAAAAACGCTCCCTGTTCTGCGCTGACATGCATAGCAATGACAGATCGAGACTCGAATGGGATCACCGGAGACCTTGGCTGAGAGTTGGCCACAACTACAGGATGCGGTTCGGATTTTCATTGGCGATTGCCTCATCACTCAATGTCGCAAGTCGACACTAAGCCACCATACGCGCCGCACGAAAGCAGTCACCCGTAAGCTTGGCAGCTGTCCGAGGTGCGCGATTAGCCCGTTGCATCCTGGCTGACGGGCGCTTGTCGACCGAAGCAGCCATGCGCGCTGCTCCAAAGCCGCCGTTCAGGGTTACAGGTCCGAAGCCGGCGACGTTCTATTTCTTGCGGCGGCGAGCGACGACGCCGCCCACAATACCAACGAGCGCAATCAGGGCGATCAGGCCACCTTCGTCCAGCGCGGGGAGGCTAATGACCCGTACTGGGCCATAAGCAGCGCTTGACGTAAGCATCAACAGGACAAGTACCGCAGCGCGGGTCATGGGTAGGCGTCCTTTCGCTAATTGGTACAGTCTGCTCGCGGCGGCGGCGCCCCGTCAAGGAGCGCCGTCAACTCGCCAAGCGCTTCGCGTGCATATACCCGCCGGCCCCGTCGTCTCAGGATTGTGTGATAGCAGGGCTGTCCGCATTCGGCGCCAGGACGAGAATAATGTCCTGATCGCCGTCCGCGATACGGGCATCGGGATCGCGGCGCAGGACCAGGCGGCCGTGTTCGAGGAGTTCCGCCAGGTCGGGCGAAACTATACCAATAAGCAGGAAGGCACTGGCCTGGGCTCCCGCTGACCCGGAAGTTCGTCGAGTTGCACGGTGGCCGGCTCTGGCTGGAAAGCGAACCGGGCAAGGGCTCAACTTTCACCTTTACCATTCCCATGACCCGATGAGCTTGATCCTGATCGTCGAAGACAACGAGAAAAACCTCGCGCTCGTCCGCGACGTGCTGCAGGTCAAGGGCTATTCGATGCTCGAGGCCGGCACCGCGGAAGTCGGAATTCAGCTCGCGCGCGAACGAAAACCCGACCTGATCCTGATGGACATCCACCTGCCCGGGATGAACGGCATTGATGCGCTGAAGAACCTGCGGGCCGACGCGGCGACGGCGGCGATACCGGTGATCGCGGTGACTGCGTCAGTCATGCAGCAGGACCGCAGGCAGATTACGAAGCAGGTTTCGATGCCTATGTCGCCAAGCCGATCAACGTCAACGAGTTTCTCGATGCGGTGCGCAACACGCTCGCAGCGAGGAGAGCGCCGAGATGAGCACGCCGGCAAAGGTGCTGGTTGTCGATGACACGCCCAACAACGTCAAGCTGCTCGCCGACCTGCTTGCCGTCAAGGGCTACGCCGTGGCGACGGCCGCCAACGGCGAGGAGGCGCTCGCCAAACTTGCCTCCGAAAAACCGGACCTGGTGCTGCTCGACGTCATGATGCCCGGACTGTCCGGCTATGACGTGTGCCGGCGCATCCGCGCCGACGCCGCGACTGCACTGTTGCCAGTCGTGCTCGTGACCTCGCTCGATCCGGCGCAGGAGCGCATGCGCGGGATCGAGCCCGGCGCGGATGATTTTCTGGCCAAGCCCATCAACCAGCCGGAACTGTTCGCGCGCGTACGCTCACTGCTGCGCATCAAATTGCTGCAAGAAGAGGTCGGGCGCCAGGCCGACGCGCTGGAGCAGTGGAACCTGAAGCTCGAACAGCGCGTCACCGAACAGGTCGCCGAGCTGCAACGCCTTGGGCAACTGAAGCGCTTCTTTTCGCCGCCCGTCGCCGACGCCATCGTCGCTGCCGGCGAGCATTCGATCCTGCCGCCGCACCGGCGCGAGATTTCGTATGCCTTCGTCGACCTGCGCGGCTTCACGGCCTTCACCGACGCCGCCGAGCCCGAGGAGGTCGAAGCGGTGCTCCGCGATACCAGGCAGCGATGGGCGCCGTCGCGCTCGAATACGACGCCACGCTCGACCGGTTCGCCGGCGACGGGATACTGATTTTCTTCAACGACCCGCTGCCGATACCGGAGCCGGGCCGGCGCGCGGCAACCATGGCGCTGGCGATGCAGACGCGTTTTGCACCGTTGCGCCAGCGCTGGTCCACGCTTGGTTACGACCTCGATCTCGGCATCGGCATCGCGCAGGGTTTTGCCACCTTGGGCGCGTTTGGCTTTGAGGGCCGGTGGGACTACTCTGCTATCGGCAGCGTCGTCAATCTCGCCTCGCGACTTTCCGACGAAGCACAGAATGGACAGATTCTCATCGATCGCCGCATGCGCGCAGCGCTTGCGAGTCTGCCCACGTCGAGTCCGTTGGCCCGCTCTCGCTCAAGGGATAAGCGCAGCCGGTTGCAGCGTATCTCCTCAGGCGGCTGGGTCCCTAGCGCGGCCACGCAGCGCCTTGCTGCGCAGCGACTCTCGGGCGACCCGGTCTGCGACGAACCGCGTATCGATGCCACGCGCTGACGCGACGATGCGCCAGCACCACAGTTGGGTGCAAGCTGCCGCATCGCTTCAGCCTCGCAAACGACCGACTGCACATTGGCTGCGTCAAGGATTCCTCGCATGCCATTTGCGCTCCTGTGTCCGGATACGGCAGTGGCAATCGCGTAGCACCTGACACGTTGACGAAATGCCATGTTCCTCGCAGAATCGCCGGGGGATTTCACTTGGGGGAGATGTCATGGTCGGACTGGACGCACTATGGCTACCGATATTGTTGTCGGCAGTTTTCGTGTTCATCGCGAGTTCCGTAATCCACATGGTGCTATCGGCGTGGCATCAGAGCGACTACTCGAAACTGGCAAACGAAGACAAGGTAATGGACGCGCTGCGCCCACTCGCGCT
The DNA here is from genome assembly GCA_963778275.1 of uncultured beta proteobacterium. Lineage (GTDB taxonomy): Bacteria > Pseudomonadota > Gammaproteobacteria > Burkholderiales > Casimicrobiaceae > PALSA-1003. Next base: position 3,766 of record CAVZTS010000009.1, on the reverse strand, counting down.
TCCTGCTGGCGACTACTTCATCCCGCGGCCGTCGAACACGCAGGAATGCGTACACCGGAGTTTTGCGAAAAGATGCAAAAGGGTCCGGTGTTGCTGGTCACCGTGATGCCGAACGGCCCGGTGCGGATGGGCAGGAGCCTCGTGCTGTGGTTCCTATACTCGGTCGTCATGGGTGTCTTCTGCGCCTACATCGTGGGTCGCGCGCTGCCGGCGGGCCACGCTTACCTGCGCGTCTTCCAGCTGGCCGGCGCCACGGCCTTCATCGCCTACTCGGCCGCGCTCTGGCAGATGTCGATCTGGTATCGCCGCTCCTGGGGCACAACGCTCCGGTACACCGTCGACGGGCTAATCTACGCGCTGCTTATCGCCGGCACGTTTGGCTGGCTCTGGCCGCGTTAGCGCGGACGCATTTTCAGCGTCGGCCGATCGCTGCATTGTCGCGGCGCCTTGGCTGCTGACGGTTGCGGCGCGAGATGACCGATTTCCCACATCGGGTCCCGGTCGAGCGGCGCTATTTCGAGGACTACATCGAGGGCGCAATATTCGACTGCGGAGCCATCGTCCTCGAGGACCGAGACCATCGCCTTTGCCAAGCGCTATGATCCGCAACCCTTCCACACCGATCCCGAAGCCGCGGCCCACGGTTTCTATGGCGGATTGATCGCGAGCGGGTGGCATACCGCGGCAATGACCATGCGCCGGCTGGTGGAGGAATACCTGTCCAGTGTTGCCAGCCTCGGCTCGCCAGGCCTCGATGAACTGCGCTGGACCCAGCCGGTTCGCCCGGGAGATGCGTTGCGCGTGCGCGTCACCGTTCTCGACGCGAAGCGCTCTCGCAGCAAACCCGACCGCGGAATCGTTCGCTCGCTCATCGAGGTTAGCAATCAGCGCGGTGAGCTGGTCGTCAGCCTCCGGGCGACCAATTTTATGCTTTGCCGGGAGCCGGCGCGGTGACCTGATTCGCCGGGGTGGCTACCGGCAGGCGCGCCCGTCACCTATCATAGCGGCGATGGATAGCCCCGCCCCGGCTCCCGGCCGCATGAGCACGCTGCAGATTTTCTTGGGGTTTCTCAAGATCGGGCTCTCCGGATTCGGCGGAGTGATGCCATTTGCGCGGCGCATGCTCGTCGAGGAACAACGCTGGCTCTCCGAGGTGGAATTCCTCGACGTACTGTCGTTGTCACAGTTTCTGCCCGGCCCCAACGTCGTCAACGTCTCCATCATCGTCGGGCGCCGCTTTAATGGCGTCACCGGTGCGGCTGCAGCGTTCGCGGGACTGTTGCTGATGCCGCTGATCATCGTGCTCGCGCTGGCGACTCTCTACGCGCAATTCGCGCAGGTCGAAGCAGTACGCGGCGCATGCAGCGGCGTTTCGGCGGCCGCGTCCGGGCTGATCGCGGGCACAGCGCTCAAGCTGGCGCGGCCGTTAAAGGCCTCGGCGTGGCGGGTTGCCATCTGCAGTGCCGCATTCGTCGGCATCGCCTTGTTGCGCGTGCCGCTGTTGTGGATGCTCGCCGCCCTGTGTCCGGTATCGATCGCCCTCGCGTGGTGGAAACGGGCATGATCCCGCCATTACTGCTAAAGATCGCCCTGCAGTTCTTTGTCCTGTCGCTGCTTTCGATCGGCGGAGCCAACGCGGTGATTCCGGAGATCCAGCGGCGCGTCGTCGAGACGGAGCATTCGATGACCGACGTGGACTTCGCGCAGCTCTTCGCGCTGTCGCAGGCTGCGCCGGGTCCGAACGTGCTGATCGTAAGCCTCGTCGGCTGGAAGATCGCCGGCGTGGTCGGCGGCGTGGTGGCGATGTTCGCGATGTGCGCTCCTTCGTCAGTGTTGACCTACGCCGTAGCGCATGCCTGGGAGCGCTGGCGCGATGCCTCGTGGCGGATTGCCGCCCAGGTTGGTCTTGCGCCGGTGACGGTCGGCTTATCCTCGCGTCGGGCTACATACTGGCGCGTGCAGCATCACGCGTGGGCCGCCTACGCGATTACCGGCGCCACGCTTCTTCTCACGCTGACCACGCGGCTGCACCCGCTGTGGATGCTCGGCGTCGCCGCCGGATTGGGCACCCTGGGAATCGTGTAGGGCGGCGGCGGTCCGCAACGCATGCCGGAACTGCCGGACATCACTGTCTACGTTGAAAGTCTCGAGCGGCGTATCGTGCGGCAGCGCCTCGAGCGAGTGCGCCTGCTTAGCCCGTTCGTGCTGCGCAGTGTGGAACCGCCGCTTACCGCGGTGGCGGGGCGCCGCGTCGCCGGCGTACGGCGCCTCGGCAAGCGGATCGTGCTCGCCCTCGAGGAGGAGCTCTTTCTCGTATTGCACTTGATGATCGCGGGCCGGTTGCGGTGGTTGCGGCGCGGCGACAAGCCGCCGGCGCGATTGTATTGGCTCTGTTCGATTTTCCGACGGCACGCTGGCATTCACCGAGGCTGGCACCAAGAAGCGCGCCTCGCTGCACGTCGTACGGGGCGAGAGTGCCCTCGCCGCGTTCGACCGGGAGGCGTCGAGGTCTTGACGCCGACCTGCCCGCGTTCCGCTCGCGTGCTGCTCCGGAGAACCATACGCTCAAGCGCGCGCTCACCGACCCGCGCCTGTTCAGCGGCATCGGCAATGCCTATGCGGACGAATCCTGCATCGGGCCCGGCTCTCGCCGATCGCGCTAACGCAGAAGCTTACGGCCGACGAAGTCGCGCGGCTCCACGGTGCGGCGTGCGACGTGCTGGCCGAATGGACGACCCGCCTTCGCGCCGAGGCCGGAGCGGATTTTCAGACACAGGTAACTGCGTTCCGGCGGGGATGGCCGTGCACGGCCGCTTTGGCGAGCCCTGCCCGGTCTGCAGCGCACCGGTACAGCGCATCGTATACGCCGAGAATGAAACGAATTACTGCGCGCGCTGTCAGACGGGGGCGTGATCCTCGCCGACCGCGCGCTGTCACGGCTGCTGAAAGCGAGCTGGCCAAGGTCGCTTGGCGAGCTTGGCTAGACGTGGCCGCAGGCGCACCGCAGCGAGGGGTTGAGGCGCCCCGGGGCGCTACGGCCAGGCCAAGACGGCGCCGGTCAAGGTTAGGGTGGCGCCGACGGTCGCCGGCGGCCCGCGCCGGCCCGCTGGCCCCGGGCAAACGGCCTTGTGGCCGCTGGTCTTTGCCGCTATAGTGAAATCGCGAAAGGAGAAAACCATGCAGCGAACACTCGCGTTGTGTGGCCTCGTACTCGTGGCTGGCTGCTCGTCGGTGCCGATGCAAACGGCACAGCCGGTGGCCAAGATCCAGAGCAGTTGTGACTACGCGCTGATGGACCGTATAGAGGACGCGAGACAGCCGATTGTGCTCAGTCGGACTTTGGTGAATTGCCCGCAGCTCCACGAGAGCGCGAAGCCATAGTCCTGAAACCGGCCACGCGCTGCAGCGCAGCACTGGGTCCTGAGCTGGAGCGGGTCGACGCCGGGTGAACTGCCCCGGTTGCGAGGCAGCGATGCAGCCGCTCGAGTTCGAGCGACTGTGGGGTGGTTCGGTTGCGCTCGAATTCTGCTTCCCCTGCCAGTTCATCTGGCTCGAACCGCTCCAAAGCGAGCAGCTCAGCCCGGGCGGCGTGCTCGAGGTATTCAAGGCGCTGCATGAACAGCGTGCTGCGACGCGCAATACGCTGCCAACGCTTCTTTCCTGTCCCCGCTGTCATACGCGCCTGTCGCTAACGCACGATCTGCAGCACACGAACCCAATTCGCGTCTTTCCGCTGCCAGTTCTGTCACGGGCGTCTGACGCCGTT
>CAVZTS010000008.1:0-53923 GCA_963778275.1 uncultured beta proteobacterium | reverse complement strand
TTACCCGGGCCGGCGCCCGGCATCGCCTGCACTTCGCGGCGTTCATCGCCGCCATCCGAGTGCCGGCTAGGGTGAGAAAGGTCCATTAATCGACAACCCAGGCAATCCGCAACGCGGTCATCCGGCTCTTCGATCGCGATGGGCACTGCTCATTTGACGCGAAAGACACCTCTGACAAGCCGGATCTGGCCCTCCTGAAGACTGCGCCGCGCGTTCCCGGCCTTTTGCGCGAGATTGTCGACGTACACCGCCAAGCTCAGCTGTCCCGGCGCGGCGCCTGCCGCAGTCCTGCGCAAATGCGCGTCGCTGGTATCCTCGAAGAGTCAGCGATGAATCCACTCTCGCCGAGAACCGCGCGAATCTCTTCGGCAGAAACAAGGAAGCTGTCGGCAGGGTCGGTGGCCCACGGAAGCGGGAAATAGGACGTCGCCGCTTCCCCGGCGGCGATCTCCTGAAACGCGAACCGGCCGCCCGGCTTGAGGACCCGGTGGATCTCGGCGTAGAGCTTGCGCTTGTCCGCGATGTTCATGCCGACATTTTGCATCCAGACGACATCAAACGAATGCGTCGGGAAAGGGCAGGTCGAGAGCGCTGCCCTGGTGCACTTTGATGCGGTCGTCAAGGCCGGTCAGCCGATTCAGCAGTACCGCCCCAGCGCAGTAATCGGGCGACAATTCGAGGCAGTCGACGCGGCAGCCGAGCGCGGAAGCGAGCAGCCGGGCGGGACCGGCCAGCCCAGCTCCAATATCGAGAACGCGATCTTCGGCCCGAATCTGCGCCAGCTCCAGCAACTCGCGTGAAGCGCGCAGTCCGCCCGTGTGGAAATGGTCAAGCGCCCCCAGCTCCTCGGGCGACAGGCGTTGCTCGGGATCCAATCCGGCCGCGCGGACGGCCGCCAGGATTCGCGCCTCGATGTCGCGGGCCGAATAGTGTGCTGCCAGGCCAGCCATAAACAACCCCTTTGCAGTATCCGCCGTGTTCGGCACGCGCCGATATCCTATCGCTTCGGTCTTCTACAAAGCAGATGGCATGGACACCGCCCCTTCGGCATGGCGGGCCAGGTACGGATCAGGGGGGCCCTCCAGGACCGAACGGCATCGATGTGCCAAAGTGGAGTTTCGACACTACCACTTGAGGAGCGGAGGGCCCGAAATGAATGCTACGACATATGGATTGGATGTTGCAAAGGGCGTCTTCCAGAGTACTGGGTGGACGGCGAGACCGCCGAGATCGTCAATCGACGCTTTCGCCGCGACGAGTTGATTGGGTTTTTGGCGCAGCGACCGGCCGGCCGGGTGGCGTTGGAACATGCGGTAGCGGGCATTGGTGGGCACGTAAGATCAAAGTGCTTGGTCACGAGGCAGTGTTGTTGCACGCGTCGTTTATTCGGCCGTTTGTGCACACCAACAAGACGGATGCGGACGATGCCAAAGCGATATGGACGGCGGCGAACCAGCCCGCGATGCGAACGGTGGCTGTCAAGACGCAAGATCAGCAGTTGATGCTCGGTTTGCATCGGATGCGCGCGCTATTGGTCAAGTTTCGTACCATGCAGGTGAACCAGCTGCGTGGGTTGCTGTACGAATTCGGGGTGACGTTGCGGGCCGGGCGCCTGGCCGGTCTGAGTGAGATTCGCAAGCGAATGGCCGACCTCGAGAGCGAGCTCCCAGGCATGCTTGGATTGGTCTGCAGGATCAACTGAAGCGTATCGACGAGCTGGAACGAGGCATTGCTCGAATCGAGAAGCAGATAGGCAACTGGCAGAAGCAGGAAGCGGCGTGCCGCGCCGTCTCCGAGATCCAGGAATCGGGAGGCTGACGGCGACGGCGCTGGTAGCGACGATAGGTGACGCAAGGACATTCAAGTCGGGGCGAGAATTGGCTGCATTCTTGGGTCTGGTTCCGCGGCAACACGGTACTGGCGGCAAGGGTTCGGCTGGGATCGATCTCGAAACGTGGCGACACGTACCTGCGCACGATGTTGATCCATGGCGCAAGGTCGGTGGCATTTGGCGCCAAGGAGCCAACGCCCTGGCAATCAAACATCCAGGCTCGGCGACCAGCAAATGTCGCCGTCGTGGCGCTGCCAACAAGATGGCGCGCACAGCGTGGGCAGTCCTGGCGCACGGTAAGCTCTTCCACTCCCTGAAGACAGAGCTTGTAATGCACTGCGACTACAAGACCAGGGACCAAGCACGCGCCAGCCTGTTTGATTACATGGAAGTGTTTTACAACCGCCAGCGGCGTCACTCCATCATCAAGTATGTGGCTCCGCTAGCATTCGAGGAATCAACCAGCGCCTGATCGGACTGTCCACTATTCGTGGGTAACATCACAAGCGACCTCATTGACTTAACGTCGCAATTCGAGCAGGGCTAGGCATTGGGCGCAACACAAGGCCAAGTTTCCGCCTCAACAACGTCAACCAATTGCCAGCCATGGCACCCCATCGCCCACTCCGGACCGGGACGATAAATAATCCGGATGGGTGCCGAACACCCAGGACAAACAAAATCAAGAAATGATTCCCAGTCGGTATCTCGTACCGGCCGCTCGATACTGAAACGTTCGTGCCAAGAGAGGTCCAAATTTGTAAATGTTGAATCGAAGTGCTTCTCAAAATGTCTGGTGCGGAACTCGACGTTTGAACCGCAATGCGGACATTTGTAAGTTCCGATATCGGTTTCGTGCACGGTATGCTCGGGCAACCGGCTAAATTCCCTGCGATTGACTCGGGATTCTGCGGGGACGACGCGAACTCTCGACATGTCGCATGCCTAAATGAGTTCGATTGGCTCATCGGTCGGCGCGGACCATTCTGCATCGAACGCCGCACGAATGCGAGCTAGAGTAACGCTTGCATCATGACCTTCCTTGGCATAGGCCGCAGCAGCATGACGGGCTACTCGCAGGCCCAGCTCAACGCCGTGGCAAGGAGATTGAATGAGCGACCAAGAAAGACTCTAAACTATGAAACACCCGCCGAACGATTCCACCAAACTGTTGCGTCGATCGGTTGAAGCCGCAGCCGATCAGCGACCTTCGAGCCAGGGTCGCTTATTGGACTTCCCCTGGTATTGTGAGCACGCCGAGCCTCTTCCTTTAGAAAAGTTGTGAAAGATCCAACTCCAGGGGCCGGGTTGAGAACTGCAGATCTGGGGGTTAACCCCTTCCAGCTCCTGAATGGTCCCTTCACTTCGTAATGGATTACCACCTTTGCTCGCCCGGTTCGAGTGTTTGGGCGTTGGACATAGGCAAGTGGTTGGATGATCCGCTCATATGATCTGCCCGGCTCGATCGTGACTTCATATGGAGGGTCACCTGGTTGATACCACATCATCGGGACTAACTCCCGTCCATCCTCAGTGCGAATCTCAACGGTCCAAATAAGCGCACACGTCGCAGCACCTTCGCGAGCGTCAATGAATTTAATCGGTTTCGATCCTTTGTTCTGGATCACAATCCGGAGATGGCCCTTTTCACCCAACATCAAAGACGCATCGACGAGTTTCTGCAGACGGTCTGGCCTCGGAGTAAGGGGTGGGACAATAAATCAAGAGAGCAAGACAGAGATGAAGAAAAGCTCTCATAGCATCGAACAGTAATTAGCCGGACGCATCGGTCCGAAACGTTGAAATTCTAGGCGCAAGAGTCCGCTTTGGGGGAATTACGTGACCGGCTGTTTCTGGCGATCTCGGCCGGTCGTCAGGGGCGAGCGATGGGTTCCGGCGCTGAGTACGGAGTACCTAACTCAGGCTTGCGGGTACTTCCTACGCTGGTACTGGCGCTACACTTTTCGGTCCCGCGGTCCGAGGAAAAACCAGAGGATCAGCCCCAGCACTGGCAGTAGCACGACCGCGATTATCCAAATCAATTTCTTTTCATTTGAAGCGGAGCTTTGGAAAATATTAATAATCGCCCATATGTCGCCGGCGAGTATCAGGACGCCCAATAGGCCGCTGTAGCCGAAGTTCATCATTCTTGGTTCCTTTCGTCTTATACCGAAGCTCTCAATCCGCGCCGCCTAAGCCCTCGCCCCGTTCGCCCACGGCGTCAATCCGCATGCGTAATGATAATGCGGATTCACTGACCGGTATGCAGGAAATAATCGAACGCGCGCTCCTGGCCGCAACCTGCCGTTGCCAGGCGCGCCGACCGTTGCAACGGCACGTTGCTCGGGTCCGATCAACCCCTGATAATGCGTCCAGGCGCATCGCTTGAATGGTGGCGGCTGGCTGATTTGACGCACCGACAGGTCATGCAGGTCCGGCGTGCGCGGGGAGGTGTCGTGAAGTGCGACGAAGCGAGACGCAGCCTCGAAAACACGCGGCAGAAGTTCGCACAAAGGTATTTCAGCTGGTGCCTGGCGGAATGCAAGCGCGAGGTCGACAGCGACTTCGCGCGAATCCGGCGCTTCCCGGCGTCGACCAGCTTTCGTTTTATCGATTTCGTCGCATCCCTGCCGCGCGAGCGATCGCCTGAGCAGGCGCGCGACCTGATGATCGCCAACGTCAAGTTCCATGACAGTGTGATGACTGGAATGCGCACGCCTATGACGGAGGCGGAAACCGAGTTGCGCCAACGCTTCCTGGACATGCGGTCGCCGCCGCGTGTACTCCACGGAGTGGTCGTCGAGTTTGCCTACGTGTCGCCGCGCGAGCAGGAGCTCATGCAACGCGATCTTGACGGCGAAACGCGGCTGTGGGAGCCGATCGATCGCAAGTCATTCGTTGCGGTTTTGCGCCGGCACCTCGACACGTTGTTCGGACCTCCCGCGCGCCGTTCTTCCAGCACGCTCGACTACCGCGTGCCCGTCGGCCCCTGGTATCTGCGCAGTCACATCGATCTCGGCGGGCGCTCTCAGCTCGCCTGCTCGCAGTGGATCGAAGCGCGCCGCACGCAGGATCTGTGCATGTGCGCGCTTTCCAACGACATCAACCTGCTCCGGTGGTGCGGTGTGCATCCCTCGATGCGCGCCAACCTGATCGAAGCGAGCCGCCTCGACGAGGTTGCGGCGCTGTTGCGCGAGATCTTTGGCTACGTGCTGGAGGAGGCGCCAGCGTGGCTCGCGGGACTCGATCACGACATCCCCGAAGCAATCGAGGACGCCAACACGTGGCCGGCTGATCGGATCTCCGCCGCAGGGCTTGCGCCGGCACGCCCGAGTCGCGGCAACAAGCGTCGGGACCGGTAGGCTCGCGACTATCGACGCGCGACGCCGCGTCGCAGGCACCGGGTCACTCCAGCTGGATTTTCGCTTCGGCGATCAGTTTTTGCCAGCGCGCCAGGTCGGCTTCGATCAGCGCGCCCAATCGCTCCGGCGGACCCGGAGTGAGCTCCGCACCTTCCCGCTCCAGGCGCTCGCGCACTTGCGGTTGCGCGAGCAGTTTGTTGACCTCTTCATTGAGGCGCAACACGATGGCGCGCGGAGTTCCTGCCGGTGCGACGATACCCCAGTAGTTGATGACTTCGGCGTTTTCGATCCCGGACTCCTGCCAGGTCGGCACGTCGGGCAGGAGCGCCGAGCGCCTCGGCCCGGTGACCGCGAGCACGCGCACCCGGTTCTGCGTCAGATACGGCAGCGTTGCCGGGATCGATGCGGTCATCGCCTGGATCCGACCCGAGAGCAGGTCCTGCGTCGCCGGTGCAATGCCTTGGTACGGTATGTGCACGATGTCCGTGTGGGTGCGCGCTTTGAGCAGTTCCAGCGCGAAGTGGTTGACGCTACCCGGCCCCGCCGAGCCATAGTTGAGCTTGCCGGGCTCCGCTCGCGCGAGGGCGATGAACTCGCGCATGGTGTTGGCCTTGACGCTCGGATTGACGACAAAGGCAAGCGGCCCGACCGCGAGGGGCGCCACGGGCGTGAACTGGTGCAGCGGATCGTAGCCTGCCGTCTTCGGCGAGGCCGCGACCGTCGTGAATGGTGAGGCCACGAAAAGCAGCGTGTAGCCGTCCGCCTTGGCCTTCGCCACTTCCTTCGCGCCGATCGCGCCGCCGGCGCCGGCGCGGTTTTCGACGATCACCGTCGTGGCAAGTCCTTCGCCGAGCTTCTGCGCCAAGAGCCGGGCGATGGTATCGGTGCCGGCGCCCGGAGGAAACGGCACGATGAGCCTGATCGGCTGCGCCGGGTATGCGCCGGCGCCCGGCTGTGCGCTCGACGCGCCGAACATGCCCGGCAGCAGGGCAGCAAGGACGAGTGCGGCCAGGCGTAGCGAACGGCGCATTAGCGCAAGCGAAGAGGGGAGCACCAGCGACCCGCAAGCGGCCGAGCACGACCGCGCCGCATTGCGTTGCACGTCAAGTGTTCGCCGAGCATCGGGGAGCTTCCGCGCCGCGTACCGGCGAAGAGCCTATTGTCGGACGTCGGCCCAATCCGCTCCGGTCAGATGGCGAAGCTGATCCGGCCGCAAGGGGAACACGGAGAACGGAGTGCCGCCCGCCGCCCAGACGGTATCGAAGCGCTGCAGGTCCTCGTCCAGCAACAACTTGACCGATTGCGTATGACCGATAGGCGCTACGCCGCCGATGGCATAGCCTGTGGTTGTGCGCACAAAATCTGCGTCGGCGCGCGCCAGCGGTTCACCCAATAGGATCGCGACCTTGGTCTCGCTGACCCGATTGTCCCCGCTGGCGATAACGACGACGGCCTGGCCGCTGTGCTGGCCACGAAACACGATCGACTTGGCGATTTCTGAAACCGAGCAGCCGATGGCGGCGGCCGCCTCGGCGCTGGTGCGCGTTGCCTGTTCAAACTCGACCACATGGCTCTCGATGCCCGCGTCGCGCAGAAGTTGCGCGGTGCGCAGCGCGGTGGGATGTTGGGCAGGCTTCAAGGAACCGGACAGTGGCGAAAGCTACGATAGCGCGGCGGATCGGATCGCTGTGCCTCTCAGGCCTTGAACGGCCGCCGGAATTTTACACTGCTCGGCGACCGGCGGATGGTCAGCAATGGCGCGTCGCGGCGCGCGGGTCGCGAGCCGCTGCGGCGGGGAACCGGCAGCGACTTACTGCGCGGCGAATCGGCCGCGGCGCGCCCTACTGCGGCGAGCACATGATGACGGCATCGGTGCCGTAGCCCTCGGCGACCCAGCCTGCGGCGAGCATCTGGTCGCGAATCGCGCGGCTTGTCGTATACCGGTGATTCGTGTCGGCGCGATTGTCCCACACGCGATACACGGGCGAAGAGCCGGCCGGACAGGCACCGGTCGCGGTGTCGGGCAGCAGGATGTAGAACGCCGCGGGCGTTTCGAGAACGAAGAATGGATAGCGCTCTTGCACTGCTGCGCATTCCGCGGGCGAGGCCGAGAAGAAGTGCGAGTCGCCGTACGCGGGGGGCAGGTAGAACCGGCACACCGGGTTGGCGGCTGCCTGCGCCTGCGAATAGGCGAGAAATGACTGCCCGGTTCGTGCCCAGCCGGGGATCTTGCCCCGGTCGAGCGCGTCGATCTCGGCTGGCAGCGCGCTGATGAAATAGTGATCCAGGGAGGCGGCATAGAACTCGATGACCGCCTCCGTCAGCGACGGCGCCGGCGGGGCGAAGGCGGTGATCTGCCCGGAATCGTCGGTGGCGTAGAGCACGCCGTTGGCCACGACCGGGCTCTCCCAGTGCACGTTGCCGATCTGGTTCGTCGACCAGAGCCCGTTGCCAGTGGTCGGCTCGAGCGCGCGCAGCAGGTTGCTGCGGGCAACGTAGACCACGCCGTTGGCCACGAGCGGCGAGGTTCCGCCCGGGCTGACCTGCCACTGCGCGGCGAGCGTGGGGTTGCCGGCGGCGTCGATGAGGAGCTTGAAGCCGGAAATGCCCGAGCCGTTGGCGACGAACACCCAGGTGCTGTTGTCGGCCGGGTTGACCCAGACGGCGGGCTGGCTCAACAGCTCGCCGCCCTGCGGGATGGAGAAGGCGGCCTGCACCTCGCCGCCGGTGTGTCCCGGGCCGTTGCCGCCGCTCAGGTTGGCGAGGTTGATCAGGCGCAGCAGCTGATCCTTGCCGCCCTGCACGGCCAGGTGCGGCACGTTGCAGTTCGCCGGCACCGGCAGGATCGCCGGCGCGGTGCTGCCCAGGTCGGCATCGGCGTTGTCCAGGCCCTGGTAGGAAGCCGGGGTGAAGCTGTCGAGCGGCTTGCCGTTCGCGCCGCTGCCGTCCGGGTTGAGCGCGAGCACCGATTCGCTCCAGTCGTGGCCGCCGGCGCTGCCGTTGTAACTGCCGTTGCCGGTGCCCACAAAGATGCGGTTGCTGCCCGGCGTCGTAGATCACCCCCGGCCGCGACCAGATCGCGTTGCGGGTGCTGCTGCAGTTCGGGTCGTTGAGCGCGAGCTGCACGGTCTGATCGCTGCAGGCGGCGTGAAACACCTTCTGGCTGCCGCTGGCAAGATCGATGGCCGTGACATGGCCCTGGTAGTCGCCGGCGTCGCCCGGGTAGCCGCCGTGCACCACATACAGATAGGTCGTGCCCGCCGCGCTCGCCGTGGCCAGCGCCGAGGAGCCCTTCTCGGTCTGTCCCTTGCGGGTGGTGAGCTGCGGCCAGCCGCCGGATACGATCTCGGTGCCATCGCCGACCTGGTACTTGTGCACCTTCCCGTCCAGGCCGTAGCTGTAGACGTAGAGCCGGTTCGGATCGAGCGCCGGCGAGGAGGTGGTGTAGCAGACGCTGCCGTTGCTGTCGCTGCAGCCGTTCGGCCCGTTGGCGTGGCTCCAGACGGTGGCCCCGGTGTGCGCATCGAGCGCGACGATCACCCCGTCGGTGGTGGTCAGGTAGAGCACATCGCGCACCCCGAGCGCGGTGCTCACGCCCTGCAGCAGCACCGGCGCGCCGTCCGCGCTATCGGGCAGCGGGCACCTGGAACTTCTGCGTCAGGGTGGCCACGTTGCCCGCCCCGAGCAGCGTCTCGGCGCGGTTGTTGCCGCTGTGCGCCGCATCGCCGTTGAACTGCAGCCAGTCGTAGCCCGCTGCGGGTGATACGGGCGAGAGCGCGAGCGCGCACACAAGGGCGAACCGGACGTGCCTTCGCGAACCGTGCATCGTTATGACAATAGCATAGACGTGGACAAGCTGCCACGCGCGCCGACATAATCGCCCTCGCTTCATTACCCAGAATGTTCGATGCGAACACTGCTGCTGGTCGCGACCGGGCTGTGCTTGCGCTCGTGTTCCACCGCGCGGGCGCAGCGCTGCGCCGGCGTGGCCGGGGCCGCGACGCGGGTGGAGCGGGGCTTTTCATGGGCTCTGGCTCGCGGTTGCGAGCGTCGACTTCTGGATCGGCGTCGAAGCCGGCAACGGCATGGCTCTCGAACTGGGCGTGCACCTGCTCATCTTCGCGCTGCCCGCGGCGCTCGCCGGGTACCTGGCGCGGTGGCACCCGGCAGCGCGCGCCGCGCGGGAATGAGCGGGCGGCGGGCTCAGCTCCCATGCGCTCCCTGTACAACCGCGTCGCCGGCCAGAATCTCGACCGGCTCGCGGCGCTCTCCGACGGAGTTTTCGCCGTCGCGATGACGCTGCTGGTGCTCGACCTGCACACGCCGGCAGCGGCAGTCATCCATTCCGAGCAGGACCTCGCTCGCTGCCCTGGTGTCGCTCGCTCCGCGGCTGGTCACCTATCTCATGAGCTTTCTCACGCTGGGGATTTTCTGGCTGGGCCAGCAGGCGCAGCTCGACCGCCTGACGCGCAGCGACCGGGATCTCACCTGGATCCACCTTGCGTTCCTGTGCGGGATCACGCTGCTGCCGTTCTCGACGGCGCTGCTCGCCGAGCACATCGGCTATCGGGTCGCGCTGCTCGTCTACTGGGGCAATATCTTCCTGCTCGGCGTGTTGCTGCGGTGGACCTGGGGGCGCGCGCTGCGCGCGCGGCTCATCCGCGAGGACACCGCGCCGGAAGTCGTCGCCGCCATCTGCCGCCGGATCGTCATCGCGCAATCGCTGTACGCGTTTGGCGCCGCGCTGTGCCTGGTCAACACCTACTGGAGCATCGGCTTCATCGTCCTGGTGCAGGTCAACTACGTGGTCGCGCCGCCGTGGCCTTCGCGCCGCTGAGGCTATAATCGGGTCGTCTGCGATCCTTTCGCGAGCCAAGGTTTCCATGTCGCTCCCAGCGCTTCCGGGCAGCGTCGACGGCGTCGTCGCGCTGCTCGAGCAGCACGACTATTTTGCCGATCGGCGCCTCGCCACGAGCGTGTTCCTCGCGCTCAAGATGCAGCGGCCGCTGTTCCTCGAGGGCGAGGCGGGCGTCGGCAAGACGCGAGATCGCCAAAGTCCTTGCCACTGCGCTCGGCCGGGAGCTGGTGCGCCTGCAATGCTACGAGGGCCTCGACACGGCCTCGGCGGTGTACGAGTGGAATTATCCGCGGCAGATGATCGAGATCCGGCTCGCCGAGGCGCAGGGCAAGATCGACCGCGAAGCGCTGTCGACGGACATCTTCAGCGAGCGTTTCCTGATCCGGCGGCCGATCCTGCAGGCGCTGGTGCCGCATGCCGGCGCCGCACCGGTGCTGCTGATCGACGAGCTCGACCGCACCGACGAGCCCTTCGAGGCGTACCTGCTCGAGGTGCTCGCCGAGTACCAGGTGACCATTCCCGAGCTCGGCGCGATTGTCGCGCCATCACCGCCGATCGTGGTCATCACCTCCAACCGCACGCGCGAGATCCACGACGCGATCAAGCGGCGCTGCCTGTATCACTGGGTCGATTATCCGACGGCGCAACGGGAGCTCGCGATCGTGCGGCGCAAGGTTCCCGGCGCCGACGTGCGCCTGTCGCGCGAGGTGGTCGCCTTCACGCAGCGGCTGCGCGCGATGGACCTGTTCAAGGCGCCGGGCATTGCCGAGACGCTCGACTGGGCGGAGGCGCTCGTCGCCCTGGATCGGATCGCGCTCGACCCGGAGACGGTCGCCAACACGCTCGGGGCGCTGCTCAAGTACCAGGACGACATCGGCGTCGTGACCCCGGAGATCGCGGCGCAGCTGATCGGCGAGGCGCGGCTCGAGGCCGCCGAGCTCGGCTCGCCGTGACAGCCTGCGGGCCCCCAGCGCGCGGCTGGCCGAAAACATTCTGCACTTCGCGCGCGTCCTGCGCAGCGCCGGGCTGCCCGTGGGTCCGGCCAAGGTGATCGCGGCGCTGGAGGCGGTGCAGGCGGTCGGGCGTCGAGCAGCGCGAGGATTTCCGCGCGGCTCTCGAATCGGTGCTGGTCGAGCGGCACGAGCAGCAGGCGCTGTTCGCGCAGGCCTTCGAGCTGTACTGGCGCAATCCGCGCCTGCTCGAGCGCATGATGCAGCTGCTGCTGCCCAAGGTGTACGCGCGTACGCCGCCGGCGGTGGCCGAAGCGCCGCTGCCGGCGCGGCTCGCCGATGCGCTCGCGCCGCCGCGCGCTCGCCGAGTCGCGAGCTGCAGCAGCAGGAGCTGACCTTCGACGCGGCGTTCACGTTTTCTCCGCGCGAGGTGTTGCAGAGC
The DNA here is from genome assembly GCA_963778275.1 of uncultured beta proteobacterium. Lineage (GTDB taxonomy): Bacteria > Pseudomonadota > Gammaproteobacteria > Burkholderiales > Casimicrobiaceae > PALSA-1003. The sequence continues at coordinate 42,480 of CAVZTS010000008.1, read as the reverse complement.
AAGGATTTCGAGACCATGACCAGCCGCCGAGCTCTCCGAGGTCAAGGCGATGATCGCCCGGCTGCGCCTGCCGCTGCCCGAGCGGCCCACGCGGCGGACCGTGGCCGCGCGCCGGGGGTCGCAGGTCGACCTGCGCGCGACGCTGCGCGCGATGACCTCGCGCGGGCGGGATCGTGGTGCCGCTCGCCTGGCGGCAGCGGCGGCGGCGCCGGCCGCCGCTGGTCGTGCTGTGCGACATCTCCGGCTCGATGGATCGCTACTCGCGCATGCTGCTCTTCTTCCTGCACGCGATCACCAACGACCGCGACCGCGTGCACACGCTGCTCTTCGGCACGCGGCTGACCAATATCACGCGCCATCTGAAGCGCCGCGACGTCGACGTCGCGATCGCGCGGGTGAGCGCCGCGGTGTCGGACTGGGCGGGCGGGACGCGCATCGGCGCGTGCCTCGCCGAGTTCAACCGCCGCTGGTCGCGGCGGCTGCTGGGGCAGGGCGCGGTCGTGCTGCTGATCAGCGACGGGCTCGACAGCGACGTCGGAGCAGGGCTGGGCGCGGAAATGGAGCGTCTGGCCAAGTCGTGCCGGCGCCTGATCTGGCTCAATCCGCTGCTGCGCTACGACAAGTTCGAGGCGCGCCCGGCAGGGATCCGCGCGATGCTGCCCTACGTCGACGAGTTCCTGCCCATGCACAACCTGGAGAGCCTGAAGCAGCTCGCGGCGGCGTTTGCAGAGCGGCCGGCGCCGCGCGGCGGTGCGCGCGCAGCCGAATTCCAGGGCGCGCGACGCGTTGCGTGACAGCGGGGAGCGGCGGCAATGGAACTGAAGAGTTCGCGCACCGTGCCGGCGTCGGTCGAAGCGACCTGGGCGGCGCTCAACGATCCGGAAACGCTGCAGGCGTGCATACCCGGCTGCGAATCGATCGAGCGGGTGTCCGATACCGAATTCCAGGTGACGATGACCGCGCGCGTCGGCCCGGTGGCGGCGAAGTTCCAAGGGCCGCATCCTGCTTGCCGATCGGGTCGCCCCGGTGTCGTATCGCCTGAGCTTCGAAGGGCAGGGGGGCGCTGCCGGCTTTGCGCGCGGCGAAGCGCGCGTGATGCTCGCGCCGGAAGGCAGCGGGACGCGCCTCGAGTACAGCGCCACCGCGCAGGTCGGCGGCAAGCTGGCGCAGATCGGCTCGCGGCTAGTCGATGGCGCGGCGGCGAAGGTCGCGGATGATTTTTTCGCCCGCTTCGTCGAACGGGTCGGGGGGCCGCGCGGCGGAGCAGCCGCTCGTGCCAGCACGACAAGGCCGCCGCGGCGCGGCGGACCATGTGGCTGCGGCTCGCGCTGGCGGCGGCGATCATCGTCGTCCTCGCCATCTACTGGCTGACGCGTCCGGCGTAGAATGGCGCGGAACGAATGGCGGATCAGGAAGGTCGGATTCAAGGTCCCCTAATGCGCGCGTCCTCATGGATAGTGTCGATCGCGAAGTGCTGCGCAAGAGCGCCGAATGGCTGGCCGCGGGCAAGAAGGTGTTGCTCGTCACGGTGGTCAAGACGTGGGGCAGCTCGCCGCGCCCGCCCGGCGCGCTGCTCGCCGTGCGCGAAGACGGGCATGTCGTCGGTTCGGTTTCCGGCGGCTGCATCGAGGACGACATCGTCGAGCGCTCGCGGCGCGAAGGCGCCTATGTCACGCGGCCGCAGGTCGGTGACCTACGGAGTTTCCGGCGACGATGCGCGCAAGTACGGCCTGCCCTGCGGCGGCACGATCCAGCTGGTGCTGGAGCCGCTTGCGGCGGGAAGCCGCATCGCCGAGCTCCTCGACCTGGTCGAGCGTGGCCGGCTCGTCGCGCGCACCCTCGATCTGGACAGCGCGCAGGTCGACCTCGCCGCGGCGCGCGCCGCCGACGGCCTCGCCTTCGACGGGCGGCGGCTGACCACGGTGCATGGACCGCGCTATCGGATGCTCGTGATCGGCGCCGGGCAGCTGTCGCGGTACCTGGCGCAGATTGCCGTCGGGCTCGACTACCAGGTCACCGTCTGCGATCCGCGCGAGGAATACACCGAGACCTGGGACATCCCCGGCGTCACGCTGGTCAAGACCATGCCCGACGATACGGTCCTCGCCATGCAGCTCGACGAGCGCTGCGCCGTCGTTGCCCTGACGCACGATCCGAAGCTCGACGACCTGGCGCTGATGGAGGCGCTGAAGTCGCCGGCGTTCTACGTCGGCGCGCTGGGCTCCCGTGCCAACAACGACAAGCGCCGTCAGCGGCTCGAGGAGTTCGACCTGACACCCGGGCAGATCGCGCGCCTGCACGGACCGATCGGCCTGTACATCGGCAGCCGTACGCCGCCGGAAATCGCGATCTCGATCCTCGCCGAGATCACGGCGGCGAAGAACGGGGTCGCGCTGCCCGACAGCGTGCGGGTTGCGCGGGCGAAGGAGACGCTGGGGCCGTCGATCGCCTGCGCGACGACCGACGCCTGAGCGGCTGGGCCTCGCCTAGCGCAGGGAGCGAAGCCCGTTGAGCGCGCCGCCGAACACCGGTGGCGGAGGGCGCTCGAACGACAGGGTTGGCGCCGAGGCTGTCGTGGCGGCGCGCAGGTCCTCGCGATCGCGGCCGCCCAGGTTGAGCGTCGCGAAGCGGTAGCGCGCCTTCGACGGCGCGCGGGGTCACTTCCGGTCGATCTTGGGATCGAGCGCGTCGCGCAGGCCGTCGCCGAGAAGGTTGAATGCGAGCACCGTCAGAAAAATCGCCAGGCTGGGGAAGAGCGCGACGTGCGGCGAGGTCATCATGTCGGCGCGCGCCTCGTTGAGCATGGCGCCCCATTCGGGGGTCGGCGGCTGCGCGCCCATGCCGATGAACGAAAGGCTCGCCGCGGTGATGATCGAGGTGCCGATGCGCAGCGAGAAATACACGACCACCGCGGCGATCGTTCCCGGAAAGATGTGCCGCACGACGATCGTCCAGTCCGACGCGCCGATGCTGCGCGCGGCCTCGACGAAGGTCAGGTGCTTGAGCGCAGAGCGTGTTGCCGCGGACGAGCCGGGCGAAGGTCGGGATGCTGAAGATCGCCACCGCGATGATCACGTTCAGCATTCCGCCGCCGAGGATGGCGACGATGCCGATGGCAAGCAGGATCCCGGGAAACGCGAACAGCACGTCGCACAGGCGCATGATGATGCGGTCCCACCAGCCCTCGTAGTAGCCCGCGACCAGGCCCATCGCGGTACCGACGATCGCCCCGGCGGCGACCGAGACGAAGCCCGCGGTCAGCGAGATGCGCGAGCCCATGAGGATGCGGCTGAAGATGTCGCGTCCGAGCGGATCGACGCCGAACCAGTGCTTGGCCGAAGGCAGCGCGTTGAGGCTGTCGTAGTCGAAAAAATTCTCCGCATCGTAGGGCACGATCCACGGCGCGCACAGCGCGAGCACGACGAGCAGCGCCACGAACAGCCCGGCGACGACCGCGACGTGCTGCTTGCGGAACTTGCGCCAGAACTCGGTCCACGGGGTGCGGAGCTCGGTCGCGGCGGACAATGCACCGGTCGCGGTGGTCATCGGTAGCGAATGGTCGGGTTGATCACGGCGTAGAGCATGTCGACGGCGAGGTTGATGAGCACGAACTCGAGCGAGAACAGCAGGACCAGCCCCTGGATCACCGGATAGTCGCGCATGTCGACGGCGTCGACCAGAAGCCTGCCCATCCCGGGCCAGTTGAACACGACCTCGACGACGATCGATCCGCCGAGCAGGAAGCCGAACTGCAGCCCCATCATCGTGATCACCGGGATGAGCGCGTTGCGCAGCCCGTGCTTGACGACCACGACCGCTTCCGGCAGCCCCTTGGCGCGCGCGGTGCGCACGTAATCCTCCTGCAGAATGTCGACGAACGACGAGCGCGTGAAGCGCGCCATGATCGCCGCCACGGCGGCGCCCAGCGTCAACGACGGCAGGATGTAGTGCCGCCAGGTATCGGCGCCCACCGTCGGCAGCCAGTTGAGCTCGACCGCGAAGATCTGCATCAGCAGCATGCCGAGCGCGAACGCGGGAAACGAGATGCCGGAGACGGCGAGCGTCATGCCCACGCGGTCCGGCCAGCGGTTGCGCCAGACGGCGGAGACGATGCCGATCGCCATGCCGATGAGGACCGACCAGGCCATGCTGGCGAAGGTGAGCCAGAACGTCGGCCAGAACCGCTCGCCGATCTCGGTGCTCACCGGCCGCTTGCTGCGCAGGGAGCGACCGAAATCGCCGCGCAGGGCGCCGCCGGCGAAACGCAGGAACTGCTCCGGCAGCGGCCGATCGAGCCCGAGATCCTGGCGTACCAGTGCGACGGTCGCGGGCGTCGCGTCGACACCCGCCGCGAGGCGCGCCGGATCGCCGGGCAGGAGATGCACGAACGAGAACACCAGCACGCCGACCAGCAGCAGCGTCGGAATCAGCCCGAGCAGGCGTCGGATGAGGTACTGCAGCATGGGCTGGCGGGTCGCTGCGGCGGGCCCTTACGCGCGCGAGAAGCGAACCCGCGCGCCGGACCCGCCTCGCGCCGAGCGGGTGACAGCCGGGTCCGGCTAGTGCAGATCGATCTCGGTGAAATTGAACGATCCGTCGGGCATGGTGTAGACCCCGCTCAATTTCTTGCTTTTTGCCGACAGCAGCTTTTCGGTGACCAGCGGCACCCAGGGCGCGTCGTTGTAGATGGTCTGCTGCGCGTCCTTGTAGAACTTCGCCTTCTCCGCCTTGTCGGTGGTGAGCAGCGCGCTCTTGAGGTCGCCGTCGACGCGATCGCTCTTGTAGTACGCGGTATTGAAAAGCTTCGGCGGCCACGACTCGGACCCCAGCAGCGGCCGCAGCGCCCAGTCGGCCTCGCCGGTGGACGACGACCAGCCGATGTAATAGAGCCGCACCGGCGCGGTCGCCGGGTCCTGCCAGCTTTCGACCTTTTCGACCCGCTGGCCGGCTTCGAGCAGCTGGATTTTGGTGCTGGATGCCGATCTGCAGCAGCTGCTGCTGAATCACCTGGGTGATTTTCTGGGCGATGCTGTGGTTGTACCCGGACCACAGATCGGTCTCGAAGCCGTTCGGGTAGCCCGCCTCGGCCAGGAGCTTCTTCGCCTTGGCCACGTCGTAGGGCCAGACGCCGAGCTTCACCGCGTACTCGACGCCCTCGGGCACGACGCCTTCGGCCGGCGTGGCGTAGCCGTTGAACGCGATCTTGGCGATGGCCTCCTTGTTGATCGCGTAGGCGATGGCCTGCCGCACTTTCGGATTGTCGAACGGCTTCTGCAGCGTGTTCATCGACAGGTAGCGCAGGATGATCGACGGCGCGGCGACCACGTCCAGATCCGGCTTGGCCTTGAGCAGGTCGGCCTGCTCGTAGGGCAGCGGATAGGTGAACTGCGCCTCGCCGGTCTGCATGATCGCGGCGCGCGAATTGCTGTCGATCACCGGCTTCCAGGTGATGCTGTCGACCTTCGGCAGCCCTTTCTGCCAGTAGTTCTCGATTCTTGACGACCTTGAGGTAGTCGGTCTGCTTCCACTCCACGAACTTGAACGGGCCGGTTCCGACCGGGTTGAACGCGATGTCCCTGTTGCCGTACTTGGCGAGCGCTGTCGGGCTGATCATCACCGTCGACGGATGCGCGAGCTGGTTGATGAACGCGGAGAACGGCGTCTTCAGCGTGATGCGGGCGGTGTAGTCGTCGACGACTTCGGTCTTGGCGATATTGTCGTTGTACAGGCCGTAGCGCTTGAGCTTGTTGGCGGGATTGGTCACGCGGTCGAGATTCGCCTTCACCGCGTCGGCCTTGAACTCGGTGCCGTCGTGGAACTTGATGCCCTGCTTGAGCTTGATGGTGTAGACCAGCCCGTCCTTGCTCACCGTGTAGCTCTCGGCGAGCACCGGGATCAGCTTCATGTCCTTGTCGAAGCTGTACAGGCCCTCGTAGAACGACTTGGCCATCGCCTGCGACAGCGTGTCGTTGGCGTCGTAGGGATCGGTGGTGGTGAACGTGCGAGGCGACCGCGAACACCACGTCCTTGGTGGCGAAGGCCGGGGATGCGGCGAGAGCGCCCAGACGAGAGCGCGGCGAGAACGAGCGAACGTGGCAGCGGTTTCATGTGGTTCCTCCGGACGATGCACGATGCGGCGCAAGGGCAGCCCGCGAGCATCAGTACGCGCCGCCGATGTGATGCGTGGCGACATAGTGCTCCGGCCCCACCTCCTCGAGCGGCATGACCCGTGGCTCGTCGTCCACGGCGCGCACCGGGCTGGGCACCTCGTCGGATGATAGCTCTGTTTTGCGGCGGCGTCGCGCCGGGTCGGCGATGGGCACCGCGGCCATGAGCTTGCGGGTATAGGGATGCCGCGGGTTCTCGAAGATCGCGCGGCGCGGGCCGATCTCGACGATCTGCCCCAGGTACATCACCGCCACCCGGTGGCTGATGCGTTCGACCACCGCCATGTCGTGGGAGATGAACAGGTACGAAAGCCCGAACTCGGCCTGCAGGTCGAGCAGCAGGTTGATGATCTGCGCCCGGATCGAGACGTCGAGCGCGGCGACGGCCTCGTCGGCGATGATGATCTTCGGCTGCAGCGCCAGCGCACGGGCAATCGCGATGCGCTGCCGCTGCCCGCCGGAGAACTCGTGCGGATAGCGCTGCGCGTAATCGGGCGAGAGCCCGACGTGCTCGAGCAGCCACGCGACGCGCTCCTCGGCCTCGCTGCCGCGGGCGGTGCCGTGGACGTAGAGCGGTTCGGCCACCGAAAAGCCGACCGTGAGCCGCGGATCGAGCGACGCGTACGGATCCTGGAACACCATCTGGATCTCGCGCCGCAGCGGCCGCACCTGGTCGGGGGGAAGCTGCGCGATGTCGCGGCCGCCGAATTCGATGCTGCCGCCCGCGATGTCGACCAGGCGCAGCAGCGACCGGCCGGTGGTGGACTTGCCGCAGCCGGATTCGCCGACCAGCGCCAGCGTCTCGCGCGCGTGCAGGTCGAAGCTCACCTGCTCGACCGCGTACACGCGGCGGCGCACGCGGCCGAAGAAGCCGGCCGGCATGTCGAAGCGGGTCTTGAGGCCGCGCACGCTGAGCAGCGGCGCACCCGCGTCCGGCGGCCGCGGCGCGACCGCCGGCGGCGGCGTCGCGGCGGCGTCGGCCTGCAGCAGCGGGAACTTCGCCGGAAGGTCGGTGCCCTGCATCGAGCCCAAGCGGGGCACGGCGGCGAGCAGGGCGCGCGTGTAAGGGTGCCGCCGGCGCGTGAAAGATCGCCTCGGACTGGCCTTCCTCGACGATCTCGCCGCGGTACATGACCAGCACGCGCTCGGCGACCTCCGCCACCACGCCCATGTCGTGGGTGATGAAGATGACCGCCATGTGCATCTCGTCCTGCAGCAGGCGGATCAGCTCGAGGATCTGGGCCTGGATGGTCACGTCGAGCGCGGTGGTCGGCTCGTCGGCGATGAGGAGCGTCGGCTTGCACGACAGCGCCATCGCGATCATCACCCGCTGGCGCATGCCGCCGGAAAGCTGGTGCGGATAGCGGGCGAGCACCTGCGCCGCTTCGGGTATGCGCACCTGCTCGAGCATGCGCAGGGCCTCGCGCCGGGCCGCGGCGCTGTCCTTGCCCTGGTGCAGCCGAATCGATTCGGCGATCTGCTCGCCGACCGTGAACACCGGGTTGAGCGAGGTCATCGGCTCCTGGAAGATCATCGCGATCTCGGCGCCGCGAATCGAGCGCATCGCCGCGGGAGCGGCGTGGGCGAGATCGATGCGTTGCCCGCCCGGGCGCAGAAAATCCAGCCGTCCGGAAAGGATCCGGCCGCCGCCGTGCTCGACGAGCCGCATCACCGACAGCGCGGTCACCGACTTGCCCGATCCCGATTCGCCGACGATGGCGATGGTCTCGGCGCGCGCGACGGTGAAGGAAACGTCGCGCACGGCGATCACCGCGCGCTCGGAGGTGCGAAACTCGACCGACAGGCCGGAGACGGCAAGAACGGCGGCGCGCTCGCCGACGGGCATCGCCGATGAGCCCGGGTTCAGGGCGCAGCGCCCTGCGCCTGTGCGCGCAAGGCGCTCAGGGTGGCGTTCATGGTGATCGCCTCCGGGTCGATCTTGACGTGCAGCAGCGCCGGCCGCCCGGCGGCGAGTGCGCGTTCGAACGCGGGAGCGAACTCGTCGGTGCGCTGCACCGTCTCGCCGTGCGCGCCGTACGCGCGCGCGAGCGCGGCGAAATCGGGATTGACCAGATCGGTGCCATAGACGCGCGCCGGATAGTCGCGCTCCTGATGCATGCGGATCGTGCCGTACATGGCATTGTCGATGACGATGAACACGATCGCAAGGCCGTACTGCACGGCGGTTGCGAGCTCCTGCCCGTTCATCAGGAAGCAGCCGTCGCCGTTCCAGGACACGACGACGCGCTCCGGATGCACGGCCTTGGCGGCGACGGCGGCGGGCACGCCGTAGCCCATCGCGCCGTTGTACGGCGCGAGCTGGGTGCGATAGCGCGGGTAGCGATACAGACGGTGCAGCCACGCCGTGTAGTTGCCCGCGCCGTTGGCGAGCGAGCGCGTCCTCCGGCAGCCGCTCGCGCAGCAGCGCCACGACCTGCCACAGGTCGACCGCGCCGGGCATCGGCTGCGGCGTCTGCCAGGCGAGGTAGTCGGCGTGCGCGGCCGCGGCGCTGCCCGTCCACGCCGGGCGCGGCGAGCGGCGGCAGCGCGCAGAGCGCCGCGCACGCGGCGGCCGGGCGAGGCTTCGATCGCCAGCGCCGGCTGGTAGACGCGGCCGAGCTCCTCGGCGCCGGGGTGGACGTGGATGAGCGCTGCTCGGGCCGGGGCGCGGCGAGCAGCGTGTAGCCGCCGGTCACCATCTCGCCCAGGCGCTCGCCGAGCACCAGCAGCACGTCGGCGCCGCGCACGCGCGCGGCGAGCTCGGGATTGATGCCGATGCCGACGTCGCCGGCGTAGTTCGGGTGCCGGTTGTCGAACACGTCCTGGTTGCGAAACGCGCACGCGACGGGCAACGCGTTCGCCTCCGCGAAGCGCGCGAGGTCGCGGCAGGCGGCGGCGCTCCAGCCGCTGCCGCCGACGATCACGAGCGGCGCGCTGCGCGGCGGCGAGCATGCGCGCGCAGCTGCGCGATGGCCGCCGCTGCCGGAGCGACCGGCGCGACGCTCGACCCGCGCGAAGTCGCCGACGTCGGCGCTCTGCGGCGAGCATGTCCTCGGGCAGCGAGAGCACGACCGGGCCGGGCCGGCCGGACAGCGCGACGCGAAACGCGCGCGCGACGTATTCGGGAATGCGCTCGGCCCGGTCGATCTGCGCCACCCACTTGGCGATGCTGCCGTACATGCGCCGGTAGTCGATCTCCTGGAACGCCTCGCGATCGGCGAAGTCGCCGCCGACCTGGCCGACGAACACGATCAGCGGCGTGGAGTCCTGCGCGGCGGTGTGGATGCCGATCGCGGCGTTCGACGCGCCCGGTCCGCGCGTGACGAACACGATGCCGGGCCGACCGGTGAGCTTGCCGTAGGCTTCGCCCATGTACGCCGCGCCGCCTTCCTGGCGGCAGACGATGAGCCGCAGCCGGTCGCGCACGTCGTAGAGCGCGTCGAGCACGGCCAGATAGCTCTCGCCGGGAACGCAGAAGGCGAGCTCCGCGCCCTGCGCAGCAGGCTGTCGACGAGTATGCGACCACCGGTGCGCATCGGGGAGCGAAGACACGTTGAGCTGGAACGCGGCCATTCTAGCGTGATTCGCAGCCCGCGCCCTGTGCCGCGGAGCCTTGGCCGTATAATCCGCGCAGGTTGCCGCGCCACGTCGGCCGGGGAGCGAAGCGTCACCGATGGTCGAATGGATCACGCTGCAGGAAGCGCTCGGGTTCTCCGCCGTCGCCATGCTCCTCGGCCTCATCACGATGCGCTTCCGGCCGGAGCTGCGGCGCTCGGTGGCGTTCACCCTGTGCCTCATCGTGCTGGGGCTGGGCGCGCTCGCGGTGCTGGCGCGCGTCCAGTGCGCCTTCCGCCGCACCTGACCGTCGCGGTCGTTCCGCGCGAGATCTGCCTGCTCATCATCGCGCTCGGCAATCTCCGCATCGTCATCACCTTCCTGACCAGCGTGCTGCTGGCGCGCCGCGCGGTGCCGCGCATCCTCGGCGAAGTGCGCATGGCGGTCGCGCTGGTCGTGTTCGCGCTCTTCCGGATGGACGCGGTCGGCGTGAACCTGCGACCATCAACGTCGTCGGCCGCCGCATCGACCGGCGGTCTCGGCTTCTGCGGCTGCAGGCGACGCTGGGCAATCTGTGGGGCGGGATTTCGCTGCAGCTCGACAACACCTGCCGCATCGGCGACTGGATCGAGATCGACGGCGTGGCCGGCGAAATCGTCAGCATTCGCTGGCGCTACACGGCGCTGGCCACGGTCAACAACGTGACGATCGTCATCCCCAACGGCGCAGCTGATGAAGAACCGCGTGACGCTGCTCGGGCGCCGCGGCGACGTGCGCATCCCGTGGCGGCGGACGATCGAGTTTTCGGTCGGCTACGACTGGACCCCAGGCCAGGTCCTGGCGGTGGTCGACGCCGCGCTGGAGCGCGTCGACATCCCCTTCGTCGCGGCCGATCCGGTCCCGATCTGCCTCTGCACCGGCTTCGACGGCAACGCGATCAAGTACGTCGTCCACTACTGGCTCACCGAACTCAGGCACTACCTGACGACCGATTCGCGCATGCGGGTGCATGTCTACGCCGCGCTCGGTCGGCCGGGCATGGAGATCCCGATCTCGCGCTCCGAGCTGTTCCTGCATTCGGCACGCAGCCCGCAGGCGCAGCGCTCCGAGCACGAGCGCGAGTCGCGCCGAGGCGACTGCTGCGCTCGCTGGAGCTGTTCGCTGCGCTCACCGAGGACGAAGCGCCACGCGCTCGCGGCGCAACTGATCGCCGACGCCTTTCGCGCCGGGCGACATCGCGACCAAGCAGGGCGAGCCGTCCGATTCGCTGTTCATCCTGGCGCGCGGCCAGGTCGGCATTTTCCGCGAACCCGATCCGGGCATGCCTCCCGGCCGGCACCGGCTTGCGCAGCTCAAGGCGCCGGCGTTCTTCGGCGAGATGGGCCTGCTCACCGGCCAGGCGCGCACCGCCACCGTCGCCGCCGAATCGGATGCGCTTTGCTACCGGCTCGACAAGCGCGGCTTCGAGGCGATCATCCGCGCCCGACCGGAGCTCGCCGAGGCGATGTCGAAGATCGTCGCCGAACGGCAGGCGGCCAACGACGCGACGCTCGCGTCGCTCTCCGCAGAGGCGCCGCGCGCACGCGACGGGCACGCGCGCGAACGAGCTCGTGCGCCGCATCCGCAGCTTCTTCGGCGCTGGGCGCCGAGTAGCCGCGACGCGGCAGCCGCTCACGCGGCGGCGCGCTGCGCGCGCAGCAGGTCCTCGCGCTCGCAGCAGGAATACGCTGTCCTCGGACGACGGCGTGGCGAGCCAGGTGAACGGCAGGCGCGGAAACGCCGCCTCGGCGGCAGCGCGGTTGTGCCCACCTCGACGACGAGCAGTGCCCTCGGGATTGAGGAACTCGCGGCGCGTCCTGCGAGGATGGTGCGCACCGCGTCCAGGCCGTCGTCGCCGCCGGCGAGCGCCAGCTGCGGCTCGTGCCGGTATTCCGGCGGCAGCTCCTCCATCGCCATCGCCGTCACGTAAGGCGGATTGCTGATGATGAGGTCGTAGCTCTTCTCCGGTAGGTTCGGAAGCAGGTCGGAGCGGATGAGGTTGACGCGGTCGGCAAGGCCGTAGTCGGCGACGTTGCGCTGCGCGACGGCCAGCGCATCGGAGGAAATGTCGACGGCGTCGACGTCGGCATCGGGAAAGCGATGCGCGAGCAGGATCGCGAGGCAGCCGGACCCGTGCACAGGTCGAGCGCGGCCTGGACGCGTCGCCGGGTCGCCGACTCCAGGGCGCAGGCCGTCGCGGCAGCAGTTCGGCGATGAACGAGCGCGGAATGAGCACGCGCTCGTCGACGTAGAAGCGGAAATCGCCGAGCCAGGCCTCGTGCGTCAGATACGCGGCCGGCACGCGCTCGTCGATGCGCCGGGCGACGATGTCGAGCACGTCCTCGCGCTCGGCTTGGGTCAGCTTGCGCGTCGAGAAACGGCTCGAGGCGGTCGAGCGGCAGGTGCAGCGTGTGCAGCAGCAGGTAGGCGGCCTCGTCGTAGGCGTTGGTCGCTGCCGTGGCCGAAGAAGAGCCCGCCTCGCCGAAGCGCGACACGGCGTAGCGCAGCCAGTCGCGCAGCGTCTCGAGTTCGTGCGGTGATCGGTGCTCATCGCGGCGGCCGAGCCGAGCAGCAGACGCTCCAGTATGCCGCGGTAGATCGCGGCGAGCGGCTCGAGGTCGGCGACGCGCACGCGCTCGTCGAGCTTGTGGATCGTGGCGTTGACCGGGCCGAGCTCGACGATTTCGCGGCAGATCGTCGGCGATGAAGCGGCCGTCCGACGTGCCGCCGGTGCACGAGAGCTCCGGCACGATGCCGCGTGACCTCGCGCGATCGCCGTCGCTGGCGACGTCGACCAGCTCGCCGCGCGGCGTCAGGTAAGGGCGTGCCCGAGCCGGTCCAGGTCGAGCGCGTAGTCCAGAGCCGTGCGCGTTGCAGCACCGCCTCGAAGCGCTCCTGCAGCGCTCTCGCGCGTGCTCGCCGTCGCGTAGCGGAAATTGAACATGAGCTCGAGCGTCGCCCGGGATCACGTTGGTCGCGCCGGTGCCGGCGTGGATGTTCGAGCACTGCCACGTGGTCGGCGGGAAGTATTCGTTGCCGTCGTCCCATTGCATCGCGGCGAGTTCGGCGATCGCCGGCGCGGCGAGGTGGATCGGATTGCGGGCGAGGTGCGGATAGGCGATGTGGCCCTGCACGCCGCGCACCGTCAGCGTGCCGGAGAGCGTGCCGCGCCGGCCGTTCTTGATCATGTCGCCGAGCCGCGTTCACCGACGTCGGTTCGCCGACGATGCAATAGTCGAGCGCTCGTTCCGGCGCCTGCAGCCTTTCGACCACGCGCGCGGTGCCGTCGACCGACGGGCCTTCCTCGTCGGAGGTCAGCAGCAGCGCGATCGATCCGGGGTGCGTCGGGGTGCGCGGCGACGAAGCCCTCGATCGCGACGACGAATGCCGCCAGCGACGATTTCATGTCGGCGGCGCCGCGACCGTAGAGGTAGCCGTCGCGCAGCGTCGGCGTGAACGGGTCGGAGCTCCAGGCCGCGAGCGGCCCGCTCGGCACCACGTCGGTGTGCCCGGCGAAGCATACCAGCCGGCCGCGCCGTGCCGCGCCGCGCCCAGAGGTTGGTCACGCCGTTGCACGACAGCGTCTCGCAGCCGAAATCCGAGCGGCTCCAGCCGCGCCTGGATGAGCGCCTGGCAGCCGGCGTCGTCGGGCGTCAGCGAGCGCCGCGCGATCAGCTCGCGCGGCGAGCTCGAGCGTGGCGTTGCGGCCGCCATCGTGCGTGCGCGGCGCAAGCCCCGGCGTCGCGGTCAGTGCGTCGCGGTTCAGGAATGCTCGGTCGATCGATCTCGAGCTGTGGCAAAGCTGCGCGCTCTCGCGGCGGGTTTCGCTCGCCGGTTTCGGCGTGACGTCCATGCGCGCGCGAGGGCGAGTTCTGGTTGACCAGCCACGCGAGGTTGGTCGGCGAGTCGGAGCCGAACATCGCCTCGTCGTAGGCGATCACGCCGTCGAGATAGAGCCGGCACAGCGCCTGCTCGAAAGTCTGCGATCCCGGATACAGCGCTCTGCTCCATCGCCTCCTTGATCTGCGTGATCTCGCCGTTCTTGATGAGTTCGGCGATGAGCGAGGTGTTGAGCAGGATCTCGACGGCGGGCTGCTGCTCGCCTTCCTTGTTGCGCACCAGGCGCTGGGAAATGATCGCGCGCAGGCCGATCGACAGGTCGGAGAGCAGGCCGGAGCGCGCGTCGTAGGGGAACATGTTGATGATCCGCGACAGCGCGTGGTAGCTGTTGTTCGCGTGCAGCGTGGACAGGCACAGGTGGCCGGTCAGCGTATGCAGCAGCGCCTGCTGCATCGTCTCGCGGTCGCGGACTTCGCCGATCATGATGAGGTCCGGCGCCTCGCGCAGCGCATTGCCGAGCGCCTTGTTGTAGCTCTGGGTGTCGACGCCGATTTCGCGCTGGTTGACGATCGACTGCTTGTGCTCGAACAGGTACTCGATGGGGTCCTCGATGGTCAGGATGTGGCCCGACCTGTTGTTGTTGCGGTAGTCGATCATCGCCGCCAGGGTGGTCGACTTGCCGCAGCCGGTCGCGCCGGCGATGAGCACCAGGCCGCGCTTTTCCATGATCAGGTTGAGCAGGACCGGCGGCAGCTTGAGCTGCTCGAAGGGCGGGACGTTGCTGCGCACGTAGCGGATGCACGAGCGAGATCGTGCCGCGCTGGCGGAAGATGTTGATCCGGAAGTTGCCGACGCTGCGGTCGAGATAGGAGAGGTTCATCTCCATCTCGTTCTCGAATTCGCGCGCCTGGTCCTTGGTCATCAGCTCGTAGGCGACGCGGCGGACCGTTTCGACGTCCATCGGCTGGGTGGAGATGGGCGAGACGATGCCGTTGATCTTGATGTTGATCGGCGCGCCGCAGGAGATGAACAGGTCCGAGGCCTGCTTCTCCGCCATCAGCTTGAACAGTCGGTCGAGGTACATGGGCGTGCCCGGTGGCATGGCGCCTGGCCGGTTCGCCGCCAGGCTTGACAATGTCATGAATTGACAAGAATAACCAAGCTCAAGCAAAGTAACAACTGGCGCGCCGGTTCTACGCGCGGTTTTCCCGACAGACGGCGCACGCTAACCCGGTTCCTGCAGACAAGCATTCATGCTCGCCATCATCGGCGGCAGCGGGCTCACCCGACTGTCGACGCTTGCCGTCGCCCACCGCGAGGTCGTGCGCACGCCCTACGGCGAACCGTCGTCGGCCCTGATCTTCGGCCAGATTGCCGGGCGCGACGTGGTCTTTCTCGCGCGCCATGGCCACGGCCACACGATCCCGCCGCACCGCGTCAACTACCGCGCCAACCTGTGGGCGCTCAAGCACGCGCGGGGTCGACGTCGATCCTGGCCGTGGCCTCGGTGGGCGCGATCACCAGCGGCTGCGTTCCGGGCGATCTGGTGCTGCCCGACCAGCTCATCGACTACACCAGCGGCCGCGCGAGCGACCTTCTTCGACGGGGAGGATCAGCGTCGTGATGCACATCGACTTCACGCAGCCGTACAGCGCCGAGCTGCGGCGGCGCTGCCTCGCCGCGGCGCGCGCCGCGGGCCTCGCCATCCACGACGGCGGCGTCTACGGCGCGGTTTCCGGGCCGCGGCTGGAGACCGCGGCGGAGATCGACCGCATGGAACGCGACGGTGCGACCCTGGTCGGCATGACCGGCATGCCCGAGGCGGTGCTGGCGCGCGAGCTCGGCATCGCCTACGCGGCGATCGCGGTCATCGTCAATCACGCCGCGGGGCGCGGCGAGAGCGCGACGCGAAATATCGATCGCGCGCATCGCCGGGGTCCTGGAAACGGCGATGGACAAGGTGAAAACCCTGATCGACCACGTCGTGCCATCGGGAGAGGCTGCGTGATCCGCGCGTCCTCCGATGGGCGATCCGCGGCTGCTGGAGCGCGCGCGGCCGGTGGAGCGCTTCGGGACGCCCGAGCTCAGCGCGCTCCTCGCCGACATGCGCGACACCATGATCGCCGCCGAACGGCGCCGGCCTCGCCGCGCCGCAGATCGGCGTCGGGCTGCGGGTGGTGATCTTCGGCTTCGAGCACAACGAGCGCTATCCCGATGCGGAGCCTGTGCCCTACACCGAGCTCGTCAATCCGCTGCTGACGCCGCTCTCGGCCGAGATGGAGGAGGGCTGGGAGGGCTGCCTGTCGGTGCCGGGCCTGCGCGGCCAGGTGCCGCGCTTCACGCGCCTGCGCTACGAGGGCTTCGAACCGGACGGGCCGTCCGCTGCAGCGCGAGGCGTCCGGCTTCCACGCCCGCGTCGTCCAGCACGAGTGCGACCACCTGGACGGCATCCTCTACCCGATGCGCATGCGCGACCTGCGGCTG
Organism: uncultured beta proteobacterium; assembly: GCA_963778275.1. GTDB lineage: Bacteria > Pseudomonadota > Gammaproteobacteria > Burkholderiales > Casimicrobiaceae > PALSA-1003. The sequence continues at coordinate 26,395 of CAVZTS010000008.1, read as the reverse complement.
CTCGGCTTCACCGACGTCCTGTTCCCGGACGCGGAGCTCGTCGACGAGTGAGCGCGCCGTCGGCCCGCCGCGCGTAGAGGCGCAGCTGCTCGTAGAGCGCGGTCTCGAGCCGCAGCAGCGCGGCCTCGTCGTGCAGCCGCGCGCCGTCGAGCAGGAACACGTCCTCGGCGCGCTCGCCCAGGGTATTGATCTTGGCGCTGGCGACGTTGACGTTCGCCTTCGCCAGCGTGATACGCGATCCGGGCGAGCAGGCCCGGGCCGGTCGCCGGCGACGATCTCGAGGATGTAGTGCGTGCCCTTGTCGTCGGGAAACAGCCGCACCTCGGGCGTCAGCGGGAAATGCTTGAGGTGCCGGCTGACGCGGCCGATCGGCGGCGGCTCCAGCGGCGCGCTGCTCGCAGAGCACGCGCTTGAGCTCGAACTCGACGTAGCTCGATCGCGTCGCGATAGACGCGTGCGCGTTGACCGGGTCGTGCACGGTGAAGGTGTCGAGCGCGTAGCCGTGGCGGGTCGTGTGGATCTTCGCGTCGAGGATCGACAGCCGCGCCTTGCCGAAGAAGCCGCAGATGCGCGCGAACAGCTCCTTCTGGTCGGGCATGTAGACCATCACCTGCAGCCCGACGCCGGCGCGCGACAGCCGCGCCCGGACCACCGGCTCCTCGCCGTCGACGCGCAAGTAGAGCTGCCGCGCGTGCCACGCGATCTCGTCGGCGGTGTGGCGCTGGAAATACACGCTGTCGAGCTTCTGCCACAGCGCCTGTTCGGCGCCCTCGGGGACGGCGTACAGGCGCAGCAGCCGCTGCGCCTCCGCTGCGGCGCGCTTCGAGGCTGTCGTCGAGCGTGCGGGTCGTGTCGCGGCCGGTCGAGCTCGCGACAGCGTGGCGTGGAACAGGTCCTCGAGCAGCTTCGCCTTCCACGCGTTCCACACCCGGGGGCTGGTGCCGCGAATGTCGGCGACCGTGAGCAGATAGAGCGCGGCGAGGCGCCGCTCGGTGCGCACCTTCGCGGCGAACGCCGCCACCACCGCCGGGTCGCTGATGTCCTGCTTCTGCGCGGTGGGCGACATCGCGAGGTGCTGCTCGACCAGCCAGGCGACCAGCTCGCAGTCCTCGGCTGGCGAGGCCGTGCTGCCGGCAGAAGCGCCGCGCGTCGCGTCGCGCCGAGGTGCGAATGGTCGCCGCCGCGGCCCTTGGCGATGTCGTGGAACAGGGCCGGCGAGATAGAGCACTTCGGGCCGCTGCGAAGTCGGCGATCAGGCGCGAGCACAGCGGATATTCGTGCGCGTGCTGCGGCTCGGTGAAGCGGCGCAGGTTGCGGATCACCATCAGGATGTGCTCGTCGACGGTGTAGACGTGGAAGAGGTCGTGCTGCATCTGGCCGACGATGCGGCCGAACGCCGGCAGGTAGTGGCCGAGGATGCCGTACTGGTTCATGCGCCGCAGCTCGTGGGTGACGCCGCGCGGCTCGCGCAGAATGTCGAGGAAGCGGGCGCGGTTCTCCGGGTCGCGGCGGAACGCGGCGTCGACGCGCTTGCGGTTGCGCCACAGCGCGCGCAGCGTCGCGCGCGGACATGCCCTTGAGCTCGGGATGCCGCTGCAGCGTGAGAAAGCTGTCGAGCATCGCCCCGGGGCGCTTGTCGAACAGTTCCTCGTCCCGGATGTCGAGCAGCTCGTCGACCGCCTGGAAATCCGCGTCGATCGGTTGCGCCGTGCCCGCCGCCGGAAACAGGCGCGCGTGCAGGTTCTGCAGCAGGATGACGTTGACCTGGCGGATCGATTTGGCCGCGCGATAGTAGCGCTGCATCAGCTGCTCGGTCGCGCGCCGCGTCGGCGTGTCGGCGAGGCCGAGCTCCCGCGCGAGCGCGCTCTGGACGATCGAACACCAGCCGGTCCTCGCGCCGGCCGGCGAGGTAGTGCAGCCGGATGCGCAGGTCGTCGATGAGCGCCTCGTGCCGCGCGAGCTGCGCGCGCCTCGCGCGGCGGTGATGAGGCCGTTCGCGGCGATATCGCGCCAGGTGTGGCCGAAGCCGGCGGCGCGCGCGATCCACAGCACGGTCTGCAGGTCGCGCAGGCCGCCGGGGCTTTCCTTGAGGTTGGGCTCGAGGTTGTACGCCGTGTCCTGGTAGCGCAGGTGGCGCTGCTGCTGCTCCAGCGCCTTGGCCTCGTAGAAGCCGCGCACGTCGAGCGTGGCGGCGAAGCGCTGGCCGAATTGCACGCAGCAGCGCGCGCGCGCCGCGCGAGCCGGCGCCGCTCGAGCAGGCTCGTGCGGATCACCGCGTCGCCCGCCATCTCGGCTTCGCACTCGTCGATGGTGCGCACGCTGTGGCCGATCTCCAGGCCGATGTCCCACAGCAGGCCGATGAAGCGCTCGATGCTCGAGGCGACGGCCGGGCGCATCGCCGCAGCGGTCGCGGCAGCAGCACGACGACGTCGACGTCCGAGTGCGGAAAGAGCTCGCCGCGGCCGTAGCCGCCGACGGCGACCAGGGCGCAGCCCGGCGGGGGGTCGATCTGCGCCCAGAGCCCGCGGAGCACCCGGTCGTCAGTCGCGCCTGCGCGGAGAGCAGTCGCCGCGGCTGGGGTTGTTGCGCGATAGGCAAGCTCGAGCGCCCGTCGGCCGGCCTCGAGCTCGAGTTTCCAGGGCGCGGCCGCGGTGTTGACGTTGCGGCGCGCGGCCGGGGCGAGAACGGTGCTCAAACGCGGGCCATCAGCTCGGCGCCGGCGGCCGGGGCTCCCGGCGAGACGGTCAGCACCTCGAAGCCGGAGTCGCTGACCAGCACGGTGTGCTCCCATTGCGCGGACAGGATGTGATCGGCGGTGACGACCGTCCAGCCGTCGGCCAGGCAGCGGATGGCCGGCCGCCCGGCGTTGATCATCGGCTCGATGGTGAAGACCATTCCCGGCTGCAGCTTCAGTCCGGTGCCGGCGCGGCCGTAATGGAGCACCTGCGGCTCCTCGTGGAACGCGCGCCCGATGCCGTGACCGCAGAACTCGCGCACGATGGAGAAGCCGTGGCTCTCCGCGTGGCGCTGGATGGTCGCGCCGATGTCGCCCAGATGCGCCCCTGGCCGGACCGCGCGGATGCCGCGCCACATCGCCTCGTAGGTGACTTCGCACAGGCGCCGCGCCTGGATCGACGGTGCGCCGACGTAGAACATGCGGCTCGTGTCGCCGTGGAAGCCGTCCTTGATGACGGTGACGTCGATGTTGACGATGTCGCCGTGCTTGAGCACCTTGTCGCCGGGGATGCCGTGACAGACGACGTGGTTGACCGACGTGCAGATCGACGCCGGATACGGCTGATATCCCGGCGGCGCGTAGTTGAGCGGCGCCGGGACCGTGCGCTGGACGTCGACCATGTAGTCGTGGCACAGGGAGTCGAGCGCACCGGTGGTCACGCCGGCGGTCACGTGCGGCGTGATGTAATCGAGTACCTCGGCGGCGAGCGTCCCCGCCACGCGCATCTTGGCGACGTCGTCTGCGGATTTGAGCGATACCGACATGGGCTTGCTAGCCGCGCAGGAGCTCGTTGATGCTGGTCTTCGCGCGGGTCCTCGCGTCGACCTGCTTGACGATCACGGCGCAGTAGAGCTGGCAGTTGCCCTTCGTCCGAGGGCAGGCTGCCGGCGACGACGACCGAACCGGCCGGCACGCGGCCGTAGCCCACCTGCCCGGTCGCCCGATCGTAGATCCGGGTGCTCTGGCCGATGAAAACGCCCATGCCCAGCACGGAATTCTCCTCGACGATCACGCCTTCGACCACCTCGGAGCGGGCGCCGATGAAGCAATTGTCCTCGATGATGGTGGGGTTCGCCTGCAGCGGTTCAAGTACCCCGCCGATGCCGACCCCGCCCGACAGGTGCACGCCCTTGCCGATCTGCGCGCACGAGCCGACGGTCGCCCAGGTGTCGACCATCGTGCCCTCGTCGACGTAGGCGCCGATGTTGACGTAGCAGGGCATCAGCACGACGTTGCGGGCGATGTACGCGCCGCGGCGCGCGACCGCGGGCGGCACGACGCGCACGCCCGCGGCGGCGAAGTCCGCCGCGTCGAAGGCGGGCGAACTTGGTCGGCACCTTGTCGTAGAAGCGAAACGGCGCGTCCGGCGGCGCGGCGCCCATGGCGACGTTCTCGGCGAGCCGGAACGAGAGCAGCACCGCCTTCTTCAGCCACTGATGCGTTATCCACCGGCCGTCGGCCTTTTCGGCGACGCGCAGGCGGCCGCAGTCGAGCTCGGCGAGCGCGGTCGCGACCGCGTCGCGCACTTCCGCGCTCGCCGAGTGCGGCGCAAGTTCGCTGCGCCGCTCCCAGGCGGCGTCGATCGTCGCTTGCAGGTTGTGCATCAGGCGTACAGGTCCAGGAGCCGGCAAAAGGCGCATTTTACCCGCTCACGCGGCGCCCCGACCCCGCCGCCGCGGCGTCGGGGCCGTGGCCGGCGGCGCTTACATCGCCTTGAACAGGTGCGCGAACGTCCGGCTGACGACCAGCTTTTCGGGGCGGCCCTTGAGAATGATCATCGGCTGGTCGCGCTAATCGCGGTCGACGCGCGCGATGGCGCGCAGGTTGACGATCGTGCCGCGGTGGATCTGCCAGAACAGCTCCGTGTCGAGCTCGTCGAACAGATCCTTGATCGTCTTGCGGATCAGGGCCTCACCTTCTGCGGTGACGACCTTGGTGTACTTGTCCTCGGCGTGGAAGAACAGCACCTCGTCGGTCGGGATCAGCCGCATCGAGGCGCCGAGCGAGGCCCTGATCCATTTCAGCGGCCCGCCCGACTCGCGCGCCTCGAGTTGCGCGAGCACGGTTGCCAGGTCGGCGGGCGGCCGGTCGAGGCGCTGCTTCAGGCGCGCGACGACCTTGCCGATGCGCTCCGCGGTCGCGGGCTTCAGGACGTAGTCGACCGCGCCCTGCTCGAAGGCGGCCACCGCATACTCGTCGTAGGCGGTGACGAACACGACGTGACAGGCGCCGGCGAGCGTCTCGGCGACCTCGAGCCCGGAGAGCACCGGCATGCGGATGTCGAGAAAGGCGATGTCGGGCTCGAGCTCGCGCTGCAGCGCGAGGGCCTGCTCGCCGTTCTCCGCCTCGGCGACCACCGCGAGCTCGGGCCACGCCTGCGTGAGCCGGGTGCGCAGCTGCGCCCGCAGCATCGGCTCGTCCTCGGCGATGAGCGCGGTGGGTTGCCTAGAGCGGATCGCCGTCAAAGGGAATCTCGATGGTCGCGCGCGCCCCGTGCGGCGAGACCTCCTCCAGGCTGAAGCGCGCCTTTGCCCCGTAGAGCGCCTGCAAGCGCTCGCGCAGGTTGGTGAGCCCCACGCCGTTGCCGGCCTTGTCGCGCAACCCGCGCCCATCGTCGACCACCGCCACGGCCAGGCGCTCGCCGCGGCGCCGCGCCTCGATGCGGATCGTGCCGCCCTCGGCGCGCGGCTCGAGGCCGTGCTTGACGGCGTTCTCCACCATCGACATGAGCAGCATCGGCGGGAAGCGGTGCGCCGTCAGCTCGGGCGCGACCGCGACCACGAACGACAGGCGCGAGCCCATGCGCATCTGCATGATCGAAAGGTAGGCCTGGGCGAGCTCGACCTCCTGGCCCAGCGTGGTTGAATCCGAGCGCAGCTGCGGCAGCGCTGCGCGCAGATAGGCGAGCAGGTGGCCGAGCATCAGTCCGGATTTCGGCGGATCGGTCTCGGTCAGGAATTGCACCGACGCCAGCGTGTTGAACAGGAAGTGCGGCTCGACCTGGGCCTGCATGAGTTTCAGTTCCGCCTCGATCGCCTGTTTCGAGAGCATGTTGCGATCGGCCTCTGCCTTGAGCATCTGCGCGCGCGCCCGCGCTTCCCGGTTCTTGAGCATGAAGAACAGGCTCACGCAGGTGCCCATGAGGCAGCAACTGAACATCGTCCAGGCGAGCACATGCGAATCGATGAGCCCGGTTTCCACGCGGTAGTGCACGTCGCCGATCAGGTAGCCCTTGATCGCAAATACGAAGACCAGGCCGACGGCGCTGCCCACGACCACGGCGCCGACCAGGCGCCACACCGGGTGCGTCTTGTCCCAGGGCGCGGTGGCGTTCACGGCATAGGCGATCGACAGGCCGCAGCATTGCGCGGTGATGAGCGGATGCCAGAACGGCCGCGTCTCTTCGATGTATTGAATGAGGGCGACGCCGGTGTTGATGAGCAGGATCAGGCCCAGCGAGAGCCAGGAGACGCCACGAAACCCCGCAAGCGCCGGTGCCCACCACGGCGGCGTGGGGGCGCTGGCGGGCGTGGTGGAGGTCGTCATGGGCGCCGATTGTACGCGTGGGCGAAGCCGCGGCGCGCTCCGGCGACAGGGCGTGCCCCGGCGCGACAAAACGGCCCCCTCCGGGGTAAGACGGAGCGGGGCCGGCGCGTCAGCCGGTCGTGGCGAACCGGGCGAGCCGGTCGACCGCCTCGGTGCACTCGTCGAGGGCGGCGACCAGGGCGATGCGGATGTAGCCGCGGCCGGGGTTGACGCCGTGCGCGTCGCGCGCGAGGTAGCTGCCCGGGAGCACGCGCAGCGCCTGCTCGGCATACAGCCGCCGCGCGAAATCGGCGTCGTCGCCGGGCACCTGCGCCCAGAGATAGAACGCCGCTTCGGGCAGCGCCGCCGGATACACCGCCGCGACGCGAGGCGCGAGTCGCGCGAACTTCTGCGCGTACTGAGCGCGGTTTTCGCCGCACGTGTGCCTCGTCGTTCCAGGCGGCGATGCTGGCGGCGGCGACCGCCGGCGACATCGCCGAGCCGTGATAGGTCCGGTAGAGCAGAAACGCCTTGATCAGGGCCGCATCGCCGGCGACGTAGCCGGAGCGCAGTCCCGGCGCATTCGACCGCTTCGACAGGCTGCCGAAGACCAAAAGCCGCGGGAAGCCGGCGCGCCCGAGCGCCTGCGCGGCGGCGAGCGCGCCCAGCGGGGGGCGGGCTTCGTCGAAGTAGATCTCCGAGTAGCACTCGTCGGAGGCGATGACGAAGCCGTGGCGATCCGAGAGCGCGAACAGATGCCGCCATTCGTCCAGTGCCATCACCCGTCCGGTCGGATTGTCGGGCGAGCAGACGTACACGAGCTGCGTGCGCGCCCAGATCGTGTGCGGGACCTCTTCCCAGCGCGGCCGGTAGCCGTTCGCCGCGAGGCTGTTGACGCAATAGGGCACGGCCCCCGCCAGAAGCGCCGCGCCCTCGTAGATCTGGTAGAACGGATTGGGCACGACGACCGTCGCGCGACCCGGCTCGCGTCGATGACCGTCTGCGCGAACGCGAACAGCGCTTCGCGGCTGCCGAGCACCGGCAGCACCTGCGTCGACGAGTCGAGCGCCTGCAGCGCATGCCGACGCTTGAGCCACGCCGCGATCGCCTCGCGCAGCGCGGGTGCACCGGCGGTTGTGGGATAATTCGCGAGGCCCTTCGCGCCGCTTGCGAGCGCGTCGAGCAGCAGCGCGGGCGTCGGATGCTTCGGTTCGCCGAGCGAGAGACTGATCGGCGTAAGCGCCGGGTCCGGCGTGACGCCGGCGAAGAGCGCTCGCAGCCGCTCGAAGGGATACGGTTGCAACCGCGCAAGCTGCGGATTCAACGTGGCACGAGATGACGTGAGCGAAGCCGGATTATACGTGACCGCCGCTGCGCCGCCGTGGCGATGGCGACTCATCGCCGGCGGCGCGATGCTCGGCGCGCTCGCGCTGCTCGCGCTCGTGCTCGCGTACTGGGGCTGGCGCTGGTTCGGTCCGGCGCCGGTGCGGCTGCCGCCGCCGGCGGCGGACAGCGACACCGGCGGGCGCATCGCCGCGGCACACCTGTTCGGCAATGCGGGGCCGGCGGTGGCGGCGAGCGAGCCCTCGGCAGCCGGGGGCGAGCTGCGCCTGCTCGGCGTGTTCGCGCAGCGCGACGGCGAAGGCTACGCGCTGTTTCGCGCCGGCGCCCGCGGCGCGCTGCTCGTCGCCGCCGGCAGCGACGTCGCGCCGGGCATCCGCTTGGAAGCGGTGGAACCGGACGGCGTCACGCTCGTCGAAGGCGGCGCGCGCCGCCAGATCGTGCTGCGCAGTGGCGCGGCGGACAAGCCGCGCGCGCCGCTCGCCGCGGCGAGCGCGAAAGCGGCGTCGTGCAGCGGGCCGGCAGGCTTTGCCGGGCAGGTGGTGAAGCTCAACGCCGAGCTGCTGTCGGGCATGATCGGCGCCCCCGACACGTGGAAGGCACTGCTGCAGGCGGAGGCCGGCGGACTCGTGGTCCGCGATCAGAGCGGATTCGCAGGCATGATGGGCCTCAAGAACGGCGACCACCTCGAGCGCGCCAACGGCATCGCGCTCTCGATTCCCGAGGACATCGCCGGCACGGTGCTAAAGCCGCTCACCCGCAGCCAGCCGGTGGCGGTGTCGGGCCGGCGCGAGGGCAAGGCGGCGCAATGGCTTTATCTCAACGCCGGCGCCTGCCCGGGTTGAGCGATCTCGCCGCTGGGCAGCCATTCGAGCAGCGCCGGCAGGGAATCGATGAATCCATCCGGCCGCCACGCCTCGGGGCCCGCATCGGCGCCGATGTAGCCGTAGCGCGCGACGAGCGCGGCCATGCCCGCGGCGCGCGCGGCCGCGACGTCGCGCTCGGCGTCGCCGACATAAACGCAATCCGCTGCGCTCACGCCCAGCTGTGCGGCCGCATGCAGGAGCGGTTCCGGGTGCGGCTTGGCGTGCGCCGTCGTGTCGCCGCAGACGATCACGTTCGCCCATGATGCCAGGCCCAGGTGCTCGAGCAGCGGCAGCGTGAAGCGCTGCGCCTTGTTGGTCACGATGCCCCAGGCGAGCCGGCGCCGGGCGATCTCGGCGAGCACGCGCTCGGCGTCGGCAAACAGTCGCGTATGCACCGCGAGCGCGGCCGCGTAGTAATCGAGGAACGCAGTCCTTGAGCGCTTCCCATTCGGGATGCTCGCGCGTCATGCCGAGGCCCGTGCCGAGCATGCCGCGGCTGCCGTCGGAGGCGTGCGGCCGCAGCGTGGCAAGCGGCAGCGGCGGCAGGTCGCGATCGGCGCGGACGCGGTTGAGCGCGGCGGCGAGATCGCCGGCCGTGTCGGCGAGCGTGCCATCGAGATCGAACAGAACCGCGGCGACGGGCAGCGTGCGCGGCCGGCCGGCGAGCGGGCCCCTAGCGGTCGCGGCGAAAGGTTGCAATGTAATTGACCGCCGTGTCGGCTTCGAGCCGATAGGTCCGCGTGAGCGGGTTGTACGTCATGCCGATGAGGTCATCGAACTCGAGCCCGGCCCGGCGCGCGAAGGCGGCGAGCTCCGAGGGCCTGATGAAGCGCGCGTAATCGTGCGTGCCGCGCGGCAGCAGGCGCAGCAGATACTCGGCGCCGATGACGGCGAACAGGTACGCCTTCGGCGTGCGGCTGAGCGTGGCGAATACGGCCAGCCCGCCGGGCTTGACCAGTGTCGCGCAGGCGGCGACGGTCGATGCCGGCTGCGGCACGTGCTCCAGCAGCTCCATGCAGGTCACGATGTCGAAGGTGCCGGGCGCCTCCGCTGCAAGCGCTTCCGCGGCGACGAGCCGGTAGTCGACGGCGACGCCGGATTCGAGTCGATGCAGGCGCGCGACGGCGAGGGCCTTTTCGGAAAGATCGATGCCGGTGACCGTCGCGCCGGCGCTCGCCATCGCTTCGGCGAGGATGCCGCCGCCGCAGCCGACATCGAGCGCGCGTTTGCCGGCAAGCCCGTGGCTGCGGCGGGCGATGTAATCCAGGCGCAGCGGGTTGATGTCGTGCAGCGGCTTGAAATCGCTGGTGGGGTCCCACCAGCGATGCGCGAGCGCGCTGAACTTCGAAAGCTCGGCCGGATCGACGTTCAACATGGCGTCAGTATAGAGCGCCGCATCACGCGCTTCGCAGCCGTTCCTGCCACAGCCTGGCGCGGGCGGCGAGGTCGGCGGCGTCGAGCGTCGCGAGCGCGCCGTCGCTGACCAGACGTTCTCCGGCGATCCACACGTCGCTTACCTGGTCGCGGCCGGCGACGTGCACCAGGTGCGAAATCGGGTCGTAGCAGGGCGCATGCTGGAACGCGGCCAAGTTCACCGCGATCGCGTCGGCCTGCTTGCCGGGCCGTAGCGAGCCGATCTGCGCGTCCAGGCCGAGCGCGGCCGCGCCGTTGAGCGTGGCCATGCGCAGCGCCGTGGCGGCGGGCAACGCGGCCGCGTCGCCGGTCGCAACCTTGGCGATGAGCGATGCCAGGCGCGCCTCGGCGAAGCACGTCGAGGCGGTTGTTGCTCGCCGCGCCGTCGCTGCCGAGCGCGACGTTGATGCCGCGCTGCTGCAGGCGCGTCACCGGCGCGATGCCGCTCGCGAGCTTCATATTCGACGTCGGACAATGCACGACCTGGCAGCCCTGGGTGGCGAGCAGCTCGAGGTCGGAATCGGCGAGGTGGACCGCGTGCACGGCGATGAAGTTGGACGCCGTCGCGCCGAGGCGATCGAGCCGCGCGAGCGGACTCATGCCGCTGCGCGCCAGGCTTTGCTCGAGCTCGTCGCGCGTCTCCTGCAGATGCGTCTGAATCGGCAGATCCAGCTGCCGCGCGAACATGACGATCTTCTCCCAGCTCGCATCGCCGACGGTGTAGGGCGCGTGCGGCGCGAGCGCGAACGAGAGCCGCGGCTCGTGCTTCCAGGCGTCGCGCACGGCGAGCCCGGCCTGCAGGTAGGCGTCCGCGTCCGCGGCGTAGGGCGTCGGGAAATCGAGCACGGGCAGGCACAGCATCGCGCGCATGCCGCTCTGCCGGTACGCGCGCGCGGCGGCATCGGGAAAGAAATACTGGTCGGCGCAGCAGGTGACTCCGCCGCGCAGCATCTCGCCGGCCGCGATGAGCGTTCCGTCGTGCACGAAATCCGGCGACAGGAAGCGCGCCTCGCGCGGCCAGATGTGCTGCTCCAGCCAGGTCTTGAGCGCCACGTCGTCGGCGATGCCGCGCATCAGCGTCATCGCGGCATGCGTGTGCGCGTTGACGAGGCCCGGCAGCAGCACGTGGCCCGGCAGCGCCACGCGCTCGCGCGGCGCGTACGCGTGTTCAGCCGCCGCCGTCGCGAGCACGGCGACGATGCGCCCGGCGTCGATGACGAGCGTGTGCTGCTCGAGCGCGCCGGCCGGTTCGACCGGAACGATCCAGCGCGCGTCCAGGCACAGATCAACGGCGGTGGGCATCGGTAGAAAAAAGCCCCGCGCGAGGGCGGGGCTTTTGAGTTTGCAGCGAGGTTAAGCTTAGCGCTTGACCGTCTCGCCCTTGACTTCGACTTCGACGCGACGGTTCGGCGCCAGGCATTCGATGAGCGCCTTGCGTTCCTTCGGATAGGCCTGGTTGCAGACCACGCCCGGGACCGGCTGCGTCTTGCCCATGCCGAGGGTCTCGATCTTGTCCTTGGCGACGCCCTTCGACACGAGGTAATCGCGCACCGCGTCGGCACGGCGCTCGGACAGCTTCTGGTTGTACGCCTGCGAGCCGATGCGGTCGGTATGGCCGGTTACCAGCACCAGTTCGAGCTTGGTCACGTCCCTGCAGCTTGGAGATGATCTCGGTGTCGATTGCGGTCGTGCCTTCGGGCTTCAGCACGGCCTTGTCGAAATCGAACAGCGCCTTGGTCGCCAGCGTGATCTTTTGCACGCCCGGCGCCATCGGCGGCGGCGGCGGCGGCGGCGGCGGCGGCGCCGGTGGCGGCGGCGCGGGCGGCGCGGCCTTCGGCACCAGGTCCGGATCGCATTCCACGATCGCCATCGCCGGCGTCCAGTAGCCGGTTCTCCAGCACAGCGTGTCGTCGACCCCCGGCTTGCCGCCATAGGAGCCGCTGCGCCAGATGTTCTTGTCAGGCGTGCCGTAGCCGAACAGCACGTAGCCGCTGTTCTGGGGATTGGCCTGGCCAAACGCTGCGGACCACAGCGTGGCTGCTGCCGCGCCGGTCACGATGGTTGCAATCAGACGAAGTTTCATCATTTCACCCCTTTGGCTTGGTTATCGTTTACCCGCTTCTTTTGACCTGGAACAGCAACCCTGACGCGGCGGACGGCAAAGCGCGCTTTCCGCTCGAATATAGCATAGGGATGTTTGGGGCTGCAAAGATTCCCGCAAGAATAGGTTGCAGAGTGTCGCGGGAATACAACGGTCGTGATAAAATTCATCGTTTTGCCACTCACGCGGCGGTAGCCAGCGCTAAGGGCGCTGCAAGGCGCTTCTGGGCCCCGGGGCCAAGGCGATCGGGGCGGCAGCACTTTCATTCTTTCAACCGACAAAGAACGCATTCCCGATGGAGCAGTTCGCCAAAGAAACCCTTCCGGTAAGCCTGGAAGCCGAAATGCGGCATTCCTACCTCGATTACGCGATGAGCGTGATCGTCGGCCGGGCGCTGCCGGACGTGCGCGACGGCCTGAAGCCGGTCCACCGCCGGGTGCTGTTCGCGATGCACGAGGCCAACACCGTCTGGAACCGGCCGTACGTCAAGTGCGCGCGCGTCGTCGGCGACGTGATGGGCAAATATCACCCGCACGGCGACATGGCGATCTACGACACGCTCGTGCGCATGGCGCAGGACTTCTCGCTGCGCTATCCGCTGATCGACGGCCAGGGTAATTTCGGCTCGGTCGACGGCGATAACCCGGCGGCGATGCGCTACACCGAGTGCCGCCTGGAGAAGAATCACCAACGAGCTCACATGCCGACATCGACAAGGAGACGGTCGATTTCGTCCCCAATTACGACGGCAAGGAGCAGGAGCCCAGCGGTCCTGCCGTCGCGGCTGCCGAATCTGCTCATCAACGGCTCGTCGGGCATCGCGGTCGGCATGGCCACCAACATCCCGCCGCACAACCTGACCGAGATCATCAACGGCTGCCTGGCGCTGCTCGACAACCCCGAGCTCACCGTCGACGAGCTGATCGAGCACGTGCCGGCGCCGGATTTTCCGACCGCGGGCATCATCTTCGGCACCGAGGGCGTGCGCGAGGGCTACCGCACCGGACGCGGCCGCGTGGTGATCCGCGCGCGCACCCACATCGAGGACCTCGAGAAGGGCAACCGCCAGGCGATCATCGTCGACGAGCTGCCCTACCAGGTCGGTAAGGCGACCTGGTGCTCAAGCGCATCGGCGAGCTCGTCCGCGACAAGAAGCTCGACGGCATCGCCGACCTGCGCAACGAGAGCGACAAGTCGGGCATGCGCCTGGTGATCGAGCTCAAGCGCGGCGAGGTCCCCGAGATCGTCCTCAACAACCTGTACAAGCTCACGCAGCTGCAGGACAGCTTCGGCATGAACATGGTCGCGCTGGTCGACGGCCAGCCGCGCCTGCTCAACCTGAAGCAGTTTCTCGAGCACTTCCTCACCCACCGGCGCGAGGTGGTGGTGCGCCGCACCCGCTACGAGCTCACCCGCGCGCGCGAGCGCGGGCACATGCTCGAAGGGCTCGCGGTGGCGCTGTCCAACGTCGACGAGATCATCGCGCTGATCAAGGCCGCGTCCACGCCGGCGGAGGCGAAGGCGGACCTGATGGCGCGGCGCTGGCGCTCCGCGCTGGTCGAGGACATGCTGCAGCGCGCGGCCGCGGAGGCGGCGCGGCCGGAGGGCCTGCCCCGGAGTTCGGCTGGCAGGAGGATGCGAGTTCGCGCGGCTACAAGCTCTCCGATGCGCAGGCGCAGGCGATCCTCGAGCTGCGGTTGCAGCGACTGACCGGTCTCGAGCAGGACAAGATCACCGCGCGAATACAAAGAAGTCATGGAGCAGATCGTCGATCTGCTCGACATTCTCGCCAAGCCCGCGCGCGTGAAGACGATCGTCGGCGATGAATTGAAGTCGATCCGCGAGCAGTTCGGCGACAAGCGCCGCTCCGAGATCGTGGCGCAGGGCGTCGATCTGTCCATCGAGGACCTGATCGCGCCCGAGGACATGGTGGTCACGCTTTCGCACGGCGGCTACATGAAGGCGCAGCCGGTTGCCGAGTACCGCGCGCAGCGTCGCGGCGGGCGCGGCAAACAGGCGGCGGCGACCAAAGAGGACGATTTCATCGACCACTTGTTCATCGCCAACACCCACGACTTCATCCTTTGCTTCTCCAATCGCGGCCGCGTCTACTGGCTCAAGGTCTACAACGTGCCGCAGGGCAGCCGCATCTCGCGCGGCAAGCCGATCGTCAACCTGGTGCCGCTGCTCGAGCACGAGAAGATCACCGCGATCCTGCCGGTGAAGGAGTTCGTCGAGGACCGGTTCGTGTTCATGGCCACCGCCCACGGGACGGTGAAAAAGACGCCGCTGTCGGATTTCTCGCGGCCGCGGCCGTCGGGCATCATCGCCGTCGATCTCGACGACGGCGACTTCCTGGTCGGCGCCGCGCTCACCGACGGCAAGCACGACGTGATGCTGTTCAGTTCCGCCGGCAAGGCGGTGCGCTTCGAGGAAACCGACGTGCGCCCGATGGGACGCGGCGCGCACGGCGTGCGCGGCATGCTGCTCGCCAAGGGGCAGCGCGTGATCAGCATGCTCGTCGCCGAGGACGAGCAGCAGTCGGTGCTGACCGCGACCGAGAACGGCTTCGGCAAGCGCACGCCGATCGTCGAGTACACGCGCCATGGGCGCGGCACCAAGGGCATGATTGCCATCCAGCAGTCCGGCCGCAACGGGCAGGTTGTCGCGGCGGCGCTGGTGCGCCCGGACGACGAGGTCATGCTGATCTCCACCGGCGGGGTGCTCATCCGCACGCCGGTGAAGGCGATCCGCGAGATGGGGCGCTCGACGCAGGGCGTCACCCTGATCAACCTCGGCGAGGGCGAGAAGCTCGCCGGGCTGGAGCGGGTGGTCGAGACCGAGGACGAGAACGGGGGCTAGCGCGGGCGCGGACTTATCGCGCCGGCGGATCGCGGCGAGCGCGACGCGCCACGGCGATGACTCATGGCGAACGACGATAATCCCAAGGGCAGCCCGGACCTCCACAGCCGCCGGGCGGCGATCGACGCGCTCGATCGCGAGCTGCTGCGCCTGCTCTCCGAGCGCGCGCGCCATGCGCAGGCCATCGGCGCGCTCAAGAACGGCCCGGCGTACCGGCCCGAGCGCGAGGCGCAGGTGCTGCGCCGCGTCCAGATGGACAATCCGGGGCCGCTGTCCGACGCCGCGGTGGGCGGCGTGTTTCGCGAGATCATCTCCGCCTGCCTGGCGCTGGAGCAGAAACTTTCGGTGGCCTATCTCGGCCCGGCGGGCACCTACAGCCATGCCGCGGTGACGCGGCATTTCGGCGACTCCGTGCACGCCGAGCCCTACGCCTCGATCGACGAAGTGTTCCGCGCGGCCGAGGCCGCGCGCACCGGCTACGCGATCGTCCCGGTCGAGAACTCCACCGAAGGCGCGGTAGGGCGCACGCTTGACCTCATGTGCCAGACGCCGCTGACGATCGTCGGCGAGATCAAGCTGCGCATCCAGCAGAACCTGCTCGCCAAAGGCATCGCGCTCGACGCCGTCACCAAGGTCTACTCGCACGCGCAGTCGCTGGCGCAGTGCGTGCAGTGGCTGGCGCAGCATCTGCCCGCGGCCGCGCGCGTCGCCGTCGCGAGCAACGCCGAGGCGGCCCGGCTGGCCGCCTGCGAGGCCGGCGCGGCGGCGATCGCGGGCGAGGCCGCTGCGGCAATCTACGGGCTCGACATCGTCGCCGCGCACATCGAAGACGAACCGAACAACACGACCCGCTTCTGGGTGCTCGGCGCGCACGCCGTGGCGCCGTCGGGCAAGGACGAGACCTCGCTGGTCATGTCGGCGCAGAACAAGCCGGGCGCCATGTACGCGCTGCTCGAACCGCTCGCCAAGCACGGGGTCAGCATGTCGCGACTCGAATCGCGTCCGGCGCGCACCGGCCTGTGGGAGTATCTGTTCTTCGTCGATCTCGAAGGCCACCAGGACGACCCGGCGGTCGCCGCGGCGCTCGCCGACCTGCGCCAGCGCGCACCGTTTCTGAAGCTGCTGGGTTCCTACCCCGCCGCGGTCGCGTGAGACCCGGCGCCAAGCCGCCCATGAACGCCACCACTCCCGCCGGTGCCGATGTCGCCGCCCGGGCGCCCGAGTACGTCCGCCGCATCGCGCCCTACGTCCCGGGCAAGCCCACCGAGGAGCTGGCGCGCGAATACGGGCTGCCGGAAGGCGCGATCGTCAAGCTCGCCTCGAACGAGAACCCGCGCGGGCCCAGCCCGCGCGTGCGCGAAGCGATCGCCGCGGCCGCGGCCGGCGTCACGCGCTATCCGGACGGCAACGCCTTCGCGCTCAAAGGCGCGCTCGCGGAACGCTACCGTGTCGGCCCCGAGCAGATCGTGCTCGGCAATGGCTCGAACGACGTGCTGGAACTCGCCGCGCAGGCGTTCCTGAGCCCCGGCGATGCCGCCGTTTACGCGCAGCATGCGTTCGCCGTCTATCCGCTGGCCACGCAGGCGCGCGGCGCGACCGGAATCGAGGTTCCGGCGCGCGCCTACGGTCACGATCTCGATGCCATGCGCGCCGCGATCAGCCCGCGCACGCGCGTGGTGTTCGTCGCCAACCCCAACAATCCAACCGGGACATGGCTGCCGGCGGCCGCGGTGAAGGCGTTCATCGCCAGCGTGCCGCGCGACGTCGTGGTCGTGCTCGACGAAGCCTATGACGAGTACCTCGATACGGCGGCCCGCTCGCCGAGCGCAACCTGGCTCGTCGAGCATCCGAACCTGATCGTCTCGCGCACGTTTTCGAAGGCCTACGGGTTAGCAGGGCTGCGCATCGGGTTCGGCCTGATGCACGGCGCGGTGGCGGATCTGCTCAATCGCGTCCGGCAGCCGTTCAACGTCAACGCGCTCGCGCAGGCGGCGGCACTGGCGGCCCTGGCGGACACCGATTACGTGGCCGAGAGCGCGGCGCTCAATCGCGCGGGCATGGCTGCGCTGACGCGTGGCCTGGAGGCGATGGGCGTGGCCTACGTTCCCTCGCACGGCAATTTTCTGCTGCTCCAGGTCGGTGCGGCGGCGGTGGTCTACGAGCACCTGCTGCGCCAGGGCGTGATCGTGCGGCCGGTGGCCAACTACGGATTGCCGCAGCACCTGCGCGTCACCGTCGGGCTGGCCGCGGAAAACGAGCGCTTCCTCTGCGCGCTGCGATCGGCGCTGGGCCGCTGCATGATGCCCCGGCTGGGCACGATCGTCGTCGTCGGGGTGGGCCTGATCGGCGGCTCGTTTGCGCTGGCGCTGAAGCGGTCCGGGGCGGCGGCGCGCGTCGTCGGCGTCGGGCGCAGCCGGAGCAACCTTGAGGCCGCGCAGCGGCGCGGCATCATCGACAGCGCTTTCACGCTGGACGAGGCGTGGACGGCCGAGCTCGCCGCCGCCGACCTGGTGCTGCTCGCGACGCCGGTCGGACAGATGCCCTCGCTATTCGCCGCGATCGCGCCCGCGCTCGGAGCGCAGACGGTCGTCACCGACGCCGGCAGCACCAAGCAGGACGTCATTGCGGCGGCGCGCGCCGCGCTCGGCGCGAGCTTGCCGCGCTTCGTGCCGGGGCATCCGATTGCCGGCACCGAGCACTCGGGCGCCGCAGCTGCGTTCGACGCGCTGTTCCGCGACAAGCAGGTGGTGCTGACGCCGCTCGCGCAGACCGATCCGGAGGCGCTGTCGCGGGTTTCGCAGTGCTGGACCTGGTGCGGGGCGGCGGTGCGCCTGCTCGACCCGGCGCGGCACGACGCGATCTTCGCCGCGGTCAGTCACCTGCCGCATGCGCTCGCCTTCGCGCTGGTCGCGAGCCTTGCGGCTCGACCCGACGCCGACGATTGCTTCGCCTATGCCGGCAGCGGATTGCGCGATTTCACGCGCCTGGCAAGCAGCAACCCGGAGATGTGGCGCGACGTGTGCCTGGCCAACCGCGATGCGTTGCGCCGCGACCTGGCCGCGTATCGCGACGAGCTGCAACGCGTCGATGCGCTGCTGGCGGCGGCCGACGGCGCGGCGCTCCTGCGCCTGTTCCAGCGCGCGCGCGCCGCCCGCAACGGCTGGCTCGAGCGCGAGCGCGACGGCGACGAGATCTAGCCGGCGCCTGCCGCCCGCAACGGCCGCCATGGACCACCTTGATCTCGGGCCGGTTGCCCGCATGGCGGGCACCGTTGAGCTGCCCGGCTCGAAGAGCATTTCCAATCGCACGCTGCTGCTCGCCGCGCTCGCGCGCGGCACAACCGACCTGGTCGGCCTGCTCGACGCGGACGACGTCGCCATCATGCGCGAGGCGCTGCGCGTGCTCGGTGTGCGCATCGAGGCGCGCGACGGCGCAGGCGCGGTTGCCGTTCACGGTGCCGGCGGCCGGTTCGCGGTCCGGCGCGCGCGACTGTTTCTCGGCAATGCCGGCACCGCGCTGCGTCCGCTCACGGCGGTGCTGGCGCTGTGCGGCGGCGATTACGAGCTCGCCGGCGTGGCGCGCATGCACGAGCGCCCGATCGGTGACCTGGTCGATGCGCTGCGCGCGCTCGGCGCCGACATCCGTTACCTCGGCGAGGAGGGCTTCCCGCCGCTCTCGATCGGTCAGGGCCGGCTGCAGTTTGGCGAGAAGGTCGCGATCCGCGGCGAGATTTCGAGCCAGTTTCTCACCGCGCTGCTGATGGCGCTGCCGCTGGGCGGGCACGCGATGGGCGTCGACATCGTCGGCGAGCTCGTTTCCCGGCCCTATGTGGAGATGACGCTCAACCTGATGGCGCGCTTCGGCGTCACGGTCGAGCGCGACGGCGCGCACCGCCTGTTCGTCCCGGCCGCCGCCGGCTACCGCAGTCCGGGCCGGATCGCTGTCGAAGGCGATGCGTCGTCGGCATCGTACTTTCTCGCCGCCGGCGCCATCGGCGGCGGTCCGGTACGCGTGGTCGGGGTCGGCCGCGACAGCATCCAGGGCGATGTCGCCTTTGCCGCCACGCTCGCCGCGATGGGCGCGGTCGTCACCTACGGGGCGGACTGGATCGAGGCCAAGGGCGGGCCGCCGTTGCGGCCGATCGATTGCGACTGCCAGCACATGCCCGATGCGGCGATGACGGCGGCCATTGCCGCGTTGTTCGCCTCCGGCACGTCCACGCTGCGCAATATCGGCAGCTGGCGGGTCAAGGAAACCGACCGCATCGCGGCGATGGCCACCGAGCTTTCCAAGCTGGGCGCGAAGGTCGCCGCCGGGGATGACTGGCTTTCGATCACGCCTCCGGCGCGGCTGTCACCGGCCACGATCGATACCTACGACGATCACCGCATGGCGATGTGCTTTTCGCTGGCCGCGCTGGGCGGGGTCACGGTGCGCATCAACGACCCGCAGTGCGTGCGCAAGACGTTTCCGGATTATTTTGCCGTGTGGCGTGGCCTGGCCCGATGAGCGACACCGTGCCGCCCGTCATCGCCGTCGACGGTCCGGCGGCGTCCGGCAAGGGCACCATCGCGCAGGGCGTCGCGCAGGCGCTCGGTTTCCATTACCTCGACAGCGGGTCGCTCTACCGCCTGGTGGCGTTCAAGGCGCTCACGCTCGGCATCGCGCCGGAACAGGAAGCGCCGCTCGCGGCGATCGCCGGGGAGCTCGCGAGCGGCTTCGTCGCTGACCGGATCCTGCTCGACGGTGCCGACGTGACCCTGGCCATCCGCAGCCCCGAGGTCAGCGCCGCCGCCTCGCTCGTGGCCGTCCACCCGGGGGTGCGCCGGGCGCTGCTCGCGCGGCAGCGGGCCTTCCGGCGAGCGCCCGGCCTGGTTGCCGACGGGCGCGATATGGGAACGGTCGTCTTCCCGGACGCCAGGCTCAAGGTCTATGTGACCGCGAGCGCCGAGGAGCGGGCGAGGCGTCGATATAAGCAGTTGATAGAAAAAGGAAACTCCGTTACACTGCCAAGTCTTTTGCGCGACATCCAGGAACGGGATGCGCGTGACGGGGCCCGGGCGGCAGCACCGCTTCGACCCGCCGCCGACGCGATCATCCTCGATACGACCGGGATGTCGGTCGCGGCCAGCATCACGTTCGTACTGCAGCATTACCGCGCGCTCGAGGCGGGGACGAAGCAATAAACCGCGTGCCGGCCCTGGCAACTGCCAGGACTGCCGCAGCAAGGATCGGAACGATCGGTAGTGAAACGAGAACGCCGTCGCCGCGCCACGAAGCGGGGCTTTAGTCGCGCGACGGATTGACCAACCAACCCGCCGCCACGCCCGTGGCGACGGACGAAGCGATAGGAAAGCGACCACACCATGGCAACCGCCACCACCAACCCACCCGCCCAATCGCAGGAAAACTTCGCCGCGCTGTTCGAGGAATCCCTCGCGCGCCAGGAAATGCGGCAGGGCGAACTCATCACCGCCGAAGTCATCCGCGTCGACTACAACATCGTCGTGGTCAACGCCGGGCTGAAGTCGGAGAGCTTCATTCCGATCGAGGAATTCAAGAACGACAAGGGCGAAGTCGAGGTCAAGGCCGGTGATTTCGTCACGGTGGCGATCGAGAGTCTCGAGGACGGCTACGGCGAGACGCGCCTGTCGCGCGACAAGGCCAAGCGCCTCAAGGCCTGGCACGACCTCGAGGCCGCGATGGAGCAGGGCAACGTCGTGCACGGCCTGGTCACCGGCAAGGTCAAGGGCGGCCTGACGGTGATGGTCAACGGCATCCGCGCGTTCCTGCCCGGATCGCTGGTCGACATCCGGCCGGTCAAGGACACCGCGCCCTTCGAGGGCAAGCAGCTCGAGTTCAAGGTCATCAAGCTCGACCGCAAGCGCAACAACGTGGTCGTGTCGCGGCGCGCCGTGCTCGAGGCGAGCCTGGGCGCGGAGCGCGAGGAGCTGCTGAAGACGCTGCAGGAAGGCGCGATCGTCAAGGGCATGGTCAAGAACATCACCGACTACGGCGCGTTCGTCGACCTGGGCGGCATCGACGGCCTGCTGCACATCACCGATCTGGCGTGGCGGCGGGTCAAGCATCCCTCCGAAGTGCTGGCGGTGGGCGACGAAGTGACCGCCAAGGTGCTCAAGTTCGACCAGGAGAAGAACCGCGTCTCGCTGGGCATGAAGCAGCTCGGCGAAGATCCGTGGGTCGGCCTGTCGCGCCGCTACCCGACGGGCACGCGCCTGTTCGGCAAGGTCACCAACATCACCGACTACGGCGCGTTCGTCGAGATCGAGCAGGGCATCGAAGGCCTGGTGCACGTCTCGGAAATGGACTGGACCAACAAGAACGTGCATCCGACCAAGGTCGTGCAGCTGGGCGACGAGGTCGAGGTCATGATCCTCGAGATCGACGAGGAGCGCCGCCGCATCTCGCTCGGCATGAAGCAGTGCATGGCCAATCCCTGGGACGAGTTCGCGATGAACCACAAGAAGGGCGACAAGGTGAAGGGGCTCATCAAGTCGATCACCGATTTCGGCGTGTTCATCGGCCTGCCGGGCTGGATCGACGGCCTGGTCCACTTGTCCGACCTGTCGTGGACGCTGCCTGGCGAGGCCGCCGTGCGCGACTACAAGAAGGGCCAGGAAGTCGAGGCGGTGGTCCTGGCGATCGACGTGGAGCGCGAGCGCATCTCGCTCGGCATCAAGCAGCTCGACGGCGACCCGTTCTCGAACTACGTCGCCACCCACGACAAGGGCAACGTCGTGACCGGCACGGTCAAGTCGCTCGACGGCAAGGGCGCGGTGATCGCGCTCGACGGCGATGTCGAGGGTTACCTGCGCGCCTCCGAGGTCGCCCGCGACCGCGTCGAGGACATCCGCTCGCACCTGAAGGAAGGCGATACGGTCACCGCGATGATCATCAACATCGACCGCAAGAACCGCTCGATCAATCTCTCGATCAAGGCCAAGGATCACGCCGACGAAGCCGAGGCGATGCAGCGCATGAGCGCGGAGAATTCCGGCGCCAGCGCGGGCACGACCAACCTGGGCGCGCTGCTCAAGGCCAAGCTCGACAACAAAAGCCAAGGGTAAGCGAGCACCGTGATGACCAAATCGGAGCTGATCGACCGCCTCGCGGCGCAGTTCCCGCAACTGGTAGCCAAGGACGCCGAACTCGCGGTGAAGATGATCCTCGACGCCATGGCCGAAAGCCTGGCCAAGGGCGAGAGGATCGAGATCCGCGGCTTCGGCAGCTTCGGGCTCAACTACCGGCCGCCGCGGACCGGACGCAATCCGAAGTCCGGCGAGAGGGTGCAGGTGCCCGAAAAGCACGTCCCGCACTTCAAGGCCGGCAAGGAATTGCGCGAGCGCGTCGATTTCAAGAAGCGTTGATATGGCTGCCCTCGGAGGCCGGTCCTGATGGCGTTTGTCCGTTGGACCGTCGGCGTCGTGGTGTTCGCGGCGCTGCTGATCCTGTCGCTGCAGAACTCCGAGCTCGTGACCGTTCGCTTCTACGAATGGTTTTCCTGGCAGGCGCCGCTGATCATCCTGCTGCTGCTCGCCTTTGCCATGGGCATCCTCGCCGGCCTGCTCGCGGGGCTGCTGCGCAGCGCGCGGCTGAAGCGGCAGCTGCGCCGGCTGCGCAGCGAGCAGCGCGCGGCGACGCTTTCGCAGCCGCGCCATCCCGTCGACGCGCGCTGACCCGCCTCAGCCGGCCATGGAAATCGAACTCTGGTGGTTGTTGCCGCTTCCGGTGCTGTTCTTCGCGCTCGGCTGGATCGCCGCGCGCATCGACATCAAGCACCTGCTGCGCGAGTCGCGCGCGCTGCCGCTGTCCTACTTCCGCGGCCTGAATTTCCTGCTCAACGAGCAGCCTGACAAGGCGATCGAGTCGTTCATCGAGGTGGTCAAGGTCGACCCGCAGACCATCGACCTGCACTTCGCGCTGGGCAACCTGTTCCGGCGCCAGGGCGAGATCGATCGCGCCATCCGCATGCACCAGAATCTGCTCGACCGTCCGGACCTGCCGGCCGACAAGCGCCAGGTGGCGGTATTCGAGCTGGCGCAGGATTTCCATCGCGCCGGACTGCTCGACCGCGCCGAGGAGCTCTTCAGCCGCCTCGACGGCGGCCCGTTCGAGCTGCAGTCGCTGGGCTTCCTGCTGCAGATCTTCGAGCAGGAAAAGGACTGGCAGAAGGCGATCTCGGTGACCAAGCGCATGGAGGCGCTCGCCAAGCGGCCCTATTTCAAGGAGATTGCGCACTACTTTTGCGAGCTGGCGCAAAGCGCGATGCTGCGCTCGCAACTGGACGACGCGCGCGGCCACCTCGAGCAGGCGCTGGCGGAATACAAGCTCTGCGCGCGCGCGACGATCGTGCTGGGCGACGTCGAGGCGCAGCAAGGGCATTACGATCGGGCGGCGAGCGCATGGCAGCGCATCGAGTCGCAGAATCCCGCGTTCCTGGGCCTGGTCGCCGATCGCTTGGCCGACGCCTACCGCCGCACCGGCGACGTGGCGCAGGGGATCCGGGTGTTGCGCAGCTACGAGGATCAATACCCGTCGCTCGATATCCTGAACGCCCTGTTCAACCAGGTGCTCGCGCACGAGGGCGCCGACGCCGCCGTGCAGCTCATCAAGGACGAGCTCGCGCGCAACCCGACGCTGCTGGGCCTCGACAAGCTGCTCGAGGCGCAGCTGCTGGGGGCGCCCGCCGAACGGCGGCACGATCTGGAACTCGTCAAGGGCCTGGTGGGTCAGCACATCAAGCGCCTGGGCATGTACCGCTGCGAGCAATGCGGGTTTCGCGCCAAGCAGTACTATTGGCGCTGCCCGGGCTGCGGCAAATGGGAGACCTACATGCCACGACGCACCGAGACCCCGGATGGCTACGTCGCCTAGCCCGGCAGCGGCCGCCGCCGACCCGAAAGTCATTGTCGCGCTCGACTTCGCCGATGCGGCGCGGGCGCTCGCGCTGGTCGATCGGCTTGCGCCGGACGCCTGCGCGCTGAAAGTCGGCAAGGAATTGTTCGTCAGTGCCGGACCGGAGCCGGTGCGGCGGATCGTCGAGCGCGGCTTTCGCGTCTTTCTCGACCTCAAGTTTCACGATATCCCGAACACGGTCGCGCAAGCCTGTGCCGCGGCGACGCGCCTGGGCGTGTGGATGCTCAACGTGCACGCCAGCGGCGGCCGGGCGATGCTGCTCGCGGCGCGCGACGCGGTCGTGCGCGCTGCCGCCGAGCGCGGCGCGCCACCGCCGCTGTTGCTCGGCGTGACGGTGCTGACCAGCCTCAACGCGGGCGATCTTGCGGAAGTGGGCTTTGCCGAAGCGCCCGGAGGGCATCGTGCTCCGCCTCGCTCGGCTCGCCGCGGCGTGCGGGCTCGACGGGGTCATCTGCTCCGCTGTCGAGGCGCCGCCGTTGCGGCGCGCTCTGGGCGCCGGCTTCAGGCTGGTGACGCCGGGCATCCGCCCCGCTGCGGCATCTGCCGACGACCAGGCGCGCATCCTCACGCCCGAGGCGGCAATCGCCAACGGCGCCGACTACCTGGTGATCGGACGCCCCATCACCCAGGCTGCCGATCCGGCACGGGAGCTCGCCCGCATCAACGCCTCGCTCCGGGTCGCCGCGTGAACATCACCATCACCGGCTCGGGCTACGTCGGGCTGGTCAGCGGCGCGTGCCTGGCCGAGGTCGGCAACGACGTGCTTTGCTTCGACATCGACGTGGCGAAGATCGCCGTGCTCAACCGCGGTGCAATGCCGCTCCACGAACCGGGCCTGCACGACGTGATCCGCCGCAACGTCGCGGCCGGCCGGTTGCGCTTTACCACCGAGATCGACGCCGCGGTCGAGCACGGCACGCTGCAGTTCATTGCCGTCGGCACACCGCCGGACGAAGACGGCTCGGCGGACATGCAGTACGTGCTCGCGGCCGCGCGCAGCATCGGTGCGCGCATGACCGAATTCAAGGTCATCATCGACAAGTCGACCGTGCCGGTGGGGACTGCCGACCGGGTGCGCGAGGTCATCGCGGCCGAGCTCGCCGCGCGCGGCGCGGCGGTTCCCTTCGCCGTTGTTTCCAATCCCGAGTTCCTCAAGGAGGGCGCCGCGGTCGAGGATTTCATGAAACCCGACCGCGTGGTGATCGGAGGCGACGACGAGCGGGCCATCGCGCTGCTGCGCGCCGTCTACGCACCCTTCCAGCGCAACCATGAGCGGCTGCTGGTGATGGACACGCGCTCGGCCGAGCTCACCAAGTATGCCGCCAACGCGATGCTGGCCACGCGCATTTCATTCATGAACGAGCTCGCCAACCTTGCCGACGCGCTCGGTGCGGATATCGAGCACGTGCGGCAGGGCATCGGTTCAGACCCGCGCATCGGCTACGACTTCCTGTATCCCGGGGTCGGCTACGGCGGTTCCTGCTTTCCGAAGGACCTCAGGGCGCTGCAGTTCGCGGGCCAGCAGCACGGGGCGCCGCTGACGATCCTCACCGCGGTCGAGGGCGTCAACCAGGCGCAGAAGCTGCGCCTGCTCGAGAAAGTCACCGCGCGACTGGGCGCCGATCTCGGCGGCCGGACGATCGCGCTGTGGGGTCTCGCTTTCAAGCCGAATACCGACGACATGCGCGAAGCGCCGTCGCGCGCGCTCGTCGCCGGCTTCCTCGAGCGCGGGGCGCGCGTGGTCGCGTACGACCCGGCGGCGATGGCGGAGGCGCGGCGCGTCTTGGGCACGCCGTCCGGACTGTCCTACGCGAGCTCACCGCTGGACGCGGTCAGTGGCGCCGATGCGCTCATCGTCGTCACCGAGTGGAAAGAGTTTCGCAGCCCCGATTTTGGCGAGCTCAGGCGGCGGCTGAAGCAGCCGCTGCTCTTCGACGGACGCAACCTGTACGACCCCGTGCTGGCGCGCGCCGCCGGGCTCGAGTATTTCGGCATCGGTCGCTCATGAGCGCGCCGAAGCGATTCGCCGCGTATCGCGATTCGGTCTCCCGCACGCGCCTGCTCGTGGTCGGCGATGTCATGCTCGACCGCTACTGGTTTGGCGAGGTCGAGCGCATTTCTCCCGAGGCGCCAGTGCCGGTGGTGAAGATCGCCCGCAACGAGGAACGCCCGGGCGGAGCGGCCAACGTCGCGCGCAATGCGGCCGCGCTCGGGGCCCAGGTGACGCTCATCAGCGTCATCGGCGACGACGAAGCCGGGCGAATTCTGGAGCGGCTGCTCTCGGAGGAGGGTGTGCGCACCTCGCTGCATCGCGACGCGGCCGTGCCGACGACGGTGAAGCTGCGCGTGATCGGGCGGCAGCAGCAACTGCTGCGCATCGATTTCGAAACGGCACCGTCGCACGAGATCCTCGCCACCAAGCTCGCCGACTACGAGCGCGTGCTGCCGGAATTCGACGCGGTCGTGCTGTCGGACTATGGCAAGGGCGGTCTCGCGCACATCGAGCGCATGATCGAGCGGGCGAAGGCCCGCGGCACGCCGGTGCTGGTCGATCCGAAGGGCGAGGAGTACCTGCGCTACCGCGGCGCGACGCTGCTTACCCCCAACCGCACC
>CAVZTS010000007.1:0-100515 GCA_963778275.1 uncultured beta proteobacterium | reverse complement strand
TGTTATATTTATAGTCTCCTTGGTTCAACCTCTCATATTGCTATCAACAAACAGCCCACCCAAGATGGCCATCACATGAGTCACATACAGGCAGATCAATCCCAGTCATCCTGTTACCAACCTCAGCACTGGGTGGCTGGGATTCCCCAGCTTAGCAGCAAATGCGAGACCCTGCCAGGAGAAGATCTAAAAGCACAGTGCAGATGGCATCCCTGGATAGAACAGGAGGGCGATTTTGATGCCAAATAAAAGCAGCCGGGCTGACCAGAAAAAGTTCAGGATCACGTTGAGTCCAGCAGTGATGCTAAACATAACTCACTGCCTAAACCCTCACTTCGCGCCATGGCGACACCTGGTGTGGCAAGCCAGAGCAGCCCACCCAATGATAACCCTCATCACAAGACCACCCTCATGAGCTCCACCGTCCCGCCAGCTCACGTCAGAGGCCCGGCAGAGGAAGCCGCCGCGCTGACAATGCTCGAGCAGCAACAGGCCTCCCCGGTGGCTGCCCGGGCGCGAGGTGCTCAACAATCTAGAGTTCGTGTTCACCTCCTCATCAAGGCCAAGCAGAGCTCGACGCTCGGTCAAGGACGTGAAACCTCTCCGAACACGAGCAGCGTGCGCGCGCCGAGGCAGCCTTCAATCCAGCAGCATGCATCTCCAGGCACCAGGCGGGCTCCAGGCGCTCCGCGGCTGGAGCCCCACGTGAGCACACCCGCGTCGAGACCCGCGGCCGAGCCGCCCGCCGGGCTGAGCTGGCGCGAGAGAATCGATCTCGCCCGCGCATCACGCACTGCGTTATCGCCGCGATCTCGGCTTGATGCCCGGCAGCGTAATACGTGAATGCGTTGGATGCCGTGGCTGAAATCCATATCCAGTGCGACGAGCCGCACCCGCTGCCGGCGCACTTCCTCGTCCTCGCAGCAAAGCGGAAGTCGATGGCATGTCGGCGGCTCGCGCAGAAAACTCAAAAGGCCACCCCGTCGCCGCTCCAGGCCGGCGATGGTCGGCGATTGCCTGCGTCGCCGGCGGCGGTTGTCCAACGCTTCCGACCATCGCGTACCAACGTCGCCGCGCGCCGCGAGGTCTGCTGCAGCGCCCGCGTGCCGATCTCCGGCGCCTGGATCGCCGCGACGGCCTCGGCATCAGCCAGGGTGCTGTCGGCGTGGTGCGGACACGGCATCGTCGCGCGCGGCGCCGCCGACCGGCCACCGCGGCGCCAAATGAAAGGCGCTCGCGCGCCTTGCCGCGCTTGCCCGGCCCGCCGGGGCGCCGCCTAAACAGGGCCCTGACCGCCGCTGCCGGCCGCCCGCCGCGGCGAGAGCCAGAAGTGGATTGCTGGTCTGCTCCAATCGAGCCGGCCGCCTTGACCGCCGCCGCCGGTCGGCGAGGCGGAGGGTCTTGCCCTTGCGCTCGCCGATCAGCGCATGATCGATGGCGTCGAAATGGAAGTAGTCGCTCCAGCTTGGTGACGTGCGCGAGCCCATATTGAGACCGTCGAGCGTCACGGACAGGCCGAAGTGGGTGACCCGCTCGCCGGTGCCGCAAGGCTCGCCGACGTGGATGCATGCATGATGACCTCGCAGGTTTCCACGTAGCGCGTCGTCGGCGCGCCGCTCGGTCTGCGAGCAGTGCAGGTTGGCCACGTCGCGCCAGCCCCAGGTGATGGCCGCCGGCGAGGCCAGCCTTGAAGGCAGCGATGGATCGACAGGTCCGGATCGCCCAGGCGACGGCGAGGTGAAATACGTGTACACGTCGTAGCCCAGGCCGAATGACCGACGTTCTCCGGCTGTAGACCACCTGTTCAGCGAGGACGGACGCCGCTGCTGCTGCTGCAGCAGCTCAAGGTGGCGACGTCGAGATCACCGAGCAGCGCCGCGTCATCCCGCTGACGAAGACGTCCTCGCCGCCGCCGGAGAGCCGACAGTCCGCTGCTCGCCCAGGTGGCCGGCGCCATCGTCCGGGGTGGACGCGTGCGCGCGACGACGGATCTTTGTGCAGAGCCGATGACAATTCCCCAACACAGTAACTGCACGGCTCAGCATGCATCCCTGGATGAGCTGCTGCTGCCGCCCTCGGTTGGCGGGAGCAGGCCGATCACAAGGTCCCGCCGTTCATCGAACCGATTATAGAACGCAAGCTCCACGGTGTCGAAGTCGATGAGCGCCGCGGCGGAGCGCGCGTGGCGGCCAGATCGATTTCCTAATTCAGCACGTCCAGTTGGAGTCGACCGCAGCAGCAGCGCCTTCCTCGGCAGCCGAGTTGCATGCGCCGGCCGTCCGGCCGGCGAGTCCCAGACCTGGGTGTAGGTCAGCCGCGCGCATGAATGCGTGAGGGCTTCAGGGTGCCAAGCGGTACTCCTGTCCGATTATCCCCCCTTCAGCGGTGATCGCCATGTCGCAGACCATGCACAGGCGGTCGACGAGCCAGCTCCGACGAGCACAGCTCGTTCGACCGACGGCGCCCTCGCAGGTGGTCGCGGCTGTAAGACGGCGCGGAAGACAGACCGAAATGCCCTCCGCTGCGCGCGCGGCCCCGTCCAGCGCGTCGCCGTCGCGCACGTAGTGGCTAAGACGTCGGCGATGGCGACCAAGGAGGCGGAAGCCCTCCCCAGCGCGCTTCGCGATTCGCCAGGCCGTCGTCGTCGGAGTTGCCGCGCAGTCTCGCCGATGAATGGTGCCGCCGGGCCAAATCGTGATGTCGGCGCGACCGTTGCATCGAGCGCTGTGGCCAGCTCCTGGCCGGGCGGCGCGCGAGCGCGCCTGGCCGCGGCGGAGAATTGGTGCTGCAGCAGGTCGTCTTCGCAGCGCGATCTGATTTCCATCCCCGGGTCCGCGTCGTTGCCGGCGCGCGATCTTCGCCAGCGCCTCGCGATGCGCTGCCTGTCGTAGCGGCGACGACGACCTCGCGCGCTGACCGCTCGCGCTGCCCGCGCAGATCCAGCGGCACCGGGGTGACCGTTGATGCCTTCTCCACAACCAAGAGCAAGCCGATGCCCGCGATCGCGTAGACCTGCCGACGATTTCCCATCGCGCGCGACCAGCTCGACGATCGTTCCCTTCCGGCGGCCGCACGGTCGACGCCGATGGCCGCGCCGTCACCCAGTCGCGCGGTGCAGCGCCTTCGCGTCCGCCGGTGACGACGGTTGAGGGGCTGCCCATGGTGGGAGCAGAGAACCAAAGCCGTTCGGATGACCCTGCACCGTGCGGCGGGGTTGGCTTCAGCAACGCGCGCAGCTTCGCCCTTGCGATTGGTAGTCGCTGGCCGTCGCGCTCCATCGCAGCGAGCCGTCCGGCGGAGGAGCCGCGCTGGGCCGCACATGACGCAACGCAGCGAGTTGGTCAGGGCGCATCGTGGCGCGCCCGCGCTCGCGCAGGAATTTGCAGAATGGCTGCGCGCGTCGAGGAATGTCAACGGGTTTCCGATCACGCCGCTGTCGCTTTGATCGCGTCGCGCTTCAGGTGATGGCGAGAAGTTTCGCCGCAGGTTGCTTTGACGGCGGCGGAGGCCCGCTCTTTGAGTCCACGCTTCCAGATAGCGGGGTTAAACATAGGTTCAGGTAGCCGCGGTGGCGACACTGTGATTCAGGTCCTTCTTCTGGGCGCCACCATAACATTTTGCAGCACCGTCAAGGCAATCCAGTACTCTGATACCCTAAGCCAGCGTTATGCTGGTTTGCCTGCTCGGGTGCGCAGCAAGATTCAGTAGAAGCTGTCAGCCATTAAAAATAGCGCACGCGAATGCGTTAGCGCATGGTCGCCCGGGCACGCGAACAAGGTGTTAAGCGTCGCCAACGTCTTTCAGCTGTCGGATAGCGTTCCGGTAGACGATCACGCCGCCGATTCACGCCATGCTGCGCAAGATGGAAAGGCGGATGCGCTGGAGCGGCGCGAAGGTCAAAACGATGGTTTGCGCATGATCTTCCGCTATGCCGTAGCAGAAATGGACGCGCAGATCGCTATCCATCAGCGAATCCTGCAGATGATGAAGATTCGGAAGGTGAGGCACTCCCATGGGTTCCGTTCTCCGAGCTGTCGGCGCTGTCTCGACGCCATCAACCTGTTCGGAGCTGCGTTGCAAACGCGGCTCGCGATCGACGTGTTGCTCTGTTGCTTTGTCGGCGACAGACGAGCCGGGGAGCGCGTGGGAGGGTGCTCGTACCCCACTCGCGTCAGGCGGTCGCCGTTGGCGACCAGACGGTGCAGGGTCGCTGGTGTTCCCGATAAGATGATAAGCAGCAGACCGATCTCGAACACGATCCTCTTTGCTATCCACGATGCCGGGTTCAAGGGCGTTGGGTGCAGGTAGCAGTTCGCCATCTTGCCTCGGACAACGTCGATGAGGACGGTGATGTTGACCCGATGAATCAGCGCCAGCTCTCTCCAGCGACACCGATCAGGTCGTCGCGCGTACGACGCCGCTCAGTACCCTGATCGGCAGGCGAATGATGCAGGCATTGGGCCGAGCTGGTCGATGCCGCGCGGGACGAAGCAAAAGTAATTAAGCCGTGGGTGAGCGGGTCTGAAACGCTCTCGCCCCTCCGCCTCCCGACAGGGAGTCGGCCCCTCTCCCGGAGAAGGAATCACACCTGGGATCACCAGACGCCGCTGGCTGGATGTCCAGCCCAATGCCGCTCCTCCTGAACGCGCGGCCCGACGGCAACTTGCTGCTGCTGGGGATTGTGGCCGCTGATTGTTTCGCCGCTCTACGACCTGCCGGTTGGGGCGCGCTCGCCGAGTGGGCCACTGCATCGATTCCGGCCTCTGGAGTTCCATTATGGCTTCATTCCATTGCACTGGATTCCAGACTCAGCGAGTCGACGAAGATCAGGCTCCCGCTTGGTGCGACATCGACGCTCTGGACCATACTCAAGCATTCGTTCCCATAGCGCGGGCACCAGGTGCTCAGGGCAAGGGTAGCCCAAATCACAGACACGGTTGGTCGCTGTAGTGCGTATTCTTCAGTGGAGCGCCATCACAAGACGTAACGTCTTGTTGGGCAACAGATTCGGTCCGTCACCGATGGTGAGGCGCAGAAATCACGTCATATAGCCTTGTCATGCTCAAGGTGCCGCCCACGATGATGAGCAATTGAGGGGTCCCGCTGGTGTCCGGTCTTGGCAGCGAGCAGCCAAAAGGCAAGCTGGGACAAGACGAAGTGTACGCGGTGATCTCGGTCGGTTCCTCGCTGGAGGCCGAATACATCAAGGCGCGTGCTCATCGAGGGACCGCCGTCCTGTTCGTACTTGACGTAGACGCCGTGGCCTGACACTGTCCTCCTGAGGCAGCCTTCATCCACGTATTCGCTGACGGCGTAGATCCCTTAGCGGGGTGTCCTGAGCATCTTGCAGATGCCTTCCACGACATTCAGGTCGAACGTCTTCCACCGAGGCCTTCTCAATTGCCCAAAAGTAGCCATTTTCGCGGTCACGGCAACTGGTGATCCGGTCTTCACCGACAATTTGGGCGCCGGGCTTGGTTTTCGACCGAATCAGTGAGGTCTGCGGTTCCTGGCCGATCCCCCGCAATCGACCCGGTCGTTTTCAGATGGGTGAGTACGATCACTGGCAGCAGGTTGCCCGCCAGGCCCCACCAAAACGGAGCGGTGCCGTACTTTCCTGAGCGCCCAGCAATTGATATAGAAAGTCGAGCTGGTCACCACCCTGCCGCTGACCTGGGGAGCATCTGACGTCATCCGCTGGCGCCCCGCTCGATCTGTTCATCGGTGAGCGGGTAGAGAAATCGATTCTGTTCCGGCAGGCATCCCCATACTTAATAGCGATCTTGCACCGCGCCAACAGATTCAGCCGATAGCCGTAGCGGAATTCAAAGGCAGCAGTGGATTTGGTCCTAAAGCGCGAGCGAAGCCGTCTGCGATCGTTGGGCCCTAGGCAAGAGATTCTCGAAGTAGTTCGCCACAACTCGCCGCGATGCTCCGTACCGGACGTAATCGGTAACGATAATGAAAGGGGCGGCGGTTCCAGCGGGGGAGCAGCGCGGCTGATCATATGAAAGATCGGTATATCGCAGCACGAAACTCAGTGGTCAGGCAACGTCCCATTCATCCAGACGTTTAGTGCGCCCGCCATCGGTTACCAATCCTGATACTTAGCAGCGGTCACCAGTCTGGCGGCGCGCTTAAGTTTACCCGTGCCCCCACCCGGTACAGGTGGCAGCGCGACGTTGGTCCGCGTCTGATAAAGGTCGGTCACCTGCTGGCCGAAGCCGAGAACTTGCAGCAGTTGCTCCACACTGATCGAACAGGGGGTCGCCCTGGATTCGCGCCATGCGGGCTTGGCTCAAGCCAACCTTGAGATTGGGCCTGGACCAAACAGCATGCGAAGGGCTCAGGATGTGGCTGGAGAGCTGTGAAGCGGTTTGTATTGGGTAAGCCATGAACGTAATATATGCGAAAAGCATAAACGCAACATATCAGATGAAGCATAAAAGCATAATATGCTCAATTTGGCATCAACAGAGATATGCCTAATTAAGCATATCTAGACGGAAGCGACGGCTCACGCGGAGCAGATCTCGCATTCTCGGAGGCCGGGTGGGTTATGCGGAAACTGACGTCACAATTGAAGCTCGGCTCGCAACCGTCCCCCATCGAACAGCTCGCCGCTCTGGCCGATCTGATTGGCCTCGATGTGCTCCTGGCGGTGATGGAGGTGTTCTCCACCGTTCTTGACGACCCGAAGTACGGCCTGCGCCGACTCTGAAGGAGATCGATGCCGCCGGATATCTCGGTCGCAAGTCCGGCCGTGGTTTCTATGCGTATGGCTGACCTGGTTGTGGACGAAAGGCCGCGGTGTCGACGCGTTGCGCTTGTCGAACATATCGCCTGTTGGTTCGAGGCTTCAGGGCCGGCCAGCGCGAAAACGGGCAAGCCTTAGGGAGCGGGCGCTCAACGTTCCACCTGCGGCGCCCCTAATACCCCCAGCCGGCGTAAGCGCGACTTCGTCCGCTGCTGCTTTCGTGTCGCTCCGTGCTCGCCGATGGGTCCCGGGTTTGCCTCCGCGCGATCCGACCTGATGACAAGGAACGCCTGCGAATAGCGTTCAAGCGGCTATCTCCTCAAAGCGTTTATGAGCGCTTTTTCAACCCGAAAACAGAGCTCACCTCGGGTTACCTTCGGCGGCTGACCGAGCTGGATTTCCGCGATCACGTTGGACTGGTGCTAACGGTCGAAGAAGAAAAGCGTGAAAGACTGATCGCCGTCGCCCGCTTCATAGTGTGGCCCCTGGCGCAGACCGCGCCGAGTTGGGTTTTCGCTGTTGCGGACGAGTACTCGGAACCGCGGCGCAGCCACGCTACTGTTGCACCGCTCGTTGCTCTTGCGCGGCTTACCCGGTATTCGAGCGTTCGTACACAAATGCTGGAGAAAGATGTGGCGATGCTCCGGGTATTTCAGAACTCCGACTAGCGTCGCGACATAGGCTCGCGCAGGGGCACCCGCCACGTCGTGTTCGCATTGATACCCAGACCTGAACGCGACGCCGATACCTTGGCTTGCCTTATGCATCATTACACTGACGTGCAAGGGTTACGCGGGCGAGTTCGTTCGGAACCTGCGCTTTTTGGCGGCGCACGTCTCCTGTTCCTCTTGTTGCCGGACTGGCGCTCCAGTTCATGGCCGCGACGTCACTGTCGCAGGTCGCGAGCCGCGCCGAGCGCGACGCGCTGCAGACGCTTGTCGCCCGCGGAACATCGCCACAGCTCCGTCGCGCCGACTTCACGCGCTTTCGTCCCGCACTCGAAGAAGTCTATC
Source organism: uncultured beta proteobacterium (assembly GCA_963778275.1). Taxonomy (GTDB): domain Bacteria; phylum Pseudomonadota; class Gammaproteobacteria; order Burkholderiales; family Casimicrobiaceae; genus PALSA-1003. Next base: position 92,745 of record CAVZTS010000007.1, on the reverse strand, counting down.
GCGAGACCGATTACACGCCGCGCTGGCTTTCGGCAGGCGCCGCTCCGCGCGCGATGCTCGCGGAGTCGGCCTACGCGACCCAGCTCCGACCACGGCCTCGATGCCGTCGGCGACTATGACCTCGACTGGGCTCGATCGAGAGCTGACCGCGATCCAAGCCGGAGAGTGTCCCGTTCGCCCGAGCGAGTCGTTCGCGCGGATGTGGCACTCACGGTTTCGTTTTTCCGGTTCGCTTCAGACCTGCACGGAGGCCGCATCACGCCGCAGGAAGCCGGCTTCAGGTTCAGCGAGGGCGAGAAGCCTCTCGACCTCCCGGCGCGGCTGCGCGGCGGGATCGAGGCTGGCCGATGGCATCAGGTCATGCCACGGTGAACCGTCCTTAACGCTTTACCAGCGACTCGAGGTCGCGCTCGCGCGCTACCGCACTTTTGCCACCGCATCGCTTTCGCCCATGCCGGCGTTGCCGCCGGCAAGTTCAAGATCCAGCCGGGCGATCGCTTGCCGGCGTCGCGTCGATTGCCGAGCGTCTGCGTCTCTTCGGCGATCTGTCGGCGAACGCCGCGCTGGCTGCGCCGGATCGCTACGAGGGCGCTGGTCGAGGCCGTGCGCGTGTTCCAGGAGCGTCACGGGTTGCAGGCCGACGGGGTGCTCGACCGGGAAACCCTGGCCGAGCTGGCGACACCGCTCGCCACGCGCGTGCACCAGATCGAGCTGTCGCTAGAACGGCTACGCTGGCTGCCCGAGGTGCACGCCGGGCCGGCGATCGCGGTCAATATTCCGTCATACCGGCTTTGGGCGTTCGCCGACGCGCACGACGACGCTGCGGCCCAGCTACCATGGCGGTGATCGCGGGTAAGGCGGTGAAGGCGCGGGAGACGCCGGATTCATCGGCCAAATGCGTTACCTCGACTTCAGCCCTTACTGGAACGTGCCGCCGGCGATTCAGCGCGCCGAAATCGTTCCGCGCCTCGCGCGCGATCCCGGCTATTGGCAGCGCGAGAATTTCGAGGCCGTTTCGGTCGACGGCAAAGGAGCACCGGCTACCGTCCTGGACGACAACACCATGCAGGGGCTCAAGAGTGGCGCGCTGCGCGTGCGCCAGCGGCCGGGCGAGAAAAACGCGCTGGGTGGAGTGAAATTCGTGCTGCCGAACACGATGGACATCTATCTGCACAGCACGTCAGCGCAGCAGCTCTTCGCCCAGAGCCGGCGCGATTTTAGCCACGGATGCATTCGCGTCGAAGATCCCGCAGCGCTGGCGGCGTTCGTCCTGCGCGATCAGCCGGCGTGGACGCCGGAGCGCATTCGCAATGCGATGGCGGCCGGCAAGGAGAGCACCGTAATGCTCACGCAGCCTATTCCGGTCCTCATTTTCTACACGACGGCAATCGTCGAGGCCGATGGAAAAGTGCGGTTTGCTTCAGACATCTACGGCCTCGACGCCAGGCTGACGAGGCGTTGCGCACGCGATAGGTCGTCACTTGAGGAAACTGCGGAACCTTCACAGGGCGAAGGCAAGCAGGGCGACGCCGATCACGAGCAGCCGCGAGAAACTGCTGCCAGGCCACGCTCAAGCCAACGGCTGCCAGTCACAGGCTACTTCTTGGTTTTGAGCGCCGCGGGCTCCTTCCGGGCTTCCTCGCGCGCATTGGTCACGATTAGCGGATCACGCACGGCTGCGATCGCGCGCAAAATCGCGCGCCCCCAAAGAGCACTTCCAATGCGAGACCCTCAGTTCCGCCCGCCTGCTGCGCCCAGCATGGCGCGGACCTCGGCAACTGTTTCCTGCAATTCGCGGTCTGGATGCCCCGCACGATCAGGTTGCGCACGTACTCGGCAATGGGTAATCGCGCTTTGCCCGCCGCGGCGAGAAACGCCACCTGCTCTTTGCCCAGCCGCAGCGTGAGTCGACCGGTCGGACACTTGGTCCGCGTGCGGCCGCTCGGTTTAGGGGGTGGCAGCCACGATTTCTTGCATTGAATCAGCATATTGCCCACCACAATACCGTTTTTCGTGTCGGCCTGAAACGAGGGGCTGGCTGCCGCTAAAAAGCCTGATGCAGCATCGCCTTAAGGCCGGCAACGCGAGTTGCGTAATGTGTGAACTGAACTTCGGGGCTCGGGGCGGAGCCCCGGCCAGTTCCCTAACTCCACGCCGGTGTTACTCACTCAAGTGGCTCGAGCCTGGCCGATGCCTCATGCGCAGATCCTGTTGCCGGCGAACTCCGTGGGCCGCGGCCAACGCGCGTGATGTTCCCTACCAATCACTCATCAAGGTGTGGTTGCAGGAAAAGCTTCGTAGAGACTGAACCACCGAACCGGCAATGGCCTCCAATTCAACTGCCTGCCGACTGGCGTTGTCGCCTAAGCGGATGTTTTGCGCTGGTACCGCTCAGCAGGTGGAAGCAGCTTCACCGAAGCGCCGCAGAGGATCATAATAACCGCGCCACACACCGGGAATGTACTTTAGGGGTATTTCTGGGGGTATCCGCAACGTCAAAGTTTGGTAGACCAAGGCTCCGCGAGGCTTGCCGCGGAAACTGTGGATGCTCTTCTGGCACCACGATAACATTCCAGCACCGTCCAAGACAATCCAGTCTGATACCCAAAGCCAAGTAACGCATCGCGAAATATGACGCACTCAAATTGGGTGCGCCGTATCCGTGTGAATCATGCCGGCTTTGCCATGCAAAACGATCTCTTGAGCCGCGCACGGCGGAGTTCGCGACAGATGCTCACGGAGATCATCAACTAGCAAGGACCATGATCATGAAGAAATCTCTCACGAAGACGAAGATGCAGGATCTTGAGCACAGGCAGAAGGCTCCTTTGGCAACCCCCACGGATCTCACGGCGACGGCGACCAAGAACATCACCGGTGCAATGAACGGCATCCTTGCGGATGTGTTCGCGCTCTATCTGAAGACGAAAAACTTTCATTGGCACATGAGCGGGCCGCACTTCCGCGACTACCATCTGTTGCTCGATGAACAGGCCGATCAGATATACGCAATGACCGACCCCATTGCCGAACGTGTCCGCAAGGTCGGTGGTGCCACGCTCAGGTCGATAGGCCACATCGCACGCATCCAACGTGTCCTCGACAACGATGCTGAATACGTCGAGCCGTTGGACATGCTCGCCGAACTACGCGAGGACAACCAGATGCTCGCCGCGCGCATGCGCGAGGCGCACAACGTCTGCGACGAATATCGCGACGTTGCGACGGCCAGCTTGATCGAAGTATGGATCGATGAGACCGAGCGGCGCACCTGGTTCTTGTTCGAGGCAAGCCGCCGCGGGGATGCGACGGGACACTGAGTCGCCGGACGGTTCTGCGCTGGCGACTGAGATACCGGCAAGCCAACCTGTTGGGCGCACCTCGCGCCAAGATTGACGCGGGCCGGCCCGGCAGCAGGAGAAGACGATGGCGCGAGCACCTGTTGCCGCCGATGGATAAGCCAGGCTCGCTGCTCGATGAGCTGCGCACTCAGTATGAGGCCGGCCGCGAATCGACCGACGAACACGCCGATGTCGAGAGCTTCCAGGCGATCGATGCGCGGCTGCGCAAGGCGTTTCGTTGGCTGGAAAAGGCGGTGACGTACCTGAGCGGACTCAAGCCTCCCATCGACCACCGGTTCGATCTGGGGCATGGTCTTGTGTTCGAATCGCCCCGGTTCGGGCATGGCTCGGTGGGACAGCACGAGCACCGCATCGTCGGGTTTCCGGTCCTCGACGAGATCAACATCTACTACGAGATCTCGGCGTCCAAACCAGTTTCGCTCGAGGTGGCGTCCGGAATGGTCGATGTCGCCGAGAAGGCGCTCGATGACGCCGGACTCCAGTACACGAGCCGACGGGTCGAGTCCTCCGACGGCAACCTGCGCAAGTGCTCGTTTTCCGTCCCGCCTGTAATCCCGGCGAGAATCTCCTTTCGCGTCGATTATCAGACCGGAATCGTGACGGTGGCGCTGGTGAACGTCGACCGGTTCGACCGCGTCACGCTCGAATTCCACAGCAATGCAATCGACGAGCCGACCCTTGAGGATCTGGTGAAGCTGATCCTCGGCAGGGACTCGGCGTTCCTGCACCGCGCGCCGCTCGCGGGCATGCGCGCCTCCGTGGTCACTCTCGGCGTCTAGACAACCTTCGCAGGCCACCGATGCCCAAAGCGCTCCTCGCAGCCTTGGTTGCCGTCGTTTCGCTCGGCAGCAGCATGTCGTCGCTGGCGCAAGTTCCGGCGGCGACCACCGGTGCCGAGGCACCGCCACCGCTGCGCCTTCCGGACGGATCCCGTCCCACCGGCTACGAATTGACGCTGAGCGTGATCCCCGGCGAAGCGAATGTTTCCGGTGAGATTGCAATCGACGTCGAACTGGATCGACCGCACACGCTCCTTTGGCTCAACGCCGATGCGCTGACCGTATCGCACGCCGCGGTGGGCACCCCGGGGACCGAGGTCAGGGTGATCTCCGGGAATCGACAATTTGTCGGCCTCGCGTTCACGCCGGCGCTGCCCGCCGGGAAGCATCGCCTGACGCTCGCCTTCGAGGCCGAGCAAAGCCGCAATTCGACGCGCGGCATCTTTGCGTTGCGCGAAGGCGATGCCTGGTACGCGATGACCCAGTTCGAGGCGGACTCCGCACGCCGTGCCTTTCCCTGCTTCGATGAGCCCGGTTTCAAGGTGCCGTGGCAATTGACGCTGCGTGTACCCACCGCGCTGGTCGCGGTCTCGAACACGCCGGTCGTGTCCGAGACCGATTTGGGAGCGGGGATGAAGGCGGTGCGATTCGCCGAAACCCGTCCGCTACCCTCGTATCTCGTCGCGTTCGCGGTCGGCCCATGGCAAAGCGTGGACGCCGGTCGCGTCGGAACCAAACCCACGCCGATGAGGATCATCGTGCCGCACGGACGCCTTGCCGATGCGAGCTTCGTCGCGCGCGCGTATCCGGAGATATTCGCGCGCGAGGAGCGCTGGTTCGGCATTGCCTACCCTTATGAAAAACTCGACCATATCGCGATCCCTCTGACCGTCGGGTTCGCGATGGAAAACGCCGGCCTCATCACCTACGGCGCCCCGGCGCTGCTCGTCAAGCCGGATGCGGCGACGCCCCGGTTCCGGCACAGCAGCGCCAGCGTCGGCGCGCACGAAATGGCGCATCAATGGTTCGGCAATCTGGTCACGATGGCTTGGTGGGACGACCTCTGGCTCAACGAGGCGTTCGCGACCTGGTTTGCCGCGAAGATGGTCGACGACTGGCAGCCGGCCTACGAGCGCGGCGCGGCCCGAAGCGAGGAGCGCGGGGAGGCGATCAACGAGGACATGCTCGACTCGGCACGGCGGATTCGCGAGCCGATCGTTACGCGCGGTGACATTTTCAACGCGTTCGACTCGATCACCTACGAGAAAGGCGCGACGGTGATCGGCATGTTCGAGGGCTGGCTCGGCGAGGAGCCGTTCCGTCGCGGCGTGCGCAGCTATCTCGAGTCGCGTCGTGACGGCAACGCGACCGTCGATGATTTCCTGGGTGCCCTTGGCGCCGCAAGCGACCGGCCGGTTGCTCCGGCTTTCTCGACGTTTCTCGATCAGAACGGCGTCCCGCAGGTGGAAGTCGAGCTGCAATGCGCAGCCGGCGGCGCGAAACTTAGTTTGACGCAACACCGGCTCACACCGCTCGGCGCGCCGGAACACGCCGATCAGCGCTGGCAGATTCCGGTGTGCGCGCGGTACGGCACGGGCACGACACGGCAATCCTGCACGTTGTTGACCGACAGCCCGGCGACGCTTCCACTCCAGGGCACAGGCTGCCCCAGGTTCGTGTTTGCGAACGCCGGCGGACGGGGCTACTACGTTGCGCACTATGACGAGACGTTGCTTAAGCAGCTTGCCGCGAATCGGGATGCCCTGTCGCCGCCGGAGTACGCGAGCCTCCTCTACGATGTGCGCGCGCTGGTGCGCGCCGGATCGCTGAGTGGCGCGCAGGCGCTGGAATGGGTGCGCGCCGCGGGCAGCTCGCACGACCGGCACGTGGTCGGTGCGGCCATCGATCTCGCGACGTTCGTCAGGGACACGCTGGTCGGCGACGACGAACGCGTGCACGTTTGCCGCGTTCGTGCGGCAGGTCTTTGGCAAGCGCGCGCACGCGCTTGGATACGCGCCCGGCACAACGAGAGCGACGACGAGGAGCTTCTGCGCCGTTCGCTGATCCGCCTGGTCGCTCCCGAAGACCCGAAGCTCGCCGCCGAGGCACGTCGGCTCGCGCTGGCGTGGGTCGGGAACCGCAAGGCCGTCGATCCGGCGATGGTCGACTCGGTGCTGCTCATCGCCGCGCAATCCGGCGAGGCAACGACGTTCGATGCGCTGCTCGCCGCAGCAAGGACGACCTCCGACAGTCTCGATCGACGCAACCTGATGGTCGCGCTGCTGGCATTCACCGATCCGGTGCTCGCGCGGCGGGGCCTGGGCGTGCTCCTCGACCCCGCGTTCGACGTTCGCGAGTCCTGGACCGCACTGCGGATCGGCAACAGCTCGATTCCGCCCCGACGCGCCACGCACGAATTCATCGTGGCGAACTTCGATGCGCTGGCCAAGCCGCGTGTCGCCGGATGCTCCGGGTTACTGGCCGACGTATGCCGCGGGCTTGTGCAGCGAAAAGGATCGCAGCGATATCGAGACCTTCTGGCGCGACCGAATCGCGAACTATACCGGTGGCGAGCGAACGCTCAAGCAGGCGCTGGAGCAGATCCGATTGTGCGCGCGGTTGCGCTCGGCGCAAGCGCAGACGGTGGCGGCGTTCCTGGCGAAACTATGAAGCGATCGCCCCGGCAATGGGACGTGGAAGTCGTTAATCCTCGAGCGCCGGCAATTCCTGCAGCCTTGCGGCAGCCCGCGGCCGGTCGCGCACCGGCTCGTCTTTGCGAATCGTTCCGTCGCGAAAGATCATGACCCGCCTGGCAAACTCCGCCACGTCCGGTTCGTGCGCACCCATGACGATAGTCAGGCCGGCATCGTTGAGCCGCTGCTTCGGATGCGGTCGATCAAAGTGCGCTCTGCAGCCCTTTTGTGTTTCGCAACCGGCGATTTGTGTGGAACTTGTAACGCACTCTCGTGTCTGGCAGTTTTACCTTTTCAACATGCACCGTCCGCCCGGGCGCCATCTGTCTGACTATGTCTGAATCCTTCAAGAGCAAAGTCCCACAAATCACGCTCGTGTTCTGGATCATCAAGATCTGTGCCACGACGCTCGGTGAAACCGGCGGCGACGCCCTGTCGATGACGCTCAACCTCGGCTACGCGGTCAGCACGGGAATCCTCTTTGCGTTCTTCTTGTTGACCCTGATCACGCAAGTCTCGGCGAACGGATATCACCCGTTCCGGTACTGGGCGGTCATCCTGTCGACCACCATGGTCGGCACCACAATCTCCGACTACCTGGACCGCACGCGCAGGCCTGGGCTACATGACAGGGTCGCCTGATGCTCGTAACCGCCGTCATGTTCATGCTGTCGCTGTGGCGGCTCGCGACGGGATCGGTGTCGGTCAACCGGATCACGTCGCCGAAGGTCGAGATCTTCTATTGGTTCACGATCCTTTTTTCGAATACGCTGGGGACGGCGCTCGGCGACTTCGCGGCGGACAACTCCGGCCTGGGCCTGGGCTACGAGGCGGGCGCGCTGGTGTTTGGCGGTGCGCTGGCGCTCATTGCGCTCGCGTACTACAAGACCCGGATCTCGCACACCCTGCTGTTCTGGATGGCCTTCGTGCTCACTCGCCCGCTCGGCGCGACGTTGGGAGATGAGCTCACCAAACCGCACGCGCAGGGCGGGCTCGCCTTGGGAACCATCCCCTCCTCATTGGTGATCGCGACGCTCCTGCTGGCGCTGATCGCATTCACGACCGCGCGCGCGCGCCAGCAACGTGCCACCGTTCCGGCGGCCGATCATCCGGCGAAAAGATAGTTGCAAGCGCGGTCGCCTGGATCGCGCGCCATGATGCGGTCGTACAACCCGACATTCTCGTCGACGGCGCGCGCCACGTCTTCCTGCAGCAGGAAGCCGGCAGCGACCTGGCGCTCCGCGGCCGCTTGCACTTTCGCGACGAAGTCCGCGCGCGTCGGATAGCGCTCTTCCAGGCTCGGCCGCGGATCGCCTGCGGCAAGGCGCTCGGCGGCGGTGCGCGCGAAGGGAACGAAGCTGCCATCGAAGCGCGCCGTTGCCCACGCAAAACCGGTCTCCGGCGCGCGTTCGTTCCAGCCGGTGTGCGTGCCCAGCGGCACCTGCAGTTCGATCAGACGCACGCCGCCGCGATCGTTGCCGTCGGAGTCCGGGCTCGGCACACGGGTTTCGTAAGCCGGCCCATGCGCGGGAGGAACGCGGGTGGGAATGCCTTCGGACGCGAAGCGCGGGCCGAAGTCGAGCCGCGGCTCGCGCAGGTTCTGTCCCGGAGGAGCGATGCCGAGACCGCTCGGAAATGCCGCGCGGTAGTCGGCGACCGTGACCAGTGTGCCGTCGCTGATCGAAGGATAGGCGGAGGGCGGCGGCGGCGTTCCCAGTTCCGCCCAGCGCTCGAGGGCGAGCAGCAGCGAGCGCATCGGCAGGTAGTGGTCGGTGGTCGAGACGCAGTTGAGGTAGGGCGCCCGCGCGTGCGAGCGGCCGACGTAGTGCTGCGCGCCCATGAAGGCGTACAGGCGCACGTTCTCTGCCGGCGCGACGTCGGCAGCGCCGTCGGGCGTGGTCGCGATCAGCGACGCGCCGCGGTTCCAGAACTCGGTCGATGTGTTGGCGACGATGAGCTTCGGCAGGCGTCCCAGCGCGTCGCGGGCGTGGTCCAGATACGAGGCGGTTTTTCCGGTGACCGGGTCGCGCGCCGGCGCGGTGGTGAAGGGGAACGCATCCGCGGGATAGTCGTGCTCCTCGAGGAGCGACGGGTGCCGTGTCGGCTGCACGAAGCGACTGTTGAAGCCGGCGCGAGCCGCCCGCGCCGGGCACCTGCAGGTACGCCCCCGCAAACGCCAGTCGGCCGGTTTCGTCCACGTCGAACCCGTCGTGCAGCATTCGCCCGATGACCCGCGCGGACTGGCTGATGCCGAAGATCAGCACCTGGCGCGGCGGGGCTGCGCCCGCGAACGGGTGATCGCGGAAGTAAGCGAGCAGATCGCGAATGCCGGCGAGTCCCGCGCCGGTGACGTACGGATCCTTGGCCACATAGGTGAGCTCATAGATCACGCCCGGCTTGAATCCTTCGTCGAGCTGCACCCGGCCCGGGCCGCCCTTCTGTTCCGGGCCGACGAAGCGCCAGTGACTGCGCGGGATGGCACGGCGGGCGTCGTCCGGGCGGGCGCGTTGCGTGAGCCGCGCCGACGGGTCGTCCGGCGTCGCAGGCTCGTAGGTCAGGCCACGCATCCCGGCATAGGTCGCGATGGGCGTCGGTGGGTAACGGTGAACTCGTTCTCCACCGGGCCTTTGAGCGTGGCACCACCCGGCCCGTGCGCGACGGGCGGCGAAAAAACGAGCGGCTCTCGCTCCGGGCGCCTGCGGCGCCACATCCCAGGTCCACGCGGAAAACAGCAGCGTGAAGCCATGCCGCATGAGAAATCCGTCACCGGCGTCGGCGGCGGTCGTCGGGTCGTTGTTGGCGGGGCTGCGGCCGTTCACCTGGCCGAGGATGGCGATGCCGCCGCGGTTGTTGACGTCGTAGAGCAGACTCGTGGGCTGCGCCTCGACCGGCCGCAGGACGACGAACTCGCTTGCAAACGTGACGCGGCCGCGCGCGTCGCGCGGCGCGCGCTTCAGGTCGACGATGCGGGCATTGGCCGCGCCGCGGGGTCGAGCGCGAAGTAGGCCACGCCGCGGATCTTTTCGTAGGCGCCGGCCTCGCCGAAGGTCGCGCCCGCGGCAAACGGCGTGCGCTCGACGACTTCCACCCTCTCGACGGCCGCCCACGCCGGGGCGCAGCAAGCGACGAGCGCCGTGGTCGCGACAAGAGGAGCGCCGCGTACAGTCGCGCTTCACGCTGCATGCGATCGCTGATCCCGGACATCGCCCGCCTACGCCAGCCGGGCCCTGAGCTGTTCCGGGCGCAGCGTGTCGTAGACCTCGAAGGGCTGATGAATCCACGGATTTTCCGGCAGGTGCTCGATGTAGTAGTCGGGCCGGAAGACCGAGTGCGCCTTGTACCACAACACGGCGGTGCGCAGATCCACGATGTGGGCGAAGCGCTGGGGCAGCGTCTTGAACACCGCCTCGAGCGTGTGTCCCGAGTCGACCATGTCGTCGACGAGCAGCACGCGCTCGCCCAGCCGCGGCGCGGTCATCGTCATGTGCTCGGCGATCACGAGCTGCCCGCGCACCGTGCCGCCCTCCGCGGTGTACGAATGCGTCGACAGGATGGCGAGCGGCACCTCGAAGATCCGCGACAGCACGTCGCCCACCCGCAGGCCCCCGCGGGCGATGCAGATGATCTGGTTGAACGGCCACGCCGAGTCGTACACGGCGAGCGCGAGCCGCTCGATCAGGCGTGATACTGCGACCAGCTGACGTTGAGCTTCATGGGGTCTCGTTGCCGTCCCGATGTGGTCGGAGGTTCTTCTGCCTGCCGGCGAGCGTGCCGGTCAGCGGAACGGATGATGCACGAGGATCGTCTCGTCGCGCTCCGGGCCGGTCGAGACCATCGCGATGGGCACGCCGGTGAGCGCCTCGATCCGCCGCAGGTACGCGCGCGCGTTGGCCGGCAGCGCCGCGAAGCTCTTCACGCCGAACGTGCTCTCGCTCCAGCCGGGCAGCTCCTCGTAGACCGGCACGCAGGCGGCGACCGCTTCGGCGCCCGTCGGCAGCAGGCTGACCGTCTCGCCGCCGACGCGGTAGCTGGTGCAGATGCGGATCGATGCCAGGCCGTCGAGGACGTCGAGCTTGGTGATGCACAGGCCGTCGCAGCCGTTCAACTGCAGCGAGCGCGCGAGCGCCGGAATGTCGAGCCAGCCGCAGCGGCGCGGCCGGCCGGTGACCGAGCCGAACTCGTTGCCGCGCAGCGCGAGCCGCGCGCCGATTTCGTCGGTGAGCTCGGTCGGAAACGGTCCGGTGCCCACGCGCGTGGTGTAGGCCTTGACGATGCCGAGCACGTAGTCGAGCAGCTGCGGGCCGATGCCGGCGCCGGGTGCGGCGGCGGCGGCAACGCAGTTCGACGAGGTCACGTACGGGTAGGTGCCGTGATCGATGTCGAGCAGCGCGCCCTGCGCGCCCTCGAACAGCAGCGACTCGCCGGCGCGCCGCGCAGCCTGCAGCAGCGCCGCGACGTCGGCGACCATCGGCTGCACGGCCGGCGCGAGCGCCAGCGTCGCGTCGAGCGTCTCGCGATACGGAATCGCGGCGCAGCGGAAGTAGCCGGTCAGCACGAAGTTGTGGTACTCGAGCACGCGCTCGAGCTTGGCCGCGAACCGGTCCGGGTAGAACAGGTCCTGGACGCGCAACGCGCGGCGGGCGATCTTGTCCTCGTAGGCCGGGCCGATGCCGCGGCCGGTGGTGCCGATGCGGGTGTCGCCCATCGCTGCTTCGCGCGCCTGATCGAGCGCGACGTGGTAGGGCATGACCAGCGGACAGGCGGGCGAGATCGCCAGGCGCGAGCGCACCTCGACGCCGGCACCCTCGAGCTCCGCGATCTCCTGCAGCAGCGCCGTCGGCGAGACGACCACGCCGTTGCCGAGATAGACGCGAACGGAAGGCCGCAGAATGCCCGAGGGAATCAGGCGCAGCACGGTCTTCTTCCCGCCGATGACGAGCGTGTGGCCCGCATTGTGGCCGCCCTGGAAGCGCACCACGCCCTGGGCATGCTCGGTCAGCCAGTCGACGACCTTGCCCTTGCCCTCGTCGCCCCATTGGGTGCCGATTACGACGACGTTCTTGCCCATGCGCTTCGCGCTGCCTGTGGTTGCTGCTGTTGGGTCGGCTTGGCTCACCCGCGGCGGCCGGCGAGGCCGGCAAGCTGGCGCAGGTCCAGCGTGAACCCGGTCGCCGGACGCGCGCGGCCGAACGCCTTGCCGATGCCGTCGTAGCGCTCGCCGCGGCCGATCGCATTCGGCTCGCCGGCGGTGAACACGGAAAAACTCGCGCCACTCTGGTAATGATAGCCGCGCAGGTCGGCGAGATCGATGTGCAGGGCTTCGACCCGGCCGCGCGCTGCACCGGCGAGCGTTTCCAGCGCGGCGAGCGCGGCGGCGATCGACGGCGTGTCCGGCAGTCGCGCGCGCGGCCTCGCGCAACACCTCGTCAGCGGGCCCGTACAGCGTCGGCAGCATGACGAATGCGTCGCGCCAGGCCGCGGCAAGCTTCGCGGTCAACGCCGCCACCGCGGGCACGTCCTTGGTGCGCATGGCCGCGAAGAGCTCGCTGTCGCCGCCGTTGCCGGACAGGCGCGAGCCGTTGGCGAGCGCCCGGTACACGCCGACGTGGCCGAGATCGAGATGCAGCCCGCGCACCGCCGCGGCGTCCAGCGCCGACAGCAGCAGCGAGAGCACTTCGACGTCCGCCGTGATGCCCGGCTCGCCGTAGAGCTCGGCGCCGATCTGCAGCACCTCGCGCGTCTGCGCCACACCGCTTCGCCGCGTGCGCAGCACGCTGCCGGCGTAGCACAGGCGCGTGATGCCCGGCTCGTTCAGCAGATGCGCATCGATGCGCGCGACCTGCGGCGTGATGTCGGCGCGCACGCCCAGCAGGCGGCCGGACAGCGGATCGACAACCTTGAAGGTCTGCAGCTCGAGATCGTGGCCGGTTCCGGTCAGCAGCGATTCCAGGTGCTCGATCAGCGGCGGCTGCACCAGGCGGTAGTCGTGGGCCCGGAAATGATCGAGCAGAACGCGGCGCAGGTCCTCGATCCGCTGCGCCTCGTCGGGCAGGATATCGTCGATGTACTCGGGGAGCACCCAGTTACGCATAGAACGCGACCAGGACCAGCATGCCCAGCGCCACCGAGATGAGGCCGATGAAGCGCAGCTGCCCGTCGGTGAGCTCGGTAAGCCTGCGGAACGCGCTGCGCCAGGAGCGCGGGGCGACGAGCGGCAGCAGGCCCTCGAGCACCAGCACGAGCGCGCACGCCGCCAGGAAAGTTTCCGGCACCCCTGTTCTCCCTTCGACCCGGTTCGTGGCGGGTTGCTAGCGGGTGCCGGGGCGCGGCACGCCCTTGGCGCCGCCGGGTTGCTTCAGGTACTGGAAGAACTCGGAGCTCGGATCGAGCACCATGACGTCGCTCTTGTTCTTGAACGTCGCCTTGTAGGTTTCGAGGCTGCGGTAGAAGGCGTAGAACTCCGGGTTCTGGCCGTACGCGGCGGCGTAGATCGCCGAGGCCTTGGCGTCGCCGTCGCCCTTGGTCTTCTGCGCCTGCCGATAGGCGTCGGCGAGAATCACTTCGCGCTGGCGATCGGCGTCGGCGCGGATCTTCTCCGACTCGGCCGCGCCCTGCGAGCGCAGCTCGTTGGCGACGCGCTTGCGCTCGGATTCCATGCGCTGGTAGACCTGCGGCAGGACTTCCTCGGGCAGCTCGACCCGGCGCAGCCGCACGTCGACGATCTCGACGCCGATCTGCTTGGCGTCGGCGTCGGCGCGCTGCCGCGTGGTCGTCATGACCTTGTCGCGCTCGGTCGAGATCGCCTCGTGGATCGTGCGCTTGTTGATCTCCTGCGCGAGATTGGAGCGGATCGTCTGCGCCAGCCGCTGCTTCGCCAGCTCCTCGTCGCCGGTCACGCTCTGGTAGTAACTGGCGCACGTCGATGATGCGCCAGTAGGCGATGAAATCGACGTTGAGCGGCGTCTTCTCGGAGGTGGTGATGCGGTCCGGCCGCGGCGCGTCCAGCGTCAGGATGCGCCGGTCGTAGAACTTGATGTTCTGCAGCAGCGGGACCTTGAAGTACAGGCCGGCCTCGGTGTTGGCGTCGATGAACTCGCCCAGCTGGAACTTGATCGCGTACTGGCGCTGGTCGACCGTGTAGATCGACTGCGACAGCACGAGCAGCACCGCGACGAACAGCGCGAGGATCGGCAGGGCGGATTTCATCGGCCGTCTCCGCGATCGCGGGTGCGCGGCATTCGCGCGTCCGGCCCGGATCGAGCGCCACGGATGCCTCGGGCGGCGCCGCGACGCCGTGCGCGGCATCGGTCGCGGCGACCGATGGCGGCGCGGCCGCCTGCGACTGCTTGAGCAGCTGGTCGAGCGGCAGGTAGAGCAGGCTGTTGTTGCCGCCCTTCTGGTCGATCAGCACCTTGCTCGTGCTGCCGAGGACCGACTGCATCATGTCGAGGTACAGGCGCTCGCGGGTGACGGCGGGCGCCTTGTTGTACTCGACCAGGATCTGCTTGAAGCGGCTCGCGTTGCCTTCGGCCTCCTGCACCGTGCGGGCGTTGTAGCCGTCGGCCTCCTGCAGCAGGCGCGAGGCCAGGCCGCGGGCGCGCGGCACGATGTCGTTGGCGTAGGCCTGGCCCTCGTTCTTCTGCCGTTCGAGGTCCTGCTTTGCCTTGACCGCGTCGTCGAAGGCGGCCCGCACCTGCTCCGGCGGCTGCGCGTCCTGCAGCGACACGCTCTGGATCTGGATGCCGGTGCCGTAGCGATCGAGCATCTCCTGCATCAGCGTTTCGGCCTTCTTCGCGATCTCGCCGCGACCCTCGTAGAGCACGAAGTCCATCTGGCTGTGGCCGATGACTTCGCTGATCGCCGTCGAGGCGACCTGCACCAGCACGTCGTCGGGATTCTTGGTGTTGAAGACGTAGTCCTTGGCGTCCTTCAGCCGGTACTGCACCGCGAACTGCACGTCGATGATGTTCTCGTCATCGGTCAGCAGCAGCAGCCCGCGCGCCGAGCGGCTGGCGGGGGCGTTGCCGTGGATCTCGACAGTCTTGATCTTGGAGAAGTCGACGACGTCGACCGCTTCGATCGGGTACGGCAGGTGCCAGCGCGGGCCCGGAGCGTGGTCTCGGTGTACTTGCCGAAGCGCGTGACCACGCCGCGGCGGCCCTCGTCGACGATGTAGAAGCCGCTGGCGAGCCAGACGACGAGCACCAGCGCGATGAGCAGCCCCACGCCACCGAACGGGAATTGCAGCCGCGGCGGTTCGCCGCCGGCGCCGCCGTCGCCATCGCGCCGGCCCAGCAGCTCGTTCAGGCGCCGGTTGACGTTGCGCCAGATCTCATCGAGATCGGGCGGCCCGCTGCGGCCGCGCTTACCCCATTGCGGATCGTTGAGGGACATGGCGGATGCCCTGCGGCGGCTTAAGGTGGCGGGTTTTGGCGGCAGATGCCGAGTCACGCGGTCGCGGCCCGGTACCGAAGCGCCCTTGCGGGGCGCGGGAACCGTTCCGCCAGCGCGGCATGCAATTCGGGCACGCCCGCGCCGGTAAGCGCGCTCAAACGGACCGTGCGAATTTTACCATATTCGTCGCGCTCGACGCCGGGAGCGAGCGCGGCCGCATCGCATTTGTTGAGCACCAGGATCCGCGGCAGCTCCGCGGCCCCGATTTCGGCGAGCACCGTGTCGACGGCGGCGATCTGCTCGTCGCGACTGACGTGACTTGCGTCGACGACGTGCAGCAGCAGGTCGGCATCGGCCGCTTCCTCCAGCGTGGCGCGGAACGCAGCGACGAGATCGTGCGGCAGGTCGCGGATGAAGCCGACGGTGTCGGAGAGCACGATCGGCTCGGCGTCCGGCAGCGCGAGCCGGCGCAGCGTCGTGTCGAGCGTCGCGAACAGCTGGTCGGCGGCATAGACGCGCGCGCCGGTGAGGCGGTTGAAGAGCGTCGACTTGCCGGCGTTGGTATAGCCGACCAGCGCGACGTTGCGCACCTCGGCGCGCCGCCGCGCCCGGCGCTGCGTCGCGCGACGGCGCTCGATCTGCTCGAGGCGGCCGTTGAGGAGCTTCACGCGCATGCCGATCAGCCGGCGGTCGGTCTCGAGCTGCGTTTCCCCGGGGCCGCGCAGGCCGATGCCGCCCTTCTGCCGCTCGAGGTGGGTCCAGCCGCGCACCAGTCGCGTCGACAGGTGCTTGAGCTGCGCGAGTTCGACCTGCAGCTTGCCCTCGGCGCTCTGCGCGCGCTGGGCGAAGATGTCGAGGATGAGGCTCACGCGATCGACGACGCGGCAGTCGAGCGCGCGCTCCAGGTTGCGCTGCTGCGCCCCCGACAGCGCGTGATCGAAGATGACGAGGTCGGCGCCGCTGCCGACGCGGCGCGCCGCGATCTCGGCGACCTTGCCGCGTCCGGCAAAGAGCGCCGCGTCGGGTCGCGCGCGGCGGGCGGTGACGATGTCGGCGATCTCGGCGCCCGCCGAGCGGGCGAGCGCCTTCAGCTCCGCGAGGCGCTCGGCGGGCGCGCCGTCGCCGAAATCGAGCTCGACGAGCAGCGCGCGATCGCCGCGGGCGGGGCGCTCAAACACCGCGCCTCACGGGCGCATCGGCCTTAAGCAGCAACTTCGCGTTCGTTGTCGTGCGGCATCGTGATGGCGCGCGCCGGCACCACGGTCGAGATGGCGTGCTTGTACACCATCTGCGTGACGGTATTCTTCAGCAGGACGACGTACTGGTCGAACGACTCGATCTGGCCCTGCAGCTTGATGCCGTTGACCAGATAGATCGACACCTGAACATGCTCCTTGCGCAGCGTGTTCAGGAACGGGTCTTGTAGCATTTGCCCTTTATTGCTCATCGTATTACTCCGCTTGGGTTTCTTCTCCGCACCGTATTGTTTATCCAGGCCGCCTCCGGGGCAGCCCCGGCTTGAGTTACGCGGTCCTAGCGGCGTTTCCGCCGGTGCGTGGCGGCCTCCGCATAGGGATTGGCGCCGGTCTTGAATTGTATCCTAAGCGGCGTTCCCTGCAGTTTGAACGCCTCGCGGAAGAAATGTTCCAGGTAGCGGCGGTAGGCGTCCGGAATGCTCGAGAGCGCGCTGCCGTGGATGACGATCAGCGGCGGGTTCGCCCCGCCTTGGTGCGCATAGCGCAGCTTCGGCCGCACCAGCCCGGCGCGCGGCGGCTGCTGCCGGGCAAGCGCCGCCTGCAGGGCGCGGGTGAGCTTCGGTGTGGGCAGCCGCGCCATCGCCGCCGCATACGCCCGATCGACCGCGGCCACCAGCGGCGCGACGCCCTTGTCATGCTTCGCCGAGATCGGGTGGAGTTCGGCGAAGGTCAGGAAGCCGAGCTTGCGCTCGAGCTCGCGCTTGACCTGCGCCCGGGAATCCGCGTCGACCGCATCCCACTTGTTGAGCGCGACCACCAGCGCGCGGCCGGCCTCGAGGATGGCCCCGGCGAGGTGCGCGTCCTGCTCGGAGATTCCCTGCTCGGCGTCGAGCAGCAGCACGACCACGTTGGCGTCGTCGATCGCCTGCAGTGTCTTGATGACCGAGAACTTCTCGATCGTCTCGGTCACCTTGCCGCGCCGCCGCACCCCCGCGGTGTCGATCAGCGTGTAGCTGCGGCCGCCGCGCTCGAAGTCGAGGTAGATCGAATCGCGCGTCGTGCCGGGCTCGTCGAAGGTGATCACGCGCTCCTCGCCGAGCAGCGTGTTGACCAGCGTCGATTTGCCGACGTTGGGTCGCCCGACGATCGCGACCTTGATCGGCTTCGCCTCCTCCGCCACCTCGGCGTCGAACGCGCTTGCCGGCGGACAAAGCGCGAGTGCCCGCTCGACCAGCTCGCGCACGTCCTCGCCGTGCGCGGAGGAGATCGGCAGCGGCTCGCCCAGCGCCAGCTCGTGAAACTCGGCGCTGGCCCGCTCCGGAGCGCAGGCCTTCGGACTTGTTCACCGCGAGCAACAGCGGCCGGCCCGAGCGGCGCAGCACGTCGCTGATCGTCCGATCCTCGCCGGTCAAGCCCGCGCGGGCGTCGACCAGGAACACGATCGCGTCGGCTTCGGCGATGGCCGTCTGGGTCTGCTCGGCCATCGCGTGCATGATGCCGCTGCTGGCCTTGGGCTCGAAGCCGCCGGTGTCGACGACCAGGTACGGCCGCTCGCCCCAGCGGCCGCGGCCGTAGTGGCGATCGCGGGTGAGCCCGGGATAGTCGGCGACGAGCGCCGCGCGCGAGGCGGTCAGCCGGTTGAACAGCGTCGACTTGCCGACGTTCGGGCGGCCGACGAGGACGAGCGTGGGTAGCATCGCTTGCCGCGCACGGGACTCAAGCGCTCACTGGGTCGACGCGCTGATCAGGTTTCCGGCCAGGCTCTGCCACACCGCCCTCTCGCCCACGGCGACCGGCTGCGCGACGGCGGCCTTGCCGTCGGTGGCGAGCCGCCCGACGAGGCTGCCGTCGTTGCGGTCGAGCAGGTGCAGGTACCCCTCGCCATCGACCACGCCCAGGTAATCGCCGACGACCACCGGCCCGCTCGGCGCCCGCGTGGCGAGCTGGTCCTGCTTCCACACCGAAGCCCCCGTGGTCTTGTCGAGTGCCTGGATCGCGCCTTTCTCGTCGGTGAGGTAGAGGTAGCGATTGTCCAGTGTGATCCCGCCGAGGCTGCCGAATTCGCGCGACCAGGTCAGGTTGCCGCGCAGCGGGTCGAAGCACGCCACGCGGCCCACGTACGCGGCCGCGCACACCTGCCGCTCGTCGATGACGGGCAGGCTCGTGATGTCGGCGATGCGCTCGAGTTCGGTCGCGCCCTTCGGCGTGACGACGCTGCCTTCCCAGGCGATCGACCCCGTCGCCACGTCGATGGCCAGCAGCTTTCCGCTCGGAGTGCCGGTGAACAATGCGCCGCGGGTGATGATGCCGCCGGCAAAGCGGCGCACGGTAAGCGGCGGGGTGGCGCGCTGCGCCACCCATTTGCGGCTGCCGTCGGTGGGCGACAGGCCGTAGATCTTGCCGTCGAGCGACCAGACGATCAGCATGCCTTCCGCGAGGCTCGGCGGCCCGCTCACCTCGCTCGATACCTTGGTCTGCCACAGCGCCTTGCCGCTGCTGTCGAAGGCCAGCACGTCGCCCTTGTCGGTGCCGACCACGACCAGCTGCGCATCGGCGCCCACCCCGGCCGACAACGGCTTGCCGGCATTGATGCGCCAGCGCTGGGCCCCGCTGGCCAAGTCGACGCTGACAATCGTGCCGTCCTCGCCGGCGGCGTAGACGACGTCGCTGCGCACCGCGGGCGCGAAGCCGCCAGCGCCCTTGCCGCCGACTGCCACCTGCCAGCTGAGCCGCACGGTTGCCTTGGCCTTGTAGTCCGGCAGCGCGCCGAGCTTGGTGCCGTGCGAAAACCACGGTAGCGACGGCAGCGACGGCGGCGTGGTAAGCCACGACGGTATCCAGCTCGACAGCGTCGTTGACAGCGTCGAGCAGCCGCCCAGGAGCGCGCCCGCGCCCAGGATCAGCAGATAGCGGCCGCCGCGTCGCGCGCGACCGGGCGCCACGGCGGAAAACGTGAACGCCCTCATCGCGCCGGGGCGGCCGGGGCGGCCGGGGCGGCTGAGGTGGCTGGGGCGGCCGGCGGCGGCAACGCGCTCTCCGCGCCGGACGCAGCGGCCGCCGCCGGCAGCGGGCCGCCCAGGGCGTCGAGCTTCGCCTGCAGGAAGCCCCGGTAGCCCGATTTCGGATCCAGCTTGGCAAGCGCAACCTGGTACGCCGCGCGCGCATCCTGCGTCTTGCCGGCTGCCGAGAGCACGTCGCCGCGCAGGTCGGCGTAAACGCCGGCGAACGCCTCGTCGGTCTTCGCGTCGAGCATCTTGAGCGCCTCGTCGTATTCCTTGTCGTCGAGCAATACCTGCGCCATGCGGAAGCGGGCGATGGCCTTGAGCTCGTCTTCGCCGGCATGGTCGATGACCCACTGCAGCTGCGTTTTCGCGCCGGCCTTGTCGCCGGCATCGTAGAGCAGCTTCGCGTACAGCAGGACCGCGCGCGGTGCGTAGGGCGTGCCGGCGAAGCGCTCGACGACCTGGCTCGCCGGCTCCTTCGCCTTGGCGAGATCGTTGTCGCGGGCAGCCTGGCTCACGGCCTGGTAGAGCACGCTCGCCTTCGCCGCTTGCGTGCCCTGAAACCAGCGCCAACCCTGCACGCCGATCACGACGACCGCGACGCCGACGACGACGGCGCTGACGTACTTGCCGTTGCTCGCCCACCACGCCTTCAGGTCGTCGATTTTTTCCTGTTCCTCGAGATCGTATACCGGCATGTTCGGTTCCCGTTCAGTGGGCCGCGCGGATGTGCGCGGCAACGTCTTCCGGCGGCAGCGCGACCTGCTCACCGGCGGCGCGCAGCGGCTTGACCGAGACGCGATTCGCGGCCACCTCGTCATCGCCGACGATGAGCGCGAAGCGCGCGCCGCTCGCGTCGGCTCGTCTTCATCTGCGACTTGAAGACGCCGCCGCCGGCGTGCACCACGACCGCGAGCCCGGCATCGCGCAGGCGCTCGGCGGTGGCGAGCGCGAGGGCTGCCGCCCCTGCGCCGACATGGACGACGTAGGCGTCGGGGGCGGCCTCGCGCGCCGGCGCCTCGCGCAGCAGCAGCACCAGCCGTTCGATGCCGATGGCGAAACCGCACGCCGGCGTGGGCGTGCCGCCGAGCTGCTCGAACAGCCCGTCGTAGCGCCCGCCGCCGGCGACCGTGCCTTGCGCGCCGAGGCGCGTCGTGACCCACTCGAACACGGTGCGGTTGTAATAGTCGAGGCCGCGCACCAGGCGCGGATTGATCTCGAAGGCGATCCCGGCGGCCGCGAGCAGCCCTTGCAGCTCGCGGAAGTGCCGGCGCGACTCCGCCGCCTCGCCAAGCAGGTCGAACAGCTGCGGCGCCGCCGCCACGATCGCCTGCATCGCCGGGTTCTTGCTGTCGAGGATGCGCAGCGGATTGGTGTCCAGGCGGCGCTGCGAATCGGCGTCGAGCTTCGGCGATGTTGCCGCGAAATAGCGCGACCAGCGCCGCGCGATGCGCGTGCCGCTTCCGCGCGTCGCCGATCGAGTTGATCTGCAGCGACGATGCCGTCCAGGCCCAGTTTCGTCCACAGCCGCGCGAGCATCACGATCTGCTCGGCGTCGACGTCCGGGCCGGCGAAGCCGAGCGCCTCGACGTCGAACTGGTGGAACTGGCGGTAACGGCCCTTCTGCGGCCGCTCGTGGCGGAACATCGGGCCCGCGGTCCACACCCGCTGCGGCCGCTCGTAGGTCAGGTGGTGCTCGATCGCGGCGCGCACGATGCCGGCGGTCGCCTCCGGGCGCAGCGTCAGGCTCTCGCCGTTGATCGTCGAAGCGTGTACATTTCCTTTTCGACGATGTCGGTGGCCTCGCCGATGCCGCGCACGAACAGCGGCGTCGGCTCGACGATGGGCATGCGCAGGTTGCGGTAGCCGTACTTGCGCGAAGGTGTCGCGCGCCGCGTCCTCGAAGCGCTGCCACAGCGCCGCCTCGTCGGGCAGCACGTCGTTCATGCCGCGCACGGCCTGGATCGTCGGCGTGCCCATGCGACTTACGCGATCGCCTTGATGTTGAGGCGAGGGCTTCTCCGGCGAGAGGTGCGCGGCGCGCGGTTCGCCGCCGTAGGTCGCGCGCACGTAATCGGCGATGATCTGCTGGAATTCCTCGGCGATGCGCTCGCCCTTGAGCGTGACGGTCTTCTGGCCGTCGACGTACACCGGCGCGACGGGCACTTCGCGCGTGCCCGGCAGGCTGATGCCGATGTTGGCCATCTTCGATTCGCCCGGGCCGTTGACCACGCAGCCCATGACGGCGACGCTCATCTCCTCCACGCCGGGGTAGCGGGTGCGCCATTGCGGCATCTGCGCGCGCAGGTAGGTCTGGATCTTGTCGGCGAGCTCCTGGAAGTAGGTGCTGGTCGTCCGGCCGCATCCCGGGCAGGCCGTCACCAGCGGCGCGAACGAGCGCAGGCCCATCGTCTGCAGGATCTCCTGCGCGACCACGACTTCGCGCGTCCGATCGCCGCCGGGCTCGGGCGTGAGCGAGACGCGGATCGTGTCGCCGATGCCTGCCTGCAGCAGCACCGCCATCGCCGCGGTCGAGGCGACGATGCCTTTCGATCCCATGCCCGCCTCGGTGAGTCCCAGGTGCAGCGGGTAATCGCAGCGCCGCGCGAGCTCGGTGTACACCGCGATCAGGTCCTGGACGTCGGAGACCTTGCACGAGAGCACGATGCGGTCGCCCGGCAGGCCGAGCGCTTCGGCGCGCTCGGCGCTGCCGATCGCGGACACGACGAGCGCCTCGCGCAGCACCGCCGCCGGCGGAACGGGGCTCGGGAAGACGCGCGTTTTCGTCCATCAGCCGCGCGAGCAGCTCCTGGTCGAGGCTGCCCCAGTTGACGCCGATGCGCACCGGCTTGTCCCAGCGCAGCGCGTGCTCGATCATGATCGCGAATTGCGAATCGTGCTTCGACCCCTTGCCGACGTTGCCCGGATTGATCCGGTACTTGGCGAGCGCGCGCGCGCAGTCGGGCCACTCGGTCAGCAGCTTGTGGCCGTTGAAATGGAAGTCGCCGATCAGCGGCACGTGGCAGCCGGCCGCATCGAGCCGCTCGCGGATCGGCGCCACCGCGGCCGCGGCCTCGTCGCTGTTGACGGTGATGCGCACCAGCTCCGAGCCGGCCGCGGCAAGCGCGGCCACCTGGGCGACGGTCGCGGCGACATCGGCGGTATCGGTATTGGTCATCGATTGCACGACGATCGGCGCGCCGCCGCCGATGGCGACGTTGCCGACGCGGGCGGTGCGCGTGCGCTGGCGCGCGCTTGGCAGGTGTTCCGGATTGCTCATGCTTCGGCTCATCAGTTCAGGCGCAGTCGCGCGACGTTCTGGCGCGTGTAGCGCGAAAGATCGACCGGCGTGCCGCGATAAACCAGGGTCACCGCGCGCGCGTTGCCGATCACGATGTCGAACGGGGCGCCGCCGCGAAGCGATTGCTCGGTGCCGGCCGGAACCAGGCGCGAGATCAGCACCTGTCCGTCGCGGTCGCGGATCTCGGTCCAGGACGGTCCGTGGTAGCGCAGCTGCAGCGGTGCGGCTTGCGCGCCGGCGCGCCGGCGGCGGAGTCTCTGCCGCGGTGGAGGCGAGGGCGCCGGGGGCCGTTTCGGTCTCCGGCGCGACGGGCGGGGATTCCGGCGCGCTTGCCGGTTCGGCGGCCACCGGATTGGGCAGCTCCGTGCTGCTCGAGGTGGTTGCTGCGGGGACCGCAGCGGCCGGGGGCACGGGGCGCGGCGCGTCCGTCGGTGCGGCGAGCCCGCCGCGGTACCACTCGTAGGCGGCCGCGCCGACGATGCAGGCGACGAGCACGATCGGGATCACCCAGCGCGAGAGTCCGGGCGGAGTCGCGCCGGCGTTCGGCAGCTCCGCGATCATCGCGCCGGTCGATTGCAGCGCCGGCGCCCCGAGGGCGGGGGCGCGCGCCGCATCGGGGAGCTGCGCGAGCAGGTCTTCGCCATCGAGGTTGAGCAGGCGCGCGTAGTTGCGCACGAAACCGCGCGCGAACGTGCGCCCGGGCAGCTGCGCGAAGTCCTCTTCCTCCAGCGCCCGCACCTGCCGCGGCGCAAGCTTCAATTGCTGCGCGACCTGGTCGAGCGACAGGCCGGCGGCCTCGCGCGCGGCCTGCAGGCGGGCGCCGGCCTGGCCCGCAAGCGGCAACGCCGACGCGCTTGCGACGTGTTCTTCGGCAGGCGGTCACTCGCAACTCTCGGTCGCGATCGCCTTCGTTTCCGGCGGCGTCCGGATAGCGGTTGCGTCAATTGCGAAATGTAGGACAGCTCGGCCTGGTGGTCGCCCAGCCTGCGTTCGATGCAGGTGCCGAGCCGCAGGGCATCCGGCGGCGGATTGGTCGTCTGCATGGCGCCTTTCATCCAGCCGCGCGCCTCATCGTAGCGATGCCTGTCGTAGGCAATGTGCGCCAGCCCGAGGCTGGCCAGCGGGTTGCCGGGCTGCGCGGCGAGCGCGCGCTGGAAAAAGCTCTCCGCGGCGGCGGTGTCGCCGGCCGCCTGCGCGCAGCGGCCGGCATTGACGAGCGCGACCTCGGGCGTCTTGTACAGCGGGTTGCGCACCGCGGCGTCGAATTCGGCGAGCGATTCGCGGCCGCGGCTGTGCGTGCACAGGTACCAGCCCCAGTTCTGACGGATCTCCGAGTCGTCGGGCGCGAGTTGCAGCGCCTTGCGGAAGCTCTGCTCCGCCTTGGCGTCCTCGCCCAGGATCGCATACACCAGCCCGGAGATGTTGTACGCCCGGGCGTAGGTCGGATCGGCCTTGAGCGCCAGATTGAGCTCTTCGAGCGCGACATCCATCTGCCCGCGCTCGTAGTAGCCCGCGGCGAGGTCGGTGTGCAGCTGCGCCCGGACCGGTGGGCTCGCCAGCTGCGGCGGCTGGTTCTCCGGCGGGGTCAGGGTCGCATCCGGCACGGTGGGCTTGTTGCTGCAGGCGACCAGCGTGCAAAGCGCAGCCAACGCGAGGGCGCGGGCCGCAAAGGCAAGGTTATTCATGGGCGCGGCTCCGGAGCGGCGGTGGCGGTGCGGACTGCGATGCGGTGCGTGCGGCGCCGGGTTTTGTCCCGCACCTGCCCGGCGAGCTGGCCGCAGGCGGCGTCGATGTCCTCGCCGCGCGTGGTGCGGACCGTGGCCACCAGCCCGGCCTCCTGCAGCACGTCCTGGAATGCGAGCAGGCGCGCGCGCGGACTGGTTGCGAACTCGGTATTCGGGAAACGGATTGAACGGAATCAGGTTGAACTTGCACGGCACCTCGCGCACCAGCGCGACGAGCTCCCGCGCCTGCTCGGGGGCGTCGTTGACGCCGTCGAGCATCACGTATTCGAAGGTGACGAAGTCGCGCGGCGCGCGCTCGATGTAGCGCTTGCAGGCGGCGAGCAGATCGCGCAGCGGATACTTGCGATTGATCGGCACCAGCACGTCGCGCAGCGCGTCGTTCGGCGCGTGCAGTGAGACGGCGAGCGCGACCGGACATTCCTCGCGCAAGCGGTCGAGCGACGGGCACGAGGCCCGACGTCGACAGCGTCACCCGCCGGCGCGAGAGGCCGTAGGCGTTGTCGTCGAGCATCAGCCTTAGCGCGCCGACGACGTTGTCGAAATTGGCGAGCGGTTCGCCCATGCCCATCAGCACCACGTTGGTGATCGGGTGCCGGCCGTGCTCGACCCAGGGTGTGGCGACGCCGGCGGCGAGCAGGGTGCGGTTGGCGTGCCAGAGCTGGCCGATGATCTCGGCCACGCCCAGGTTGCGGTTGAATCCCTGCTTGCCGGTCGAGCAGAAGGCGCAGTCGAGCGCGCAGCCGGCCTGCGAGGAAATGCACAGCGTGCCGCGGTCGTGCTCGGGGATGTAGACCGTCTCGATCGCGTTGCCGCCGCCGACGTCGAGCAGCCACTTGCGCGTGCCGTCGCTGGCGGTGGAGTCGCGCAGCACCGCCGGGGCGCGGATCTCGGCATCGCGCGCGAGCGCGCTCGCGCGTCGCCTGGGCAAGGTCGGTCATCGCCTCGACGCGATCGGAGAGCCCATGGTGGACCCAGCGCAGCACCTGCCGCGCCCGGAACGGCTTCTCGCCGCGCTCGGCGAAGAGTGCCGCGAGGCCGGCCGGATCGTAGTCGAGAAGGTTGATCATGGTGCTGGAAATCAACGCGGCGTCACCGGCTGTGGATCTCCTGCCGCGGAAAGAAGAATTCGATTTCGGTCTTGGCGGTCTCCGGCCCGTCCGAACCGTGCACGGCGTTGGCATCGATGCTTTGGGCAAAGTCGGCGCGGATCGTTCCCGGCGCCGCCTTCTTCGGATCGGTCGCGCCCATCAGGTCGCGGTTCCTGGCGATGGCGTTCTCGCCTTCGAGCACCTGGATCATCACCGGGCCGGAAGTCATGAAATCGACCAGATCCTTGAAAAACGGCCGCTCGCGGTGCACTGCATAGAAGCCCTCGGCGTCGGGACGCGCGAGCCACGTCATCTTCGCGGCGACGATCTTGAGGCCCGCACGCTCGAAGCGAGAATAAATCTCGCCGATGACGTTTTTTGCAACCGCGTCGGGCTTGATGATCGAAAGGGTACGTTCTACCGCCATGCTGGGGCTCCGCCGCAATAAATCCGAGTAAATTCATAATTATATCATGCGCGGCGGCGCGCCTTCGACTGCGCCGACCCTACGGCGCAGGCCCCATCATGCCCATCTTCCGCGGCAGCCAAATCGACAGCTCCGGCCAGTAGGTGACGATGACCAGGAACACCAGCATGGTGAGCAGCCACGGCATCACCGCCTTGGTCAGCTGCGTGATGCCCAGCCTGGAGATGCCGGAGGCGACATAGAGATTGAGCCCGACCGGCGGATGGCAGAGGCCGACCTCCATGTTGACGTCGATCAGGATGCCGAAGTGCACCGGATTGATGCCGAGCGTCACCGCGGCCGGAAACAGGATCGGCGCCATGATCAGCATGATCGAGGACGGGTCCATGAAATTGCCGGCGACGAGCAGCAGCATGTTGGCGAGCAGCAGGAAGCCCACCCAGCCCAGGTCCTTGTCGATGATCCAGTCGGCGAGGGCATGCGGAATGTTCTCGTTGGTCAGGATGAAGGAGAACAGCACCGCGTTGGTGATGATGTAGAGCAGCATCGCGCTCATGTTCGCCGAGGTCGAGCAGCACCTTGCGCAGGTCCTTGAGCGGCATGTCCTTGTAGACGAACACCGAGACGAAGAACGCGTACACGGCGGCCATGGCGGCCGCTTCGGTGGGCGTGAACAGCCCCGAGTAGATGCCGCCGATGATGATGACCACGAGCATCAGGCCCCAGACGCTTTCGCGAAACGCCTTGAAGCGCGCCTTCCAGCCCTCGCGCGGCAGGCGCGGATAGTTGCGCTTCTTGGCGATGTACCAGGTGACCGCGCACAGCATCGTGGTCAGCAGGATCCCGGGCAGGAGGCCGGCGACGAACAGCGCGCCGATCGAGGTGTTGGTGGCGATGGCGTAGATCACCTTGGGAATCGACGGCGGCATCAGGATGCCGAGCGAGCCGGCGACGGTGATCACGCCGGCGCCGAAATGCATCGGCATGCCCCGCTTGACCATCTCCGGCAGCACGATCGAGCCGATGGCCACGACCGTGGCCACGCTCGAGCCGCAGACCAGGGCGAACATGCGCGCAGGCCACGATGCCCGCGAGCGCCAGCCCGCCGTGCCAGTGGCCGACCATGGAGGTGGCGAAATTGATCATCCGCCGCGCCACGCCGCCATGGGTGAGGAAGTTGCCGGCGAGGATGAAGAACGGGATCGCCATGATCTCGAACCGCTCGATGCCGGTGAACAGCTTCAGCGCCACCGACTCGATCGGCACCTGGGTCATGGTGAACACGAACGTCAGCACCGTGAGGCCCAGCGAGATCGAGATCGGCATGCCGGTCAGCATCAGCGCGAACAGCAGCCCGAAGATGATGGCGGAGGTCATCGCTTAGCCCTTCCTCGGCGCAGCAGGGTGCAGGTTGTCTTCCCCGTCGAAGCTTCCCGGCAGGATCTCCTCGTAGTCGATTTTTTCGACGCCCTCGATCTGGGTGGGGTCGTGATGCGGCAGCTCGCCGGTGCGGGCGAATGCCCACGCGACCTGCAGGAAGCGGAAGCACATCAGATCCGGAGCCGCAGGGAATGGCGAGATAGACCAGCCACATCGGCAGTTCCATGTCCGGCGAGGTCTGGTTGGTGTGCGAGAGCTCCCAGACGAAGTTGGCGCCGAATGCGGCC
The DNA here is from genome assembly GCA_963778275.1 of uncultured beta proteobacterium. GTDB lineage: Bacteria > Pseudomonadota > Gammaproteobacteria > Burkholderiales > Casimicrobiaceae > PALSA-1003. The sequence continues at coordinate 65,091 of CAVZTS010000007.1, read as the reverse complement.
ACCACGCCGGTGAACAGGGCGCCGGCGAGCAGGCCGAAGAGGATGCAGGCCCGCCGTCCGCGTTCCGGGAGGCGGTTGATCAGCACGTCGACGCCGACGTGGATGCCGGTGCGCACGCCGTAGGCGGCGCCGAACTTCGCCATCCAGACGAACATGTAGATGCACGCTTCCTGCGCCCACGACAGGTTGAGCGAAAGCAGCCAATCCTGCACCACGGGAATGGGCAGCCCCGCCGCGTAGCGGTGGATGACCGCGACGAAAATGATCACCGTCGCGCCACCCATGAGCAACGCGATCAGCCACTCCTCCAGCTGGTCCAGGACTTTGAGCATGGCACCCGTCAGGGTCTGTCGGCGCAGCCGGTGCAAAAAAACGCCACTGCGAATGCCGCAGCGGCGTTTTCTCTCGTCTCGTCGTGCCCGCGCCTCGCGCGCCTGCGTTCTCGGTGCGTCAGGGCTTGAAGCCGGTTTCCTTGTAGACCTCGTCGATGATGTCCTTGCCGACGCGGCTCTCCATTTCCTCGTGCACCGGCAGCAGCGCCTTCTTCCATGCCGCCTTCTGCTCGGGCGTCAGCGTCAGGATCTCGGTCTTGCCGGTTGCCTTGACTGCGGCCAGCGCCTCGTCGTTCTCCTTCTTGGCGATGTCGTTGGCGTACTTGGTCGCGTCCTTCATCGCCCCTTCGAGGATGGTGCGGATGTCGGCCGGCAGGCCATCCCAGAACTTCTTGTTGACGATCACGGCATATTCGATGACGCCGTGATCGGTGAGCGTGAAGTACTTCTGCACTTCGTGCATCTTCTGCGTGTAGAAGTTCGACGGCGGATTCTCGGTGCCGTCGACCACGCCGGTCTGCAGCGCCTGGTACACCTCGGAGAACGCCATCACCTGCGGAATCGCGCCGAGCGCGCGCATTTCGGCGTCCAGCACCTTCGAGGACTGGATGCGCATCTTCAGGCCCTTGAAGTCGCCGGGCAGGCGCAGCGGCTTGTTGGCGCTCATGTCCTTGAAGCCGTTGTCCCAGAACGCGAGCCCGACGATGCCCTTCGCCTCGAGCTTCTTGAACAGCAGCTTGCCGACGGCCCCCTCGGTGACCTTGTGCAGCTCGGCGAAGTTGTCGAAGATGTACGGCAGGTCGAACACTTCGAACTCGCGCACGCCCATCGGGCCGAATTTCGCGACCGAGGGCGCGAGCATCTGCACCGAGCCCAGCTGCAGCGCGTCCATCTCCTCGCCGTCCTTGTAGAGCGTGCTGTTGGGGTAGACCTCGACCTTGACCCGGCCCTTGGTGCGCTCCTCGGCGAGCTTCTTGAATTTCTCCGCGCCCTTGCCCTTGGGCGTGTCGAGCGCCACGACGTGGCTGAACTTGATGACGATGGGCTGCTGGGCGAGCGCGCCGCCGGCAACGGCGAGCAGCAGCGCTGCGGCGAGCGCGACACAAAGGCGTAGCTTCATGAGTTCCTCCAGGGAAAGGCTCGCCGGCGCGTTGGGCGCACTTCTTTGCGGGCGCGGGTCATTTAGCCCGGGGACGGCGGCCTTGTCAATTCGGCTGCCCGCGCGCGACAAGTCCCAGAGAGCCTACGCCACGCCGGGCGGTGGATGTTTGACGCTGATCAACCCAGCCGCAGCGGGCGCCAGGTAAGACACCAACCGTCTTCGTCGGGCGCGGCCTGGTAGGCGAGCGCGACGCCGATTCCGGGCACCGCGGCGAGTGCCTCGCCGGACCACACCAGCGGCAGCGCGTCGCGTTCCCACGGCGGCATGCGCGCCTCCTGCAGCAGTTTCTTGACCGTGCGCGTGGGCCGGTTTGCCGCGAGGCGGATGCGCTCGCCGCCGCTGCGCGAGCGCAGCGTGACCGGCGCCCGCGCCAGCTTGGCGACCGCGAGCCCGCTCCCGCGCGCGCGCTCGAAGTGCAGCACGCCGCCGGGCAGCCGCAGTTCGGGTTCGCCGTCCCACGCGCGCGACGAACGTGGCTGCGCCGGGCGCGTGCACGACGATGCGGCCGCGATGGCAACCGATCTCGGCGCCATCGTGCGCGATGCGCGTGCGCGCGTCGGGTGCCGCGTGCTGGAGCTGGCGCAGCATCTCGGCGAGCCGCGCGGCGGACGGCGGCCGCAAGCCTTCGCCGCGCAGAAACCAGCGCAGCAGATTGCGCGCGCGCGCCGCCGGGAGGGCGGACAGCCGCGCCTGCTCGAGGCCCTCCGCGCCGACCGCGCCGCTGGCGTCGCCCTCGGCCAGCGCGTCGGCGAGCGCCGCCGCCTCGGCCTGGTGGCCTGCCGCGCGCACCAGCGTCGCGGGGTAGCCGGGAAAGCGCGCGGCGAGCAGCGGCGCGACTTCGTGCCGCAGGAAGTTGCGCGCGTGGCTCGAGTCGGCGTTGCTTTCGTCGTCGACCCAGGCGAGCGCGCGCGCCGCCGCGTACGCGGCGAGCGTCGCGCGCGCGAGTCCGAGCAGCGGCCGCAGCAGGGCGGGACGACCGGGCAGGTAGCGCGGCATTCCGGCGAGTCCGGGCGGGCCCGCGCCGCGCAGCAGCTGCAGCAGCAGCGTCTCGGCCTGGTCGTCGGCGTGGTGGGCCAGCGCGACGGCGTCGACCGGGGCTGCGAGCAGGCATTCGTAGCGCGCGCTGCGTGCGAGCGCTTCGAGGCTCGCGCCGCGCGTGCGTTCGAGCCGCAGCCGATGCGTCGTCAGCGGCACGCCGCGGCGCGCGCACTGCGCGGCGCAGAATTGCGCCCAGCGCTCGGCGTTCGGCGACAGGCCGTGGTGCACGTGGATGGCGGACAGCGCGATCGGGCTGCCGCGCGAGCGCTGCGGCGGCGGCATCGAGCAGCACCATCGAGTCGATGCCGCCGGAGAGCGCGACGGCGAGGCGTGCGCCCGCGGGCAGGTGCTCGGCGAGTCGCCGCGGCGATGGCCGCGGCGACTGCGGCGACGGCATTCGCCGGATCAGCCGGCGGTGATCTCCTTGTACTTGCCATAGCCGAGCAGCTTCTCCTCGCGCGCGTCGAGCAGCACGTCGAGCGGCTGCTCCTGCACGTGGCGCAGCGCCTCGGTCAGGGCCTTCTTGAGCGTCGCCATCATCGCCGCGTGGTCGCGATGCGCGCCGCCGGGCGGCTCGGTGATGACCTTGTCGATCAGGCCCAGCGTCTTCAGGCGCGGCGCGGTGATGCCCAGCGTCTCGGCGGCTTCCTCGGCGTGCTTCGCCGATTTCCACAGGATCGACGCGCAGCCCTCGGGCGAGATCACCGAGTAGGTCGCGTACTGCAGCATCAGCGTCATGTCGCCGATCGCGATCGCCAGCGCGCCGCCGGAGCCGCCCTCGCCGATGACGGTGACGATGATCGGCGTGCGCAAGCCGGCCATCTCGTAGAGGTTGCGGCCGATCGCCTCGGACTGCCCGCGCTCCTCGGCGCCGATGCCCGGATACGCGCCCGGCGTGTCGACGAACGTGAACAGCGGCAGGCCGAACTTCTCGGCGAGCCGCATCAGCCGCAGCGCCTTGCGGTAGCCCTCCGGCCGCGGCATGCCGAAGTTGCGGTGGATCTTCTCCTTGGTGTCGCGCCCCTTCTGGTGGCCGATCACCATGCACGGGCCGCCGTTGAAGCGCGCGAGCCCGCCGACGATCGCCGCGTCGTCGGCGTAGGTGCGGTCGCCGTGCAGCTCGTGGAAGTCGGTGAACATGCCCGCGATGTAGTCGAGCGTGTAGGGCCGCTGCGGGTGGCGCGCGACCTGCGCCATCTGCCACGCGGAGAGCTTGCCGTAGATCTCCTTGGTGAGCTGCTGGCTCTTCTTCTGCAGGCGGGTGATCTCGTCGGAGATGTCGACCGCCGAGTCCTCGTGCACGTAGCGCAGCTCGTCGATCTTGGCCTGCAGCTCGGCGATCGGCTGCTCGAAGTCGAGGAATGTCTGCTTCATCGCAACGAAGGGTTGGCGGCGGTGAGGGCGGGATATTAGCGCAACTTGGCGGCAGCGACGACAAGGCGGCGCAAGGCCCGCGGCGCGAAGCGCCGCGCTGGCGTCACGGCGCGCGCAGCATTTCGACGTGCGCGATGCCGTCTTCGTCGTATGGCGCCGACACCGTCGAAAAGCCGAACTCGGCGTAGAAGCGCTCGAGCCTGGATTGCGCGCCGATGCGGATGGCGCGCCGCGGATAGAGCAGCGCCGCGCGCTCGAGGCCTTCGCGCATCGCCGCCCGGCCGAGGCCCGTGCCGCGGCAGGCCGCGGTCGTGAGCACGCGGCCGATCGACGGCTCCGCGTACTTGCGGCCCGGATCGATCAGGCGCAGGTACGCGGCGAGCGTCGGCGCCGCGCCCGCGTCGACCCAGCCAAGCAGATGCCAGGCGCACGCGTCCAGGCCGTCGCAGTCGTTGAACGCGCAGGCCTGCTCGACGACGAAAACCGCGGCGCGCGCGGCGAGCAGCGCGTAGAGCTCCGCCGGCGAGAGCTCGGCAAAGCGCCTCCATTGCCAATCGACCCGCGGCATCGGCGAGGGGCTCCCGGCGCGACCGTTTGGACTGATCGCCACGTTACATTACCATGGCGGATTGGCTGCACCGGGGGTCGCTTTGCGCCCATGAACCAGGAACAACGTCATCGCATCGCCGTCATTCCGGGCGACGGCATCGGCAAGGAAGTCATGCCCGAGGGCATGCGCGTGCTCGAGGCGGCGGCGCGGCCGCTTCGGCATCGCGTTCGACTGGGACGAGCTGCCGTGGAGCTGCGACTACTACGCCAAGCACGGCCGGATGATGCCCGAGGACTGGTTCGAGCGCATCCGCCACCACGACGCGATCTACTTCGGCGCCGTCGGCTGGCCGGCGACGGTGCCCGACCACGTCTCGCTCTGGGGCTCGCTCATCCAGTGGCGGCGCGGATTCGACCAGTACGTCAACCTGCGGCCGTGCCGATTGATGCCGGGCGTGCCGAGCCCGCTTGCGAACCGCAAGCCGGGCGACATCGACTTCGTCGTCGTGCGCGAGAACACCGAGGGCGAGTATTCCTCCGTCGGCGGCCGGATGTTCGAGGGCACCGAGCGCGAGGTGGTGTTCCAGGAAACGGTGTTCACGCGCAAGGGCGTCGATCGGATCCTGCGCTTCGCCTTCGAGCTGGCGCAGCGGCGGCCGGCGAAGCACGTCACGTCGGCGACCAAGTCCAACGGCATCTCGATCACCATGCCGTACTGGGACGAGCGGTTCCGGGCGATGGCGGCGCGCTATCCCGGCATCCGCGCCGACCAGTACCACATCGACATCCTGACCGCGCATTTCGTGCAGCGGCCGCAGCTGTTCGACGTCGTCGTCGGGTCGAACCTGTTCGGCGACATCCTGTCCGATCTCGGCCCGGCGGTGTGCGGCACCATCGGCATCGCGCCGTCGGCCAACATCAATCCGGAGCGCGATTATCCGTCGCTGTTCGAGCCGGTGCATGGCTCGGCGCCGGACATCGCGGGCAAGGGCATCGCCAATCCGATCGGCCAGATCTGGTGCGGCGCGATGATGCTCGAGCACCTCGGCCACGCCGATGCGGCCGCCGCGGTGATGCGCGGCATCGAGCGCGTGCTCGCCGACGGCCCGCGCACGCCCGACCTGGGCGGCAAGGCGACCACGCTCGAGCTCGGCCGCGCGATCGCCGACGCGATCGGATAGCGCTTTTGTGGCAAGATAGCGCCCGCCACCAATGGGTCGGCCCGCAGGGGAGCGCTCACCATGATCATTGGCATTCCACGCGAGACTCGCGCGGGCGAGACGCGCGTCGCCGCCACGCCGGAAACGGTCAAGAAGCTCGCCGCCAGCGGCAAGCACGCGATCGTCGTCGAGGCGGGCGCGGGCACGCAGGCGAGCTTTCCGGACAGCGACTTTGCAGGCCGCCGGGGCGCAGGATCGGCAGCGCCGCGGAGGCATTCGCGCGCCGACATCGTGCTCAAGGTCCGCGGTCCGACCGCCGCGGAGCTGCCCGGCTCTGAAGCGCGGCGCGCTGCTCATCGGGCTGCTCAATCCGTTCGACGCCGCGGCGGTGGCGGCGTGCGCCGCGACGCGGGGTGTCCGGCTTCGCGCTCGAGTGGCTGCCGCGCAGCACCCGCGCGCAGGCGATGGACGTGCTCTCCTCGCAGGCCAACATCGCCGGCTACAAGGCGGTGATGATCGCCGCCGACACCTACAGCCGCTTCATGCCGATGCTGATGACCGCGGCCGGGACGGTGAAGGCCGCGCGCGTGCTCATCCTGGGCGTGGGCGTGGCCGGCCTGCAGGCGATCGCGACGGCGAAGCGGCTCGGCGCGGTCATCGAGGCCTCCGACGTGCGCCCGTCGGTGAAGGACCAGGTCGAGTCGCTCGGCGCGAAATGGGTCGACGTGCCCGTACGCGAACGACGAGGAGCGCAAGATCGCCGAAGGCGTCGGCGGCTACGCGCGACCGATGCCGCCGGAATGGATGGCGCGGCAGGCGGAGATCATCCACGAGCGCTGCAAGAGCGTCGACATCCTCATCACCACCGCGCTCATTCCCGGGCGGCCGGCGCCGAAGCTCATCCGCGCCGACACCGTCGCGGCGATGAAGCCCGGCGCGGTGATCGTCGATCTCGCCGTCGAGCAGGGCGGCAACGTCGAAGGCTCGGAGCTCGACCAGGTCGTCGACAAGGACGGCGTCAAGATCGTCGGCTTCGGCAACCTGCCCTCGCGCGTGGCCACCGACGCGAGCGCCCTGTACGCGCGCAACGTGCTCAACTTCCTGGCGCTGTCGCTCAACCCCAAGAGCGGCGAGTTCGCGGTGCCGAAGGACGACGAGATCATCCAGGCGACGCTGGTGTGCGAGAACGGCGCCGTGGTGCCGAGGAGCTGAAGCCGCTGCGTTGCTCGAAGGCTTCACGGCAGGACCATTGCAAGCGAGGAGAAAAGCCATGACCGCAGGCGTAGAACCGATCGTCTTCTACCTGACCATCTTCGTGCTGGCGGTCTTCGTCGGCTATCACGTGATCTGGAACGTGACCCCCGCGCTGCACACGCCGCTGATGAGCCTGACCAACGCGATCTCCTGCATCATCCTGGTCGGCGCGATGCTCGCGGCCGGCCCGGCGCAGCTCGACTGGGGCGGCTGGCTCGGCGTGCTGGCGGTGACGCTGGTCTCGATCAACGTCTTCGGCGGCTTCCTCGTCACCCAGCGCATGCTGCGAGATGTTCCGCAAAAAGGAGCCGAAGCCGGCTGCCAAGGCCTAGCGACGGGGAGACGCCATGAGCGCCAATCAACTCGCACTGTCGTACCTGGTCGCGGCGGTCAGCTTCATCCTCGCGCTCAAGGGGCTGTCCTCGCCGGCATCGGCGCGGCGCGGCAACCTGTACGGCATGATCGGCATGGCGATCGCCGTCCTGGTCACGCTGGCGGTGATCTATTCGCAAACCAAGAACGTGCTGCCGATCCTGGGCGGCATGGTCGTCGGCGGCGTCATCGGGGCGATCGTCGCGCGCCGGGTGCAGATGACGCAGATGCCGGAGCTGGTCGCCGCGATGCATTCGCTGGTCGGCCTGGCGGCGGTCTTCATCGCCGTCGCCGCGGTGAACAATCCCGAGGCGATGGGGTTGCATTCGCCGCTGACCGGACTGCACAAGGCCGAGCTGTTCATCGGCACCTTCATCGGCGCGATCACCTTCTCCGGATCGGTCATCGCCTTCGGCAAGCTCTCCGGCAAGATCCGCAGCGCGCCGGTGGTCTTCAAGGGCCAGCACTGGGTCAATCTCGCCCTGGGCATCGCCATGATCGGGTTCGGCATCGCCTTCTTCACCGCGCCGACGCGGCTCGAATGGCCGCCGTTCATCGTGATGACCGGCGCTCGCCTTCCTGCTCGGTTTCCTGCTCATCATTCCGATCGGCGGCGCCGACATGCCGGTGGTGATCTCGATGCTGAACAGCTACTCGGGCTGGGCGGCGGCGGGCATCGGCTTTTCGCTCGACAATCCGATGCTGATCATCGCCGGCTCGCTGGTCGGCTCCTCGGGCGCGATCCTGTCCTACATCATGTGCAAGGCGATGAACCGGTCGTTCATCAGCGTGATCCTCGGCGGCTTCGGGGGCGAGACCGCCGCGGTCGGCGGCGACGCGCAGCAGAAGACCGTCCGCAGCGGCAGCGCCGACGACGCCGCATTCCTGCTCTCCAACGCCGAGACCGTGATCATCGTTCCCGGCTACGGCCTGGCGGTGGCGCGCGCGCAGCACGCGGTGAAGGAGCTGGCCGCGAAGCTCACCGCCAAGGGCGTGACGGTCAAGTACGCGATCCACCCGGTGGCCGGGCGCATGCCGGGGCACATGAACGTCCTGCTCGCCGAAGCCGAGGTGCCCTACGACCAGGTGTTCGAGATGGACGACATCAACGGCGAATTCGCCCAGGCCGACGTGGCGCTGATTCTCGGCGCCAACGACGTGGTCAATCCGCTGGCCGAGCAGAAGGGCGAGCGCCATCTACGGCATGCCCATCATCGAGGCCTACAAGGCGCGCAGCGTCATGGTCAACAAGCGTTCGATGGCCTCCGGCTACGCCGGCCTCGACAATCCGCTCTTCTACATGGACAAGACGATGATGGTCTTCGGCGACGCGAAGAAGGTCGTCGAGGACCTGGTCAAGGCCATCGACTAGACTTCAGCCGCCGCTTTGGCGGCGGCACGCCTCGGCCGGAGACGGCCGACGGGCGCAGCCGCCACCGACGCGGCCAAGGATCACGTGCCCGGAGCGCTCTCGCATCTTGTCGTTCTCGATCTGTCGCGCGTGCTCGCCGGGCCGTGGTGCACGCAGCTGCTCGCCGACCTCGGCGCGGAGGTCATCAAGATCGAGAAACCCGGCAGCGGCGACGACACGCGCGGCTGGGGACCGCCGTTCCTGAAGGACCGGTCCGGGCCGCGACACCGGCGAGGCGGCGTACTACCTCGCCTGCAATCGCGGCAAGAAGTCGGTCGCGGTCGATTTCACCCGCGCCGAGGGCCGGCAGATCGTGCGCGACCTCGCGCGCGGGGCCGACATCGTGGTCGAGAACTTCAAGGTCGGCGCGCTCGCGCGCCATGGCCTCGACTATCCGTCGTTGTCGCCGTGCCAATCCGCGCCTGGTCTACTGTTCGATCACCGGCTTCGGCCAGACCGGTCCCTACGCGGAGCGCGCCGGCTACGACTTCATCATCCAGGGCATGGGCGGATTCATGAGCGTCACCGGCGAGCGCGACGACCTGCCCGGCGGCGGGCCGCAGAAGGCCGGCGTCGCGATCTCCGATCTGATGACCGGGATGTACGCCTGCAGCGCGATTCTCGCCGCGGTCGCGCAGCGCGACGTGAGCGGCGAGGGCCAGTACATCGACGCGAGCCTGTTCGACACCCAGGTCGCGATGATGGCGGTCATGAACATGAACTACCTGGTGTCGGGCACGCCGCCGGGCCGCGCCGGCAATGCGCACCAGAACATCGTTCCCTACCAGGTTTTCGCCTGCGCCGACGGCCACCTCATCCTCGCCGTCGGCAACGACGACCAGTTCGCGCGCTTCTGCGCCGTGGCCGGCAAGCCGGAATGGGCGCGCGATCCGCGCTTTGCCGCCAACGCCGATCGCGTCCTGCATCGCGACGCTCTTGGTGCCGCATGGTGGCCGCGGTGATGCGCCACGCGCACGCAGCGCGACTGGCTCGATGCGCTCGAGGCGGTCGGCGTGCCCTGCGGCCCGATCAATCGCCTCGACCAGGTGTTCGCCGATCCGCAGGTACGCGCGCGCGGCATGCGCTTCGAGATGCCGCATCCGCTGTCCGGGACGGTGCCGCAGGTGGGCAATCCGCTCAATTTCTCCGCCACCCCGGTCGCGTATACTCAGGCGCCGCCGCTGCTCGGAGAGCACACGGCAGCGGTGCTCGCCGCGCGGCTGGGTCTGTCGGCGGCAGCGCTGCGCGATCTGGTCGCGCACGAGATCATCAGCGTCATATAAGCGCACAAGGACAAGGCAATTGGGCAACCCAACCGTGAACTCGCGACGATGAGCGGCATGCACGCAGCGGCCGACGTTCTGGGCCGCGTTTGCGCTGCTGTCGGCCGTCTGCGCGCTGCTCGCATGGCGGTATTTTCCGGCGGCGCTGCCGCTCATCAACCTCGACGTCCGGATGTCGCGCGAGCAGGCGCTCGAACAGGCCGCCGCGACGGCCGAGCGGCTGCATCTCGCGCCGCGCGATGCGCAGCGCGCCGCGGTGTTCACCCACGACGGCACGACGCAGAACTACGTCGAACTGGAGGCCGGCGGCAAGAGCGCCTTTGCCCGCCTGCTGTCCGGCGAGGTGTACGCGCCGTTTCGCTGGGAAGTGCGACTGTTCAAGCCCGGCGAGACGGCGGAGGCGCACGTGCGCTTCCGGCCCGACGGCTCGCCCTACGGCTTCAGCCGGTACGTCCCCGAGACGGCGCGCCGGGACCCGCGCTCGACGCCGACGGCCGCGCGCGCGATCGCCGAGGCGGGCGCGCGCGACGACTGGGGCGTCGACTTCGCCCCGTACAAGCTGCTCGAGCAGTCGCACGTGCAGCTCCCCAACGGGCGCGTCGATCACACCCTCGTCTACGAGCGCGACGACGTCGCGCTCGGCGAAGCGCGCGTTCGCCTGCAGCTTGGCGTCAGCGGCGACACGCTGACCGAAGTCACGCACTTTCGTGCACGTGCCGGAAGCCTTCGGCCGGCGTTTCGCCGAGCTGCGCTCGACGAACAATGCGATCGCGAACGTGGCGAGCCTGTCCGCGGCGGCGCTCTACGGCCTGGGCGGCTGCATCCTCGGCGTGCTGTGGCTGCTGCGGCGGCACTGGCTGCTGTGGAAGCCGGCGCTCTGCGCGGGCGCGGTGGTCGCCGGGCTCAACGCGCTCGCGATACTGGGCAACGCGCCGCAGTCGTGGTTCGGCTACGACACCGCGCAGTCGGTCGCCACGTTCTGGGGCCGCCAGATCGGCATCGCCGTCACTGGTGCTGTTCGCCGGCGGCATCGGCCTCGCGCTGGTGTTCATGGCCGCGGAAAGCCTTTCGCGCAGGGCGTTTCCGCACCATCCGCAGCTGTGGCGCATCTGGTCGCGCGACGCCGCGCCGACCCGGGCCGTGCTCGGGCGCACGCTCGGCGGCTATCTGTTCGTCCCCATCGAGCTGGCATTGATCGCCGGCTTCTACTTCGTCACCAACACCTACTTCGGCTGGTGGCAGCCCTCCGAATCGCTGTCCGACCCGAATATCCTGGGCAGCGCGCCTTCCGGCGCTGGAGCCCATCGGCAACGCGCTGCAGGCCGGCTTCATGGAGGAGTGCCTGTTCCGCGCCGTGCCGCTGTCGCTCGCGGCGCTCATCGGCGCACGCTTCGGCTGCCGCCGGCTGCTGATCGGCGTGGCGCTCGTCGTCGAAGGCGCTGGTCTTCGCCGCCGCGCACGCGAACTATCCCGGCTTCCCGGCCTACTCGCGCTTGGTCGAGCTCTTCGGGCCGGCGTTGATCTGGGGCCTGATCTTTCTTCGCTTCGGGCTCTTGCCCACGGTGATCCTGCATGGCCTGTTCGATCTCACGCTGATGTCGGTCCCGGTGTTTCTCGTGCAGGGCCCCGGCGCCGAACCTCAACCGCGCGCTTGTCCTCGCGGCGGGACTCCTGCCGCTTGGGTTCGTGCTCTGGCGCCGGGTCCAGTCCGGGCGCTGGCAGCGCGCTGCCGCTGGCGCTCACCAACGGCGCCTGGCAGCCGAGCGCCGCGGCCAGGGCGTTCGCCGCGCACGGAAAGCGCGCGGCGGCGGGCGTCTGGATGACCCGCGTGCAGCGCGCGCTGCCGCTCCTGGGTCTTGCCGGGCTGCTCGCCTTTGCCCTGAGCGAACGGCTTTCACAGCGACGTGCCGCCGATCAAGATCGACCGCGGGGAGGCCGTGGCGCTCGCCGAACAGGCGCTGCAGGAGCGCGGCGTCGTGCTCGGGCCGGAATGGAAACGCCTTGCGATCATCCGCCTGGGCAGCGAGGATGCTTCGGCGTCGGCGTGGAACCGGTTCGTCTGGCGCGAGGCGGGGCCGGACACCTACCACAAGCTCATCGGCAGCTGGCTTGCGCCGCCGCTGTGGGAGGTGCGCTTTGCGCGCTTTTCCGGTGTCGATGTCGCCGATCGCGCCGAGGAGTGGCACGTCACGCTGCAGGGCGACGGCAAGCTGCGGCAGGTGGCGCACGAACTGCCGGAGCTGCGCCCCGGCGCTCGCCTGACCGAAGACGCAGGCGCGCGCGCTGGCGCAAGCGCGCGATCGCGGCGCAGTTCGGCCTGGATCCGGCCGCGCTGCAAGGAAGTCGAGGTCAAGCAGGATCCGCATCCGGCGCGCACCGACTGGGGGTTCGTCTACACCGACCCGCGGGTCAACGTCGGCAAGGGCGGGGAAGCGCGCGCGCTCGTCAATATCGCGGGCGACGAGGTCTCCGGGTGGGGCCGCTACATCTTCATTCCGGAAGAGTGGTCCCGGGCCGAGCGCAATCGCGCCAGCCGCCTGGGCGTGCTGCGCATCGGCATAACCCTGGCGCTCGCGCTGGCCACCCTTGCGGGATTGATCGGCGCGACGCTCGCCTGGACGCGCGACCATTTCGATCGCCGTGCCTTCCGCTGGACCGCCGCGCTGGTGTTCGTGGCTGCGGTCATCAGCCAGATCAACCAGTGGCCGGCGCTCGCCATCGGGTTGCGAACCACCGAGCCGGTCTTCAACCAGGTGGCGCTCTCGATCGCCGGCCGCCTCTTCGTCGCGGTGCTGACCGCGCTGGTCGGGGGCATGTTCGCCGGCGTGGGCGCGCTGGCCGCGCGCGTGCACATCACGCCCGGCCTCGACGCGAAGGCACTCTGGCTGCGCGGCGGCGCGGTGGCGCTGGTGGCGGTCGGCATCGACGTCGCGCTCGGGGCGTTGACACCCGAAACCGCGCCGCTGTGGCCGAAGTACGACGCCGAGAACAGCGCCTTGCCGTGGCTCGCCCGCGCGCTGTACGCGGTGAACTTCCTGCCGGTGGTCGGGTTCACGCTGGTGGTGCTGCACTGGCTCGATCGCATGACGGCGGGCTGGACGCGCCGCCGCGTGCTGGCGACGGTGCTGCTGATGCTGGCCGACGCGGCGATCGCCGCCATCAGTGCCGAGCACTGGTACGACATCGTCGTCGCCGGCGTGGTTGGCGGCGCGGTCTCGACGCTGCTCTTCGCCGCGGTGCTGCGCTTCGATCTGCGCGCGGTGCCGCCGCTGATCGCGGTCTACGTAATCCCCACGGTCGTCGCGCAGGCGCTGCAGAAGGGCACCGCGCAGGGCATTTTGCTTGGCGCCATCGGCGTGGTGGCGACGCTGGCCGTCGCCTGGGCCGTGACGCGCTACCTCATCGCCGGCGGCCAGGCGGCGCTGCCCGGGCGCACCGGCCGCGGACGGAGTCCGCGCACCGGTCGCCGACGCGGCGCCGAACTAGGCCGGCGCGCCTCCGCGCGCGCTACTGCACCGTCACCCACTGCGGAATGACCTTGTTGTTGGCCAGGTGCACCGCGCGGACGTTCGCCCGCGTTGCCCAGGGAATCACCTGGCGATGCAGCGGCAGGAGCAGAAACTCGTCGTCGCACGATCAGCAGCGCCTCGTTGATGAGCCGGCGCCGCTTCTCGACGTCGAGTTCGACCTTGACCTGGTCGATGAGCGCGTCGAGCCGCGCGTTGCTGTAGCGGCCGTAGTTGTAGTCGCCGTCGCCCTTGCCGTTGGCGCCGTGCAGCACCGGTTGCAGGATGAAGATCGGATCGGTGGCGGCGCCGCCCCAGCCGAGCATGTACAGGCTGGTGTCGCGCTTCTCGAGCTTGGGGAAGTAGATCGCCCGCGGCAGCGCGGTCACCGTCGTCGCCACGCCGATCTGGCTCCACATCGCGGCCAGCGCCTGGCAGATCTTCTCGTCGTTGACGTAGCGATTGTTCGGGCAGTCGAGCGTCACCTCGAAGCCATTCGGATAACCGGCCTCGGCGAGCAGCGCGCGCGCCTTCGCGCGATCGAAGGGAAAGCGCTGCTCCGGCGCGACGAGCCACGGCAGCGGCGCGGGCAGGACCGCGCCGGTGGGCTGCGCCAGGCCGCGCATGGTCGTGGTGCGGATGGCTTCGATGTCGATCGCCTGGTAGAGCGCCTGCCGCACCCGCTTGTCCTTGAACGGATTCCTGCCCTTGACGCTGGAGTAGAGCAGCTCGTCGCGCTGCTGGTCCATGCCGATGAACACGACCCGGATCTCCACGCCCTCGAGCACCGTGATCCCGCCGTTCTGCTTCAGCCGCGGCACATCCTGCGGCGGCGGATCGTTGATGAGGTCGATTTCGCCCGACAGGAGCGCGGCCAGCCGCGTCGCGTCGGAGGAGATCGGCGTGAAGATCACCTCGTCGACGTTGCCTTCGAAGCGGCCCTCCTTGATCCCCCACCAGTTCGGGTTCTTGACCAGCACCGTCTTCACGTCGGGTTCGCGCGACTTCAGCATGTACGGGCCGGTGCCGTTGGCCTGATGCGCGGTGATCATCTCCTCGTTTTGAGTGAAGTTCTGCGGCTTCGTCGCCCGGTTCCGCTCGCACCACGCCTTGCTCATGATGTTGATCAGCGCGACGTGCTCGAGCTCGATCGGGTTGGGGCCTCCGGTCTTGAACTCGACCGTGAGCGCGTCGATCTTCCGCGGCACGCCGGCGGCATTGGCGTAGACGCGCAGCTGCGAGGTATCGGCGCGCGCCCGCTCGAAGCTGAACACGACATCGTCCGCGGTGAACGGCGTGCCGTCGTGGAAGCGGACGTCGGGACGCAGCTTGAAGCGCCACGTCAGCGCGTCGATCTGCTGCCAGGACACGGCGAGCTCCGGCACCAGATTGAGCTTCTTGTCGCGGCCGACCAGGAATTCGTAGATAAGCTGGTTGACATTGTTGGTCAGTCCCTCGTTCTGCGAATGCGGGTCGGTCGTCTGCGGGTCGCCGCGGTTGGCCCAGCGCAGGGTCGCCGCATCGGCAGCGCCGCCGGCCTGCACGGCGAGAAAAAAAGCGAGCGCGAACAGACGCAGCATGAACGATTCCTCGCCGGACGAAGACCGGACATCATACCGCCGGCGGCCCGCCGCGGCCGGCAGCCGTTGCGGCTCGGCGCGCTAGAATGCGCCGGCTGAAGCGCCCGATGGCACCCCTCTCAATTGCCGACCGCCTGCGCGCCGAGCTCGGCGATGGAATGAGCGCCGACCGGGCCCGCCTGCTCTCCCGCATCGACCGCCTGCAACGGCGCGGGGTCGCGGCGGCGGAGATCGAGAGCCTCGTGCGCGCCGTCGCCGCCTCCTGCGCGCGGGCGCGCGAGCGCGCCGCAGCCATCCCGCGCATCACCTATCCGCCCGAGCTGCCGGTCGCCGAGCGGCGCGCGGATATCGCGGCCGCGATCCGCGACCACCCGGCCGTGGTCGTCTGCGGCGAAACCGGGTCGGGCAAGACCACGCAGTTGCCGAAGATCTGCCTCGAGCTCGGGCGCGGCGTGCGCGGGCTCATCGGCCACACGCAGCCGCGACGCATCGCGGCGCGCAGCGTCGCCGCGCGCATCGCGCAGGAACTCGCCGTACCGCTGGGCACCAGCGTCGGCTTCAAGGTGCGCTTCACCGATCGCACCGGGCCCGACGCGTACATCAAGCTCATGACCGACGGCATCCTGCTCGCCGAAACGCAGCGCGACCGGCTGCTCGCGGCGTACGACACGATCATCATCGACGAGGCACACGAACGCAACCTCAACATCGATTTCCTGCTTGGCTACCTGAAGCAGCTGCTGCCGCAGCGCCCCGACCTCAAGCTCATCGTCACCTCGGCGACGATCGACGCCGAGCGCTTCGCGCGCCATTTCGGCGCGCCCGACCGCCCCGCTCCCGTGATCGAAGTGTCCGGACGGACCTACCCGGTCGAGACGCGCTACCGGCCCCTCGCGCAGGACGCCGGCGACGACGAGGAGCCCCTCGAGGCAGCCATCGTCGCCGCCGCGGAGGAGCTCTGGCGCGCGGGACCGGGCGACATCCTGGTGTTCCTGCCCGGCGAGCGCGAGATCCGCGAAACGGCCGACCTGCTGCGCCCGAGCCTTGCCCGCCGGCCGTACGCGCACAACGTCGAGATCCTGCCGCTGTACGCGCGGCTGGCAGTCGCCGAACAGCAGCGCGTGTTTTCGCCCTCCCAGGGGCGACGCATCGTGCTCTCGACCAACGTCGCGGAGACCTCCCTCACCGTGCCGGGCATCCGCTACGTCATCGATTCGGGGATGGCGCGAGTGCGCCGCTATTCGTTGCGCAACAAGGTGACGCTGCTGCAGATCGAGAAGATCGCGCAGGCGGCCGCCGCGCAGCGCGCGGGCCGCTGCGGCCGCGTCGCCGCCGGCGTGTGCGTGCGGCTGTACGACGCGGACGACTTCGCGGCGCGGCCGCGCTTCACCGATCCGGAGATCCTGCGCTCGTCGCTGGCGGCGGTGATCCTGCGCATGGCCGCGCTCGACCTGGGCGAGGTGGCCGCGTTCCCCTTTCTCGAGCCGCCCGGCGCGCGCGCGATTGCCGACGGCTATCAGTTGCTGCAGGAACTCGCCGCAGTCGACGCGCGGCGCGAGCTGACCGGGCTCGGCCGCGAGCTCGGTGAGCTGCCCGTCGACCCGCGCATCGGCCGCATCATCCTCGCCGGGCGCGACTTCGGCTGCCTCGCCGAGGTGCTGGTGATCGCGAGCGCACTCTCCGTCCCCGATCCGCGCGAGCGGCCGCTGGCGAAGCAGCAGGCCGCCGACCAGGCCCACCTGCGCTTTCGCGATCCGCGCTCGGATTTCTTGAGCCTGATCGCGCTCTGGCAATTCTTCGCCGAAGCGCTCGCCGCGGGGCTTGGCCATCGCCGCCTGGTGGAGCTCTGCCGCGCGCACTTCGTCTCGTATCTGCGCCTGGTCGAATGGCGCGACCTGCACCACCAGCTCTCGCAGCAGGTGCGCGAGTCAGGCTGGCGCTGGGCGGAGGCGCTGCCGGACACCATCGATCAGGCGCGCTACGCGACCATTCACCGGGCGCTTCTTGCCGGGTTGCTCTCGAACATCGGCAGCAAGCCGACCGCGGAGCAACACTACCTCGGCGCGCGCGGCATCAAGTTCTTCCTGCACCCGGGATCCGGCCTCGCCAGGAAGGGCCCGCCGTGGGTGCTTGCGGCGGAACTCACCGAAACCACGCGCCTGTACGCCCGCTGCGCGGCGAAGATCGAGCCGGAATGGATCGAGGCGGTCGCCGGCGAGCTGGTCGAGCGGAGCTACTTCGAGCCGCATTGGAACAATGCCCGCGGCGAGGTCGTGGCGAGCGAAAGGAGCACGCTCTTCGGGCTCACCCTCGTGCCGCGGCGGCCGGTGTCCTACGGCGCGGTCGCGCCCGTGGCCGCGCGCGAGGTTTTCATCCGCGAGGCGCTGGTGGCCGGAGCGCTCGAATCGAGCGCGCCTTTTTTCGTGCACAACCGCAGGCTCCTGGAAGAGATCGCCGGTCTGGAAGACAAGGCGCGGCGACAGGACGTGCTGGTCGACGACGAGACGATCTACGCCTTCTACGCCGAGCGCATTCCCGAAGCCATCAGCACCCGCGTCGCGTTCGATCGCTGGCGGGGCGAGGTCGAGGCCGCCGCTCCGGAGCGGCTCTTCCTCCGCCGCGAGACGCTGATGCGCCACGCCGCGATCGACATCACCGCGGCGCAGTTTCCGGAGTTTTTCGACTGCGCCGGGTCGCGACTGCCGCTCAAGTACCGCTTCGCGCCCGGGAACCCGCACGACGGGGTGACGCTCACGGTGCCGCTGGCGCTGCTCAACCAGCTCGACACCGCGCGGCTGTCCTGGCTCGTCCCCGGCATGGTCCGCGAAAAGGTGACCGCGTATCTGAAGGCGCTGCCCAAGGCGTGGCGCAACCGCCTGACTCCCGTGCCCGCCGTCGTCACCGCGTTTCTCGAGCACCCCGACGCGCCGGCGGGAACGCTGCGCGCGGCACTGCGCACATTCGTCGCGAGCCGGCTTTCGAGCGCGCCACCGCCGGAAGTGTGGGAAGGGTATGTGCCGCCGCCGCACCTGCGCTTCAATGTGTGCGTGGTCGATGCCGCGGGGCGCGAGCTCGCGACCGGCCGCGACCTCTCCGCGTTGCGCGCGCAGCTCGGCGAAGCGGCGCAGCTCGACTTCGCGGCGGCGGCGCCGACGCTCGAGCGCAAGGATATTCGCAGCTGGGATTTCGGCGAACTCCCGGAGACGCTGACCGTCGAGCGCGACGGACGTCGGCGCACCGGCTACCCGGCGTTGGTCCGCGAGGACGACGCGGTGTCGCTGAAGCTGCTCGACACGCGGGAGGCCGCCGACGGCGCGACCCGGGACGCGCTGATCGCGCTCATTCGCCGGCAGCTCAAGGAACCGCTGCGCAACTGGGAGAAGGGCGCGCCGGGCTTCCTCCAGGCCGCGTTGGCGCTGCGACCCGCGCTGCCGACGGAAGCCCTGCTCGCCGATGTGCTCACCGCCGTGTGCGAGCGCGCGTTCCTGGGCGACGATCCGTTGCCGCGCTCGGAGCGCGCCTTTGCCGAGCAGGTGAAGCGGGCGCGGGCCCGGCTGCCCGCGGTCGCGGAGGGCGCGTTCGCGCTGCTCGCCGCCATCGCCACCGAATACCACGCGCTCTCCGAGCGGCTCGCGGCGCTGCCCAAGGGCCTCGGGCGACTCGCCGTCGAGGTCCGCGCCCACCGCGATCGCCTGGTCGCTCCGGGGTTCTTCGCCGCCACCCCGTGGAAAGCGCTCGTGCACCTGCCGCGCTATCTGCAGGCGCTCGCCCGGCGAGTCGCCAAGTACCCCGCCGATCCGGCGCGGGACGCGAAGCATGCGCAGGCGATCGCGCTCCTCTGGGACCGGTATCAGGCACGCGACCGGGCGCTCCGGGCGCGCGGGCGCCGCGACCCGGCGCTGGAAGAGTTCCGCTGGCTCATCGAGGAACTGCGGGTGTCGCTGTTTGCCCAGGAACTGCGCACGCCTACTCCGGTGTCGTATAAACGTCTCGAAAAGGCCTGGAAGGCGCTTGCGGAGGGGTAAACGGGCCTTTTTTGCATTGGCACCCGGAAACCACGCGTGATACAGTAACTTGGCGGCAATGCTTGTCAACTGAGATTAACTCGGTGCCGCAGGCCGGGCGACGCGCAGTCGCGCCGGACGAAGCGGCTCGGGCAGCGGCGATCGGGCGGTGCCGTCTCCCGGGACAAAAGAGAGGGGATTGGCGGAAGTGAACGCTACGACCACCAGCGCACCGGCGACCCGCCGCCCGCCACCGCGGGAGACGGCGAAGATCCTCAGCGATTGCCGGGATCTCGCCATTCACCGGCTGTTGCTGTCGTTCACGGCGATGCTCGATCGCGTCGGCGACCTGCTCATCGCGCGCGCGGAAAAATCCGACGTGCGCGACGAGCAGGCGCTCTACCTCGACTCCCGCGCCGCGCTCAAGACCGAGCGCGCCAGCCTGATGGCCGCGTTCGAAAAGCACCTGCGCGTGCTCGTCGACCGGCGGCTGAAGGGCGAGGACCCGAAAGCCGACTTTTCCGGCGCCGACTCGCGCAAGCTCACGCTGATCGATACCACGGTGATGGACGAGTCGGTCCTCACCGGCAACATCATTCGCGTCGTCGAGAACCTCTGTTACGACGAGCTGCTCGACTTCAATCGCGCGCTCGGCTTCCTGATCGGACGGCCCGACCTCGAGACGAAGGCCAATCCGCTCGCGCCAACGACCATCGTCGAAGCGTTCACCGAGGCACTGCATGGCCTGAAAGTCGACCAGCGCATCAAGTTCACGATCCTGCGGGAACTCAACCAGAGCTCGCTCGGCGACATCAACGCCATCTACGCCGACCTCAACAAGCACCTGGAGAACCTGCAGGTCATGCCGGCGTTGCGCCAGTCGATGATGCACCGCCCCGAGCGCGAGCGCGCCGACCGGGCCGCCGCGGACGCTGCGAGGGACATTGCCGGGGCGCCCCCCGAACCGGAGGGTGAAGTCGACCTGATGGCGGTGCTGCAGCGCCTGGCCAGCGCCGGCTTCGGCGTGCATAAGCTGCGCCAGGGGGCGATGCCCGCCGGCCTGCCGCCGGGCGGTATCCAGGTGCCGCCGGCGGGTCCAGCGGGCTACGGCATGCCGCCGGGTGCCGACGGCGGCGGCGAGCACGCGGCGGCGCCACTGCCCACGATCGGGCCCTTCGGCGGCCCGCGCATTCTCGTCACCCAGGAACTCGGCGACGCGCTGTCTCGGCTGCAGCAGGGCGAGACCGGCTTCGACGTCGGCGGCATTCCGGTCCAGTTCGCCGGCGTGCCGCAGGACATGCACAACGTCCTGCGCGACCTGCAGGAATCGCCGATCGGCGCCAAGGCCAACCAGCTCGAGGCGATGACCATCGAGCTGGTGGCGATGCTGTTCGACTTCGTCTTCGAGACCAAGGACCTGCCCGACAGCATGAAGGTGCTGATCGGCCGGCTGCAGATACCGGTGCTCAAGGCGGCGATGCTCGACGGCGCTTTTTTCTCCAAGAAGGCGCACCCGTCGCGGCTGTTCGTCAACGCGCTCGCGCGCGCCGGCATCGGCTGGTCGCCGACGATGGGCACCGACGACCCGCTGTACAAGAAGATCGAGGCGCTGACCCATCGCGTGCTCGACGAGTTCAACGACGACATCTACCTGTTCGACGAGCTGCGCAAGGACCTCGAGACGTTCCTCGCCGAGGAGGAGAAAAGCGCCGAGGCGAACATCCAGACCTCGGCGGACGAAATCGACCAGCGCGACCGCCAGGAGATCGCGCGCGTGGTCTCGCGCTCGGAAATCGAAAAGCGGCTCGAAGCGCATACGGTGCCGAACTTTCTGGGCGCCTTCCTGCGCGAGCGGTGGATCACGACGCTGGTGCAGCTGCAGATGCAGGGCGGCGAGGAATCCGAAGCCTGGGGCTCGGCGCTGGCCACGCTCGACGACCTCGTGTGGAGCGTGCAGCCGAAGCGGACTTCGGAGGAACGCAAGAAGCTGGTGGCGACGCTGCCGAACCTGCTCAAGCGGCTGCACGGCGGGCTGCAGAACATGGGTTGGCAGGCCGACGAGCGCGAGCAGTTCATGTCGAACCTGGTCGAGGCGCACGCCGCCGCGGTGAAGCCCAGCCTGGCCTCGGTCCCGATGCCGACGACCGCGGTGGCCGAGGCCGCCGCCGTGGCCGCCGAGGAGGCGCACGCGAAGGGCGATATCGAGACGGCGAGCAAGGCGCGCGCCCTGGCCGAGGCGATGGCGCCGGCACCGCCGGCAGCCCCGCCGGAGCCGACCGTCGAGGTCGTGCAGGACCATTATGCGGAACTCGCCACCTCGCTCGAGCGCGGCATGTGGATCGAATTCGAGGGCGACGACGGACAGCTCGCGTTCGCCAAGCTGGCGTGGGTGAGCCCGCTGCGCGGGACCTACCTGTTTACCAATCGCCAGGGCCAGAAGGCGGTATCGCTGACCGCCGACGAGCTCGCCGATCGCTTCCGCAACGATCGCGCACGCCTGGTGGAAGCCGAGCCGCTGGTCGATCGCGCCTTCGTGAGCATGATGGCGTCGCTCGAAGAAAAATTCGGCGAGCAGCCCGCGTAGCCGCAGGCGTCGCGCATCGATGCAGGGCACCGGCAGGTGGTTCGACGAGGTCGCCCTCGGCGAGCGCTTTTCCAGCCGCATGACGATCACCGAGACCCATCTGGTTCTGGGCGCGGGCCTGATCGGCGACTTCAACCCGCATCACGTCGACGAGGAATACGCCCGCGGCTCGCGCTTCGGCACGCGCATTCTGCACGGCGTGATCACCAGCGCGATCATGGGCGCGCCGGTGGGCATGCACTTTCACGGCACCGCGATGGCCTACCTCGAGCACGCGACCCGCTTCACGGCGCCGGTGCGCGCCGGCGATACCCTGACCACGACCTGGACGGTCAGCGAAAAGCACGCCAAGCCGCAGCAGCATGCCGGCGTGGTCGTCGTCACCGGGGAATGCCACAATCAGCACGGCGAACTCGTCGCCGAAGCCGACGGCAAGATGCTCGTGCACATGCGGCCGTAGCCGCTTGCCGCGCTCACGGCCGCGAGAGCGCGGCCGCGATCTGAGCGACGAGCTCCGGACCCTTGTAGATCAGGCCGGTGTAGATCTGCACCAGGGTCGCCCCGGCCGCGATCTTCTCGCGCGCGTCCTCCGGCGACAGGATGCCGCCCACGCCGATGATCGGCATGGCCCCGTCGAGCTCCGCGGCGAGCGCGCGGATGACCGCAGTGGACTTGTCCTTGAGCGGTCGGCCGGACAGGCCGCCCGCCTCCCCCGCATGCGCGAGACCGGCGACCGCGTCGCGGTCGACGGTGGTGTTGGTGGCGATCACGCCATCGCAGCGCTGCGCCACCAATACCCGCGCGATCTGCCGCAGTTCTCCCGGCGCGAAATCGGGCGCGATCTTGACCGTCAGCGGTGTGTACTTGCCGTGGCGATCGGCGAGCTTCGCCTGCTCCGCCTTGAGCGCGGAGAGCAGCGCCGTGAGCGCTCGCGTCCGCCTGGAGTTCGCGCAAGCCCGCGGTGTTGGGCGAGGAGATGTTGACGGTGACGTAGCTCGCGTGCGCATACACCGCGCGCAGGCAGGTCAGATAATCGTCGAGCGCGCGCTCGTTGGGCGTGTCAAAGTTGCGTCCGATGTTCAGGCCGAGCATGCCGCCGCTCTTCGGCCCGAAGCGCGCGCGCGCGACGTTGCCGACAAAGCGCTCGACGCCGTCATTGTTGAAGCCGAGGCGATTGATGAGGGCTTCGGCCGCGGGCAGGCGGAACAGCCGCGGCTTCGGATTGCCGGGCTGCGCCCGCGGCGTCACGGTGCCGCATTCGATGAAACCGAAGCCGAGGCTCGCCAGCGCGTCGATGTGCTGGGCGTTCTTGTCCAGTCCCGCGGCCAGGCCGACGCGGTTGGGAAAGGTGAGACCCATCGCCTCGACCGGGGACGGCGGCACGCGCGGAGCGGCCCACTGCGCCACGCCGAACGCTGCCGCCGCGTCGAGGCCGGAGAGCGCGAGCTCGTGCGCGAATTCCGCATCGAGCGCGAAGAGCAGTGGACGGAACAGCGGATAGAGCATGGGCGCCTGGTGCCCGCGGCGCACGCGCGTGGCGCGTGAACACGCGTCGACAGCCGCGTGCCGCGGCCGATGCAAAGCCGGCGGATGATACCATTCGCGCCCATCCGATTTAAGCGGGAGAGAATGAGCCACTGCAGGCGCCGCGCGCGCCGGATCGCGGCCGGCCTCGCGCTGCTGGCCGCGGTGGCCGGCGGCGCCGGTGCCGCAACCGCAGCGACGCCGGCGCCGGGCAACTACGCGCGGCGTCCCGAGGTGCGCGCGTTCATTGCCGAACTGGTCGCCGACGAAGGCTTCTCGGCGCGCGCGCTGCAGGGGCTGTTCACCCATGCGCGTTATCAGCCGCGGGTCATTGCCGCGATCTCGCGGCCGGTGGTATCGCCGCCCCAGTGGTACGAATACGCGCCGCGATTCCTCACTCCGGAGCGCGTCGCGGCCGGAGGCGGAGTTCTGGCGCGACCACGCCGCGGCGCTCGAGCGCGCCGAGCGCGCGTTCGGCGTGCCGCAGGAAGTGATCGTGGCGATCCTCGGCGTCGAGACCTTCTACGGGCGCAACGTTGGCAGCTACCCGGTATTCGATGCGCTGACCACGCTCGCCTTCGACTATCCGCGACGCGCTGCGTTCTTCCGTGGCGAGCTCAAGGAATTCCTGCTGCTCTCCCGGGAGCAGGGCATCTCGCCGCTCGTGGCGAAGGGATCGTATGCCGGGGCGATGGGCCCGGCGCAATTCATGCCGGGCAGCATCCGCAGCTATGGGCTGGACTTCAATGCCGACGGTCGCATCGATCTGTACGCCGATATCGACGACGCCATCGGCAGCGTCGCGCACTACCTGTCGCGCCACGGCTGGCAGCCCGGTCAGCCGCTCATGGAGCCGGCGCGGATCGAGGCCACGGATGCGCAGGCGGGCGTGCTGCGCGCGTTCGACGGCGGGCTTACCGACCGGCGCTCGCTCGCCGCCTGGGTGGGGGAGGGCATCACCGGTTTCGCCATTCCCGGCGACCTCGCACCCGATCCGGTCGGATTGCTCATGCTCGAGGAACCCGGCGCACCGAGCTACTGGCTGGTCTTCAACAACTGGTACGTGCTCACCCGCTACAACCAGAGCCGGCTGTACGCGGCGGCGGTGAGCGAACTGGCGCAGGCCTTGCGCGCCGCAGCCGGGAACGGCGCTAGCGCGCCGCTTCACGCGCGCCGCGACAGCGTCCGCGCGTGCGCTGATGAGACCGAGCGTGGAGGCGTCCGCTGCAAACGGCTCCGCGCCGTCGCGCAGCGCCGCATGCACCGGCCCGGAGAGCGCCTTGCCGAGCTCGACGCCCCATTGGTCGAAGGAGTTGATGCCGGCGAGCACGCCTTCGACGAAGGTGCGGTGCTCGTAGAGCGCCAAGCAGCTCTCCCAGGCGCCGCGCGTTGAGCTCGGGCAGCAGCAGCGTCGTCGACGGCCGGTCGCCCGGACACACCCGGTGCGGCGCCTGCGCGTCGATGGCCGCGCCGCTCATGCCCTTCGCGGAGAGTTCCGCGCGCACGACCGCGAGCGAGCGTCCGCTCATGAGCGCCTGCGCCTGCGCGAGCGCGTTGGCGACGAGGAGCGTCTGCTGATCGGCAAGCGGACGCACGGCGCGCACCGGCACCACGAACTCGACGGGCGCCGCGTGCGTGCCCTGGTGCAGCCACTGCGCAAAGGCGTGCTGGCTGTCGGTGCCCGGGCCGCCCCAGAGCGCGGGCGCCGTCGGCAGCTCGACCGGCGTGCCCTCGCGCGTCACGCACTTGCCGTTGCTCTCCAGCGTGAGCTGTTGCAGGTACGCGGGCAGACGCGAGAGCGCATGCGCGTAGGGAATGACCACGCGCTGGCTCGCCCCCGGCGCCTGCGCGTTCCAGAAGTCGACCAGTGCGAGCAGCACCGGCAGGTTGCGCGGCAGCGGCGTGTCGCGAAAATGCGCGTCCATGCTCGCCGCGCCGGCGAGGAGTTCGGCGAAGGCCTCCCAGCCGCAGCGAACGGCGATGGCCAGCCCGACCGCCGACCAGAGGGAGAAACGGCCGCCGACCCAGTCCCACATCGGCAGCACGTCATTGCTGGCGACGCCGAAGGCGCGCGCGGCGGGACCATTCGCGGTGACCGCGATGAAATGCGCCGCCAGCGCGTCGCCGCCGCCCAGTTTGGCGGCGAGCCATTCCCGGGCGGAAGTCGCGTTGCGCAGCGTCTCGGTGGTCGTGAAAGTCTTGGAGGCGACGATAAACAGCGTGGTCGCCGGATCGAGGCCGCTGAGCGCGCGCGTCAGCTGCTCCGGATCGACATTGGCAACGAACCCGACATCGATCCCCTCGCGGCGCGAGACGCGCGGGCCGCAGAGCGCGTCGCAGACCAGATGCGGACCGAGTTCCGAGCCGCCGATGCCGATATGGATGACGTCGCGGATCGGCCGGCCGGTCGCGCCGAGCCGCAATCCGCCGCGGAGCTGCGCGGCGAGCGCGCGCATGCGCGCCTGCGTCGCGCGGATCGCCGGGATGACGTCGGAGCCGTCGACCGACAGCGGCGAGTCGTCCTGCTGGCGCAGCGCCGTGTGCAGGACGGCGCGCTGCTCGGAGAGGTTGAGCCTCTCGCCGGCGAAGAGCGCCCCGATCCACGCCGGCAGGTTGCGTTCGGCCGCATAGGCGAGCAGCAGCGCCATCGTCTGCGGCGTGAGCTGTTGCTTCGACCAGTCGGCGAGCCACTCGCCCCAGGTTAGCGACAGCTGCGCAAAGCGCTGCGGGTCCGCCGCGAAGAGCTCGCTAAGCGAGGTGCCGGCGAGGCCGCGCCGATGGTCCTGCAGCGTGTGCCAGGCGGCGGATGGCATCGTTGGGTTCATCGCGGTGCGCGGCCCGCGCTCGATCGGTGGCGAAGCTCGAGCACGAGCGCCGGCTCTTCGAACGAGGATAATCGATCGGGCCGGCGCCGCGCAAACTCGTTACAATCGACGGCGCCGTGAACGGCACGGTGCTTCGATCCATGGACTCCCAGACTGACAAGGATCTTCCGCTCAAGGAAGATACCCGCCTGCTCGGCCGCCTGCTTGGCGAGGTGCTGCGCGAGCAGACCGGCGCGGAGGGGTTCGCGCGCGTGGAGGCGATCCGGCAGACCGCGATCCGCCTGCACCGTGCCGGCGCGGGCGACGCCGCGGGCATCGCGGGCGAGCTCGCCGCACTGCTCAATGCCCTGCCCATCGAGCCGACGCTCGAGGTCGTGCGCGCCTTTTCCTACTTTTCGCTGCTCGCCAATCTCGCCGAGGACGTGCACCAGAATCGCCGCCGCCGCGTGCATGACCGCGCCGGATCGGCGCCGCAGGCGGGCAGCGTCGCGCACGCCTTGCAGCGATTGCGCGAAGCCGGCATCGACGCTGCGACGCGTGCGCGCATTCTTTACCGACGCGCTGGTGAGCCCGGTGCTGACCGCGCATCCGACCGAGGTCCAGCGCAAGAGCATTCTGGACTGCGAGCGGGAGATCGTGCGGCTGCTTGCAGTGGCGCGACCGCAGCGCGCTCACACCCGATGAGCTCGCCGCGATGCAGCGCGGCCTCTATCGCCAGGTGCTCGCGCTGTGGCAGACGGCGATGCTGCGGCGCGCGCGCCTGCAGGTGAAGGACGAAATCGACAATGGCATCGCCTACTACCGCTACACCTTTCTCGACGAGATCCCCCGCCTTTACGCGGAGCTGGAAGACGGTGTGCGCGGCGGCGGCGATGGCGCGGTGGACATTCCCGCCTTCTTCGTCATGGGTTCGTGGATCGGCGGCGACCGCGACGGCAACCCGTTCGTGGTGGCGGAGACGCTGCAATACGCGAGCCGGGCGCAGGCGAGCGTTGCGTTTGCGCACCATCTGGAGGAGGTGCACCAGCTCGGTGCCGAGCTCTCGCTCTCGGCACGGCTGGTGCAGCCGACCGCGGAGCTGTTCGCGCTCGCGGCGGCGGCGCATGACAGCAATCCGCATCGCGGCGACGAGCCCTATCGCCAGGCGCTCATCGGCATCTACGCGCGACTCGCCGCCGCCGCGGAGGCGCTCTGCGGCTATGTGCCGCCGCGGCCGCCGCATGCCGTGCTGCCGCCGTACGCGACGCCGGCGGAGCTCGGCGCCGATCTCGACACCATCGCGCGCTCGCTCCGCGCGCATGGGTCGCAACACCTGGCCGACGGCCGCCTGCGCCGCCTCGCGTGCGCGGTCAGGGTCTTCGGCTTCCACCTGGCGACGCTCGATCTGCGCCAGAACTCCGAGGTGCACGAGGCGGTTGTGGCCGAGCTCCTCGCGCGGGCCGGCGTGCACCGCGACTACGGCGCGCTCGCCGAACGCGAGCGCGTGGCGCTCCTGGTGGCCGACCTCGCCAACCCGCGGCTGCTCGACACGCCGCACATCGCGCGCAGCGCGCTGCTCGAAAGCGAGCTCGCGATCCTGCGCGGCGCAGCGGACATCCATCACCGCTTCGGCCCGGAGGCGCTGCCGAACTACGTCATTTCCAAATGCCAGTCGGTGAGCGATCTGCTCGAAGTCGCGATTCTGCTCAAGGAAGTGGGCCTGCTCACGCCCAGCCGGCTGATGGTCAACATCGTGCCCCTGTTCGAGACCATCGCCGACCTCAAGGGTTGCGCGGCGGTCATGCAGGCCGCATTCCGCCTGCCCTGCTACCAACGCTGGCTCGCCTCGCGCGGGCGCTGGCAGGAAGTGATGCTGGGCTACTCGGACAGCAACAAGGACGGCGGCTTCGTCACCGCCAACTGGGCGCTTTACCGCGCCGAGCTCGAGCTCGTGGCGGCGTTCCATACCTTCGACATCAAGCTGCGGCTGTTTCACGGCCGCGGCGGCACGGTCGGCCGCGGCGGCGGACCCAGCTACGAGGCGGTGCTGGCGCAGCCCGCCGGCAGCGTCAACGGCGCCATCCGCATCACCGAGCAGGGCGAGATCATCGCCAGCAAGTATTCCGACTCCGAGCGCGGACGGCGCAATCTCGAGACGCTGGTCGCGGCGACGATGGAAGCGAGCCTCCTGCCCGGCGGCGAGGCTGCCGACGCCGACTTTCACGCCGCGATGGACGAGCTGGCGGCGCTGGCATTGACCGCCTACCGCTCGCTGGTGTTCGACACGCCGGAGTTCGAGCCGTTCTTCCGCGCCTCCACGCCGATCGCCGAGATCGCCGAGCTCAACCTCGGCAGCCGGCCGGCGTCGCGCAAGCCCTCGCAGAAGATCGAGGACCTGCGCGCCATCCCGTGGGTGTTCAGCTGGAGCCAGTGCCGGCTCGCGTTGCCGGGCTGGTACGGATTTGGCAGCGCCGTCGAAACCTGGCTCGACGCGTCGCCGCCGGCGCGCGCGAGCCGCCTCGCCCGGCTGCGCGACATGCATGCGCGCTGGCCATTCTTCCGCAGCATGCTCTCGAACATGAGCATGGTGCTCGCCAAGACCGACCTGACGATCGCGTCCCGCTACGCCGATCTCGTCCCCGACGCGGCGGTGCGCGCCGCGATCTTTCCCCGGCTTGTCGCCGAGCACGAAAGAACCGTGCGCTGGCTGCTCGCCGTTACCGGCCAGCAGACGCTGCTCGCGGACAACCCCACGCTCGAGCGCAGCATCCGCAACCGGTTTCCCTATCTCGATCCGCTCAACCACCTGCAGGTGGAGCTGCTGCGCCGCCACCGCGCCGGCCAGAACGACGAGCAAACGCGACACGCCATTCACTTGACGATCAACGGCCTGGCCGCGGGTTTGCGCAACAGCGGTTGAGCCCGCCGCGGCCCGGCGCATGTGACGGCGTTCTTCCGCACGCTGTCGAACGACCGCAACGCGATCCGGATGGTGCGCAACCTCGGCATCGGCCTGTGCCATCCGCCGGTCGCCTCGATCCTGTTCGGCGGCTGTACCGTCGGCCAGGTCTCCATGGAGCAGGTCATGCGCCGGATCCGGCCCCGGCGCGATTGTTCGCGGTGCCGATGCCGGTCACCGACATCCCCGCGCTGTCGCTCTGGCTGCTCCGACCCGAGGCGAATACAGGCGCCATGGGAGCGCGCGCAAGCGCATCGCTGCAGGCGTGTGCTACGCTGTGCATGCGTGGCCGCCCACGCGTTACCGCCGTGTTCCGCGCTCCTTCGCGATGATTACTGCCGACCTGTTGCGCCGCGTGCCGCTGCTCGCGCCGTTGCCCGAGGCCGAGCTCGAGACCCTGGCCTCCCACGGTGCCGACATCCGGCTGCGCGCCGGCGACTGGCTGATCCACGAAGGCGAGGTGCCGTCGTTCTTCGTGCTGCTCGAGGGCCGCATCGAGGTGGTCAAGGAGTTCAACGGCGTGGCCCGGGTGCTCACCACTTACGCGCCGGGCGACTACTTCGGCGAAGTGCCATTGCTGCTCGGCGCGCCCGCCGTGGCGAGCCTGCGCGCGCTCGAGCCCTCGCGGGCATGCGCGTTCGAAGCGGCCGATTTCCGCCGGCTCATCGCCAGCTGTCCGCATCTCAACGCCGAGATCATGAAAACGATGGCCACGCGAGTGGGCCACCTGCAGGCGATCGCCAGCGAAGTGCCGGCCGCCGCGGCGACCATCATCGGTCACCGCTTCGACCTCGCCTGTCATCACGTGCGCGACTTTCTGGCGCGCAATCGCATCGCCTTCAAGTGGATCGATCCGACGCGGCCGGATCTCAACCCCGGCGTTGCGCCGCCGCGACCGGGCGACCGCTATCCGGTGGTCGTCCTCGCCGACGGCACGCGGCTGGTGACGCCGAGCTTACGCGAGCTCGCCGAGAGGCTGGGGCTGCAGACGAAGCCGGCGAGCGCGCTCTACGACGTGGCGATTGTCGGCGCCGGCCCGGCGGGCCTCGCCGCGGCGGTGTACGGCGCATCGGAAGGCCTGTGCACGATCCTGATCGAGCGCGAAGCGCCGGGCGGACAGGCGGGCACCTCGTCGCGCATCGAGAACTACCTCGGCTTCCCGACCGGCGTATCCGGCGAGGAGCTCGGCTTGCGCGCGCTGCAGCAGGCGCAGCGCTTCGGCGCGGAAATCGTCGTCGCCCGACAGGTCCTTAGCCTGGATGCGGATCCGGCGACGGGCGTGCGCGACCGTGCAGCTCGACGGCGGCGAGCGGGTGAACGCGCGCAGCGTCATTCTGACCAGCGGCGTGACCTGGCGCCAGCTCGAAGCGCCCGGTTGCGATACCTTGCTCGGCCGCGGCGTCTACTACGGCGCGGCCAGAACCGAGGCGCTCAACTGCCGCGGCCAGGACGTGTTCCTGGTCGGCGGCGGCAACTCGGCCGGCCAGGCGGCGATGTTCTTCGCCAATTACGCGCAGTCGGTGAGCCTGCTGGTGCGCGGGCCCTCGCTCGCGGCGACGATGTCGCGCTACCTGATCGACCAGCTCGCGACGAAGGAAAATATCCGGGTGCGCACCGAGCAGCGCATCATGCGCGTCGAGGGCGGCGACCACCTCGAGCGCGTGGTCATCGAGAACCGCCGCACCGGCGCGATCAGCACCGAGCCGGCGGCGGCGGTGTTCGTGTTCATCGGCGCCGACGCGGAAACGGCGTGGCTGCCCGGCGCCGTGATTCGCGATGAGCGCGGCTACGTCTGCACCGGCAGGGACGTCACCGACCTGGTCGCCCGCAACAACGGGCACTGGCCGCTCGAGCGCGACCCGTTCCTGCTCGAGACCAGCGTGCCGGGCATCTTCGCCGCCGGCGACGTGCGCCACGGATCGATCAAGCGCGTCGCCGCCGGCGTAGGCGAGGGCAGCATGGCGATCGCCTTCGTGCATCAGTACCTCGCCTGATGGCCGCTTCGGGGAGGAGTTGATCGATGCAGGCGTTGCGTGAGCGCTTCGGCCGGCCGCTGCGGCTGGCGCTCGTCGGCGGCGGCCCGGCGACGTGGATCGGCCGCATGCACCAGACCGCGGCGGAACTCGACGGCTGGTGGCAGGTCGTCGGCGGGGTGTTCTCCAGCGACCCGACGCGCTCGCGCGCCGCCGGTGTCGCGCTGCGCGTCGACCCGGAACGCAGCTACGGCACCTTCGCCGAGCTCATCGAGCGCGAGAAAGCGCGCGCCGACGGCATCGACGCGGTGGCGATCATGACCCCCAACGATACGCATTATCCGTTCGCGGCCGCGGCCCTGGATGCCGGCCTCGACGTCGTGTGCGACAAGCCGGTCACGCACGACTTCGCCCAGGCCTGCGATCTGGTCGCGCGCACGCGCAAACAGGAGCGGCTGTTCGCCATCGCCCACGGCTACTCGGCCTATCCGATGACCCGCTATGCGCGTGAACTGGTTCGCGACGGGGTGCTCGGCGCGCTGCGCCTGGTGCAGGTCGAGTACATCCAGAGCGGGCTCGCCACGCGCGTCGAGGACGCGCCGGCCAACAATCGCTCCCGCTGGGTGCTCGATCCGAAGCGCAGCGGCCTCGCGCTGGTGATGAGCGCCATCGGCTGTCACGCGCAGCACCTGGCCTGCTTTGCCGCCGGACGCAACGCGACGCGGCTTATCGCCGACGTGGGCGCGCTGCTGCCCGGGCGCAAGGTCATCGACTATGTCTCGGCGCTGTTCGCGCTCGAGGGCGGGGCGCGCGGCACGTTTTCGGTGACCCAGGCCGCGGCCGGCGGCGAGAACGACATCCGCCTGCGCGTCTACGGCGAGAAGGGCATGCTCGACTGGTCGCACCGGGAGCTTTCCTATCTCAAGCTCGCGCTGCAGGGCGAGCCGGTGCGCGTGCTCGGGCGCGGCGATCCATGGCTGCCCGCCGACATCATCGCCGCCGGCCGCGCGCCGCGCGGCCATCCGGAAGGCCTGCGCGAAGCGTTTGCGAACATCTACGCCGAGCTCGCGCAGGAGCGCATGGCGCGCTCACTGGGCGAGCCGCCGCCGGAGTTTCCCTACCCGCGAATCGAGGCGGGCGCCCACACCATGGCCTTTATCGAGGCCTGCATGGCCTCCCAGGCCAGCGGCACCTGGGTCGACGTCGCGGCCCTGCCCTGAGCCCGGTGTTGCAGGATTTTGCCCGTCAGGGTATTGACTTATAGTATCGTAAGATATATCTTGAGATTGTCTTTTCGGACTCGCACGGAGGCACAATGCACGGCTATTTTCGTCGACACGGGGATTACTGCGGCGCACGGCACGCCCGCCACCACGGTTTCGGAGGGCTCTTCGGCGGGGTCATCGGCGGCCGCGGCTTCGGCTGGCACAGCTTCCGCGCCGGCCGCAAGCTCGGCGGAGACGATCTGCAACTCGTCATCCTCGCCCTCCTGGCCGACAAGCCCTATCACGGCTACGAGATCATCAAAGCGCTGGAGGAGCGCTCCGGCGGCTTCTACAGCCCGAGCCCGGGCATGATCTACCCGGCACTCACCTACCTCGAGGAAATCGGCTATGCCTCGGTGGAGGCCGAAGGCGCCCGCAAGCTCTACCGCATCACCGACGAAGGGCGCAGCTACCTCGAGCAGAACCGGCGCGTCGTCGACGCGATCTTGGCCCAGTTCGCGTGGGTCGGGGCGAAGATGGAGCACGTGCGGCGGGTATTCGCCGGCGACGCGAGCGCGGCCGCCGCCGGCGCGGACGATCGTCGCGGCTGGAGCGCGGAACTGAACGATGCGCGCCGGGCGCTGAAGCGTGCGCTCGCCGCGATGAGCGATGCGTCCGCCGAAGAGCAGCGCCGGGTCGCGGACATTCTCGCGCGCGCGGCGCGCGAAATCCGCGGCGAGTAAGGCGCCCCGCACTGGCCGCGCTGCCGCCGTCACGGCGCGCCCGGTCCGGATTGCCGCTCCTCGAGCCAGCGCTCGGCCGCAGCGACCGACCGGAACAGCCGCACGTTGACGCCGCGATTGACCGCGAGGTCCTCGGCGAACTCCATGCGCTGCCGCGTCGTGCTCCGGATTGAGGTCGACGAGCGCGATGCGCTTGTAAAAGACGCTGCGCTTCGGGCGCGCGTTCGGTGACGACCTGGAACACCGCAGAGAAGGAAATGCTCGGTCCGGAGAGGTTCTCCTCGATCAGCACCGCCCGGACATTGCGTTGGATGCAGGCGGCGTGGATGTCGCGCGTGTAGTCGAGCACGGTCTGCTGGCTGTTGCTGCCGCTGACCCGGGCGTGCAGGTAACCGGGGCGCACTTCGAGGGTGAGGGTGTAGGCCATGCGGCAGCGGCGGGCACACCGGGGCAGAGAGCGCGTTGCCCTTGCCTTCAGCGCGGCGCCGCGGCGGCGTCGGCGACGGCAGCGACTTCTTCGGTCGCGAAAGCGGCGGGCATGGCGATCTCGAGCATCTCGATGTCGTCGCTGTGCGCGATCTCGCGGTGCCGAATCGCCGGCGGCTGGTAGACGCACGAGCCCGCCTCGAGTCGGACCCGGCCGTGTCCCTCGTACTCGAACTCGATCCAGCCCTTGAGCACGTAGACGAGCTGGAAGGTGGTGCGGTGCAAGTGCGGCGCGCCGGCGAGCTTCGCGCCGGGCACCGCGCGGATGACATGTGCCACGACGGCGCCGGCGGTGGCTGCCGCGATGCCGAGATCCCGGTATTCAAAAAACGCGCGCAAGCCGCGCTCGAACGCGGCGTCGCGCGCCGTGGCTGACGACAAACCCGGTGCTGCCCATCGCAACTCCTCGCAAAGGAAGCCGGCGGTCCGCGAACCACGCGCGACGCGCGGCGACGCGCAACGGTCAACGCCACGCTGCCGCCATCATAACGCCGCGCGCGTTGCGGGCGGGAACCGCCGTTGCGGGAACGGCGTGCTGCCACCGCAACCCTGCTCGCCCGAGCCTGGCGCGCCGCGGCGCGACTCTTGCTCCGCTCAGGCCGAAGCGGCCCGGAGGGTCCGGTTTGTAAATCTTGCGGGCATTTTTGGGGTGTCGCTGCCGGATCTGCGCGCTGCACAGACCGGGCGCGGTGACGGTCCCTTGGCGTCGGAGGACTCGATGAGCCGCACCTGAGGGAGAAGAAGATGGCACTGGATCTGCTGTTGGTCGCGAGCCTGCTCCTGGCGACGTTGTCGATGCTGCCGGCCGCCGCGCATCTGCTGGAACTGCCCAACAAGATCAAGCTTTCGGGCACGGAGTACCTGACCGCGCAGCGACTCTACCGCGGCTGGGCGTTTGCCGGCGTCGGCGTCGCGGCCGCGTGGCTGTGCACGCTGGCGCTGTTGTTCATGCTGCGTGACACGCCCACCGCATTCGCGCTCGCCTGGGTGGCGTTCGTGTGCATCGCCGGCACGCAGATCGTGAATTGGACCTTCACGATGCCCGTGAACCGGATCACGAGCGACTGGACCTTCCTGCCCGGCGATTGGCTGGAGCTGCGCAATCGCTGGGAGTATTCGCAGGCCGCGAGCGCGATCCTGGGCCTCATCGCGCTGGTCGCCCTGATCGGCTGCCTGTTCTGGACGCAACGATGCACGCCGGTTCGACATCGACGCGGCGCGCGGCAACTATGCCGGCGCCGGGGATCGGCCGGCGCAATACGAAACGGGCCCCGAGCAGGGCCGCGACGTCGTGCGGCCTGCCAACATCGACCGCTACCTCTGATTGACGCCGGCGCGCAGCGCCCGAGCCGCTCGGCGCCGCTGCCGCGGTTGCCGCCTATTTCGTGCAATCGCCGAGACGGCGCGCGAGCAGAAGCTCCGGTGTGGAGGTGCCGGCGCCGGTGGTCGTGATCTCGACCTTGTAGGCGCTGTCGCTCTCGACGGTCATCACCGAGGTGGAATGCACCGTGACGGCTGTGCCGCCGCCCGGCGGCTTGATGCTGCAGTCGACCGTGAAGGTGTAGGTCTTGCCGGCGCGATTGCCCGGGGAGAACGTGCAACCGCTCTTTTCGAGCAGGGCATTCTGGCGCTTCATGCCTTCGTTCGGATCCACGCACTCCTGCGCCTGCAGCTTCTGGCCGCCGACCGTGCGCTCGAATTGCCACAATCCCTGGCGCAGCACCGGCGGTTCGTCGCCATAGGCCGGCGCCGAGGCCAGCAGCAACAGCATGGCCCCGCCGGCGCAGCGGCAAGCCGCGAAATGCCCCGGTGGGCGCAGGGCGCGCGTGGCGCGCGCGACGGCAGGCAGTTGCCTGGATCGGTCCGCGGGCGCGCTCGCCGCTAGGAGGCACAAGTCGCCGGAACATAGGCAACCGGGATGTCGATGGGGATGCACAGCCAATGCAGCTTCTGCCACCCGTCGACGGCCGGCGCCAGCAGGATCGAACGGCCCTCGAGTTCCGGCACGGCGCTGCCCAGATCGATGCGCACGCGGCCGTTGCGGGCATTGAGGTCCACGCCGCCGAAAAGCGCATAGGCCTGGTTCGCGCGCACCGCGGTGTAATCGGGCCGCTGCGGAATCGCATGCGCACGCGCCCAATAATCCTCGACCTGGCGCTGCAGGGGTTTGACCGCGGCGATCACCTGGCCCAGCGCGCTGCGCAGGCTGTGCGCGTGATAGGCGCTTTGCAAGCGCGGCCCGATCACGCTGCCGACGCAGAGCAGAAAGCCGACGCCGAGCAGCGCCGCGAGAAGGATATCCGTCGGTCGCCGTTTCAGCAGGCGCTTGGCCGCCGTCTCCGCCGAGCGCGTGTTCATCTCCGCGCGCTTGACCAGCTGCCTGATCCGGCGGAAATAGAACGTGTTCGCAAAGCTCGCGCTGACGACCGCCGGCAGCAGCCATGTGAAGAGCAGCGCGCCCGCCCACCAGGCGATGCCGGAGTTCACGCTGCCGAGATCGACGCGCGTGTAGGCGAGCGCACCGACGAGCGGCAGCAGCGCGCAGACGATGCCGTACGCCCACAGCTTGCGGTAGAACGCCCACAGGGTCGGCAGCGCGAACGCGGGCCAATTCCAGCTCGGGGCGCTGCGCCCGGTGCGCTCGTAGTTGACGAAGCGGCGCGCGTAGTAGTCGGCATTCGGGCCGACGGCGATCCGGAACAGCACGGCGAGCGCGGGCCGGACCCGGCGCTCGTCCTGCTGCGCGCGCACGTAGGGCGGGAAGACGATCGAATCGAGCGCCCGGGAAAAACCGCCCGCCGGCGCGTGCGGGCCCGCACCGCCGGTCTGCAGCGCGGACGTGCCTAACATCGCGTGCCACCCTCGGTCGTGCCGTGAATCACGCGCTTGTCCCCTCTGCTTAAGAACTCGGGCTGGCCCGCCGCGGGCCAACGTACCCTCGGCTAGTCTAATCCGATGCGGGCCGCTTGAATACTTGGCGCTCAAGCGAGCCCGGGCATCGAAAACCCGAGACCGGCGAGCGTGCGCAGGAGCGCCTCCTGTTGCGCACCGCTCAACTCGACCAGCGGCGGGCGCACCGTCGCCCACTGCGGGTCGGCGGCGTGATGCGCGATCGCCGCCTTGAGCGCCGCGATCATCGGGAAGTTCTGGAATGCGGCGCGCACGCGGTCGAGCGCCGCCTGCATGCGCGTCCGCATCCGCGTCCCGCCACCGCTCGGCAAGCTGCGCGATCGGCCCCGGGTTGACGTTGCCGGTCGCGGTGATGCAGCCCGCCCCGCCGCCGCGCAGCGTCGCGAGCAGGAACGTCTCGCTGCCGGCGAAGACGTCGAATCCCTGCGGCTGGAAGCGCTCGAGCAGCGCCTGGGTATTGCTCCAGTCCCCGGAGCTGTCCTTGATCCCGGCGATCGTGCCGGGATAGGCCCGGAGCAGCCGCTCGATCAGCGCCAGGCTGATGGGCACCTGAGCGACCGGCGGGATGTGATAAAGATAGATGCGCAGGTCGCGATCGGCGACGCGTTCGATGATCTCCGCGTAGCTGCGAAACAGCCCGTCGTCCGACACGCCCTTGTAGTAGAACGGCGGCAGCATCAGCACGCCCGCGCAGCCGAGGCCGCACCGCGTGGCGCGTGAGCTCGACCGAGTCGGGCAGCGCGCAGCAGCCGGTGCCCGGCATCATCCGGCCGGGCGGCAGGCCGGCCTCGCGCAGCGCTTCGAGCAGCGCGATCTTTTCCGCGACCGACAGCGAGTTGCCTTCGGAGTTGGTCCCGAAGACGGCCAGCCCGACGCCCTGCTCGAGAAGCCAGCGGCAATGCCGGGCGAAGCGCGCGCGGTCCGGGCGCAGCGTGGCATCGAACGGCGTAACCACCGGCGATAACACGCCGCGAATGCGTGCAGGTCCGCTCAATTGGGCAGCATCGGCTCTCGCGATGGCGGCATCCTACACGAAGCGGCGCAGCGGTTCCACGGCACACCGCGCGCTTCGAATTCGAGCTCGGTCGCATGGATGTCGATCAGCGGGCCGAGTTCGTACACGTTGCGATAGCCGTAATCGTAGAGCGCGATGTAGGTCGCGAGGTTGAGCGCCGCGCTCGGCAGCTTGGACGGAAACGGCCCCGGCGCATTCTCGAAATTGTTGTTGCAGTAGATGAGGATGCGCGCGTTGCGGTCGGGAAGCGTGCGCGCGAGGCTTTCGCTCGCGATGTCGGCAAAACTCAAGTTGACCGCGCCCTTGACGTGCAGCTCGGCGTACCTCTGCGCGCTGCGCGCGTCGAGAATCGTCGTCCCCGGCCCGCGGCTCAGGCGCATGAATTGCGCTTCGGAGAGGCGGTGCGATTCGCGCGCGACAGCCGCTGCGGCGGCAACCGCGAGATAGCCAGGCATGTCGATCGCGGGATTGCCCGGCGCCGCGGATTGCGCCGCGAGCGCGCCGGGAAACGCGGCCTGAAGCCATAGGTAAAGCCACCGACGATCGCGCATTCGAGACAGTTCCCGCTGTGACTTGCGCAGTCAACGGCCGTCGGCTCCGGGCCGTCGACTGCATCCGGGCCTGCCACCCGGACTGCGGTTCCTCGCAGCGAGGCGCAGCGGCCGTGTCGTGCGCGCACCGCGTAGGTCGGCGGACTACGGCGGAGTGTGCTGCCGGCGGCGCACGATTGCCGAGGGCGCGCTGTCCAAACAGCAGGCAACGACCAAGGAGCCGACATGAACGCCTTTGATCTATGCGCCCCTGACCGCGCTTCTGGGTGGCTGCATCGTCGTACCGTACGGCTACGCGACGATGACGGCTATCGGCACCGCGGCTATTACGGCTACGAGCATCGCGACGGCTACCCCGGTTACTACAATCGCTACGGCGGGTGAGCGTCCTCGCCGGTGCGCGCGCACGCGACGCCCGGGCCCTACGTCGGTGGCGCGCTGCCTTCGATCGCGACCACGCTCGAGCGGGCGGCGCGATTGCGCAATGCGATGAGCGGACGATAGGCCGCGGAGTCGTACCAGGATTTGAGCGCCGCCATGCTCGGAAACTCGATGATGACGACCCGCTTCGGGACCCAGGTTCCCTCGAGCACCTCGAAGCTTCCGCCGCGCGCGAGGAAACGGGCGCCGTGGGCGGCCAGGGTGGGCGCCACGCCCTTGCGGTACTCCTCGTAGGCCGGCGGGGTCCGTGATTTCAATATTGGCGAACAGGTAGGCGGGCATCGGCGGCTTCGCCGGTCAGGGTTTGGCGGTATAGAAGTAATAGTCGGCCTGGTACGGGATGCGCACTTCCTTGCCCGGCATGGGCAGCCACGGCGCAGCCCTCGGAGGGCGCCTTGCCGCCGACGGTGCGCAGTCGCTGAATGCTCGTCGTCTTGCTCAGCACCCCGCTGCCCGAGGTCGACTTGGCGGCGAGCAGCAGCCACGGAATGGCGTTCGGGTCGGGACCGTCGTCGCGCGCCTTGAGTTCGCCCACGACCTTGCTGCCGTCGGTGGCCTCCCAGGTGGGGCCGGCATAGTGCCTGCCGATCTTCTTGCCGGCGGCATCGAACAGCTCGGCCTCCGGCGCGACCAGGGTCCACTCGAACTTCGCCGCGTCGTCCTTGCGCGCGGCGCAAGCGTAGATCTGCACGCCGGTTGCCTTGCAGCTCGAGGGCGAGCGTTTGTGCCGCCGGAACCTTGAGCTTGTCGGGCACCTCGGGCAGGGTCGCGCGGCGAGCGCGGCGGCGACGCAGGCGAGACAGAGCGAAACGGCAACCGGCATGGCAGCGACGCGACGGTGCGGCATGGAACCTCCTGCGGTCAGGACCCGAGGCATTATCGCCGGCCCTTGACGAATCGCCGGATACCCGATATAATCCGGGTACCGTATATCCGTTCGGAAAGCCGATGCCACCCCGTACCCGCCGACCGTTCGCGCACCTGCGGCGCGAGCGCGACGGCATGCCGTTGCCGCAGTCCCGGCTCACCGCGCGGCAGCGCCAGATCCTCGATTGGATCCGCGGCTTCATCGAGGCGCGGGGAATGCCGCCGACGCGGGCGGAGATTGCCGCTGGTCTGGGCTTTTCGTCGCCGAGCTCCGCCGAGGATCATCTGCAGGCGCTGGAGAAAAAGGGCGCCCTGGAACTCGTCGCGGGCGCCGCGCGCGGCCTGCGGCTGAAGGAGATCCCGGGCGTTCCGGTCCAGGGCACGCTGCCGCTGGTGGGCCGCGTCGCCGCCGGCAGTCCCATGCTCGCGATCGAAAACGTCGAGGCGCATTACCGGCTCGATCCGGACCTGTTCCGCCCGCGCGCCGACTACCTGTTGCGCGTGCGTGGCACGAGCATGCAGGATGCGGGCATTCTCGACGGCGACCTGCTCGCCGTGCACAAGAGCGCCGATGCGCGATCCGGTCAGATCGTCGTCGCCCGCGTCGGTGACGAGGTGACGGTCAAGCGCTTCAGGCGCCGCGGCCGCGAGATCGTGCTGCTGCCCGAGAATGCGCAGTTCCGCCCGCTCGTCGTCGACCCGAAGGAAATCGGCGTTCGCGATCGAGGGCATCGCCGTGGGCCTGGTGCGTGGAGGCAAGGCATGGTGAAAGCGCCGCGCAAGCCGGGCGCCAGGGCCGGCACGCTGGAAGACACTTCCCAACGTCGGTCCGGCCATTGCCGCGGACCTGCGCGCATTGGGCATCCGCGAGCCGGCGCAGCTGCGGCGCCGCGACCCGTACGCGCTCTATGACCGTCTCAATCGTGTCACGGGCCTGCGTCACGATCCGTGCGTGCTCGACACGTTCCTCGCCGTGGTCCGCTTTGTCGGCGGCGAACCGGCCAAGCCGTGGTGGGCGTATACCGCCGAGCGCAAGCGCACGCTCTCGCGCGCGCCGGCGAAGAGCGGTCTAACCGGCGCGCTCGATTTCCCGCGCGCGATTCCGGCCCGGTGGCGGGGAGCGCCATTGCGCCGCTGTCCGTCGTCAGCAACTACGCAAAGGAGCTGTCCATGGTGCAAGCGATTCCCGCCGACTACGCCGGCGTCACCCCTTACCTCATCATCCGTCACGCCGCCCAAGCCATCGAGTTCTACAAGAAGGCCTTTGGCGCGATCGAGCTCATGCGCTTTCCCGGCCCCGACGGCACGCATCGGGCACGCCGAGATCAAGATCGGCCAGGGCGTGGTCATGCTCGCCGACGAAGCGCCCGAAAGAGGGCACAAGAGCCCGCAGACGCTCGGCGGCACGCCGGTCTCGCTGCTGTTCTACGTTGCCGACGTTGACGCCCGGTTCGCCGCGGCGGTCGCCGCCGGCGGCACGATCACGCAATCCGCTCATGGACCAGTTCTATGGCGATCGCAGCGGTACGATCACCGATCCGTTCGGCCACATCTGGACGATCGCGACCCACACCGAGGACGTGTCGGGCGAGGAGATGCAGCGCCGGCTGGCGGCGTTGAGCACGAGCGAAAAAAATACCTGACCGCGCGCGAGGCTCCGATGACCGAACCCACCGCCGTGGCCGCGCTCGACGCCCAAGCCGAATCCGGCGGCGGCTATCCGGAACCGTTTCGCTCGCGCATGGGCGAGGCCAACTGGCGGCGCCTCGGCAACGCTCTTCGGGCTGACGCAGTTCGGCATCAACCTGGAGACTTTCCAGCCGGGCGCGCAGTCGGCGCTGCGGCACTGGCACACGCTCAGCGACGAGTTCGTGTACGTGCTCGAGGGCGAGATGGTGCTGCGCACCGACGCCGGCGAAACGCTGCTGCGGCCGGGCATGTGCGCCGGCTTCAAGGCGGGCGTGCGCAACGCCCATCATCTGGTCAATCGCTCGGACAGGCCGGCGCAACTGCTGGTCATCGGGACGCGCGTGCCCGGCGACAATTGCTTCTATCCCGACGACGATCTGCTGTGGGTCGAAACCGAAGCCGGGCGGCGTCGCCGCGCACAAGGATGGCCGGCGCTACGGTTGAGGCCCGGCACGCCCGGCGGGAGGACGGCATGTACACGCTCTACGGCAAGAAAGGCTCCGGCTCCGCGACCACGCAGGCGGCGCTCGAGATCATCGGCGCGCCGTACCGCATCGTCGAGACCGCGTCCTGGGAGCCGAATGCCGCGTTTGCAGATCTGCTCCGGGTCAATCCGCTCGGCCAGATCCCGACGCTGGTCCTGCCCGACGGCAGCGCGCTGTCCGAAAGCGCGGCCATTCTCATCCATCTCGGCATGGCGCATCCCGAAAGCGGTCTGCTTCCGGACGACGCCGCGGCCCGCGCGCAAGCCGTGCGCGGCATGGTGTTCATCGCCGCCAACTGCTATGCCGCGATCAGCGTCATCGATTTTCCGGAGCGCTGGTGCGCCGGCGCCGACGACGACGCCGCGGTCAAGGAGCGCATCCGCACCGGCACCCGGGCGCGGCTGCACCGGCACTGGGAGATGTTTGCCGACCTCTTTCCGGGGCGGCCCTTCCTCGCTGGCGAGCGCCTGTCCGCGCTCGACGTCCACGCCGCCGTTGTCTCGCGATGGTCGGGGGCCCGCGCGCATATCGAGGCGCAGCGGCCCGAGTTTCACGGCACGCTCTCGCGCATCGAGGCGCATCCGAAGGTGGCCGCGGTGTTCGCGCAGCACTGGCCGAAGGCTTGAGCCGCAGGTCGCCAATGCGGGCGTCTATAATGGGCGTTCACGGCCGGCTTTCCTGCCGCGGCCCGACCCGTTCCAGGCACCGCGATGCGCATCCTGCTCAGCAACGACGACGGCTACTTCGCGCCAGGACTGGAGCGCCTCGCCGCTGAGCTTCGGCCGCACGCCGACATCACCGTTGTCGCGCCCGAGCGCGACCGCTCCGGCGCATCGAATTCGCTGACGCTCGACCGCCCGCTGACCGTGCGGCGGGCGCCCAACGGCTTCCTGTTCGTCAACGGCACGCCGACCGACTGCGTGCACCTGGCGGTAACCGGTCTGCTCGACGCTTTGCCGGACATGGTCATTTCCGGCATCAATCTCGGCGCCAACATGGGCGACGACACGATCTATTCGGGCACCGTCGCGGCCGCTACCGAAGGCTACCTCCTCGGTATTCCGTCGCTGGC
This sequence comes from uncultured beta proteobacterium, assembly GCA_963778275.1. Lineage (GTDB taxonomy): Bacteria > Pseudomonadota > Gammaproteobacteria > Burkholderiales > Casimicrobiaceae > PALSA-1003. The sequence goes on along the minus strand of CAVZTS010000007.1, from coordinate 22,758 downwards.
CGTCTCGCTGACCTCCAAGATCGGGCGCTATTTCGACACCGCGGCCGCGGTGGTCGTCGAACTGCTGCAGCGCCATCGCGAGCAGCCGCTCGGCAAATGGCTGCTCAACGTCAACGTGCCCGACGTTGCGTACGACGAGCTCGCCGGCTATCGCGCGACGCGCCTGGGCCGACGCCACAAGGCGGAACCGGTGATCAAGACCGAGACACCGCGCGGCGAGACCTGTTATTGGGTCGGTGCGGCAGGTCCCGCCGCCGACGCGGGCGAGGGCACCGACTTTCATGCGGTCGACGCGGGCTACGTGTCGCTGACGCCGCTGCAGATCGACCTTACCCACCGTACCGAGATGGCGCGCGTGTCGCAATGGCTGCAACAGACGGTGTCGCCGTGACGTCGACTGGCGAAAGATTCAACGGCATCGGCATGACGTCGACGCGCACGCGCACGCGCATGGTCGAGCGGCTGCGCGAGCAGGGCATCAAGGACGAAGCGGTGCTCGCGGCGATGGCCGCGGTGCCGCGGCACATCTTTGTCGAGGACGCGCTGGCGATTCGCGCCTACGATGACAGCCCGCTGCCGATCGGCGCAGGGCAGACCATTTCGCAGCCGTACGTCGTCGCGCGCATGACCGAGCTGCTGCGTGCGGGACGCCCGCTCGCCCGCGTGCTCGAGATCGGCACCGGCTGCGGCTACCAGACCGCGATCCTCGCCCAGCTTGCCGACGAGGTCTATACGGTGGAGCGCATCGGCTCGCTCGTCGCCAAGGCGCGCCGCAATTTGCGCGCGCTCAAGGCGAACAACGTGCGCATCAAGCACGGCGACGGCACCGCCGATCTCGGCGAGCAGATCGAGTTCGACGGCATCATGGTGACGGCGGCGACGACGCAGGTGCCCACCGCGCCGCTGCGCCATCTGAAGGCCGGCGGGCGAATGGTCCTGCCGCTGGCGCGTTACGACGACGAGCTCAAGGGCGTGCAGCTGCTGACCGTGATCGAGAGCACGCCCGGGGGTATCCGCGAGCAGACTTTCGATGCGGTAAGATTTGTACCGCTGCTCTCCGGACTCGCATGATCGATCGCGCCCGCTCGCAACTTCTTCCGTTTGCCGTCGCCCTCGCCATTGCCGGCCTGCTTGCCGGATGCGTGACGCGACGGCCGGCGCCGGTCTTCGAGCACCCCCCGGTCGGGCCGGCGGAGCAAGCCCCGGCGCCGGCTGCCGCGCTGCCCGGAGGCGAGCCGGAACCCTCGCCGCCGACGTACACGGTCAAGCGCGGCGACACGCTCTACCAGATCGCCCTCGATCACGGCCTCGACTATCGCGAGCTCGCGGCGTGGAACAACATCGAGAACGTCAACGTGATCCGCGTCGGACAGCAGCTGCTGCTCGCGCCGCCGGGCGGCAGCGGCGCGGCCGCCACCGCGCCGCTGGTCACCGGACCGCCGGTGACCGCAACCCCGAGCGAGGCGCGCCCGCCGCCGCTGCTGCCGCCGGGCTCCGGGCGCCCGAACACGCCGGCGTTCAAGACCGAACCTCGAGCGATCAAGCTGCCCTATTCCGAGCAGGCCCTGGCGCAGCTGCAGCACCTCGCGCCGGCCGTGGCCGAGACGCGGCCGCCGGCGGCAGCGCCGATGCCGAGCGCAGCCGCGCCGGCGAGCGCCGCCGCTGCGCCGGGCACCGCGAGACCTGACACTGGCCGCGTGCCCGAGATCGACGACGACAATCTGGGCTGGATCTGGCCGGCCACGGGCAAGGTCGTCGCCGGCTTTTCGGAGTCGGCCAACCTCAAGGGCATCGACATCGCGGGCAAGGCAGGGCAACCCGTCCTGGCGAGCGCGGCCGGCAAGGTCGTCTATGCCGGGACCGGCTTGCGCGGTTACGGCAAGCTCATCATCGTCAAGCACAACAACACGTTCCTGTCGGCCTACGCGCACAACAGGGAAATCGACGTCAAGGAAGGGCAGCAGGTCGCGAAAGGCCAGAAGATCGCCGAAATGGGCGACACCGATGCCGATCAGGTCATGCTGCACTTCGAGATTCGCCGCCTCGGCAAGCCGGTCGATCCGGCGAAGTTCCTTCCGCCCGCATGAGCGCCGACAGCGCGCGCGCCGACGACGGCGAGCCGGTTGCCGCGCGCGAGCCCGACACCCGGACCCGGGAGCTGCCGCTCGACGTGCCCGTCGAGGGTGTGGGCGCCGACTTTCTCAACGACGTCACCCAGATCTACCTCAACGAGATCGGGCAGAGCCCGCTGCTCACCGCCGCGGAAGAGCTCGCGTGTGCGCGCGCGACGCGCGGCGGCGATTTCGCGTCGCGGCAGAAGATGATCGAGCACAACCTGCGGCTCGTGGTGAGCATCGCCAAGCACTACCTGAACCGCGGCCTGACGCTCGCCGACCTGATCGAGGAGGGCAACCTCGGCCTGATCCATGCGCTGGAGAAGTTCGATCCGGAGCGGGGTTTCCGCTTCACGACCTACGCCACCTGGTGGATCCGGCAATCGATCGAGCGCGCGATCATGAACCAGTCGCGCACGATCCGTCTGCCCGCGCACGTGGTCAAGGAACTCAACATCGTGCTGCGCGCGCTGCGCCATCTCGAAACGCACGGCATGCTCGGCGAGAATCGCGAGCCCACGCTCGATGACGTCGCGCATCTGCTGGGCAAGCCGGTGGAGCAGGTGCGCCGGGTCCTGGGCTACAACGAGCACGTCACCTCGCTCGACGCCCCGATCGACAGCGAGCAGGGCTTGTCGGTCGGTGACCAGCTTGCCGACGACGACGCGCCGAGCCCGGAGCTGGTCTTGCACAACAGCGAGATCGAGGGCTGGATCCGGCAGTGGCTCGAGGAACTGTCCGACCGGCAGCGCCGGGTCATCGTGCGCCGTTACGGCTTGAATGGCACCGAGGTCGCGACCCTGGAGCAGCTCGCGCGCGAACTGGGCGTCACGCGCGAGCGCGTGCGGCAGATTCAGTCCGAGGCCCTCGACAAGCTGCGCGCGCGGCTGCGCGTGCGCGGGCTCTCGCGCGACGCGCTGCTCTAGCGGCGGCCCGTGGCCGCGCCGCGCAATGCGCGGGCCTCCGGCAGCGCGGCGATGCCCGCGCGCAAGGCGGAGATCCGCTCGCCGCGCGTTGCGTCGAGCGGGCCGTAGCGCAGCAGCGCGTAGGCCGCCGCGCTGTTTTGCAGCAGGTCGCGCCATTGCGGCCATCGCGCCGCGGCGCGCTCGGCGTAGGCGAGCGGGCCCTCGTGCGGTCGGCGCGGCAGCCCGGCGCGCGCGAGGCGGCGGCAGAACCGCGTCCAGATCGCCAGCACCGGGTCGCGGCGGTGCACCAGCCATTGCCCGAAGCCCAGGAATGCCACACCCCAGAGGGCCACTATCCCGGCGGCAATGGCGACGATCATCCAGCCGCGCATGCTGCCGATTCCTACCTCGCGCCACAGCTCGCGTTGCTGTTGGGTGTTGAAGCCGACGAAGCCGCGCTGCCATTGGTAATTCACCGCGTCCCAGTGCAGGCGCAGGTTCTTGATCCAGGTCATGTCGAGGCGGGCGAGGTAGGGCACCGGCTCCCCCTGCGGCATGGCCGCGCCCAGGCCGCCCTCGATGCGCGACGGGGCGACCGCGGCCGTCGGGTCGAAGCGCTGCCACGTGTCGTCGAGCAGCGCTTCGGCCCACGCGTGCGCGTCCGATTGGCGCACGATCATGTAGCCGCCGTCGGGATTGATTTCTCCGCCCTGGTAGCCGGTGACCACGCGCGCCGGAATGCCGGCGGCGCGCAGCAGCACGACGAACGCGGCGGCGTAGTGCTCGCAGAATCCGCTCCGGGTGTCGAACAGGAAGCCGTCGACGATGTCGCCCTCCAGAGGCGGTGGCGCGAGCGTGTAGACGAAGCCCTGCTGGCGCAACCAATCGAGCAGGGCGGCGATGAACGCGCGATCCGATACCGAGCGGCTGCGCAGCTCGCGCGCGAACGCCACGGTCCGCGGATTGCCTTGCGGCAGCCGCAGATTGTCGCGGCGTTCGTCGGCGCTGCCGGCGGGGAAGCTGTCGCCGAGTGTCGAGCGCACGGTGTAGCGTATCGCGCGCGCGACCGTCTGGGTGCTCAAGAGCTGCTGGTCGGAGGTGAGCATGGCGAGGCGCCCGGCGGCGGCGGCGGGAAGCGCGTCTCCCGCCGCCGGCTGCGGCAGGCTGGCGACGAACTCGAGCGCGAACAGCCACTGCAGGTTGTGCGGTTCCAGGGTAACCGTGTATTCGAGCGTTTGCGGCCCGCGAGTCGCCAACTGGCCGAACCGGGCGCGCGGCAAGCTGCTCCACACGCGGCCGTCGAAGCGCGCCAGCACCGGCCCCCGCCAGTACCGCTGCGCCTGCGGTGGCGACAAACCGTTGAAATCGACGCGGAAGGCCACCGCGTCGGAGAGCGAGAGTTCGCTGATCGAGCCCGGTGCCATGCGGTCGGACAGGCCGGTGCGCGCCCCGGCGTTGGCCGGCGCGCCCCAAAGCGGGGTGGCGAGGCGTGGAAAAAGAAAGAACAGCAGCGCCGCCAGCGGTATGCCCTGCGCGAGCATGCGCGCAGTCGACCACAGCGGCGTCTTCCAGTCGCTCACCGTGGCTGGGACCGCGCGCAACGCGGCGAGGGCGCCGCCGAGCAGCAGCACGACGGGAAACGCAAGGGCTGCCGCGATGATGGACTGGTCGTAGAAGAACTGCGTGAGCGCCAGGAACAGCGCCAGACAGATGAGCAGCCCGCCGTCGCGCGGGCTCGTCGCCTCGAGGTACTTGATGCCGACCAGCACAAACAGGAACGCGACGCAGCTGTCGCGCGCCAGGAAGTAGCCGAAATGCCAGCGCACGGCCAACGCGAGCGCGAGCCCGAGCACGGGGAGCAGCCAGTGCCGCAGCCGCGCCGGCGGCGGATGGTCCGCGGGCAGCAGCAGTCGCGCCGCGACGAGCCCGGTGCCGGACGCGGCAAGCCACAGCGGCAGATAACTCCACAGCGGCAGTTGCGCGACAACGATGAGCCCCGCGAGCCAGGCGAGCTGCGCGCGCGCGAGCGGCGCGGCAGGAGCCGGCGCGAAGATCACGACCTGGGCTCCGCCGGATACAGTGCGAGCGCAGTCAGCGCGGCGCGGCGGTGACCGGCCCCGGATCCGACCGGCAACTCCGTGCCGGGCAGCTGCAGGCTGAAGGCACGCATTTCGCGCTCGGCGGCGAGGATCCAGGCGCAGAGCCGACCCAGGCGCGCTTCGACGTCCAGGTTCGAGGGCAACTCGGCCCAGCTGAACTCCAGCGCTCCGCTGCCGCCGGTTCCCTCGAAGTGCTTGCTATACCAGCCCGCGCCGCGCGCAACGGCTTTCCAGGCGATGCGGTTCATCGGGTCGCCCGGATGGTAATCGCGCAGCCCGGTGAGCTCGGCGTCGGCGACGCGAACGCTGCGGCGTACGTCGGCGCCCTCGAGTCCTGACGGCAATGGTGGCGCCGGTGTTTCCGGCGCGGGGTAGACGATGCCCGAGAGCGGAAAGTGCACGTACGCCCAGCCGCGCCACAGGCCGAGCGGAAAGTCAGTCGACAGCGTGACGCGGCCGAGCGCGACGCGGCCCCGGCGCGCCGCGAGCAGCGTCAGCTGCACCTGGCGGGTCGCGCCCGCCGGCAGATCGACGCTCACCGCGTTGCCCGCGCGCGGCGCGACGACGATGCCTTCGCGCGCGCGGCCGGCGTTGGCAAGCGACAGCGAGAAACTGATCTTCCCGCCTGCGAAGGCCTCGCCCGCCGCGAGCGGCGACACCGCGATGCCGGCGAGGTTGCGGAATGTGCGCAGCACGGCTGCTGCGACGAGCCCGCTGACAAGAAAGGTCAGCGCGTGGCCCAGCGACAGCGCGTAATTCATCGACGTCGCGAGCATGATGGCCAGCGTGCCGATGAGCGCCAGGCCGCGGCGCGTGGGCAGGATGTAAATGCGCCGGTGGCGCAAAACGACCGGCGCGCGGTCGGCGGGAGCAACACGCCAGAAGCGCTGCCGCGCGCGCTTCGGCCAGGACGCGGCGCCGGCGGACGATTGCAGAGCCGGTTTCATTCGGCCGGAGGCACGCTGCGCGATCGCGGCGAGGACCGCGCTTCGGCCCTTCAGGGGAGCGGCACCGCGCGCAGCAGGGCCTCCGCCTGCGGACCGCCGGCGCGGATGCTGCCGGCCAGGCGATGGCCGGCAACCGCGGGGAACACCGCCTGCACATCCTCCGGCAGCACCATCGGCCGACCGGAAAGCAGCGCCCAGGCGCGCGCGGCGGCAACCAGCAGCAGGCCCGCCCGCGGCGACAGGCCGCGCTGAATGCCGCCGCCGGTCGCGTTGCTGCTGCCGGTACCGCGCGAGGCCGCAAGCAGCGCCTGCACATAGTCGAGCAGCGCCGGGGCCACGTGCACGGCGACAGCCTCGCGCTGCCAGGCGAGGAGCGTGGCCGGGTCCGCGCAGGGAGAAAGCGTGGGAATGCGCACGCGCCGGTCGCCCGAGATCAGGAGCTCGCGCTCCGCGGCCGGGTCAGGGTAACCGAGCTCGATTGCCATCAGGAAGCGGTCGAGCTGCGACTCGGGCAGCGGGTAGGCGCCGATCTGCTCCGCAGGATTCTGCGTGGCGATGACGAAAAACGGATCCGGCAGCGGCCGCGTTTCGCCGTCGACCGAGACCTGGCGCTCTTCCATTGCCTCGAGCAATGCGCTCTGCGTCTTCGGTGGCGCGCGATTGATCTCGTCGGCAAGCACGACGGAGTGAAAGATCGGGCCGGAATGAAAGCGGAAGCTGCTCGTGGGAGGATCGAAGATCGATACGCCCAGCACGTCGGCGGGCAGGAGGTCGCTGGTGAACTGGACGCGGGCGTAGTGCAGCCCCAGCGTGCTCGCGAGCGCCTGCGCCAGCGTCGATTTGCCCACCCCGGGGATGTCCTCGATCAGCAGGTGGCCGCGCGCGAGCAGGCACGCGAGCGCGAGTCGAAGCGGAGTGTGCTTGCCGACGACGATGCCGCCGAGTTGCTCGAGCACGAGCGCCAGGCGCGCGGGCACCGGCATCGCATAGCCTTGCGCGGCGGGGCGAACGGTCATCGGCGGCAAATCGTGTCCACGACGGGTTCCACGGCGAGAGGGTAAGGATGCCACTATAGAGCGCAGCGCGCGTCTAGTCACGACCGCCGGCGACGCGCTACACTCCGTTCGACCGCCTGCCCATGGCGGCCGATCCTCCGCTTTGCGCGCCAGCCACCGGTTCGAGCCGCTCTTGACTACCGCCTACATCGCCCATCCGACGTGCCGCCTGCACAACATGGGTCCGTATCATCCCGAGTGCCCGGACCGCCTCGATGCGGTGTCCGACCAGATGATCTCCAGCGGGCTCGACGCGCACGTAGCCCACTACGAGGCGGTGCCGGCGACGCCGGAGCAGCTCGCGCGCGTGCATGATGCCGATTACATCGCGATGATCGAGGCGGCGAGCCCGGAGTCAGGCATCTGCTACCTCGATCCCGATACGGCGATGAACGCGCACTCGCTCTCCGCGGCACAGCACGCGGCCGGCGCCGTCGTGCTCGGCACCGAGCTGGTCCTGCGCGGCGAGGCGCGGACCGCGTTTTGCGCGGTGCGGCCGCCCGGCCATCACGCCGAGCGCCGCCGCGCGATGGGCTTTTGCCTTTTCAACAGCATCGCCGTCGGCGTGGCGCACGCGCTCGCGCAGGGGCTCAAGCGCGCGGCAGTGGTCGACTTCGACGTGCATCACGGCAACGGCACCGAGCAGATCTTCGCCGCCGAGCCGCGCGTGGTGATGGTCGGCACCTTCGAGTATCCGCTGTACCCGTACTCCGGCATCGAGCCCGCGGGCCCCAACATGCACAACGTCCCGCTGCCGGCGGGCAGCGGCGGCGACGCATTCCGCAAGGCGATGACCGAAACCTGCCTGCCGGCGCTCGAGGCGCATCGTCCGGAAATCCTTTTCATCTCGGCGGGCTTCGATGCCCATCGCGAAGATCCGCTGGCGAACCTGCGCCTTACCGAGGCGGATTACGCCTGGATCACCGAGGAGCTGGTCGCGCTCGCCGAGCGGCATGCGCAGGGGCGCATCGTGTCCTCGCTGGAGGGCGGGTACGCGCTGTCCGCGCTCGGGCGCAGCGCCGTCGCGCATATCAGGGCGCTCGCCCAACTCTAAAGAGGGCGGTGATGGAGCGGCGGCAATTCGTCTCCGTCTGCGCCGCCGTGGCGGCCGCCGGCGTCGCGGCTGCGACCCGGGCCTGGGCCGAAGGCGCGCCGCACCTCTACCCGCGCGCGCGCCTGGTCGACATCCACGGCGATCCGCTCAAGGTGCAGCAGCTCGCGGCGCGGACCAATTACGTGTTCTGCTACCCGTTCGCCGGGACCCCGTGTTTCCTGCTCGATCTCGGGGCGCCGATTGCCGCCGCGGCCTCGCTGCTGCGCGCGGACGGGACAACCTACGCCTGGAGCGGCGGCGTCGGGCCGCGGCGCTCGGTGGTGTCGTTCTCGGCGATCTGCGCGCACAAGCTCGCGTATCCGACGCGAGATCTCAGTTTCATCCGCTTTCAGCCCAGCCGCTCGCCGACCTCGGACGGCAACGTCATCCACTGCTGCGCCGATCACAGCGTCTACGATCCCGCGGCCGGCGCGCGCGTCGTCAGCGGCCCGGCGCCGCAGCCGCTGGCCGCGATCCTGCTCGACTACGATGCCGCGCAGGACGAACTGTTCGCGCTGGGCACGGCCGGCGCCGAGCAGTTCGACGCTTTCTTCCGCAAGTACGAGTTTCGACTCGCGCTCGACTACGGCGCGGGCAAGGCGCAGCGACCCGTCGGCGCGACCACGGTCGTGCGCGAGCTCAAGGCGTATTGCCGCCAGACGATTCGAGTGCTAGGCGCCGGCGCGAGGATCATCCGGCTGGCGGCTTCAGGTCGGCATCGCCGCGTGGCGGGGCTGGCTCTGCACGCGCTCGCAGCCACGCCCGCACCGCGGGGAAACGGTCGAGATCGAATCCGCCGTCGCCGGCGACGTGCGTGTACGCGTAGAGCGCGATGTCGGCAATGCTGAAGCGGCCGTCGACGAAAAACGGCTGTTTTGCGCAGTACCCCTTCCATCACTTCAAGGGCCCGGTAGCCGGGAGCAAGCTTGCTCTCGGCGAGCGCGCGCTGCCCCGCCGGATCGGGGTGGAACTTGCGCAAATAGCGCGCGACCGCGATGTACGGCTCGTGGCTGTACTGCTCGAAAAAAAGCCATTGCAGCACGCGCGCGCGCGCCAGCGCGGCAGTCGGCAGGAGCGGCGTGCCGTCGGCGAGATAGCACAGTATCGCGTTCGACTCGGGCAGATAGGTTCCGGGCTCGATTTCCAGCACCGGCACCTTGCCGTTGGGATTCATCGCCAGGAACTCCGGGGTGCGCGTATCGCCGCGCGCGGGATCGATTTCGGTCCAGGCATACGGGCGCTCGAGTGCCTCGAGCGCCATGCGCACCTTGTGGCAGTTGCCCGACGCCGACGTGCCAAAGACCCGGAACATTGCGCTCTCCTTGCGGCCAGTATGGGAAGGGGCACGGCGGGGAGCGTATTGCCGAACTCCGGGCCGCGACATATGCTAAACGTGAATGCGCGTCGGCAGCGCCGGCCGGAAGCCATAACGCGACCTTACGCAGGATTTGGCTGGCGCCGGCGAGGTTAGCGAGGAGATCGGCCATGCCCCAACGTCCCATCCGCAGCATCATCGCCAAGCAGAAGATTCTTACCGCGGCCGCCGAAATCACGGTCGCCGAGGCCTCGCGCCTGATGAAGAAACGGACGCTCGGCGCGGTGATGATCGTCACCGACGACGGTCGGCTGATCGGCATCTTCACCGAGCGCGATGCCGTCTTTCGCGTCCTCGCCGAGGGTCGCGACCCGAAGACGACGCCGCTGTCGGAGGTGATGACGGCTAACCCGCTGACCATCGCGCCCGACAAGCCGTTCGGCCACGCGCTGCTGATGATGTACGACGGCGGCTTCCGCCACGTGCCGGTGGTCGAAGGCGGCAAGCCCGTCGGCATGGTGTCCGCGCGCGACGCCCTAGGCCCGGAAATGCAGGAGCTCGATTCGGAAATGCAGCGCCGGACGCGCATCGGCGAGATCCTCGGCTAGCCCCACGCCCGGAGCGCTGCCGCGTGGGCCGCGGAGCGGCGTGCGGGGCGCGTCACCCCACCAGCACCGCCGCCGCGACCCGGCGGCCCTCCGCCGCGAGGATATTGAAGGTGCGGCAGGCCGCCGGCGTATCCATCACTTCGACGCCGATGCCTGCGTCGGTAAGCGCGCGAGTGAGGCCGGGGTGCGGAAACCGCAGCTTCGCGCCGGTGCCGAAGAGCACCACCTCGGGCTCGAATTCGCGGAGCGCGGCGAAGTCAGCCTCGGTCAGCGCGTCGAAACCCGCGGGGGCCCAGCCGCTCACGACCCGCTCGGGCGTGACCAGCAGGTTGGCGCGGTATTCGACCACGCCGAGGCGGACATAGTCCGGGCCATGCCCGGTGAACATGTTGCCCGCCGCCGGGCTTAAGTGGAATTTCATGGCGAGAGACGTCTCGGGCGGCGGATGGTGCATTGCGGCAAGCGCTTAAATTCGCTAGGATTATAGCTTCAACCCCGCTGCAGCGTCGCTCGGACGGTTCCGGGCGCTTACGCCTGCAGAAGGACCCCGCATGGACTCCCCCTCCGAGACGCAGTTCGCGCGCATCCAGCGCTTGCCGCCGTACGTCTTCAACATCACCTCCGAACTCAAGATGGCTGCCCGCCGGCGCGGGGAGGACATCATCGATTTCGGCATGGGCAATCCCGACGGCCCGACGCCGCAGCACATCGTCGACAAGCTCGTCGAGACCGTGCAGCGGCCCGACACCCACGGCTATTCGGTGTCGCGCGGCATTCCGCGCCTGCGGCGCGCCATCTGCCAGTGGTATCGCCGCCGCTGGGGCATCGAATTCGATCCCGAGACCGAGGCGATCGTCACCATCGGCTCGAAGGAGGGCATCGCGCACCTGGCGCTCGCGACGCTGGGGCGCGGGGACACGGTCCTGGTCCCGAATCCGAGCTATCCGATCCATATCTACGGACCGGTGATCGCCGGCGCGGACATCCGCCAGGTGCCGCTGACGCCCGATGTCGATTTCTTCGCCGAGCTCGAGCACACGATCCGGATGAGCTTCCCGAAGCCGAAGATGCTCATCATCAACTTCCCGGCCAATCCGACCGCGCAGTGCGTCGAACTCCCCTTCTTCGAAAAGATCATCGCGCTCGCGCGCGAGCATCGGCATCTACGTGGTGCACGATCTGGCCTACGCCGACATCTGCTTCGACGGCTGGAACGCGCCGTCGATCATGCAGGTGCCGGGCGCACGCGACGTCGCCGTCGAATTCTTCACCATGTCGAAGAGCTACAACATGGCCGGGTGGCGCATCGGCTTCATGGTCGGCAACAAGGACCTGGTGTACGCGCTGTCGCGCATCAAGGGCTATCACGACTACGGCACCTTTACGCCGATGCAGGTTGCGGCGATCGCCGCGCTCGAGGGACCGCAGGAATGCGTCCAGGAGATCGCGCTGAAATACCAGCGCCGGCGCGACGTGCTGGTCAAGGGCCTGCACGAGGCGGGCTGGATGGTCGACAACCCCAAGGCGTCGATGTACGTCTGGGCGCGGATTCCGGAAGCCTATCGCGCGCTAGGCTCGCTGGAGTTCACCAAGAAGCTGCTCGCGCGGGGCAAGGTGTCGGTGTCGCCGGGCATCGGCTTCGGGGAGTTCGGCGACGCTCATGTGCGCTTTGCGCTGATCGAAAACGAGCCGCGGACGCGGCAGGCCATACGCGGCATCAAGCAGATGTTCCGCGAGGACGGGCTCGCGTAATGGCGGACACGGCGATGCAGGCGATGCGCGTGGGGCTGCTCGGCCTGGGCACGGTCGGGCGCGGCACCTGGACGGTCCTCAACCGCAATGCCGAGGAGATCGCGCGCCGCGCCGGGCGTCCGATCCGGATCACGCACATCGCCACGCGCACCCCGGAAAAGGCACGCGCGCTGCTGCCGCACGTTGCCGGCGTCGAGGTCGGTGCGGATGCGTCCGCACTGGTGTGCCGGGACGATATCGACATCGTGCTCGAGCTGATCGGCGGCATCGAGCCGGCCCGGGGGCTGGTGCTGCAGGCGATCGCGAACGGCAAGCACGTGGTGACCGCCAACAAGGCGCTGCTCGCGGCGCACGGCAACGAGATCTTCGCCGCCGCGCAGAAGGCCGGCGTGATGGTCGCCTTCGAAGCGGCGGTCGGCGGCGGGCATCCCGATCATCAAGGCGCTGCGCGAGGGCCTGACCGCCAACCGCATCGAGTGGATCGCCGGCATCATCAACGGCACCAGCAACTTCATCCTCTCCGAGATGCGCGAGAAGGGCGCGGCCTTCGACGACCGTGCTCAACGAGGCGCAGGCGCTCGGCTACGCCGAGGCCGACCCGACCTTCGACATCGAGGGCATCGACGCGGCGCACAAGCTCACCATCATGTCGGCGATCGCCTTCGGCATGCCGATGCAGTTCGACAAGGCCTACACCGAAGGCATCACCAAGCTCCACGCACGAGGACATCCGCTACGCCGAGGAACTGGGCTACCGGATCAAGCTGCTCGGCATCACGCGACGCGCCACGGTCGGCAACGGCGAGGGCATCGAGCTGCGCGTGCATCCGACGCTGATTCCCGCAACGCGGCTGATCGCCAACGTCGAAGGCGCGATGAACGCGGTGCTGGTCAAGGGCGACGCGGTCGGCGCGACGCTGTACTACGGCGCGGGCGCCGGGCGCCGAGCCGACGGCGAGCGCGGTGATCGCCGACCTCGTCGACGTCACGCGCATGCACACCGCCGACCCCGAGCACCGCGTGCCGCATCTGGCGTTCCAGCCCGACCAGCTGTCCGACATGCCGATCCTGCCGATGGGCGAGGTCGTCACCAGCTACTACCTGCGCCTGCGCGTGCTCGACCGGCCGGGCGTGCTCGCCGACATCACGCGCATCCTCGCCGACCGCGACATCTCGATCGACGCCATGATCCAGAAGGAGCCCTCCGAGGGCGAGGACCAGACCGACATCATCCTGCTCACCCACCAGTCGCTCGAGCGGCAGGTCGAGCGCCGCGATCGCACCAGATCGAGGCGCTGCCGACGGTGCGCGGCAAGGTCGTGCGCATCCGCATGGAACAGCTCAATTGATGCGCTACGTCAGCACGCGCGGCGGCATGGCACCGCAACCGTTCTGCGTCGATCCTGCTCGAGGGCCTCGCCCCCGACGGCGGCCTGGTCGTGCCCGAAGCGTACCCGCGCTTCTCCGCGACTGAGCTCGCGAGCCTGAGGCCGCTCGCGTACGCGAAGCTCGCGTTCGCGATCCTGTCGCGCTACGCCGACGATATTCCGCGCGCCGATCTCGAGGCGCTGATCGACCGCACCTACACGCGCGGCGACGTTCGGCAGCGAGGCGATCACGCCGGTGCACGACGCTCGAGCCGCGGCTGCACCTGCTGCGCCTCGCCGGTGGGCCGACGCTGGCGTTCAAGGACATCGCGCTGCAGCTGCTCGGCAACCTGTTCGAGTACGCGCTGGCGCAGCGCCGGGCGAGCGCTGAACATCCTCGGCGCGACCTCCGGCGACACCGGCTCCGCGGCCGAATACGCGATGCGCGGCAAGCGCGGGCTCAAGGTGTTCATGCTCTCGCCGAAGGGCCGCATGAGCCCGTTCCAGACCGCGCAGATGTATTCGCTCGCCGACGCGAACATCTTCAACCTCGCGATCGAAGGCGTGTTCGACGACTGCCAGGACATCGTCAAAGCCGTCGCCGGCGACGCGGCGTTCAAGGGACGCTATCGGCTGGGAGCGGTCAATTCGATCAACTGGGCGCGGGTCGCGGCGCAGATCGTGTATTACTTCAAGGGCTATCTGGCGGTGGCGCGACGAGGGCGAGGAAGTCGATTTCGCGGTGCCCACCGGCAATTTCGGCAATATTCTCGCCGGGCACGTGGCGCGAGCGATGGGCCTGCCGATCCGCCGCCTGATCCTTGCGACCAACGAGAACGACGTGCTCGACGAGTTCTTCGCGACCGGACGCTATCGCGTGCGCAGCGCGGCCGAGACCCGGGCGACGTCGAGCCCGTCGATGGACATCACCAAGGCGTCGAACTTCGAGCGCTTCGTCTTCGACCTGGTCGGCCGCGACTCGGGCGTCGTGCGCGGGCTGTGGCTGCAGGTGGCGCGCGACGGCGGATTCGACCTCGCGCGCACGCCGTATTGGCAGCGGCGCGCCGCGTCGGGATTCGTTTCCGGCAGGAGCACCCACGCCGACCGCGTGGCGACCATCCGCCACGTCGCGCAGCGCTACGGTGTCGTGGTCGATCCGCACACCGCCGACGGCATCAAGGTGGGACTCGAGCGGCGCGATGGCGAGGTGCCCCTGATCTGCATCGAAACGGCGCAGGCCGCGAAATTCGCGGCGACCGTCCGCGAAGCGCTCGGCCGCGACCCGGAGCGGCCCGCGGCCTACGCCGGACTGGAAGGCCGGCCGCAGCGCTGCGACGTCCTGCCCGTCGACGCCGACGCGCGTCAAGGCCTACATCGCCGCGCGGGCCGGCGCGACGCAGGCGGCGGTGGCGCAATGATGGCGATTGCGTCGCTGCGGCACGCCGCGATCGACCTGTGGCAGAACGTGAAGAGCGGGCTGCGCCTCGCGTTCATGATGCCGGTCTCGCAATTCGCGTTTCGCATCAGCGTGCGGCAGTTGCTCGCGCTGGCCGTCCTCGGCATCCTGGCCGGGGCCGGCGTCGACTATGTGCGCGCCGGGGCGCATCCGATGCTGTCGCTGCACGCAATCGTCTTCGAAGGCTTCAGCCTCGCGCTCCTGCTCCTGTGCGGCGCCGCGCTGAGCGCCGCATTCGGACAACCGCACCTGAAGCTGGCGCTGCCGGTCATCGTGCTCGCGAGCGAGCCGGTTCTGGCGGCGTACAGCCTTGTGCTCACGCTGCCCGGCAACCAGGGGTGGATTTTCGGGCTATGGATCCAGTGGCTGGGCTTCTGGCTGTTCATGGTTTGGCTTGGCATCATTTTCTGGCGCGCGGTTGCCATCGCGCTGCCGCGGCGGCCGCGGTTCTGGCTGCGCTCGTTTTCCGGCGCGGCGCTGCTGCTCGCGACTGTGCCGCTGCTCATCTGGGCGGAGCAACCGTGGTTCTATGCCGCGCCACCGGCGCCAAGCGTGCAGTCGCAGTCGCAGGATCCGAGCCCGGCGGCGGAGGCCGTTCTCGTCCAGCAGCCGCAACTGCTCTACGAGGCGGTGAACGATCTCGAGGACGAGCGCCCGGGACTGACCGACCTCTACTTCGTCGGC
This sequence comes from uncultured beta proteobacterium, assembly GCA_963778275.1. Classification (GTDB taxonomy): domain Bacteria; phylum Pseudomonadota; class Gammaproteobacteria; order Burkholderiales; family Casimicrobiaceae; genus PALSA-1003. The sequence goes on along the minus strand of CAVZTS010000007.1, from coordinate 7,363 downwards.
TTCGCGTCGTATGCCGCCGAGGACGTCTTCCGCAAGGACGTCGAAGTCGCACGCGACCTGTTCGACGATCGCTTCGATACCGATGGCCGTTCGATCGCGCTCATCAACAGTCCGCGCACGATGGAGGAAGTGCCGTTCGCGACCGTTAGCAACCTGCGCGCGACCCTGTCCGAGATCGGCGACATCATCGATGCCGACCAGGACGTGGTGATGCTCTATCTATCCAGCCACGGCAGCCGCGACCACAAGCTCAGCGTGGAGTTTGCGCCGCTGCAGCTCGATCCCCTGACCCCGGATGCGCTCAAGGACATGCTCGACAGCGCCGGCATCAAATGGCGCATCATCGTCGTATCGGCATGCTACTCGGGCGGGTTCATCGAGCCGCTCAAGGACGACCACACCCTGATCATGACCGCGGCGGCGGCGGACCGGATGTCTTTCGGCTGCGGCAGCGAAAGCGATGCGACGTATTTCGGCGACGCGCTGTTTCAGCACGCGCTGCGCTTCGAGGATTCGTTCGTCAAGGCGTTCGCGAACGCGAAGCAACGCATCGAGGAGCGCGAGCGCGCCGAAAAGCTTACGCCCTCCGAGCCGCAGATCTTTGTCGGCGCGGCGATGGCGGAGAAGCTGCCACAGCTCGAGGCGGAGTTGCGCTCGCGCCGCTCCGGGGATGCCATCTGAAGCGGCACGCGGCAACCCCGAGCGAGCGACGAACGATAATCCCCCAATGACTGCCGCCGCGACTTCGCCGCGTCCACTCGCCGGGCTCAAGGTGCTCGAGCTGGGCCAATTGATCGCCGGTCCGTTCGCCGGCAAGATCTTCGCCGAGTTCGGCGCCGAAGTGATCAAGATCGAACCGCCCGCGGACGAAAGGGGCCCGGGGGGCGACCCGCTGCGGCAGTGGCGCCTGCTGCACGAGGGCACCTCGCTATGGTGGTACGTCCAGGCGCGCAACAAGAAGTCGGTGACAGCCAACCTGCGCTCGGCGGAAGGCCAGGAAATCGTGCGCCGTCTCGCGCGCGAGGCCGACATCGTGGTGGAAAATTTCCGCCCCGGGACGCTCGAAAAGTGGGGATTGGGCTACGCGGCGCTCGCGGAGAGCAATCCCGGCCTGATCATGGTCCGCCTGTCCGGGTTCGGCCAGACCGGTCCGTACCGCGATCAGCCCGGTTTCGGGGCCGTCGGCGAATCGATGGGCGGGATGCGCCACGTCACCGGATTTCCCGACCGGCCGCCGGTGCGCATGAACATCAGCATCGGCGACGCGCTCGCCGCATTGCACGGCGTGATCGGCGCGCTCATGGCGCTGCACTATCGCGATGCGAGCGATGGCAAGGGCCAGGTCGTCGATGTCGCGCTGTACGAAGCGGTATTCAACATGATGGAAAGCCTGGTCCCGGACTTCGACCGGTTCGGCGAGGTCCGCGGTCGCATCGGCACGGGGCTCACCAACATCGTGCCGTCGAACACGTACATGACGCGGGACGGCGAGTATGTCGTCATCGCCGGCAACGGCGACAGCATCTACAAGCGCCTGATGCATGCGATCGGTCGCGACGACCTCGGGCAGGACCCGGCGCTCGCGACCAACGTCGGCCGGGTGCAACGCACGGCCGCGATCGACGGTGCGATCGGCGCCTGGGCCGCGGCGCGCGATCTTGCCGACATCCTCGCCGCCCTGAAGGCCGCCGATGTCCCGCACGGCAAGATCTACACGGCGGCGGACATCGTCGCCGACCCGCAGTACCTGGCGCGCGACATGATCTGCAGCATGACGCTGCCCGACGGCACGCCGCTCAAGCTGCCGGGCATCGTGCCGCGGCTGTCGGCGACGCCGGGCGCAATGGAGTGGGTCGGGCCCGCGCTCGGCGAGCACACCGACGAAGTGCTGCAGCGAATCGGCTACAGCCCTGAGGACATCGCGCGCCTGCGCGATGCGGGGGCGATTTGAGATGAGCGCGCGCATTTTCATCCACGAAGTCGTCGCCCGCGACGGGCTGCAGATCGAGCCCGCGTGGGTACCCACGCCAGCGCAAGATCGAGATCATCGACCTGCTTTCGCAGACGGGCGTGGCAAAGATCGAAGCAACGGCGTTCGTCTCGCCGGAGGCGGTACCGAACCTGCGCGACGCCGCGGAGGTGATGGCCGGCATTCGTCGCAATCCCGCGGTCAACTATGTCGCGCTGGTGCCCAACGCGCGTGGCGCCGAGCGCGCCCTGGCGGCGAAAGTCGACGAGGTCGTGCTCGTCGTCTCGGCCTCGGAGACGCACAACCGCGCCAATGTGCGTCGCAGCATCGCCGCCTCGTTCGCGGGTTTCGCCGAGATTTTCAGTACGCTCCGCGGCGGCGGCATCGGCGCCGTCGGCGCAGTTGCGACCGCGTTTGGCTGCCCGTTCGAGGGCGGCATTGCGCCGGCCCAGGTCATCGACTGCGTGGCCCGCTATGTCGACCTCGGGGTGCGCGGCGTTACATTCGGCGACACGACAGGAATGGCGAACCCGCGGCAGGTTGAGCAGCTGGCCGACGCAGTCGCGCGCCGCTTCCCCGACCTCGAATTGACGCTGCATTTCCACAACACGCGCGGCATGGGACTCGCCAACGTGCTTGCCGGGCTCGCCGCGGGCGTCGTGCGCTTCGAAGGCTGCCTTGGCGGACTCGGCGGCTGCCCGTTCGCGCCCGGCGCGACGGGCAACATCTGCACCGAGGATCTCGTGCACATGCTCGAGGCGATGGGCTACGATACGGGCGTCGATCTCGATCGGCTGCTCGCTGCGTCGCGCCGCCTGCGCGAAATCGTCGGACACGAATTGCCGGGGCAGGTGGTGAAGGCCGGGAAAGCGAGCGATCTCCATCCGCCGCCCACGGAACTGGCGCGGCCGCCCTCGCGTTGACAGTGGTAGCAGCGTATGTGAGCATCGCCGCTCCGCCGCGCCGCCGACTGCAAGCGCCGCGCGCACGCAATCCGCACCGGCCCGTCACTGGAGGAAACAATGAAGCTCTGGCGCAACCTTTTGGTCGCCCTCGGCGCAATCGTGTGCGCGCTCTCGCCGTCGACCGCGGCGCCACAAGGCAAGCTCGAAAAGCCGCAGGTCAGCATCGCGGTCGGAGGCAAATCGCAGTTCTACTACCTGCCGCTCACCATCGCCGAGCGACTGGGTTATTTCAAGGACGAGGGGCTCGACCTCGAGATCAGTGATTTCGACGGCGGCTCGAAGGCATTGCAGGCCGTGGTCGGCGGCAGTGCCGACGTCGTTGCCGGTGCTTGGGAAAACACGATCGATCAGCAACCCAAGGGTTTGCAGCTCCAGGGCTTCGTGCTGATGGGACGCTACCCGGCAATTTCGGTGGGCATCGCGAAGGCCAAGGCCACGAGCTACAAGTCGCCGAAGGACCTCAAGGGCATGAAGATCGGGGTTACCGCGCCCGGATCGAGCACCAACCGCGTGGTGCTGCACCTGCTTGCCCAGGACGGTCTGAAGGGCGAGGACGTCTCGATCATCGGTGTGGGCACGTCATCGGGAGCGATCGCGGCGATGCGCTCGGGCGCGCTCGACGCCATGTCCAACGTCGATCCGATCATGACCATGCTCGAATCCTCCGGCGACGTTGTGATCATCGCCGATACGCGCACCGCCGCCGGCACGACGGCCGTCTTCGGCAGCGCGGACATGCCGGCCGCGGCGCTCTACGCCCCGCTGACCTTCGTCCGGAAGAATCCCAATACGGTGCAGGCGCTCACCAATGCGCTGGTGCGGGCGCTGCTCTGGCTGCAGAAGGCGACGCCGGATCAGGTCGCGGCGACCGTGCCGCCCGAGTACCTGCTGGGCAACAAGGCGGTGTATCTCGCGAGCTACGCCAAGGTGAAGGATGCGTTCTCGCCCGACGGCATGCTCGACGACCGCGGCCGGCAGAATACGCTCAAGTATCTCGCCGCGTTCAACCCGGCGCTCAAGCCCGCCGACATCAACCTCGCGCAGACCTTCGACCCCAGCTACGTGCAGAAAGCGCTCGCGAAGTACCAGAAATAGGCGCCCCCGACCATGCCGCGCATCGCCTCAAGGCTGCGCGCAGACCCGGCGAACCGGATTGCTGCGTGACCCGCCCCGCGCTGCTGCTCGACAAGATCACCTGCACCTTCGCCTCGCGCGAGCGGCAGGGCGAGCGCTTTACGGCGATAAGGGACACGACGCTCGCCGTCGGCGAAGGCGAATTCGTGTCGGTGGTCGGCCCGACCGGTTGCGGCAAATCGACGCTGCTCAATGTCGCCGCCGGCTTGCTCCTGCCTTCGTCGGGCGAAGTGCACGTGCTCGGCGCGCCGCTCTCCGGCATCAATCGCCGCGCCGGCTACATGTTCCAGGCCGAATCGCTGATGCCGTGGCGCAGCGCCCTCGACAACGTGCTCGCCGGCCTCGAGTTCCGCGGCGTGGCGCGCGGCGAGGCTGAACGGCGGGCGCGCGACTGGCTCGCCCGCGTGGGCCTCAGCGGCTTCGAGCGGCGCTATCCGCACGAGCTCTCCGGCGGGATGCGCAAGCGCGTCGCGCTGGCGCAGATCCTGATCCTCGACCCGCGGGTGCTGCTGATGGACGAGCCGTTCTCGGCGCTCGACATCCAGACCCGGCAGCTCATGGAGAACGAGCTGCTCGACCTCTGGTCGGCGGACCGGAAGTCGGTTCTGTTCATCACCCACGATCTCGAGGAGGCGATCGCATTGTCGGATCGGGTGATCGTGCTTTCCGCCGGGCCGGAAACGCACCCGATCGGCGAATTCGCGATCGATCTGCCGCGACCGCGCGACGTCAACGAAATCCGCCTCACGCCGCGCTTCGTCGAGTTGCATGGCGCGATGTGGCACCGGATGAAGAGCGAGGTTCTGAAGGGCTATGCGCAAAGCCGGAAAAGCTAGCGGCGAGCCCGGCGCGCGACGGCCGAATCTGCGCGCGTCGGCCGGGCGGCTTGCGTTCTACCATCTGCTTCTGCTCGGGGGCATGCTGCTGTTCTGGTATGCGATGACCGAACCGGGCCTGATCCCGCCGTTCTATTTTGACGATCCGACGCGGGCGAAGTTCTTTTTCGGGCAGCCGCTCGAGGTCTCGAAGCGGATCTGGACCTGGTTTGCCGGCGGGACGATCTATCTGCACCTCGGGGTCACGCTGCTCGAGACGCTGCTCGCGTTCGCCATCGGCACGCTGCTGGGGCTCGTGTGCGGCTTGTGGCTGGCGCTGGCGCCGACCGCATCGACGCTCGCCGATCCCTATATCAAGGCGATGAACGCGATGCCGCGGGTGATCCTGGCGCCGATCTTCGCCGTGTGGTTCGGGCTGGGCATCATGTCCAAGGTCGTGTTCGGCGTCACGCTGGTATTCTTCATCGTTTTTTTCAACGTCTATCAGGGCGTGAAGGAAGTAAGCCCGGTCGTGCTTGCCAACGCGCGCATGCTGGGGGCCTCCGGAGGGCAGCTGTTGCGCTACGTCTACCTGCCGTCGGCGACGAGCTGGGTGTTCTCCAGCCTCCACACATCGATTGGCCTGGCCTTCGTTGGCGCGGTGGTCGGTGAATATCTCGGCTCGGCGAAAGGCATGGGTTACCTGATTCACCAGGCCGAGGGTGTATTCGACATCGACACGGTCCTAGCGGGGATCCTTGTACTTACGCTGTTCGCGCTGATCCTCGACTTCGTGGTCACGCAGATTGAGGCCCGGTTGCTCGTGTGGCGGCCGCGCGCCGCGGAAACCGAGGCGCTTTAGGCGCAGTTGTACCAGGAGTGCCGACGCGTTATAATTAAAAGTTCAATCGCGGGGTGGAGCAGTCTGGCAGCTCGTCGGGCTCATAACCCGAAGGTCACAGGTTCAAATCCTGTCCCCGCAACCAAACAAATCAACGGCTTGCGTTCGCGCAGGCCGTTTTTGTTTTGGCGTGGTAGCGCAGCGGTAGCAGAAAACAGAGTGGTGCTACGCTTGCAGCGTATACGCGAAACGCGTATAGTTTGACGGTGGTCTTTGTCGAACTCACTCCCTTCGCCGACTTCCGAGACGAATACTGGACCGACGAAGACCTGCGCATGTTGCAGAGCTTTCTGCTTGTAGCGCCGGACGCTGGTGATCTAATCCGCGGTGGAGCGGGCTTGCGAAAGTTGCGCTGGTCGGCGCAAGGTCGCGGCAAGCGTGGCGGCGCGAGAGTAATCTACTACTGGCATATTTCGAAGCACTGCGTCTACCTGATCTATGGCTACGTAAAAAGCGAGCGCGAAGACTTGACGCCGCAGCAGATCAAAGTACTCGCAAAGTTGATGAAGGATATGAAGGATGGATAAGCAGCATTTCGATCAACTGGTCAAAGGCGTGCGCGAAATGAAACGCCACATGAACGGCAAGGTCGTGCGTGGCGCACGTACCTCGGAGCTCGCGGAGCCCGACATTCGTTCCATCCGCGAGGTCGCGAAAATCAGCCAATCTCAGTTCGCGAAATTGATTGGCGTCAGTGTGCGCACGTTGCAGAACTGGGAGCAGCATCGAACGCGGCCGACAGGCCCTGCCCGCGCGCTTTTGAAGATCGTGGCGTCTGACCCAAAGTCGGCGATTGAGGCGCTGCACGCCTAGGCACAACTAAAGCACCGGGCTCTCGGCAGGGAGATCGACATCGGATCGGTGCATAAGTAGAGGTTTGATGCGCGTTGCGGCCAACGGGCTTGGCAACTACTTGATTCGCAGTCGCTTCCAGGTCGGGTTGCGGGTCCCCGCAACCAATAAATCAATGGCTTGCAGTGATGCAAGCCATTTTTTTCGACCTTCGGGTTAGACACCCGAAGGTCACAGGTTCAAATCCTGTCCCGCCCGGCGCATTCGCTTTGCGACCGGTGGATCGGTATGGCGCCTACGCGCGGACACCACGCGCGATGGATGCCGGGGTGATCGAGGCTGCTTGCGCAAAGCCGGCTATGAGACACGCACCGCTGACGGAGCGATAGCGAAGAGCGTGAAATCGCTTAATTCGAACAGACCGACCATATCCGGAAATCGCGCCGCATAGGCCGAGGCCGCTGGGCCAAAACGCCGATCTGCACGAGAGATCGGCGCCGCTATTCCTTGTATGGAGACGCGCGCAAGCATATGTGGCGGCTTCGTTTCCGACTCGGGCTCAATGATCATTAGCGCGACGTTCGGGTCGTTAAGCATTTCCTTGGTGTGGGCCGCCAACGCGCTAACGAGCACGACAAACGAAAATGGGTCCCCGATGATCGCGTAAGGGACCATCGAAACGCTCGGCATTCCGCACTAAGCCACTACAGCTCGATGGCACCCGCGATAACGCAGCGGCTGACGCCGTGCTAATGAAAATGCTTGTGGGAATGGGTTACTCCGCATT
>CAVZTS010000006.1:0-78995 GCA_963778275.1 uncultured beta proteobacterium | reverse complement strand
GTGGCGGAGCCGTAGAGATAGGCGCGGGCGCAAGCGAGCGGCATATGCCAAACCCCTACCGCGAGCCAAGGGTGACGAGCGAGCCTATGAGCACCGCCAACCATGCCGACACGCGGTACACCGCGAGCAGTATCAGCAATCAGCAGCAACCGGAACCCGACAAGCGGACCAGGGAAGTTAGAACGAGATTGCCAAGCGGATCGATTTCCTGAGTGAGCATTGTCCACTCCCTCCCTGTGGTTGCTTTATTCGGCGGAAGCGTCACGTCGCGGCTGCGACAATACGCGTCGCCAACCTTGTTCTGCAATAGGCGGGTGCTCTCCGATTGCCCTTCTTGCGCCAGGGGGAAGTGCCCCGTCCTTCTGCCGAACCCTTCTCTCCAATCGCAATTCGGGGCGTGGTACCGGTCTCGAATTGAAGCCGGTCGGCCGGCATTTTCGTTCTGGTTCTTGGAGTGCTGGCTCGGCGGCCAGATAGCCCCATCCGGCGGCGACGCCGGGGGTCCTGCATGGTGCCCGGCCCGGTCGTTCCAGGCGCTAGCGGCGGGCGGCGGGACTCGTTGCAACCCGGGCCGGTACGCGTTGCGGAGCAACCGGCAAGAATGGTTGGCAGCAGCCGAGCGCCCGGGACCGATCTGAGCATAAGAACGGACCGATGCGCTCGTGGTGCTCATGGCATGCTCGTCATCAGCCTCAATCCAAGGAAATGGGTGAGGTGCAGGAAATCGTCCATCGCTGGGTGCCAAAGGGTGGCGCAATTGTCAACGACAGATGCCCATTGCGCTACCTACAGTATCCCGCAACTGACGCTGCGCCGAGCCCCGAACTCGTAGCTGCCGAGGGTGGTCTGGCTTGCCACAAGATGTCTCATCCACGGAGAGGCTACAGTGCGGATTGGCCGCCCCCTTCTCGTGCAAAATACCTTGGCACGCAACACATTATCCGAACCAAAGTGTGGGATACTGGCGGACAGGTATCGATTGCAGGGTTTAACTGCGAGGTATGCTCGAGAGTTTGCCGCTGCACTGCGTAGCCAGGACCCGTTCAAGTTGGCGGGCGCAGTCAATATCCTAATTGCGGTCTGTCTCGTAATTTGCAATCATGCGCGTACTTAACGTTGGTGGCGGCAGCAAGTCGATTCCGATCCCTTCGCACTACTCGGGTTGGGAGCATGTTCTACTCGATATCGATCCTCGCGGAAATCCGGACTTGATCTGCGATGCGCGAGACTTGAGCTCGCTCGCCGCAGCACAGTTTGAAGCGATCTACTGCTCGCACAATCTTGAACATTATTACAAACACGACTGCCACTCGAGTTTTGCGCGGTTTCCTTCACCTGCTACGGGATAACGGCTTTGCAGAAATCCGTGTTCCTGACCTTGGTTTATTGATGCAGCACGTCGTTAAGACCGGGATTGATATCGAGGACGTGCTCTACACATCGCCGGTCGGTCCGATCACCCCGCACGATGTTCTGTACGGATATGGCGTTGAGATCGAGCGTTCAGGTCAGGATTTTTACGCGCACAAGACCGGGTTCACCGAGAAGTCACTGTTTCGCATGTTAGAGCAGGCGGGATTCGAAGAACGTTGTTGGTGGCAGACGCCCCGCGTTGTTTGAATTGCACGTCCTCGCGTTTAAGGCGACGCTGCAACCCAAACAGCTGGCTTGCCGCCTTCGCATATCCCGAAGGGTTCACCACGCCCGTGATAGTCTTTCGCACCTGGTCACCTTCCCGCCAAGGTGCGGGGTGATCTGAGAGCCAGTAAATGCAACGCAGGCCTGAAAACGCCGATGCCAAAAGGAAAACGCGCTTTCCGGTCGCGGCCGCCAGCCATGGGCTCCGGTCACGGCCGCACCCAGCAACTCATGGCGCAGGCGGTGGCAGCGCATCAGCGTGGCGAGCTGCGCCAGGCGCAGACCCGCTACAACGACATTCTCAGGATCCAACCGAAGCATCCCGAGGCACTGCACCTGCTCGGCATCGTCGCGGGTCAAATGGGAGACTACCCGCGTGCGGTCGAGCTGATGGACCGGGCCATTGCCGCCGATCCGAACAACGCGGCCTATCATTCGAACCGCGGCATCGCGCTCAAGGAACTCGGACAGCGGGAGGCCGCGGTCGCCAGCTACGACGTGGCGATCGGCCTCAGGCCCGACAACGCCGGTGATTACTACAACCGCGGAATAGCGCTGCACGAAAATCAGCAGGCGGACGCCGCGGTCGCGAGCTACGACCAGGCGATCGCGCTCAAGCCCGACTATGCCGAAGCGTACGCCAATCGCGGCGTCAATTTGCCCCAGTTGCTCCAAGGCGACGCCGCGATTGGCGTACGCTTCGGCATAGTCGGGCTTGAGCGCGATCGCCTGGTCGTAGCTCGCGACCGCGGCGTCCGCCTGCCCGAGTTCCTGCAGCGCGACTCCGCGGTTGTAGTAATCACCGGCGTTGTCGGGCCTGAGGCCGATCGCCGCGTCGTAGCTGGCGACCGCGGCCTCCCGCTGTCCGAGTTCCTTGAGCGCGATGCCGCGGTTCGAATGATAGGCCGCGTTGTTCGGATCGGCGGCAATGGCCCGGTCCATCAGCTCGACCGCACGCGGGTAGTCTCCCATTTGACCCGCGACGATGCCGAGCAGGTGCAGTGCCTCGGGATGCTTCGGTTGGATCCTGAGTATGTCGTTGTAGCGGGTCTGCGCCTGGCGCAGTTCGCCACGCTGATGCGCCGCCACCGCCTGCGCCATGAGTTGCTGGGTGCGGCCGTGACCGGAGCCCATGGCTGGCGGCCGCGACCGGAAAGCGCGTTTTCCTTTTGGCATCGGCGTTTTCAGGCCTGCGTTGCAGCCTGGCTCTCAGATCACCCCGCACCTTGGCGGGAAGGTGACCAGGTGCGAAAGACTATCACGGGCGTGGTGACCCTTGGGATATGCGAAGGCCGAAACCGAAGCCAGCTGCTCAGGCTGCAGCGTGGTCTTGAACGCAAACACATGCAATTCAAACGAATGGAGGCTCTCCGATCAACATTGTTTCTTCGAATCCCGCCTGCTCTAACATGCGCAGCAGTGACTTTTCGGTGAACCCGGTCTTGTGCGCGTAAAAATCCTGACCTGAACGTTCGATCTCGGCGCCATATCCGTACAGAACGTCGCGTGGCGTGATCGGGCCGACCGGCGATGTGTAGAGCACGTCCTCGATATCCATTCCGGTCTTCACGACGTGCCGCATCAGTGCGCCAAGGTCAGGAACACGGATCTCGGCAAAGCCGTTATCCCGTAGCAGGTGCAGGAAACCGCGCAAGACACGAGGACATTCGTGTTGGCCGTAATGTTCAAGATTGTGCGAGCAGTAGATTGCGTCGAACTGATCCGCGGCGAGCGTGGTCAACTCACGCGCGTCGCAGACCAGGTCCGGGTTTTCCCGAGGATCTATATCGAGTAGAACATGCTCCCAATCCAGGTAGTGCGAAGGGATCGGAATCGACTTGCTGCCGCCACCCACGTTAAGTACGCGCATGATCGCTGACTACGACACGGACCGCATTAGTCTGATTGCGCCCGCCAACTTGAACGGGTCCTGGTATCGCAGTGCAGCGGCAAACTCTCGAGCATACCTCGCAGTTCCCGCGGCAGCTCCCTGCAATCGATACCTGTCCGCCAGTATCCCACCTTTGGTTCGGATAATGTGTTGCGTGCCAAGGGTAACTTGCACGAGAAGGGGGGCGGCCAATCCGCACTGTAGCCTCTGGTAGATGACATCTTGTGGCAAGCCATGTCAGCCTCGGCAGCTACGAGTTCGGGGCTCGGCGCAGCGTCAGTTGTCAGGAATCTGTGGGTAGCGCAATGGGCATCTGTCGTTGACAATTCGCCGCCCTTTGGCACCCAGCGATGGACAATTTCCTGCACCTCACCCATTTCCTTGGATTGAGGCTGATGACGAGCATGCCATGAGCACCACGAGCGCATCGGTCCGTTCTTATGCTCAGATCGGTCCCGGGCGCTCGGCTGCTGCCGACCATTCTTGCCGGTTGCGCCGCAACGCGTACCGGCCCGGTTGCAACGAGTCCGCCGCCCGCCGCTAGCGTCTGAAACGACCGGGCCGGGCACATGCAGGACCCCAGCCGTCGCCGCCGGAATAGGGGCTATCTGGCCGCCAGAGCCAGCACTCCAACCAGAACGAAAATGCCGGCCGACCGGCTTCGATTCGAGACCGGTACCACGCCCCGAATTGCATTGAATTGCAGCGCACAAAAGGGGCTCAGGACAGGGGCACTTCCCGTCGCGCCAAGGCAATGAGAACCGTCAACCGCCTATTGCAGAACAAGGTTGGCGACGGTATTGTCGCAGCCGCGACGTGACGCTTCGCCGAATAAAGCAACCACAGGAGGATGGACGATGTTCACTCAGGAAATCGATCCGCTTGGCAATCTCGTTCTAACTTGCCTGGTCGCCCTGGTTCCGGTCGCTCTATTGCTGATACTGCTCGCGGTGTACCGCGTGTCGGCATGGTTGGCGGTGCTCATAGGCTCGCTCGTCACCTTTGGGCTCGCGGTAGGGGTTTGGCATATGCCGCTCGATGATGGCGCCCACGCCTATCTCTACGGCTCCGCCACCGGTGTATGGAACGTTGACTGGATCACCTTCTGGGGTGTCGTGCTCTTCAACACGCTGTCGCTGACTGGCGTGTTCGAGAATTTCCGTCGCTGGCTCATCTCGAAAGGCTCGCTCGACGTGCGCGTGCAGACGATGCTGTTTGCTTGGGCATTCGGGGCACTGCTTGAGGGCCTGGTGGGATTCGGCTATCCGTGGGCTGTGGTCGCGCCGATTCTGATTTCCCTGGGAATTGCCGACCTCGATGCGATCCGGGTGGCCGCCATCGCCAACAACGCCCCGGTTTCGTATGGCGCGCTCGGTGCGCCGGTCATCGCGCTCGCGGCAGTGACCGGTTATCCCCTGCTTGCACTGTCCGGCTCGATCGGCACGGTGGTGGCGGTTCTCGCCCTGCTCCCGCCATGGGTGCTGATCTACCTGGTATCGGGCAAGGAAGGGTTGAAGGAGGGCTGGCCGCTGGCGATCGTCGGGTCGCTCGGCTACATTGCCGGGCAATATCCGGTGGCCGTCTACCTCGGCCCGTATCTGCCCGATGTCACCGGCTCGATCGTGAGCTTCGCGGCGCTGCTTGTCCTGCTCAAGTTCTGGCACCCGAAGACGGTGCTCGGTTACGGCGGCAAGCCGCATTGAAGTGGCTGGCGACGCCCGCCAAAAGGCGGGACCCGGCCTCAGCACAGGCGAGGTGCTCCAGGCATGGATGCCCTTCGCCGTGCTGCTCGTGGTCGTCACCCTCTGGACGGGTCCTTGGTCGCCGCTACCCAAGGTGAGCTGGTATCTCGCCAAGGTTACCGCCAATGCGCCGGCAATTAATACCAGCATCACCGCCGTATTCAACTTCGCGCCCTGGGTCGGCGGTTCGGCGATCCTCGCTTCGTGGATCATTGTTGCCGTGCTCCTTGCCCTTACCGGCGCGCTGCGATGCAGCAGCTCGGCGAAATATTCCGGCGGACCTTTCACCAGATGTGGGGCGCGCTGCTGGTCGGTGTGTTCATATTCGGCCTCGCCTATGTGTTCAATTTCTCGGGCATGGCTTCCTCGCTTGCGCGAGGGTTCTCGAGCCTCGGCACCGCCTTCATCATCGTGGCACCGATTCTCGGCTTCATTGGCGTCGCGCTCTCCGGCAGCAATACCTCGACCAATGCGATGTTCGGCAAGTTCCAGGCGCTCGTCGGGGTCCAGCTAGGGCTGCCTACCCTGCTGCTGCCGACGCTGAATTCGGTCGGCGCAGAAATCGGCAAGCCGGTCGCGCCGCAGACAGCGAGTGTGGGGGTCTCGACCAGCCGCTTCGTGCGTAACGAGGGCGAGGTCATCCGCCACAATTTCGGCTGGACGCTGATCCTGCTTGCCTATCTCATCATCATCAGCATTGGCTTCTATTTCGTCAGCCCATCCGTGATGATGGTCCATTAGCTTGGGAAGCCTCTGGAGAACCTGGCCGCGGGCTTATCCGCGTGATCCGGATGCGGGGCGGCCGCCCCGCATCCGGGCCGCTAAGGGCGCCTGACCGTCAGTCGGCGATTGACTGCGTGCATTAACGAAGGCAAGCCGCTACTCGTCGCAATGGGTCGCGCTTGCGTGCCTAGCTGTGTGCGCCACGAGTTAGTGCCAAGTTCGTGCGGGAGCACACGAATACGTTGGTTGAATCCGGAGAACCAATCGTCGCGGCGGTGGACGACGATGACGCGCCCGTTATTGGAGAGGCGATCGCCGGGCGAGCCGGCGCCTTCGTGACCGGTGATACGGCGATCCAACGATTGGGAAGGATGGGCCAGATGCGCATTCTGTCTCCAAGGGCATTCTGGGACTACCTGCACGCTCGGTAATAAAAGCTTCCCGGCACGTGCGTAGCTGGTCGGAGGGCCGAGATCGGAAAGGAAAACGCATCATGTCCAACGTCAAAGTGGCAAGTTTCGGAATGTCGATTGACGGCTTCAGCGCCGGTCCGCGGCAAAGCCTCGACGACCCGTTGGGCGTCGGTGGCGCGTCATTGATGCAGTGGGTCTTTCCGACGCGAACCTTCCAGCAGATGCATGGAGAGGGCGTCGGGGAGACTGGCGTCGACGACGACTTTGCAGCGCGCGGCTTCGCCAACGTCGGTGCGTGGATCCTTGGGCGCAACATGTTCGGCCCCGTCCGCGGGCCCTGGCCCGATGAATCGTGGAAGGGCTGGTGGGGCGACGAGCCGCCGTACCACACGCCGGTCTTCGTGCTCACGCACCACGCGCGTGATCCCATCGAGATGCAGGGCGGGACAACTTTCCACTTCATCACGAATGGAATCCATGCCGCCCTGGAAGCGGCGAAGAAGGCCGCCGGCGATTGCGACGTGCGCATCGGCGGCGGTGCGGACACCGTCCGCCAATACCTGCAGGCAGGACTGGTTGACGAGGTGCACCTCGCGCTGTCTCCCGCATTGCTGGGGCAGGGCGAGGCCTTGCTGTCAGGCATCGATCTGACCGCGCTCGGCTTCAAGTGCACCGAGTACGTTGCCTCGCGCCATGCGATGCACGTCATCCTGTCGAAATAGAACGGCGCGCGCGGCCAAGGGAACGTCCGGTGTCGGGAAGGCCGTAGGCAGCCGCGACCGACTCCTTCGGGTGTCGTGAACGGCCATCGGACGACGGCTGCTCACGGCCGAGGGCGTGTAATAACCGCGAGGAGTTCGCAGCGCTAAGAGAAGAGGTACAGTTAGGCCGCAGGAGTGCTCGCGAAGCTGCAGGAGCGCAGCGATGAGGGTTGCGCTGCGTTGACACACTGGAGCGCTAAAGCGGGCTGGAATTGGGCGCGAAGAAGGGCTCGCGCGCCCCATTTCCGGAGCGCAGCAAGCATTTTGCCGATGCCCAAGATTCGCATTACGCGCTTCAGGTTATAGGCCAGGACGTGCAGACTCATTTCGGTGCGCACGCGCGTCAGCGTCTTAGTCAGGAAGTGTGTCCAACCCATCCAGCACTTGATCGTGCCAAACGGGTGTTCGACAGTTTGTCGTCGTACTCGCATCATCTCGGGCTGACGATCCAGTCGCAGCTGCATCGCCTCGAGCACTGCCTCATGTTCCCAACGCGTGATGCGCCGATAGTCGCCCGTGGTGCATTGCGCTTTGAGCGGGCACCTGGGACACGCCGAGGTCCAGTATTTGCTCAGGGTCATGCCGTTCTCGATGGTCGTAAAGCGCTTGATGGCCCGCTGACCTGCGGGGCAACGGTACTCATCGTCGGCGGCAATGTAAATAAAGTCCTGCTTGTCGAAGCGACCGTCGGCCTTGCTGTTGGAAGTCATCGACTTGGGCACCAGCGGTGTGATCCCGGCCTGTTCGCATTCCAGGATCTGTTCGCCTTTGAAGTAACCGCGGTCAGCGACCACGGTAAGGGCGTCGTTGCCCGTGGCCGCGTGTGCTCGTTCGGCCATCGGCGTCAGCTGTTCGCGATCGATGCCCGCCGTGACGACTTCATGCGCCACGATCAGGTGGTTCTTGGCATCGACCGCGGTCTGAACGTTGTAGCCGACGATGCCGCCATCCCGGTTCTTCATCGAGCGCGCGTCGGGATCGGTCAGCGATAGCTGTTGATCTGGGCTGGCGAGCATCCGCGCCTCGAGTACTTTGAGCCGCTGCATCTGCTCCTTCAGAGCCGCAATCTTCTCTTGCAGCCGACCCTTCTTCAACTGCGCCACTTCGGGCTCCGCCCGGTCGGCGGTATCCATATCCGTCAGGTAACGCGCGATGTTCTCTTCGATCTGCGCCATCCGCCGCTGCATCTTGGCCGGAGTGAAGTTCTTATCCCGGTTGTTCACCGCCTTGAACTTGCTGCCATCGATGGCCACAATGGCGTCGGCGAACAGATTCAGCCGGCGGCATAGCACCACGAACTGGCGGCACACCCTGCGAATCGCCGGCCCGTTATCCTTGCGGAAGTTGGCGATGGTCTTGAAGTCCGGCATCAGGCGCCCAGTCAACCACATCAGCTCGACGTTGCGCTGCGCCTCCCGCTCCAGCCGACGGCTCGATTGGATGCGATTCAGGTAGCCGTAGATGTAGAGTTTCAGCAACACGGCGGGGTGGTACGCCGGCCGGCCCGTCTCGGCCGGGTCAACCCCCTCGAAGCCGAGCTCGCCCAGATCGAGCCCATCAACGAAGACCTCGACCACGCGAACCGGATTCTCTGCCTCCACGTAGTCATCCAGACACGCCGGCAGCAACGTCACCTGGGTTCGGTCCTCTCCCTCGATGAATCGCTTCATGCTGTCGCCCCGAAGAAACCCGATACTTCAGTGTAGTAAACTTTTTCGTCTAGGCAACCCAAGCGTTTTTACACGGCCTCGGCCACAAGCGGACGAATGGCGGTCCTCTTGATAGCGGACGTACAATACTTCTTGCTGGCGCCATTGGGCCGCATCACTTCCCTATCGTAAGCTGGCGAGCCCCTCGGGGAGGGACGCTTGGCACGTGACCACCGACGACTGGCGGCGATCGTTTCAGCCGATGTGGTGGGCTATTCCCTCCTCATGGGCCGCGACGACAGCGCCACCCTGGCAGGATTGAAGGCCCACCGGCGGGAGCTTATTGACCCCAAGATCGCGGAGTTCGGTGGCCGAATCGTCAAGACGACCGGCGATGGCCTTCTGCTTGAGTTCCCAAGCGTGGTCGATGCGGTGCGCTGCGCCGTCGATGTACAGCGTGGCATGGCCGAGCGCAACGCTGGCGTGCCACCGGATCAGCGGATCGAATTTCGGATCGGTATCAACGTCGGTGACATCATCATCGACGGCGACGACATCTTCGGCGACGGCGTCAATGTCGCGGCGCGGTTGCAAACGTTGGCTGAGCCTGGAGGGATCTGCGTAAGTCGCATGGTGCGCGACCAGGTACTCGACAAGTTGAGCTTTGCCTTCGAGGACCTTGGGTCGCAGCAAGTCAAGAACATCGCCCGGCCCGTTGACGCGTACCGAGTGGACCTTGGCACCGCCGCGCTGCCGACCCCAAGCCGAGGTCGCAGGCAGCGGCTGCGCGTGATGCGCGGTCCGCGGTGGATTGCCGCAGGCGTTCTTGCGCTTGGCGTTGCTGGAATCGCAATGTGGACGCTGCCGCAGTTCTGGAAAACGGGCGCTGTTCCCAAGTCATCCCCGGCGGCAGTTACACCGGACGCTGGTCCGCTATCGATTGTTGTGCTGCCGTTCACGAACCTCACCGGTGATCCAAGTCAGGAATACGTTGCCGATGGGCTGACCGCCAGTCTGACGGCTGACCTTTCTCGCATACGGAACGCCTTCATCGTCAACGCCGCGACGGCCTTCACGTACAAGGGCAAGTCAGTCAACGCGCAACAGGTCGGCAAAGACCTTGGCGTGCACTTCGTATTGCAGGGAAGTGTCCAGCGCAACGGCAACAAGATTCGCATCAACGCCCAACTCGCGGATGCCAATTCCAACGCGCAACTGTGGTCCGACAGTTTTGAGGGTGATCTGTCGGACCTATTTGCGCTGCAAGACCGGGTCACCACGCTTGTTGGCAGCAGCATTGGACGCGAGATGGTTATTGTTGCGGCCCGCGAGAGTGAAAGCCGCAAGAGCAGCCCGAAGGCAGCTGACCTGATGTTACGCGCCAAGGCTCTGTACTTGAGGCCTGGTTCGCTGAAGAACCTTCTACAGGTCGAAGACTTGGACCGGCAGGCGTTGTCGCTGGAGCCGAGCAACGTAAGCGCGATGGCCGCCTTGGCCGCTGACCTAACTCAGGAAGTGCAAAATTTCGGTGACGAAATGGATGAAAGCGTCAAAGAGAAGAAATTGGTCGAAGGGTACGCCCTCGCATTGAAGGTCAAGGAACTCGATCCAGACAATCCCCTCATCTACTCCTCCCTTGCAATGTATGCTTGGGTTCGTCATGACTGGGAGGGTGCTCGACATGCGTGCGAGACCGCCCTTTTGCTGGCGCCAAAAAGCCCTGGTGCGTATTCCAGTCTGGCATTTGTGCTTCTCAATTATGGGGAACCCAAGAAGGCAATCGAGCTTCTGACCCAAGCCATCAAGCTCGATCCAAAGCATCCACACGAATTCACTTTGTCGAATATGGGTTGGGGTTATTTTATGCTTGGCGACAACGATGCTGCGATAGAGTGGTTTCAGAAGTCCTTGGAAATCAATCCGGGATTGAGTTTCCTATACGCTAATCTGGCGATGGCATATGCCCTCAAAGGGGAGGATGCCAAGGCGCGGGCCGCTGCGGCGGAACTCCACCGATTGGACCCCAACGACACGTTATCGAATGAGCGGAAAGAAAGTTCCACCAGACCTCCCGCATACCAGGAATACTTTGAAAATAAATTCGTACCGGCGTGGCGCAAGGCAGGGTTGCCGGAGTAATCCGGTTGTCTGGATCGCAGGGCACGGGCGCAGCGCGAACGTCTGCTTTTGCGACGCTCGACCGTCTGCAACGGGTCGTACTCGGCCGGTCGCGCGGCCCATTGTGGGCAGTACGAAACGTTCGTTTTTTTGCCAGAAACGGTCGTTGGCCAAGGCAGGCGTGGCGAAGGCAAATGTGCAAGCCGGTATTGCCCAAGCTTCGATAGCTGCAAGAACAGCGAAGCTCTCGAGGTTTTTTCCGAGTGGGTCAAAGTCGCGTAGACGACCAAGCGGGTCGCTGACGCGAGAAGGTTGAAATAGGAGGACGGCGAAGCGCCAAGAGCCTAAGGCAAAAGCAAATCTTGGAGGCGGGGGTCGGAATCGAACCGGCGTAGACGGCTTTGCAGGCCGCTGCATGACCACTCTGCCACCCCGCCGGGTGGTCAATAACGCTTCCGCAGTCAGGACAGCAGTCGGAAACGGAGCGCAACCACAAACGTAAAGGGAGAGCGAGTGCTCTCCCTTGAGAAGCTGGAGCGGGAAACGAGTCTCGAACTCGCGACCTCAACCTTGGCAAGGTTGCGCTCTACCAACTGAGCTATTCCCGCGTTCGGCAAAGCGAGGCGCATTATAGCGCGGCCGGCAACCTGCGGCAACGCTCGATCCGCGCGAAGCGCCGCGCGCTATGCAATCACTTTCGCGATCGCGTCGGCAACGTAATCGATATTGTGATTGTTGAGCGCCGCGATGCAGATGCGTCCACTGTCGATTGCGTACACCGCGAACTCGCGACGCAGTCGGTCGACTTGCTCGGGTGTCAGGCCGGAATACGAAAACATGCCGCGCTGCGCCAGCACGAAGCTGAAATCGGCGCCGGGCGCGCATTGGGCGAGCCGGGCGACGAGCGCGCGACGAGTCGCACGTGTGCGCTCGCGCATCGCGTCGAGCTCCCGTTCCCACAGCGCGGACAGCTCGGGCGACTCGAGGATCGTCGCGACGATCTGCCCGCCGAACGCGGGCGGACTGGAGTAATTGCCGCGCACGAGGCGCTTGACCTGCGACAGCACGCGCGCAGCCTCATTGCGATCCGCCGCGACGATCGACAACGCACCGACGCGCTCGCCGTACAGCGAGAACGATTTCGAGAACGAGCTGGCCACGAACAGGGGACCCGGCGTCGCGGCGAAGCGGCGCACGATCTCGCCGGTCCGCGTCGACGCTCTCCCCGAAGCCCTGGTAGGCCAGGTCGAGAAACGGGATATGTCCGCGCGCCCGCACCACCGCGAGGATCTGGCCCCATTGCTCGGCGGACGGATCGACGCCGGTCGGGTTGTGGCAGCAGGCGTGCAGCACGACGATTGCGCCGGCAGGCACCTGCTCGAGCGCGGCCAGCATGCGCCCGAAGTCCAGACCGTGGGTCCGCGGATCGTAATACGGATAGACGTTGACGTTGAAGCCCGCGTTCTCGAACAGCGCCCGGTGATTTTCCCAGGACGGATCGCTGATCCAGACCTGCGCGGCCGGGGCGAAGCGGCGCAGGAAGTCGGCGCCGATCTTCAATCCCCCCGTGCCGCCGAGCGCCTGCACCGTGAGCACGCGTTCCTGTCTCCGAGCAGGCTCGCTGTCGGCGCCGAAAACCATCTTCTGCACCGCCCGGTCGTATAGGGCGATGCCGTCGATAGGCAGGTAGACATGCGGCGCCCCGCGCTCGGCAATGGCGCGCTCGGCCCGGCGCACCGACTCGAGCAGGGGCACCTTGCCGGCTTCGTCGGTGTACACGCCGACACCCAGATTGACCTTCCGGGGATTCGGGTCGCTGTTGAAGGCCTCGGTCACGCCATAGATCGGGTCCTTCGGCGCCATTTCGACGGCGGAAAGGAGCGGAGCGGCAAGGGGAGCGTTCATGGGCGAAAGGGAAACGCGGAGTGCAACAATCTTAACATGGGGTCATGTGGCCGGGACGACGCGCGCCGCGGAACTCGATTCGGCTACAATAGTCGATTGTTCTGCAGCGAATCCGTCATGGTCGTCACGTTCCCAAACAGCCCGTACGAGCTGCACCAGCCGTTCCTCCCGGCGGGCGACCAGCCCGAGGCGATCGACAAGCTGGTCGAGGGCATCGAGGACGGACTCTCGTTCCAGACCCTGCTCGGCGTCACCGGCTCGGGCAAGACGTTCACCATGGCCAATGTCATCGCCCGCACCGGCCGGCCGGCGCTGGTGCTGGCGCCGAACAAGACGCTCGCCGCGCAGCTCTATGCGGAGTTCCGCGAGTTCCTTCCCGGCCACGCGGTCGAGTACTTCGTCTCCTACTACGATTACTATCAGCCCGAGGCGTACGTGCCGTCGCGCGACCTGTACATCGAGAAGGATTCCTCGATCAACGAGCATATCGAGCAGATGCGACTGTCGGCGACCAAGGCGATCCTGGAGCGCCCCGACTGCGTGATCGTCGCCACCGTGTCGGCGATCTACGGTATCGGCGACCCGTCCGAGTACCACAGCATGATCCTGCATCTCCGCCAGGGAGATCGCCTGGTGCAGCGCGACGCGATCAAGCGTCTGACGGAGCTGCAGTATCAGCGCAACGACACCGATTTCCGGCGCGGGACGTTTCGCGTTCACGGCGACGTGATCGACATCTTTCCCGCCGAGCATGCGGAGAGCGCGATCCGCGTCTCCCTGTTCGACGACGAGGTCGAGTCGCTGCAGCTGTTCGATCCGCTGACCGGGCACATCAAGCAGAAGCTGGCGCGCTTTACCGTGTTTCCGTCGAGCCATTACGTCACCGGCCGGCACAAGGTTCTCGATGCGGTCGAGGCGATCAAGGTCGAGCTCGCGCAACAGAAGGAATTCTTCGTCTCGCAGATGAAGTTGATCGAGGCGCAGCGCATCGAGCAGCGTACGCGCTTCGATATCGAGATGATGCTCGAAATCGGCTTCTGCAAGGGCATCGAGAACTACTCGCGCCACCTGTCGGGGCGGCAGCCGGGCGAGCCGCCGCCGACGCTGATCGACTACCTGCCCGCCAACGCGCTCGCGTTCATCGATGAATCGCACGTGACGATTCCGCAGGTCGGCGGAATGTACCGCGGCGACCGCGCGCGCAAGGAGAACCTGGTCAACTACGGCTTCCGCCTGCCTTCGGCGCTTGACAACCGGCCGCTGCGTTTCGATGAGTTCGAGAAGCTCCTGCCCCAGACGATCTTCGTTTCCGCGACGCCCGCCGATTACGAGCACAAGCACGCCGGCCAGGTCGTGGAGCAGGTGGTGCGGCCGACCGGGCTCGTCGATCCCGCGCTCGACGTGCGACCGGCGCAGACGCAGGTCGATGACCTGCTCTCCGAGATCAACCTCCGGGTCGAGCGCGGCGAACGCGTGCTGGTCACGACGCTCACCAAGCGCATGGCCGAGGACCTGACCGACTATCTGAACGAGCACGGCGTCAAGGTGCGCTACCTGCATTCGGACATCGAGACCGTGGAGCGAGTCGAGATCATTCGCGACCTGCGGCTGGGCGAGTTCGACGTGCTGGTCGGGCATCAACCTGCTGCGCGAAGGGCTCGATATTCCCGAGGTGTCCCTGGTCGCGATACTCGACGCCGACAAGGAGGGGTTCCTGCGCGCCGAGCGCTCGCTGATCCAGACCATCGGCCGCGCGGCGCGGCACATCAACGGCATGGCGATCCTGTACGCGGACCGGGTCACCGACTCGATGCGCGGCGCGATCGGCGAGACCGAGCGGCGCCGGGGCAAGCAGCTCGCATACAACGAACGCATGGGCATCACGCCCAAGGGCGTGCAAAAGCGGATCAAGGACATCATCGACGGCGTGTACGACATCGACGAGGAGAGGAAGCAGCTCAAGGCGGCGCAGGCGCACGCCAAATACGAGGCGATGCCGGAGAAGGATCTTGAGCGCGAGCTCAAGCGCATCGAAAAGGAAATGCTCGACGCGGCGCGCAATCTCGAATTCGAGAAGGCGGCGGAACTGCGCGACCGCCTGTACCAGCTCAAGGAGAAGCTCTTCGGCGTTGCCCTGCCGGACTGACTGCACGCCATGACCGCGCGGCGTCCGCCCAAGCACGCAAATCGACTCGCTCTGCCCAAGCACGCCCACACCGTGCTCGTGCTGCAGGGCGGCGGTGCGCTCGGCGCGTACCAGGCAGGGGTTTACGAGGGCATGGCCGAACGGGGTTTTGCGCCGGACTGGCTGACCGGCGTCTCCATCGGGGCCATCAACGCCGCGCTGATCGCCGGCAACGCCCCGGAGCGCCGGCTCGAGCGCCTGCGGGAATTCTGGGATCGCGTCTCGTCGGCCGTGCCGAGCATTCTGCCCGCGTTCCTCGATCCGATGCGGCTCGCCTTCGATCGCATGAGCGCAATGGCGGCGACCACCTTCGGCGCCCCGGGATTCTTCGTGCCGCGCGTGCCGCCGCCGTTTCTGGAGCCCGACGGCAGCCCCGGTGCACTGAGCTTCTACGATACCGCGCCGCTGCGCGAAACACTCGTCGAGCTCGTGGACTTTGACCTCATCAACCGCAAGCAAGTACGGCTTTCGGTCGGCGCGACCGACGTCCACACCGGCAACTCGGTCTATTTCGACAGCCAGCGACAAGCCATCGGCCCGGAACACATCATGGCCAGCGGTGCGCTGCCGCCTGGGCTTCCCGCCGGTCGTGATCGACGGCAACCACTACTGGGACGGTGGCCTGGTGTCCAATTCGCCGCTCTGGTACGTGCTCGACGATGCGCCGGACCTGAACGCGCTCATTGCGCAGGTCGACCTTTTCAGCGCCAAGGGTCCGTTGCCGCAGAATCTGGACGAGGTGCTGGAGCGCAGCAAGGACATCCAATACTCGAGCAAGACACGTTTCAACACCAATCGCGTGCAGGAGCTCGAGGTCGTCCGCGCCGCGTTGGGTCGCCTGCTGCGCAAGCTGCCGGCGAAGTACCATCAGGACCACGACTACCAGGCGCTTGCGCCGCTGTGCGGCCGACGCCATCACCTCACGATCGTGCACTTTATCAACCGCCAGGTGGCGCATTCGCTGAGCGCCAAGGACTACGCATTCTCCCGCACCTTTGTCCGGCAGCTCTGGGAGGCGGGGCTCGAGGACGTTCGGCGTTCCTGCACCAATCCGCAATGGCGGCAGGCGGTCGAAACCGTGGATGGGATCCGCGTCTTCGACCTCGCGGGCTGAACGGCGATACCCGGGTAGCAACGCATCCCGCGCAAGCGTTTTGTTCCAAACGGAGATTGACATGAAGCTCAAGGACAAATCCGCCATCATCACCGGCGCCGCGAGCGGCATCGGCAAGGACATTGCGCTGGTGTTCGCGCGCGAGGGCGCCAAGGTCGCGATCGCCGACCTCGCCAAGGACGCGGCCGATGCGACCGCCAACGAGATCCGCGCCAGCGGCGGTCAGGCGCTCGGCGTCGCGATGGACGTTACCGACGAAAAGGCCGTCACCGACGGCGTGGCCGCCGCGGTCGCCGCATTCGGCGGCGTCGACATCCTGGTCAGCAACGCGGGCATCCAGATCGTGCATCCGCTCGAGGAGTTCAGCTACGCCGAATGGAAGAAGCTCATGGCGATCCACGTTGACGGCGCGTTCCTGACCACCCGCGCCTGCCTCCCGCACATGTACAAGTCCGGCCGCGGCGGCAGCGTCATCTTCATGGGCTCGGTGCATTCGAAGGAGGCATCGGTGCTCAAGGCGCCGTATGTGACCGCCAAGCACGGCTTGATCGGGCTGGCCAAGGTGATCGCCAAGGAAGGCGCGGCGCACGGCGTGCGCGCCAACGTGATCTGTCCGGGCTTCGTGCGTACGCCGCTGGTCGAGAAGCAGATTCCGGAACAGGCGAAGGCGCTGGGGATATCCGAAGAGGACGTGATCAAGAAGGTGATGCTCAAGGAAACCGTCGACGGCGAGTTCACGACCGTCGATGACGTCGCCCAGGTGGCGCTGTTCTTCGCGGCATTCCCGTCCAACGCGCTCACCGGCCAGTCCCTGGTCGTGAGCCACGGCTGGTTCATGCAATAGTTCATTGGGCTTTGAGCGGCTCGGCACCTGCAAGCCGCCGTTCGAGTCCTGCAATGCCCGCCCGGGCGTGGCTATCGGCAGCCGGGTTGATCGGATTGCCGGGCCACCGTCTTAGACGCGGCAGCGGGTTTTGCAGGTATACTTTTTGCGCGGCAAGCGTGCCGCGAAGATGAACGCAGCGGCGCCGCAGGGGATTCCGGCGGTCTTCGGCGAGTGCGTTCAACCAAGGAGGATACGGTGCAGAGACACGTGCTTTTGCGGTGCGGAATCGGATTGGCGCTCCTTTGCGCCGTGCGCCTGGCCGCCGCGGCGCCAGCCATCGCCCTGGTCGAGGGGGAGGGGACGCTGCCCAATTCCTTCGTCACCGATGTCCAGAACAAGCTCATCGCCACCGCCCTGTTCTCGACGGTCGACGTGATCGATGGGACGAGCGTCACGCCGAGCGTCGCGCAACTGCAGGCTTACCGTGCGATCCTGGTGTGGAGCGACAGCAACTTTCTGGACAGCAACGCGCTCGGTAACAATGTCGACACCTACATCCGCAGCGGGGGCGGCGTGGTGGTCGCCGTTTTCGCCAATACCGATCCCGGCTCCCTGGACCTGCGTGGGGCATGGGCGACGAATCTGGATTCGCCGATGACGGTGGCGGATCAAACCGAGGGCACCGAGCTTACGCTAGGCACCATTCACGTGCCGGGAAGCCCGCTGCTCTCGGGCGTCAGTTCTTTCGATGGCGGAACAAGCTCGTACTATGACCCGGGCGTGCTGACGCCCGGGGCGGTCGATGTCGCCGACTGGTCGAACGGAACACCGCTCGTCGCGACCAAGCAGGTGGGCAATTTCCAGGTCGTGATGCTGAATTTCTTTCCCCCGTCGTCGGACGCCCGTTCGGATTTTTGGAACAGCTCCACCAACGGGGTGCGGCTGATGACCAATGCGCTGCTCAATGCGGGTGGCCCGGCGGCAGCGCAGGCTGGGGTGCCGAGCCTTTCCGAAGGCTCGCTCGCCCTGCTGGTTGCATTGGTGCTCGGCGCCGGTATCTGGCGACTGCGCCGCGCTTGAGGCTGCAATCGACACCACCTCCTCGACGCGACAGCGTCACGCGTTCCCGCCAGCGAAGCTTTGGGGGTGCCTCTGCGTCGCGGGGATTCCAGCCGCACGACGGCCTGCGGATCGGCTGTTGGCAGTAAGAAGGGCACGATGAAGGCCCGGTGCACGATCGGCAGGCGCGCCACGTGCACCGCACGCGCACCGAAGTTCTGCTCGACTGCACTCGGTTTGCTGGCGGCGGCGCTGGTTCTGCTGCCGGCAGCGAACGGCAGCGCGTCCGATCTGATCACCCAGCCCATCGATGCCGCGGAACTCAAGGCGCTGCCGCAGAATCGCGTGGCGTGGGCGGCCGCCGAGAACGACGTTGGCGAAGTCGCCGACGATCTGTTGCTTGCGCACCTGACCCTGGTGCTGAAGCGCCCGGCGCAGCAGCAGCTTGCATTCGAGCAATTTCTGATGCAACAGCAGGATCGAAGCTCACCGAGCTTTCATCATTGGCTCACGCCGGCGGAAATTGGCGCGCTGTTCGGTGCCTCGACGCACGATATCGAGGTGCTGACCGGGTGGCTGCAGTCCCAGGGTCTGCATGTCGAAGCAGTCGCCAACAGCCGCATGCGCATTGATTTCAGCGGCTCGGCTGCAAACGTCGCCGCGGCATTCGGCTCGCGCCTGCATGTCTACGCCGTGAATGGAGAACAACGCATTGCTCCCGCGGGTGCGCCGCAGGTTCCCGCGGCGCTGTCCTCGATCGTGCAATCGGTGCACGGCCTTGTCACGACTCACGCAAGGTCACTGCAAGTTGCGGCAACGCAGCGGCGTTTCGAACACCCTGCGCTGGTGGCCACTCCCAAATTGACGGACTGTACCGCTGGCGGCTGTGAGAACTTTGTAACGCCCGCCGATTTCGCGACCATTTACGACGTGAATCCGGTGTATCAGGAAAACATCGACGGCGGCGGGCAGACGATCGCGATCATCGGCCGCGCCCGGGTCTACTTGCCGGATATCGAGAATTTCCAGACCCGCACGGGACTCTCGGTCAAGGACCCGGTCATTGTCCTTCCGCCGGGCGCCATCGATCCCGGGGCAGCGCTGTCGTCAGGCGGCAACCCGCCGCCCGATCAGGTTGAGGCGACGCTCGACGTCACGCGCGCGGGCAGCGTTGCACCGGGTGCTACGATCGCGCTCGTCATAAGCGGCGATTCGGCCACCGTCGACGGGGCGGATTTCGCGGCCCAGTACGTCGTCGATACCAACCCGATGTCCGCCCAGGTCATGAGCTTGAGCTTCGCACTGTGCGAGGCGGACGCCGGGCGGGCCGCCGTCAACTTCTACGACAGTGTTTTCAGCCAGGCCGCGGCGGAAGGCATTTCGGTGTTCGTCGCCTCCGGCGACTCCGGTGCGGCCGGCTGCGCCGCTTCCTTTACCGTTCCGCCGGCAAGCCAGGCTGCGGGCACGAACTACATCTGCTCGTCGAGCTATGCAACCTGCGTTGGCGGCACCGAATTCGCCGATACCGTAAACCCCGGCGCGTATTGGCGGGCGGGCAATGGCGTCGGACTCGGGTCCGCTGTCGGTTACATTCCCGAAGGGACGTGGAACGAGCCACTGGACAGCAAGGGCAAGCCGCAGCTCGCGGCATCGGGTGGTGGCGTGAGCATGTTCATTGCGACGCCGCCATGGCAAAAGGGCCCCGGAGTTCCGGGCACGCAAGGCCGCTACACGCCCGATGTCGCGTTCAGCGCAGCCGCCCACGACGGCTACTTTATCTGCCTCGCGGCGGTAGCAGCGTCCTGCGTAACCGACAGCACGGGTCGATTCCCGTTCGACTACGAATCCGGAACCTCAGCCACCGCGCCGTCGATGGCCGGTGTTGCCGCGCTTCTGAATCAGAAGAATGGCGGTGCCCAGGGTAACTTGAATCCGGGCCTGTACGCCTTGGCCGCGACGCCCGGCAACGGCGTGTTTCACGATGTCACGGCAACGTCCAGCGGTGTCGCGGCATGTGACATTTCCGTCCCCAGCATGTGCAACAACAGCACGCCCGGTCCGCTCGGGCTTGGCGGCGGTCTGCAGGGCTTCGCGGCGGGGTCCGGATACGACGCCGCCACAGGGCTCGGCTCGATCGACGTCGCCAATTTGGCGACGCATTGGGTTTTCACCGGCCCTCCGGGCACGACCCCTGCGATCGAGTATTACTATGCGGCCTGGAATTTCTACTTCTTGACGGCGAACCCGCCTGAGATCGCCGCGCTCGATGGCGGTGCCTTTGGCGGCGTGTGGAAGCGCACCGGGCAACAATTCAATGTCTATGCATTGGCCGGCGCACCGGCGACCGGTTCAACCGTGTGGCGCTTCTTCAGCACCATCTTCGCGCCAAAGAGCTCGCATTTCTATACTGCGAATGTGACCGAGTACAACGCGCTGGTGAACGGCGTTGGCTGGCAGCTCGAAGGTCCCGTATTCAGTACGCCGATGCCGGCGCTGGATGGCAGCTGTCCGGTGGGCAGCATCCCGATCTATCGCATGTACAACAACGGCATGGGCGGAGCTCCGAATCACCGCTTCACGACGGACTTCAATGTGCGCGCGCAGATGCTCGCCGCCGGCTGGATTCCCGAAGGGCAGGGCATTGGCGTGGGATTCTGCTCGCCCCAGTAGGCACGACCTTCGGTCCGGCGGGTATCAAACCGACGTGTCGGCGGGGTTGGCTGGTCTGCGTTCAGCTCCTTTTCGTCGCAGTCGCCGCCTGTACCCATGAGCGAAGACCGCTTCGGGTCCGACATGCTGGCGTAAAGCGCCTCGATGCTCGAAGCGCGAATCGTATGCAATGCGAGCACAACGTCGCGCCGAAGTTATACCGGGTACGACGGTACGTGCTTATCGTTCAGCGAGCAGAAGTTCGCGACGCGCCGGCCCGGTTTTCGACGGTGATCGGTTCCACCTCCACGCGACGATTCGGCTCCAGGCACTTGATGAGCGCGGCTCTGTCGCTGTCGTTACATTGCACGAGCGGATCGGCCTTCCCCTTGCCGATCGCGATCAACCGATCGGCAGCCACGCCCTTGCCCACGAGATAATCCTTGACCGCAGCGGCACGCCGCTGCGACAACTGGCGGTTGTAGCCTTCGGATCCGAGTCGATCCGTGTACCCAGTGATGGCTACCGTCTTGATCTGCGGATTGCTGATCAGCGCGCTCGCGATTTCATTGAGCTTCGGTTGCGCGGTGCGGAGTTCATCACGATCGAAAGCAAACAGTTCCCGCGCCGACAAGGTGTACCGCTCCCGTCGCGGCGCTGCTGTCGATGGCGGCGAAATCGTGGCAACACGCGGCGGTTTCTGGACGTAGGCTATCGGGCCGGGCGCTACGTACGGGGGATACGCGTAGTAACCTGGATACGGATAGTAGCGGTAGGGGTAATAGGGGTATGGAGCGTAACCCGGGTATGCATAGTAGCCGGGATACGCGTAGCCGCCCCACCAGAACGGGCCGCCGCCGATGTAGATGCCAACCCGGGCAGCGTGTGCCAGCTCAACCCCGCAAGCGAAAACCGCCACGACCGCCATCAACGCTGTCAGCTTTCTCATGGGCTTCTCCATCATTGGCCATGCGAGTCACGTCGCGCAAAAATCTTCTCTCGTGAGCGCCGGTTTCGGTCCTCGCCGTGACCGCAGATGCTCGCATCCGATGCAATGCGAAAACGCCTACCCTGTGGCCGTGGGCTTCTTCTTGCCGTGGCTCGCGTGCCCGGTCGCCTTGTGATGTACCTGTCCCTGGGCGCTCATCCGATCCTCGGCACGCGCCCGCCCCTTATCGCGATCAGCGGCGTTCGGACCATTGCTGTTAGCAATGCCCTGCGAGCTGATGTGCGAGGCAGACTTGCCGCCCGGATTGGCATTGCTTGGCATTGCTGCCGCGGGCAAACGTCGCGACAGGAGCACTCCCAAGGACAACTGCCAGAATAGTGGATGAAATCAAGATCTTCATTGTCGACCTCCTGCAGAACGGCCCGTTCGCCGCCCTGCGGCACGACACGCCGGGCCTGCCGGTTTCGACCGGGGCGCGGAAATCGCGTTCCCCGGAACCTGCGCCCGCGGTTCAGAAAATCGGTCGCAGCGCGCCTTATGTCGGACAATGTCCGACATCCAATCGAACAGGCCAGTGATCGATGATCAATCCCCGATCTAACGCGAAGACGCACGCTTCCGTGCTCTTTGTGTGCACGGGCAATATCTGCCGCTCGCCGACGGCCGAGTGCGTGTTCCGCGCGTTGGCCGTGCAAGCGAATCCGAGCGCGCGCATTGCCATCGATTCCGCAGGCACGCACGACTACCAGCTTGGCCAGCACCCTGACCCGCGCGCGATCGAAGCCGCAACCCGCCGCGGCTACGCCTTGGGATCCCACGTTGCGCGCCAGGTCGCGACGGCCGATTTCCGCCGTTTCGACTGGATTCTGGCAATGGATCGGGACAATCTGCAGGATCTGCAATCGCTGCGCCCGCGCGCATACGGCGGTTGTCTCGCCCTGTTTCTCGATTTCGCTCCCGACCTCGGCATCCGGGAAGTCCCGGATCCCTATCACGGTACGGCAAAGGATTTCGAGCGCGTGCTCGATCTCGTGGAGCGCGGCGCGGCGGCGCTGCTCGACGCCGTCCGCAGCGGGCTCGCCGGGCGCGCGCCGTAGCGGCGCAAACCTTCGCTCCCCCCTGACGGGGGAGCGGAAAGGTTATTCCTCGGCCGGCGGTGCCGATTCCTTGTGCGTCGTCTCGACCATCTGCAGCGGCTCATCGGCGATGGCAGCGCGTGGCGGACGCACGCGCCGGGGTCGTGGCGATTCGGCTTCTTCCCCCGCAGCGGGTGCCGCATGCGCGGTTTCGACCAGGACGAGGTTCGAATCCGGCGGCAGCTCGAGAGTGATACGCGGCAGCTGCGGCGCATTGCGGGGAGATTCGGCTTCCTCGAGGCGAACCGGCGCCGGGGCGGCGACGACCTCGGGCGGTTGCACGCGAACGATCTCCGCATCGCCTGCCGACTCGAGCACGGCCGGTGGCGGCGCCGTGGGAGCTTCGTGAGGACGATCGGCGTGGACAGGGGCCGCGACCGGGTACGTCTGCGTCTCTTGCACCGTATCCATGTGCGCTTCCGGTGCCGGCGCCTCGACGGTCGGCGCAATGTGCGGTGCCGCGGGGCGCTGGCCGCCGCGCTGTTCGCCTTGGGCGTTCCGCTCACCGCGGTCTCGCCCGCCGCGACGACGGTCGCGCCGGCGGCGGCCGCCCTCGCCATGCTCGGCCGAGCCGCCGGCGCCCGCGCCGGGTTGACCCTGGGTAATGGCTGCCTGCCCCGGATCGGCCGGGCGCGGCTCACGTGGCGGCCGCGGCTCACGCGGCGGACGCTGCTTCTGCGGTTCACGCGGACCGTCACGGCCGGGTTCACGCTCGCGCCGGGGTTGCTGCTGTGCGCCGTGCGGCGGACGCTGCTGCTGCGGCTCGCGCTGCCCGTCGCGCCTGCCATCGCCGCGGCGGGATTCGCCGCGTCCATCGCGCCGGTCGCGCCGGCCCCGACCGCTGTCGTCGCCGCGCTGCTCGCGCGGGGCTTCCCGGCGTTGCGGTGCTGCGACCGGCCGTACTTCCTCGCTCGGCTGGCGCTTGAACCAGCCCATGACGGTCGTGAGCCAGTTCTCGTGGCGCGGCGCTTCCGCGACCGGCAGGCGCTCGATGGGCATCGGCGCGGGTTGCGCCGGAGTGATGCCTTTGACCGCAGCCTCCTGCCGCGGCTCACGCGCCTCTTCCTTCTTCTGCTTGACGACGTCTTCCTCCTCCGGCCGCTCGACCAGGTCAAACGATGCCGGCAGCGGTTCGCTCTGATTGAGCTCGTCGTGGCGCAGCCGCTGCACTTTGTAATTCGGCGTCTCGAGATAGGTATTCGGGACCAGCAGCACATTGACCTTGAACCGCGTCTCGATGCCGTGGATCTCCGGCCGCTTTTCGTTGAGCAGGAACGTCGCCACGTCGACGGGCACCTGGGCGACGACCTGCGCGGTGTTGTCCTTCATCGCCTCCTCCTGCAGGATGCGCAGGATGTGCAGCGCGGTCGACTCGGTGCCGCGGATGTGGCCGATGCCGTGACAACGCGGGCAGGGGATGTACGCCGATTCGGCAAGCGCCGGGCGCAGCCGCTGGCGCGACAGCTCCATCAGGCCGAAGCGTGAAATCTTGCCCAGCTGCACCCGGGCGCGGTCGTATTTCAACGCGTCCTTCAGGCGATTCTCGACGTCGCGCTGGTTCTTCGCGCTTTCCATGTCGATGAAATCGATGACGATCAGGCCGCCGAGGTCGCGCAGGCGCAGTTGCCGCGCGATCTCCTCGGCCGCCTCGAGATTGGTGTGGAACGCGGTGGTCTCGATGTCGCCGGCCTTGGTTGCGCGCGCCGAATTGACGTCGATCGAGACCAGCGCTTCGGTGTGGTCGATGACGATGGCGCCGCCCGCCGGCAGCGGCGACCTGGCGCGCATAGGCGGTCTCGATCTGATGCTCGATCTGGAAGCGCGAGAACAGCGGCACGTCGTCCTTGTACAGCTTGACCCGGTTGACGTTCGCCGGCATGACGTGGCTCATGAACTGCTGCGCCTGCTCGAAGATCGACTCGGTATCGATCAGCATCTCGCCGATGTCCGGATGGAAATAATCGCGGATGGCGCGGATGACGAGGCTCGATTCCTGGTAGATCAGGAATGCCCCGCTCTGCATCTTCGCCGCGCCGTCGATCGCCTGCCACAGTTGCATAGATAGTTCAGGTCCCACTGCAGCTCTTCCAGCGAGCGGCCGATGCCGGCGGTGCGGGCGATCACGCTCATGCCGCTGGGCACGTCGAGCTGCGTGATCGTGTCGCGCAGCTCGTTGCGGTCCTCGCCCTCGATGCGGCGCGAGACTCCGCCACCGCGCGGGTTGTTCGGCATCAGCACCAGGTAGCGCCCGGCGAGCGAGATGTAGGTCGTGAGCGCCGCGCCCTTGTTGCCGCGCTCGTCCTTGTCGACCTGGACGATGAGTTCCTGGCCCTCCTTGAGCTGGTCCTGGGGCCGGCCGCGCC
This sequence comes from uncultured beta proteobacterium, assembly GCA_963778275.1. Taxonomy (GTDB): domain Bacteria; phylum Pseudomonadota; class Gammaproteobacteria; order Burkholderiales; family Casimicrobiaceae; genus PALSA-1003. The sequence goes on along the minus strand of CAVZTS010000006.1, from coordinate 53,874 downwards.
CGCCATCGCCGTCACCGCGCAGGTATTCCCGGGCGATTTCCTTGATGGGCAGAAAGCCGTGCCGATCGGTGCCGTAGTCGACAAAGCACGCCTCCAGGCTCGGCTCGACGCGGGTGATGACCGCCTTGTAGATGTTGCTCTTGCGTTGTTCCTTGCTTGCGGATTCGATGTCGAGGTCGATCAGTTTCTGGCCGTCGACGATGGCCACCCGTAGCTCTTCGGCCTGGGTGGCGTTGAACAGCATGCGCTTCATGTGGTTTTCCCGGCGCCAATCTCGGCGGCGGCCAGGCGGGTGAAGCGGACGGCGCCCGAAACCTTCGGGCGCCGGGTCTAACGGGCGGCGGGCGAGGGCGAGAAACGCCACGCGGGCAGCGTCGGCTGCCGGGCTACGAGGTACCGGATGCGGGTGCTTGGCATCTTGGCTGGATGGCTCAACCGGCGCCGTGGTGGCGCCGGAGGGCCGGTCTCGAGAGCTTGGTGGATGTTCTTCGCGTTGTCGCTCAAACGGTCTGGGGACTGCGGCGGGGCGCTTGCGCGCCCCGCTCGCCGGCGGTGCCGGTCGGGGCAGTCGGATGCAGAATTCGTTGCGCTAGGAGTCGGTTTTTTGCGCGCCGCGCGTCGTGCCGCTTCACTCCGGCGACTGGCCGGTGCGGAGACTGCGCTCTTCCATTAACATCGCTACTTTTCCGGGTCGCAAGGCCCGGACGGTGAGCCGATTTAACCTCATCGCCCCTTCGGGGCAACGGGCGGTTGTCGCAGCTTTTCTAAGCTGCCGCAGGGGACGAACCGGACGCTTGAGTTGCCTGCAGCGTCGCCTGCTCCCACCCGCCAAAATGCTCTTGCCGCTCGTTGTTGCCAGAGACAATTATAAGCAAATGAACGATTTAAGCAAGGATGCTGCGAATCACCTCGCGGTCGACGAGAGCGGCGCCGGGCAGCGCGTCGATAATTTCCTCCTGCGCGTGCTCAAGGGCGTGCCCAAGAGCCATATCTACCGCATCCTGCGCAGCGGCGAGGTCCGGGTCAATCGCAAGCGGGTCCGGCCGGACGCCCGGCTTGCCATCGGCGACGACCTGCGGATTCCGCCGGTGCGCACCGCGGCGTCGACCGCCGCCCGGGGTCGGCCGGCACGCCCGATCGCGCTGCCCATCCTCTACGAGGACGAGGCGCTGCTTGCCGTCGACAAGCCGCCGGGGCTCGCCGTCCACGGCGGCAGCGGCATCAACTACGGCCTGATCGAGCAGCTGCGCGCGACGCGGCCGCAGGCGCGCTTTCTCGAGCTCGTGCACCGCCTGGACCGCGATACCTCGGGCGTGCTGCTCATTGCCAAGAAGCGCGCCGCGCTTGCTCGCGCTGCACGCGACGCTGCGCGAAGGCGGCGCCGACAAGCGCTACCTCGTGCTGGTCAAAGGCCGCTGGCGCGACGCCAAGCGGCGCGTCGAGCTACCCCTGACCAAGTTTGTCAGCGGCAGCGAACGGCGGGTCCGGGTCGAGCGCGACGGCGGTCAGGCGGCGCGAACCGTGTTCCACCGCCGGCGCGTATGGGGCGGCGCCGAGCCCCCGGTTTCGCTGCTCGAGGCCGAGTTGCACACCGGCCGCACACATCAAATCCGGGTTCATCTCACCCACCTCGGCTTTCCGCTGGCGGGCGACGACAAGTACGGCGACTTCAGCTGGAACCGCACGCTGGCCAGGACACGGCCTGAAACGGATGTTCCTGCACGCCTGGCGCCTGTCGTTGCCGCATCCGACCGAGGCGCGGGTGCTCACGCTCGAGTCAGCGCTGCCCGCCGACCTCGCGGCGTTTGTCGCCCGCCTGGACGGCGCGCATGCCGCCACCGGCGATGGCTGAGACCGCGGGAAGCGCCGGACGGCGCCAGTTTCGGCTGCTCGTGTTCGATTGGGATGGCACGCTCGCCGATTCCACGGCGATCATCGCCGAAGCGATCCAGCAGGCGTGCCGGGATCTGCAACTCCCGGCACCGGACGATGCAAAACGCGCGCTTCGTCATCGGACTGGGACTGAGCGACGCCCTGCGCCACGTCGCGCCGGGCCTTGCGGCCGCGGACTATCCGCGGCTGTCCGAGCGCTACCGCCACCACTATCTCGCCCGCGATCCGGAGATCCCGCTGTTCGCCGGCGCACGCGAAATGCTCGACGAGCTCGACGCGCGCGGCTTCCTGCTCGCCATCGCCACCGGCAAGTCCCGCGTCGGCCTGACGCGCGCGCTGCAACAGCAGGGCCTCAGCCATCGCTTCGTCGCTTCGCGCTGCGCCGACGAGGGATTTCCGAAGCCGCATCCTGACATGCTGCTGACGCTGATGGATCGCTGCGGCGTTGGACCGGACGAAACGTTGATGATCGGCGACACCACCCACGATCTGGAACTGGCGCGCAATGCCGGGGCGAGCGCGCTTGCCGTAACGTACGGCGCGCACACTTCGGCGGGACTCGCCGGCCACGCGCCGCTGGCAACGCTCGCGTCGATCGCGGAACTCTTAGCGTGGCTCAGGGCGAACGCCTAAAGCGGCAATGAACGCGCGCCGGCCGGCCGGCTATACTTAGCCTCTTCGGCGAGGCTGCTGCAGCGGAGGTTGCAATGGCAGAAGAACAGTGGGAACGCGGCGTCATCGAGCGCCTGGCCACCGAGGGCCTGCGCGAGCAGCAGCGCGCCCGGCGCTGGGGAATCTTCTTCAAGCTGCTCACCTTCGTGTTCCTGTTCGTCGCGCTCATCGTCGCGCTCGGCGCGCTCTCGGAAGGCAGCTACAGCTGCCTCGACAAGTGCACGGCGCTCGTCGAAATGCGCGGCGAGCTCGACGCCGACGGACCGGTGAGCGCCGAAAACGTCATGGCGGGCCTGCAGGCCGCGTTCAAGAGCAAGGGCACGCAGGGCGTCGTCCTGCGCATCAACAGCCCGGGAGGCAGCCCGGTCCAGGCCGGGCTGATCAACGACGAGATCCGGCGCTTGCGCGCGAAATATCCCGCCACGCCCGTTTATGCCGTGGTCGAGGAGGTCTGCGCGTCGGGTGCGTACTACGTCGCCGTCGCCGCCGACAAGATCTACGTCGACAAGGCAAGCCTGATCGGTTCGATCGGAGTGATCATCGACGGCTTCGGTTTCGTCGGCGCCATGGACAAGCTCGGCATCGAGCGCCGGGCGCTGGTCGCCGGCGAGAACAAGGCATTTCTCGATCCGTTCTCGCCGCTGACTCCGCAGCAACGCGCCTACGCCCAGGGAATGATCGACGAGATCCACCAGCAGTTCATCGCCGCGGTCAAGGCCGGGCGCGGCACGCGCCTCAAGGAGTCGCCGGAGCTCTTCTCCGGGCTGGTGTGGAACGGCGCGCGCGGTGTCGATCTCGGTCTCGCCGACGCGCTGGGCAGCGTCGATTACGTCGCGCGCGAGGTGATCAAGGCCGAAGACATCGTCGATTTCACCGTGAAGGAAAACCTGACCGAGCGGCTGACGCGGAAGTTCGGCGCGGCACTCGCCCAGGGCGTGCTAGCGACGGCGCAGCGCAGCCTGCACTGGCGCTAGCGTCTGCGGCCGGCAGGGGCCGCATCACTCCTTGGCCTTCGGCGCCCGCTCCAGGCCCGCGACCAGGTCGCCCTCGCCGATCCCGTGCTGCGCGAACCAGCCCTTGCGCATCTCGAGCGCGAACAGCGCCGGGCCGCGCGACGGGTGCGTGGTCTCCGTCTGCGGCGCCATGTCGGCGATGTTGAGGATTCGCCCGTCGCTGCCGATGAAGGCGATCGACAACGGCACGTAGGTGTTCTTCATCCAGAACGCCTGCGGTTGCGGCTCCCTGAAGACGAACAGCATGCCGTGGTCCGGCTGCAGGCTGAAGCGGTTCATCAGCCCGGTCGTTCGCGTCGCCTCGGTGGCCGCGACTTCGGCGACCAGTCGCTGCTCCTTGATGCTGAGCTCGACGCTCGGCAGATCGGCCGCGAACGTCGCGGTCGTCGCGCCCAGGAGCAGAAGCGCGTAGAGGAAATGGCGCATGGCGTGGGTCCCTATGGCATACGGCTGCTAGAGCTCGTATTGCTCGGCGGCGCCCTTGAGCGCCGCTTCGATCGCCGCGCGGTCGAATTGCGGGGCGAACAGCGTGATGAATTCGTAGACGAAGCCGCGCAGGTACACGCCGCGTCGCAACGCGAGCCGGGTCGTGCTCGGCAGCGAACAGGTGATTCGCGTCGAGTTTTTCGAACTGGGGCTCGCGCGCCGGGTCGTAGGCCATCTGCGCCACGATGCCGACGCCGAGGCCGAGCTCGACGTAGGTCTTGATGACGTCGGAGTCGAGCGCGGTGAGGACGACGTTCGGGTCGAGCCCCTTGGCGGAAAACGCCGCGTTGATCTGCGACCGGCCGGTGAAGCTGAAGTCGTAGGTGACGATCGGATAGCGGGCGAGCGCCTCGAGCGTCAGCGGCTTCTCCTGGGCCAGCGGGTGACCCTTGGGCACCAGCACGCAGCGATTCCACGTAGTAGCAGGGCAGCGTGACCAGTTCGGGAAAATCGGCCAGCGCCTCGGTGGCGATGCCGACGTCGACCTCGGCGCGCGCGGTCTGCTCGGCCACCTGCAGCGGATTGCCCTGGTGCAGCAGCAGCCGCACGCGCGGATACTTCTCCGCAAAGCGCTTGAGGACCGGCGGCAGCACGTAGCGCGCCTGCGTATGCGTGGTCGCGATGGCCAGCGTGCCGTCGTCCTCGGCCCTGAACTCGGCGCCCACGCGCTTCAGATTGTTGAGCTCCTGCAGTGCCCGGCGCGCGGTCGCGACGATGACTTCGCCGCCCGCGGTCAGCGCGCTCAGCCGCTTGCCCTGGCGGACGAAGATCGGCACGCCGAGCTCCTCCTCGAGCTGCCGGATCTGCTTGCTGATGCCGGGCTGCGAGGTGAACAGCGCCTCCGCCGCCACGGACACGTTCAGGCCGTGGTCGACGACTGCGCACAGGTAGCGGATCTGCTGCAGGTTCACCGGGTGGCGCCTACGACGCGGTCTTAAGGAGCGCCGCCCGGGGGCCGACAACGGACGTGGCGGGCGGCGCTGGCGGCAGGCGCGGCAACAAAGGCTGGCGAGAGCACATGGGGCAGGGCGCATATTACCAGCGGGGCGCGTGCGCGAGGCCCTTCCGGCGCACCCCGGCGTTAGAATGGCGGCGGCAGGCCAGCCGGCCACCGCTGCCGGTTCGAACCATGGCGCAATACTTTTCGATCCACCCGATAGATCCGCAGCCGCGGCTGATCCGCGAGGCGGCCGCGATCGTCAGGAACGGCGGTGTCATCGCCTATCCGACCGATTCCAGCTACGCGCTCGGATGCCGCATCGGCGATGCCGCGGCGGCGCTGCGTATCCGCGCCCTGCGCCACATCGACGATAAGCATCACCTGACCCTGCTGTGCCGCGACCTGGCCGAGCTCGCCCGCTACGCGCAAATGGACAACTGGCAGTACCGCATCGTCAAGCAGGGCGTCCCCGGCAGCTTCACCTTCCTGCTGCCGGCGACGCGCGAAGTGCCGCGCCGCCTGAAACATCCGCGGCGGCGCACGATCGGCGTGCGCGTCCCCGATCATGCCGTCGTCCGCGCGTTGCTTGCCGAACTCGACGAGCCGCTGCTGTCCTCGACGCTCATCCCGCCCGGCGCGAACCAGCCGTTGAACGATCCGGCCGAGATCCGCGCGCAATACGAGCACGCCCTCGATCTGATCATCGACAGCGGCGCGTGTCACCTGGAGCCGACCACGATCGTCGATCTGGCGGTCTCGCCGCCGGTGGTGACGCGCACCGGCCGCGGCGATCCGGCGCGGCTCGGCCTGCTCAGCGCCGCCGCCTGAGCCCCGCGTGCGCGCCGCGTCCGCGAGGTCGCTGCCGGATCGCCGGCGAGGTCAATGGCAAGCGCGGGCCGGTAACTGGTAGAATGGCGGTCAATGGAGTTGTCGCTCGCGACCATCGTGCTCTGGGCGGTGCCGGTGGTCTTTGCGATCACTTTGCACGAGGCGGCCCACGGCTTCGTCGCCAGGCAATTCGGCGACCAGACCGCTTACATGCTCGGCCGGGTGACGTTGAACCCGCTGAAGCACATCGACCCGATCGGAACGATCGCGGTGCCGGGGTTCCTGATTGCGATGTCGGTACTGACCGGAGCCCCGTTGTTCATCTTCGGCTGGGCGAAGCCGGTGCCGGTGAATTTCGGCAACCTGCGCCACCCGAAGCGCGACATGATCTGGGTCGCGGGCGCCGGTCCGCTCGCGAACTTCGCGATGGCGGTGATCTGGGCGTTGCTGCGCAAAGCGGCAGCGCCCGGCGGCATGATCGAGAGCGACGGGCTGCTCGAAATGGCGAATGCGGGAGTCATGGTTAATCTGATGTTGATGGCGCTTAATCTGCTGCCCATTCCGCCCCTGGACGGAGGGCGCATCGCGGTGAGCCTGCTGCCCGGCCCGATCGGTTACCGCTACTCCCGCCTCGAGCCGTACGGCTTCATGGTCGTGATCGTGCTGCTGGCCACCGGCGTGCTCGGCGATCTGATGTTCCCCCTCGTGCGAGCCGGCGAGTACGCCATCGGCTTGCTCGGTCTTGGCTGATGCGGCGCACGCACGCGCACACGCCGCGCAACACCGATGTTCGCTGACCGCGTGCTGTCGGGCATGCGCCCGACCGGTCGCATGCACCTGGGGCATTACCACGGCGCGCTCAAGAACTGGGTGCGGCTGCAGGAGGAATACGAGTGCCTGTACTTCGCCGCGGACTGGCACGCGCTGACCACGCACTACGACGCCCCGGAGACGATCGCCGAGAGCGTGTGGGAGATGTTCGTCGACTGGCTCGCCGTCGGGATCAATCCGAGCCGGGCGACGATCTTCATCCAGTCGCGCGTGCCGGAGCACGCCGAGCTCGCGCTGCTGCTGGGCATGATCACGCCGATCGGCTGGCTGGAGCGCGTGCCGACCTACAAGGACCAGCAGGAAAGACTTGCCGACCGCGACCTGTCGACGTTCGGCTTTCTGGGATACCCGGTGATGCAGGGCGCGGACATCCTCATCTACCGCGCCAACATGGTGCCGGTCGGAGAGGACCAGGTATCGCACGTCGAGGTGGTGCGCGAGCTGGCGCGCCGCTTCAACCATCTCTACGGCCGCGAGCCCGGCTTCGAGGACAAGGCCAAGGCCGCGATCAAGAAGCTCGGCTCGAAGCGGGCCAAGCGCTACGAGCAATTGCGCACCGCGTTCCAGGAGCAGGGCGACCAGGCGGCGCTGGAGGCGGCGCGCGAGATGGTCAACCAGGCGCAGAACCTTTCCCTGGGCGACCGCGAGCGGCTGTTCGGCTATCTCGAAGGGTCGCGCCGCGTGATCCTCCCCGAGCCGCAGCCGCTGCTCACCGACGACGCCCAAGGTGCCGGGCCTCGACGGCCAGAAGATGTCCAAGTCCTACGGCAACGCGATCCTGCTGCGCGAGGATCCGGAAGCGATCACGCGCAAGATCCGCACCATGCAGACCGACCCGGCGCGCGTGCACCGGTCCGATCCGGGTACGCCGGAAAAATGCCCGGTGTGGCCGCTGCACCGGATCTATTCGGACGCGTCGGTCCAGGCCTGGGTGCAGAAGGGCTGCACCACCGCCGGCATCGGCTGCCTCGAGTGCAAGCAGCCGGTGATCGACGCGATCATCGCCGAGCAGGAGCCGATCAAGGAACGCGCGCAGAAGTACCTCGACGATCCGTCACTGGTGCGCGCGATCGTCGCCGACGGCTGCGAGCGCGCGCGCAAGCTCGCCGAGGAGACGATGCGCGACGTGCGCGAAGCGATGGGACTCGCCTACACATGAGCGCCCCGACGCAGCCGCGGGTCGTCGATCTCGCCCAGGCCGCCGGGGCGCCGGTGGCGCGCATCTACGGCGAGCCGCTGCTCGAGCTGCCGCAGGACCTGTACATCCCACCCGAGGCGCTGGAAGTCTTTCTCGAAACCTTCGAAGGGCCGCTCGATCTGCTGCTCTACCTGATTCGCAAGCAGAACATCAACGTGCTCGATATTCCGATGGCGGAACTGACGCGCCAGTATCTCGGCTATGTCGAGATGATGCGGCGCACCCAGCTTGAGCTCGCCGTCGAGTACCTGCTGATGGCCGCGGTGCTCATCGAGATCAAGTCGCGCCTGCTGCTGCCCAAGCCGCCGGCGGCACCCGGCGAGGAGACGGAGGATCCGCGCGCCGAGCTGGTGCGCCGCCTGCTCGAGTACGAACGCATGAAGGCCGGCGCGCGGGCGCTGGACGAGATGCCGCTGGCGGAGCGCGATTTCGCGCTGGTGCGCGTCTGGTTCGATCGGGTCGTGACCGCGCGGCTGCCCGAAGTGCGGCCGGACGACCTGAAGTCGGCGTGGGCGGGCCTGGTGGCGCGCGCCCGCGTCAACCGCCATCACCTCGTCACCCGCGAGCAGCTCTCGGTGCGCAGTCAGATGAGCCGACTGCTGAAGCTCCTCGAGCCGGGACGTTTCTTCGAGTTCACGACGCTCTTCGAGGAGCGCGTCGATCTGCCACGACTGGTCGTGACCTTCCTCGCCATCCTCGAGCTCGCCCGCGAGCAACTGCTCGAGCTGGCGCAGGCCGAGCCGTACGCGCCGATCTATGTCCAGCGCCGGGGCGACCCCGCATTTGTCCTCGAAGCCGAGACGCGAGCCTGAGAGCGTGGACGAGCTCGAGCAAATCAAGAGCATTCTGGAAGCCGCCCTGCTGGTCGCCGGCGAGCCGCTTTCCGCCGCGCAGCTGTCGCGGCTGTTCGATCCGCCGCTGGAGCAGGACCTGATCCGCAAGCTCCTCGACGAGATCCGCGCGGCGTGGTCCGCGCGCAGCGTCGAGCTCACCCAGGTGGCAAGCGGCTGGCGCTTCCGCGCCAAGCCGGAGCTGCAGCCTTATCTGGACCGGCTCTCGCCGGACAAGCCGCCGCGCTATTCGCGCGCGGCCATGGAAACCCTGGCGATCATCGCCTACCAGCAGCCGGTGACGCGGGGTGATATCGAGTCGATTCGCGGCGTCGCGGTGTCGACCCACGTCATCAAGACGCTCGAAGACCGGCAGTGGATCGAGGTCGTCGGGCATCGCGAGACGCCGGGCCGACCCGCGCTCTACGCCACGACCAAGCAGTTCCTCGACGACCTCAACCTGCGTTCCCTCTCCGAGCTTCCGCCACTGGCCGAGCTCGACACTTCCCACCTCTTGGAGCTACCCGATGCCCCAGCAAAGGCCGCCGAGGCCGAACTCGCGCTCGCGAGCCCGATTCTCGGCACACCGGCATCCGCATCCGCTGACCTCGCCGCATCCGCCGCGGGAGACGCCGGGCGCGATGCACCGGAAACCAACCCGACGTTCCACTGAGACCGTCTTCACCGAGCCGCAGCGCCTGCACAAGGTGCTCGCGCAGTGCGGCTACGGGTCGCTGCGCGGCCTCGAAGAGCTGATCATCGCCGGCCGGATCACGGTCAACCGCCAGCCGGCCGAAGTAGGGCAGAAGGTCGGTCCCAACGATCAGATCCGCATCAACGGCGAACTGGTGCGGCTGCGCTTCGCACCGCCGCGCACCCGCGTGCTGCTGTACCACAAGCCGGCGGGGGAAATCGTCAGCCGCGCCGACCCGGAAGGCCGACCGACCGTGTTCGACAAGCTGCCGCGGTTGGGCAGCGCCAAATGGATCGCGGTCGGCCGACTCGATTTCAACAGCGAGGGCCTGCTGCTGTTCACCACCTCCGGCGAGCTCGCCAACCGGCTGATGCATCCGCGCTACGAGGTCGAGCGCGAATATTCGGTGCGCGTCATGGGCACGCTCACCCCGGAACAGGAACGCGCGCTGCTCGAGGGCGTGCCGCTGGACGACGGCGTTGCGCGGGTGACGTCGCTCGCCGATGGCGGCGGCGAAGGCGCCAACCATTGGTACAAGCTGACCTTGCCGGAGGGACGCAACCGGGAAGTGCGGCGACTGTTCGAAGCGCTCGGACTCATGGTGAGCCGGCTCATACGCATGCGCTACGGCGTGGTCGCGATGCCGCCGCAGCTCAAGCGCGGGCAGACCGCCGAGCTCGAGCGCGAAGAGCTGCGCGCCTGCTGCAGGCCGCGGGCATGGGCGAAGGCGGCGTGCGGGAGGAGGCGCGACAGAGCGCGAGCCGCGATGCGGCCGAGGCCGACGCAGCGCCCTACGATGTGGAAGACGACGCCATCGGCAACTGCATCGATGCCGGCGCGACAGCATGAGGACAGCGACGAGGCGATCGACGAGGTCGACGGCAACCGGGCGCCGCCCCCCAATCCGCAACCCATGCGCAGCAGCCGCGCTCGCCCCGGCCGCAGGAGCACGCCGGCCGGCGCGGCGGACGCGGCAATCGCGGCCGCAATCGCGGCGGCAGCGGCGGCAATCGCGGTGGCAATGACGGCAATCGCGGCGGCAATGACGGCAATCGCGGCGGCAATACGGGCGGCAATGCCGGCGGCAACCGCGGAGGAAACCCCGGCGGCTACCGCGGCGGCGGCACTTCCGGCGGACGCTGATCTAAGCCGGCGCGGCGGGGCGTAGCGGCGACGCCCGCGCTACAACAGCCGATGCATGATCAGCACGTCGACCGGTCCCAGCGTGCGGTGCCGGAATGCCGCGGCGACGCGGCCCACGATGGCGAAGCCGTGGCGCTGCCACAGCCGCACCGCACCCTCGTTGCTCGCCACGACGAAGTTGAACTGCATCGCGGTATAGCCGCGCTCGCGCGCCGCGCGCAGCGAGTGTGCGCACATCGCCGCGCCGATGCCTTGCCCGCGCGCGTCCGGATGCGTCATGTAGCCACAGTTGGCGACGTGATCGCCGAGCCCGGGCTGATTCGGCCGCAGCGCATAGGTGCCCACGATGCGGCCGGATTGCTCCGCGACGTAGGGCACCGCGGGCGGCTCCATCCAGATGCGACGCGCCTGGATCCGCGTCGTCTGCGGCGCATAGGCGTAGGTATCGCCGCCGGCCACGACCGCGTGAAAGATCGCCCAGATGCCGGCGAAGTCGTGCTCCCGGGCGGGGCGCAGCGTGAGCCCCGTCGGCTTCGTCTCCGCCATCAGCGCGAATCGACGGGCAGCTGCGACTCGGACGCCGCGTCGTGGCAGCGCCCCGTCGGCAGCGAGCTTGAACGGGCTCGACGCCTCGAGCTCCTCGACCGCGTGCGCAACCTCGGCGCGCTCGTCGGCCGCGAAGCGCGCGATGGCGCGCGCGAAATCCGGGTCGGCGATCGCGTGCGCCGAGCGCGTCGTCACCGGCAGCAGGCCGCGCGCGAGCTTGTGCACGCCCTGCGCGCCGCCCTCGAACTGGGCGATGCGGCGCTCGATGCAGAACTCGATGGCCTGGTAGTAGCACGCCTCGAAGTGCAGGCCCGGAACGAACTCCACCGCGCCCCAGTAGCGTCCCCACAGCGTGTCGCGGCTGAACACGTCGAGCGCGGCGCAGACGGGACGGCCGTCGCGCTCGCCGAGCACGAGCAGGACGCTCTCCGGCATGGTGGCGCCGATCCGCTCGAAGAACTCGAGCGAAAGATACGGCGTGGAGTGATGCCGGCGATAGGTCGTGGTGTAGCAGCGAAAGAAGAATGCCCAGTCCCGGTCCTCGATCTCGCGTCCGAGCAGGCGCCGGAAGCGGACGCCGGCGGCGGCAAGCTTGCGCCGCTCCTGGCTGATGCGCTTGCGCTTGGCGTGATTCATCGTCGCGAGAAAATCCGCGAAGTCGCGGTAGCCGGGGTTGGTCCAGTGGAACTGCACGCTGTCGCGCAGCAGCATGCCGGCGGCCGCGCACAGCGCGGCTTCCTCCGGCGTCGGGAACAGGATGTGCAGCGACGAGAGCTGCTCGTCGACGAGCAGCGTGCGCGCGCTCTGCGAGCAGTCGCGCCGGACGCTCGCGTCGGCGGCGATCAGCCGCGGTCCGGTGGCCGGCGTGAACGGAATCGCGCACAGCAGCTTCGGGTAGTAGCGCCGGCCATGCCGCCGGTAGGCGTCGGCCCATGACCAGTCGAAGACGTATTCGCCGTACGAATGCTGCTTGACGTAGAGCGGCATCGCGCCGACCAGCGCGCCGTCCCGCCACGCGGTCTGATAGCGCGGGAGCCAGCCCGTTTCCGGCGCGGCGCAGCCGGTTTCGTGCAGCGCGTGCAGGAACGCGTGCGACAGCAAGGGCCGGTCGCCGACGAGCGCGTCCCACGCCGGCGCGGGAATCGCGGCCAGCGAATCGACGGTGCGGAGCGAGAGGCGCGACATGCGGATTCCAAGAGCGTCGGCCGCATTGTCGCGTCTAATGCGCGAGCGCGGCAAGCACCGAGCCTGCGTGCTAACATTCGCGCATGCGCGTCGGCATCGCCCAGCTCAATTGCGTGGTCGGCGATCTGCCCGGAAACGCGGCGCGCATTCTCGCGGCGGTGGCCGAGGCGCGCGCGCGCGGCGCCGATCTGGTCGTCACCCCCGAGCTTTCGCTTTGCGGCTACCCGCCGGAAGATCTGCTGCTGCGGCCGGCCTTCCTGGACGCGTGCGCCGCGAACTCGCGCGCCTTGCCGCGCAGGTTGCGGACACGGTCGTGCTGGTCGGCTTCCCCGAGCACGCCGCCGGCAAGCGCCACAACGCGCTCGCGGTGCTGCGCGACCGGCGGGTCGCGGCGGTCTATCGCAAGTGCGAGCTGCCCAACTACACCGTGTTCGACGAGGAGCGCTATTTCGAGCCCGGCAGCGAGCCGTGCGTCATCGACGTCGCAGGGCTGCGCGTGGGCATCGTGATCTGCGAGGACATCTGGTTTCCGCGCCCCGCGCGCCAGGCCCGCGCCGCCGGGGCGCAGGTCATCGTCGTCCCCAACGGCTCGCCGTACCACACGCGGCAGCAGGCGCTGCGCCGCGACGTGGTCGGCGAACGGGTGCGCGAGACCGGCCTGCCGGTCGTCTACGTCAACCGCGTCGGCGGCCAGGACGAGCTCGTCTTCGACGGCGCGTCGTTCGTCGTCGACGGCGCCGGCGCGCTCGTCGCAGCAGGTGCCGGCGTGGCAGGAGGCGGTCGCCATCGCCGAGTTCGACGGCGCGACGCCCAAGCCGGTGCGCGGCGCGCTCGATGCGCGGCTGGAGACGCACGTCTACGCCGCGCTCTGCATCGGCGTGCGCGACTACGTCGGCAAGAACCGCTTCAGCGGCGTGCTGCTCGGACTGTCCGGCGGCATCGACTCGGCGCTGACGCTCGCGATCGCGGTCGACGCGCTCGGGCGCGAGCGCGTGCGCGCGGTGATGCTGCCTTCGCCCTACAACGCCAGCATCAGCCTCGAAGACGCGCGCGCCATGGCCGGCATCGTCGGCGTGCGCTACGACGAGATCCCGATCGACGCCGTGTTCCAGGCGTTCCGCGCGGCGCTCGCCGACGAATTCAAGGGCCTGCCCGAGGATGCGACCGAGGAGAACATCCAGGCGCGCATCCGCGGCACGCTGCTGATGGCGCTGTCCAACAAGCACGGCTCGATCGTGCTCACCACCGGCAACAAATCGGAGATGGCGGTCGGCTACGCCACGCTCTACGGCGACATGGCCGGCGGCTTCGCCGTGCTCAAGGACATCAGCAAGACGCTCGTCTATCGCCTGGCCCACTATCGCAACAGCTTCGGGCGCGTGATTCCGGAGCGCATCATCACCCGCGCGCCGTCGGCGGAGCTGCGGCCCGATCAGACCGACCAGGACAGCTTGCCGCCGTACGACGTCCTCGACGCGATTCTCGAAGCCTACGTCGAGCAGGATCTGAGCCCGGCGCGAGATCGTCGCGCGCGGCCACGCGCCGCAGGACGTCGCCCGCGTCGTGCGGCTGATCAAGATCAACGAATACAAGCGGCGCCAGGCCGCGGTCGGCATCCGCATCACGCCGCGCGGCTTCGGCAAGGACTGGCGCTATCCGATCACCTCCGCCTGGGCCGAGTGGAAGAGTGTTTCGGCGTAGTGTAATGTAGCCTGCACCGCTTCGAGCGCAGCCGCGTTCGCCCTGTGAGAGACCAGCGATGAAGAAAATCGAAGCGATCATCAAGCCGTTCAAGCTCGACGAGGTGCGCGAGGCGCTCTCGGAGATCGGCGTCACCGGCCTGACCGTGACCGAGGTCAAGGGCTTCGGCCGGCAGAAGGGCCATACCGAGCTCTATCGCGGCGCCGAGTATGTCGTCGATTTCCTGCCCAAGGTCAAAGTCGAGGTCATCGTGGCCGACAGCCTTGTCGAGCGGGCGATCGAGGCCATCGTCAAGGCGGCGCGCACGGGCAAGATCGGCGACGGCAAGATCTTCGTCACCGCGGTCGAGCAGGTCGTGCGCATCCGCACCGGCGAGTCGCGGCGAAGCCGCGGTCTAGAGCGGCAGCGTCAGGGCTTGCGATAGGGAGGCAAGGCCATGTCATTCGCGAGCGAGTTCCGCGACTTCGCGGTCAAGGGCAACGTCGTCGATCTGGCGGTCGGCGTCATCATCGGCGGCGCGTTCGGCAAGATCGTCGATTCGCTGGTCAAGGACCTGATCATGCCGGTCGTCGGCCGGGTCTTGGGCGGCCTCGATTTCACCAACTGGTTCATCATGCTCGGGCCGCCGCCGGCGGGCTACAGCGGGCCGCATGACCTACGAGGCGCTGACCAAGGCCGGCGTGCCGCTGTTCGCCTACGGCAACTTCATCACGGTCGCGCTCAACTTCGTGATTCTCGCCTTCATCATTTTCCTGATGGTGAAGCAGATCAACCGGCTGCGCAGCACCGCGCCGCCACCACCGCACGCCGGAGGACATCGTGCTGCTGCGCGAGATTCGCGACGCCTTGAAGAAATGAACGACCGCACCCGCGTGCGGCGGACGCATCAACCGTAAACGGAGGAACCATGATTCGCAGACCAACCTTGGTCCTGGCCGCGGCGCTCGCGCTGTCGGTGGCAGGGACCGCTGCCGGCGCCATCAACGTCGGCGTGACGCTGTCGGCGACCGGCCCGGCCGCGTCGCTCGGCATCCCGGAGAAGAACACCTTCGAGCTGATCGGCCGCCGACGATCGCCGGACAGAAGGTCAACTTCATCGTCCTCGACGACAAGTCGGACACGACCGAGGCGGTCAAGAACACCCGCAAGCTCATCACCGAGAACAAGGTCGACGTCATCATCGGCTCGACGATCACGCCCAACTCGCTGGCGATGCGTCGACGTCGTCGCCGAGGCCGAGGTGCCGATGATCTCGATGGCGGCGTCGGCGCGCATCGTCGACCCGGACGATCCGAAGACGCGCTGGGTGTTCAAGACGCCGCAGAACGACTCGCTGATGGCCGACGCGATCGCCGTGCACATGAAGCGCCAACGGCGTGAAGACGATGGGCTACATCGGCTTCGCCGACGCCTACGGCGACGGCTGGCTCGAACGAGATGCGAGCACTCGGCCGCAGACCGCCGGCATCAAGCATCGTCGCCGAGGAAAAGTACAACCGCAACGACACCTCGGTCACCGGGCAGGTGCTGAAGCTCGCTCGCCGCGCAACCGGACGCGATCCTGATCGCGGGCTGCCGGCACGCCCGGCGCCACGCCGCAGAAGGAGCTCGTCGCGCGCGGCTACAAGGGCAAGATCTACCAGACGCACGGCGTCGCCAACGCCGATTTCCTGCGCGTCGTCGGCAAGGACGGCAACGGCACGTTCCTGCCGGCCGGGCCGATGCTGGTCTACGAGCAGCTGCCGCGACCGAACCCGGTGCAAGAAGTCCGCCGCCGAATACGTCACCAAGTACGAGGCGAAGTACGGCCACGGCAGCCGGACTCGACCTTCGGCGGGCACGCCTGGGACGCCTACGTGCTGCTCGCGACGCGCGATCCCCGAGGCGCTGAAGAAGGCGCAGCCCGGCACCAAGGAATTCCGCGCCGCGCTGCGCGACGCGCTCGAGAGCTCGAAGGAGGTCGCCGCGCACGCATCGGCGTGTTCAACATGACGCCGAGCGACCACAACGGCCTCGACAACCGCGCCCGGGTGATGGTCAAGATCGAAAACGGCAAGTGGGTGCTCGTGAAGTGATGCCGGGCTGACGCCGAAGCCGGCTGCGTCGGCTTGCAAGCGCAGCCGGCTTTTCTCGCTCGCGCGCGGTCCCGGCCTTCGAAAGCGATGGATCTCTCGATCGCCGCGCTGCTCGCGCAGGACGGCATCACCAACGGCGCGATCTACGCGCTGCTGGCGCTGGCGCTGGTGCTGGTGTTCACGGTCACGCGCGTGATCTTCATCCCGGCGGGCGAGTTCGTCGCCTACGGGACGCTGACGCTCGCCGCACTGCAGCTCGGCAAGCCGCCGGGCACGGTCGGGCTGCTGATCGGCGCTGGCGCTGATCGCGGGCGCGATGGAGGGCGTCGCACGCGGCGCGACGCGGCGCCTGGCGCGCGCTGCCGCGCCGGCTCGCGCTCTGTACCTGGCGTGCCGCTCGCCATCGCCGGCGCTCGTGCATGGCGCCGCGCCGCTGCAGCTCGCCGTTGCCGGCTGCAGATCGCTGCTCGACGCTGGCGCTCGTCACCGCGCTGGGGCCGCTGCTGTATCGCGTCGCCTACCAGCCGCTCGCCGAGGCCTCGGTGCTGGTGCTGCTCATCGTCTCGGTCGCCGTGCATTTCGTGCATGCTCGGGCTCGGCCTGTGGTTCTTCGGCGCCGAGGGCTCGCGCACGCCGGCGTTCACCGACGCCTCGCTGCGCATCGGCGAGGTCAACGTCAGCGGGCAGAGCCTGCTGGTGCTGCTGTTCTCGCTGCTGCTGATCGTCGCGCTCGTACCTCTTCTTCGGGCGCACGCTCTACGGCAAGGCGCTGCGCGCGACGGCGCTGAACCGCGTCGGCGCGCGGCTGGTGGGCATCCGCCCGATCTGGCCGGCAGCGCTGACCTTCCTCGCTGGCGGCGCTGCTCGGCGCGTTCTCGGGCGTGCTGATCGGGCCGATCACCACCGTCTACTACGATTCGGGCTTCCTGGTGAGCCTCAAGGGCTTCGTCGGCGCGATCATCGGCGGCCTCGCGAGCTATCCGCTCGCCGCCGCGGGGTCGCTGCTGGTCGGGCTGCTCGAGTCGTTCTCGTCGTTCTGGGCGAGCGCCTTCAAGGAAGTGATCGTGTTCACGCTGATCATCCCGGTGCTGCTGTGGCGCTCGCTGACCACGCAGCACCACGAGGACGAGGATGACTAGATGGACGCTGCGGGGAGCGGCCGACGGCGCACGCTGCGCCGCGCCGCGCTCGGCGTGTTCGTGGCGGTGCTCGTTGCCGCGCCGCTTCTCGCGCCGCAATTCTGGGTCACCCTGCTCAACTACATCGGCCTCTACAGCATCGTCGCGCTCGGGCTGGTGCTGCTGACCGGCGTCGCCGGCCAGACCTCGTTCGGCCAGGCGGCGTTCGTCGGCATCGGCGCCTACACGACGGCGTATCTGTCGTGCGCTACGCCGCGTGGGCGTGGTCTGCCGTGGCTGAATCTGCTGCTCGGGCTCGCGCTCACGGCGCGTGCTGGCGCTCTTCCTCGGCTTCATCACCCTGCGCATGCGCGGCCATTACCTGCCGCTGGCGACGATCGCCTGGGGCATCAGCCTCTACTTCCTGTTCGGCAATCTCGAGTTCCTCGGCGGCCACACCGGGCTTGACCGGCATCCCGGCGCTGTCGGTCGTTCGGCCTTCGAGCTGCGCAACGAGCGCTATTTCTATTACCTGATCTGGGCCATCGCGCTCGCTGCGCTGTGGACGACGGGCAACCTGCTCGATTCGCGCCAGGGCCGCGCGATCCGCGCGCTGCAAGGGCGGCATCGACATGGCCGAAGCGTTCGGCGTCGATGCGGCGCGGCTCAAGATCGTGGTGTTCGTCTACGCGGCGCTGCTCGCCTGCGTCTCCGGCTGGCTCTACGCCCACCTGCAGCGCTTCGTCAATCCGACGCCGTTCGGCCTCAACCAGGGCATCGAGTACCTGTTCATGGCGGTCGTCGGCGGCGCCGGCAGCGTCTGGGGCGCGGTGGTCGGCGCGGCGCTGGTCACGCTGCTCAAGACGCAGCTGCAGGACTGGCTGCCGACGCTCCTCGGGCCGCAGCGGCAATTTCGAGATCGTCGTCTTCGGCATCCTGATGGTCGCTGCTGCTGCAGCGCGCGCGCGACGGGCGTCTGGCCGTGGCTCGCCGGCCTCCTGCCGCCGGCGCATGCCGCGCCCGATCGCGCCGGTCGCGCGGAGCCTCGCCGTCGCGCGCCGAGGCGCCCGCCCGGGCCGCTGCTCGATGATCGCGCGCGCGCGCAAGCTATTCGGCGGCCTCGTCGCCGTCAACGACCTGTCGTTCGCGATCGCGCAGCGGCGAGATCCTCGGGCTGATCGGTCCCAACGGCGCGGGCAAGAGCACGATGTTCAACCTGATCTGCGGCACGCTGCCGCTGACGCGCGGCACGATCGTCTTCGGCGGCGGAACCGATCGCCGGCCTGCACCGCCTATGCCATCGCGCGGCGCGGGCATCGCCCGCACCTTCCAGCACGTGAGGCTGCTGCCGGCGATGTCGGTGCTGGACAACGTCGCGCTCGGCGCGTACCTGCGCGGCAGCGCCGGCGTCGCTGCGCGCCGCGCTGCGGCTCGAACGCGACGAGGAGGCGCAGCACGCTGCGCCGAGGCGGCGCGCGCAGATCGCGCGCGTCGGCCTCGCGGCGCAACTGCACGCGCCCGCCGGCTCGCTTGCCGCTCGGCAAGCAGCGCATCGTCGAGATCGCGCGCGCGCTGGCCGCCGACCCGTGGCTGCTGCTTCTCGACGAGCCCGCCGCGGGGCTGCGCTACCGCGAGAAGCAGGAGCTCGCGGCGCTGCTGCGCAGCCTGCGCGCCGAGGGCATGACCATGCTGCTGGTCGAGCACGACATGGAATTCGTGATGGGCCTGACCGACCGGCTGGTGGTGATGGATTTCGGCGAGAAGCTCGCCGAAGGGCTGCCCGCCGGCGATCCAGGCGCGATCCGGTCGGTGCTCGAAGCCTACCTGGGCGGCGATCGAATGAGCGCGCTGCTCGAAGTACGCGACGTGTCGCGTCGCCTACGGCAAGGTCGAGGCGGTGCACGGCGTTTCGCTGAACGTCGACGAAGGCAGCGATCGTCACCGTCATCGGCCCCAACGGCGCGGGCAAGACGACGCTGCTCGGCGCGATCATGGGCCTGCTGCCGTGCGCGCGGGCGACATCCGCGTATCGCGGCGCGTCGCTCGCCGGTGTCGCGGTCGAAGCAGCGCGTCGCGCGCGGGCTCGTGCCTCGTTCCGGAGCGAGCGCGAGCTGTTCGCCGCGATGAGCGTCGCCGACAATCTGGAACTCGGCGCATTTCGCCGCGCTACCGCGCCGGCGATCGGACGCATCGCGCAGCACGCGCGAGGAGGTCTACGCGCGCTTTCCCCGGCTCGCCGAGCGGCGCGGCCAGCTCGCGGGCACGCTGTCGGGCGGCGAGCGGCAGATGCTGGCGATGGGCCGCGCGCTGATGGCGAAGCCGACGCTGCTGATGCTCGACGAGCCCTCGCTGGGGCTCGCGCCGCTGATCGTGCAAGGAGATCTTCACGCATCATCGCCGCGCTTCGCGCCGACCGGCGTGGCGATCCTGCTGGTCGAGCAGAACGCGCGCGCGGCGCTGCAGGTCGCCGACTACGGCTACGTGCTGGAAACCGGCGAGGTCGCGCTCGAAGGCGAGAGCGCCGCGCTCGCGAGCAATCCGCGGGTCGCGGCGACCTACCTGGGACAGCGGCCGGCGCGGCCAGCGCAAAGGGTTGCCCGCGCGCGAGGAGCGCCTGGCACGCAGCGCCCGGCGCCAGGCGGGGGCAGCGGCGGCCGATACGCAGCGGATCGCCGCGCGTCTACGTGAAGCTGCCGCATTGGGCTTGTGCCGGGCGGCCCGCGCCCCGACAATATCCACTGCCGCGCTGTACCCGCCGCATTCGTTCCCGCCAAGGACCTTCGTGACCGATCTCTCCGTTCCTGCCCGTTGACCCGGCGTTGCTCGAGCAGGCAGCGCAACTGCTGCTCGCGCCCGCGGCGCTGCGAGTTCCGCCAGCTCGCCCAGCGTGCTCGCCGACATTCACGTGCATCGACGTCGATTACGCCGATCTCTATTTCCAATACTCGCGGCTGGAGAGCTGGAGCCTCGAGGAGGGCATCGTCAAGTCCGGGTCGTTTCAACATCGAGCGCGGCGTGGGCGTGCGCGCGGTGGCGGCGAGAAGACGGCCTTCGCCTATTCCGACGACATCAGCCTGGCGGCGCTCGCGCGAGGCGGCGATCGCGACGCGCGCGATCGGGCGGCAGGGCCAGTCGGCGGTCGCCGCGCTCGACGCGCGTCGGCGGCGCCGCGCGCGCTCTACCCGCCGCGCGACCCGGTCGCTGCGCTCACCGACGAGCGCAAGGTCGCGCTGCTCGAGCGGCTCGAGCGGCTCGCGCGCGCGCGCGACCCGCGCGTGACGCAGGTCATGGCATCGCTCGCCGGCGAATACGAAGCGGTCCTGATCGCGCGCAGCGACGGCCTCATCGCGGCCGACGTGCGGCCGCTGGTGCGCCTGTCGCTTACGGTCATCGTCGAGGAGAACGGGCGCCGCGAGCAGGGCATGCGCCGGCGGCGGCGGACGCTTCGACTACGGCTATTTCACCGACGCGCTGCTGCGAGGAATACGCCGCACGAGGCGGTCGACCAGGCGCTGCTCAACCTCGGCGCGCGCGATGCGCCGGCCGGCACGATGACCGTGGTGCTGGGCCACGGCTGGCCGGGCATCCTGCTGCACGAGGCGATCGGCCACGGCCTGGAAGGCGACTTCAACCGCAAGGGCACCGAGGCGTTCTCCGGGCGCGTCGGCGAGCGCGTCGCGGCGCAGGGCGTCACCGTCGTCGACGACGGCACGATTGCCGAGCGCCGCGGCTCGCTCAACATCGACGACGAGGGCAATCCGACGCAGCGCACGGTGCTGATCGAGGACGGCATGCTCAAGGGCTACATGCAGGACACGCTCAACGCGCGGCTGATGGGCGTGCGCCGACCGGCAACGGCCGGCGCGAATCGTTCGCGCACCTGCCGATGCCGCGCATGACCAACACGTTCATGCTCGACGGCGACGCGCGATCCGCGCGAGATCATCGCCTCGGTCAAGGACGGGCTGTATGCGGTCAACTTCGGCGGCGGCCAGGTCGACATCACCAGCGGCAAGTTCGTGTTCTCGGCCGCCGAGGCCTGGAAGATCGAGAACGGCAAGCTCGCCTACCCGGTCAAGGGCGCGACGCTGATCGGCAACGGGCCCGATGCGCTGACGCGCGTGTCGATGATCGGCAACGACCTTGCGCTCGACGCGGGTGTCGGCACCTGCGGCAAGGACGGGCAGAGCGTGCCCGTCGGCGTCGGGCAGCCGACGCTGCGCATCGACGGCCTGACCGTGGGCGGAACCGCGTAGCGCGCGGAGCCTAGTGCAGCGGGCCCCGCGGGCGGACATGACGGCGACCGCCGGCGCCGGCGAGGAGTGGTGCACCACGATGCGCCAGCCCGACGGCGTGCGCAGGAAGACGTTGGTGGCGATCGCCGCGCCGCGCGGCTTCGGATCGTTGCCCACGGTCATGTGCTCGATGGCGCTCTGCATCGCCAGGCCGACGGTTTCGATGACGACGATCTCGTCGAGCCGGAACGAGAGCTTGCGTGTCGCCGGCGAACAGCTGCTCCCAGCCGGCGCGCACCGCCTCGTAGCCGACCAGCCGCGCGCCACCGGGATGCACGCAGACGATGTCCTCGTCCTCGGCCCACGCCGCCATCATCGCCTCGATATCCTTCGCCTCGAACGCCTGGTAGAACGCCAGCGCCGCGTCCTGCGGCGAGGTGAAGATCGGCGGGGTGCGGGCTTGGCCATGGGCGTTCGGGCATCTGCTAGGTCGAGCCGGCGCGTCGCCGCGGCGCTGCGCGCAAGATCGTACACGGCATCCACGGCTCGAGCTCGCGCATGCACTTGAAATGGCCGAGCGGACACTCGCGCTTGAAGCAGGGGCTGCATGCGATGTCGATCCTGGCGATGCGTGGCGTGGGGCGAGAGCGGCGGCGTGTAGGCGGGCGACGATGAGCCGAAGAGCGCGACCAGCGGCCGGCCGACCGCGGCCGCCGCGTGCATCAGGCCCGAGTCGTTGCTGACGACGAGCGCGGCCGAGCGACAGCAGGTCGATCGCGGTGCCGAGATCGGTGCGGCCGGTCAGGTCGCGCACGCTCGCGCGAGCGCCGGCCGCAATGCGGCACTCGGCCGCGGCCTGATCGTTGGGCGAGCCGACGAGCCACACCGGCGTAGCCATCGTCGAGCAAGCGCGCTGCGCGAGCGCGACGAAATGCTCGGTCGGCCAGCGCTTCGCCGGCCCGTACTCGGCGCCCGGGCAGAGGATCGCGATCGGCCGGTGCGTCGACAGCGTCGAGCGCGCGCATCGCCGCGGCGGCGTTGGCGGCGTTCGGCGACGAGCACCGGCGCGCGGCGGCGTGGGCATCAGGCGTCGCCTTGGGCACGGCCAGCGCGGCGAAGCGGTCGACCAGTCGCGGCAGCGCCTGGCGCGTCGAGCGCGGCGGCCTCGGTGAGGAGGCCCCAGCCGCGCCTCGCCGGCGATAGCCGATGCGGCGGGGAATGCCGGCGAGCCAGGGGATCAGCGCCGACTTCCACGAATTCGGGCAGCACGAAAGCGCGCGTGTAGCCGTCGCGACCGGACCTCGCGCGCCAGCGCGCGCCGGCGCCGTCGAAGTCCGAGTTCGCCGTGGCCGAACGGGCTCTCGATGATCGCTGCCCACGCCGCGCATCGCGCTCGTAGACCGGGGCGCACCACGGCGGCGACGAGCACGTCGACGATCGGCTCCTCGAGCGGTTCGCGCAGCATGGCGACCAGCGGCTCGGACAGGATGGCATCGCCCACCCAGGACGGCGCGACGATCAGGATGCGTTCGGCTCATGCGCCGACCGTGCGACGCGCGGCGCGATGCCGGCAGCCCCGTGCCGGCGCCGCGCTAGTGCGCGCCCGTGCGCCGGGCTTCGCCTGTCGAGCCGGTAGCGCGTGCCGCAATAGGGACACATCGCCTCGCCCGTCGCGGCGATGTCGAGAAACACCCGCGGGTGGCTCGACCACAGCGGCATCGCCGGGTTCGGGCAATGCACCGGCAGATCGCTTGCGGCGACCTCAACGACTGACAGCGCGCTGCGCCGGGTGTCGGCATAGTCGATTGCGCCTATGCGTGCAGCGACCTTCGTGAGCCACGCCTTTTTCGCGGGATTGCGGCCGTTGACGGTGTCGAAGAACAGCGCCTGCAGCTGTGTCGGTGATCGGACCGCGCACGCCGTCGCCGATCGGCCGGTTGTCGAGCTCGCGGATCGGCGTGACCTCGGCCGCGGTGCCGGTGAAGAACGCCTCGTCGGCGATGTAGACCTCGTCGCGGGTGATGCGCCGCTCCATCACCGGGATGCCCAGCTCGCCGGCGAACGTCATGATCGTGTCGCGCGTGATGCCGTTGAGCGCGCCGCCGCGCAAGGTCGGGCGTGTGCAGCTTGCCGTCGCGCACGAGGAACACGTTCTCGCCGGAGCCCTGGCAGACGAAGCCCTGCGGATCGAGCAGCATCGCCTCCTCGTAGCCGTCGTGCGTGCGCTTCCTGGTTGGCGAGGATCGAGACCGCGTAGTTGCACACGGCCTTCGCGTTGCACATCGTGATGTTCGGATGGTGGTGCGTGAACGACGAGGTCTTGACGCGGATGCCCTTCTCGAGCCCTTCGGCGCCGAGGTACGCGCCCCACGGCCATGCGGCGATCGCGACGCGAACCGGATTCGACTTGGCGGCCACGCCCATCGCCTCCGAGCCGTAGAACACCAGCGGGCGCAGGTAGCAGGCATTCGAGCTTGTTGCTCGCGCACGCACGCGATCTGCGCCGCGTCGAGCTCGTCCTCGCGTGTACGGAATCTTCATGCCGAAGATTTGCGCCGAGCGGAACAGCCGGTCGGTGTGATCGCGCAGCCGGAAGATCGCGGGGCCGTCGGCGGTCTTGTAGCAGCGCACGCCCTCGAACACGCCCATGCCGTAATGCAGCGTATGGGTCAGCACGTGGGTGGTCGCGTCGCGCCACGGCACGAGCTTGCCGTCGTACCAGATGAACCCGTCGCGGTCTGCCATCGACATGGCGCTTCTCCTCGCCTCGCAAACGGCTATTTTAGCCGAAATCGGCCGGCCGACCGGGCGCGCGCGAAACCGGCCACGGCGCGCCAAACACGTGCCGCCACAGCTCGCCGATGACTGCCCGGTGCGCCCGCCATCGGGAGCGGGGGCACGCGCGCCAGCGGCGCGCCCTGCAGGCGGATCTGGTGCTGCATGCGCCGGTAGTCGCGATAGGCGTCCGCCGCCGCGGCGGCAAGCGCAACCGGAATCAGGCCCAGAGCTCGCCGGCACTGCGCGAGCAGCGCGATGTTGCCGGCTGTTGCGCGTCAGCTGCGGGTAGCCGGCGCTGTGCAGCAGCACCAGGTATTGCACGATGAACTCGACGTCGACCATGCCGCCCGGATCGTGCTTGAGATCGAACAGCGCGCTCGGGTTGGGGTGGCCCGCGTGCATCCGGCGGCGCATGTCGACGACATCCGCCGAGCAGCCGGAGCGCGATCGCGCGGCAGGCGCAGGATCGCCTCGCGTTCGCTCTCGAAGGCGGCGCCGAGCGCCGCGTCGCCGGCGACGAAGCGCGCCCGCGTCAGCGCCTGATGCTCCCAGGTCCACGCCTGCTCGCGCTGGTAGCGGCAGAATGCGGCGAAGCTCGACACGACCAGCCCGCTGGCGCCGTCCGGCCGCAGGCGCAGGTCGGTGTCGTACAGGCGGCCGGCCGAGGTGGTGCTGGTGAGCCAGGTGTTGAGCCGCTGCGCGAGACGCGCGTAGCGCTCCGGCGCCTGCTCGTCGGCATCGTCGTACAGAAACACGAGGTCGAGGTCCGACGCGTAGCCCAGTTCCTTGCCGCCGAGCTTGCCGTAGCCGATGATGGCGAATTGCGGCGCCGGCACCGGTGCCTCGCCGTGCATCTGCGCCCAGCAGCGCTCGAGGGTCGCGCCGAGGACGATGTCGGCGAGCGCCGAGAGATGATCGGCGAGCCGCTCCACGCTGAGCAGGCCGTTGAGGTCCTGCGCGAGCAGCCGAAACGACTGCGCGTGCTGGAAGTGGCGCAAGCTGTCCATCTGCCGCTCCGCGTCGCCGGCGTGAGCGCGAAGCTCGGCGTCGAGCTCGCGACGCCACGCGTCCCAGTCGGGCTCGGCGAGCAGCACGCGGCTGTCGAGCAGCTCGTCGAGCAGCAGCGGATGGCGGGTCAGGTAGTCCGCCGCCCACGCGCTGGCCGCCATCAGCTCGGCGAGCCGCGGCAGCACCGGCGGATGCTCGCAGAGCAACGCCAGGTAGGCGCTGCGCCCGCTGATCGTTTCGAGCAGCGACAGCAGGCGCTCAAAAACGAGCTCGGGCTGCGCGCTGATCGCGGCGGCCGCCGTCGCCGCGGCGCGCAGCATCTGCGGCACCAGCGCGTCGAAGCGTTGTCGCGATCGTGTCGGCAGCTGCAGGTAGCGCGACCGCTGGCGCACGCGGGCGAGCGTGGCGAGCAGCGCAACCGGTGCGCCGTAGCCTGCGGCCGCAAGTGCCGTGCACTGCGCATCCTCGGGCGCCGGATCGAGCCAGACGCGCCGCCAGGGGATCGCCTTGCGCCGAGCGGCTCCTCGCTGAACACCGCCTCGAAGTGCCGCTCGACGGCGCCGCGGTGCTGCGCCGAGCACCGCCGCGAACGTGGCCGCATCGGCAAGCGCGCAGGCGCGCGCGAGCAGCGCCTGCTCCGCGGGGGCGTCCGGCAGGTCGTGCGTCTGCTGGTCGTCGCGATACTGCAGGCGATGCTCGAGATTGCGCAGAAAGACGTACGCGGCGGACAGCTCGCGTCACGGCGGTGCGTGGCAGAAGCCCGCGCGCTCCGACCGCGGCGAGCGCCGGCAGCGTGCCGCGCACGCGCAGCGCCGGCTCCTTGCCGCCGCGCACGAGCTGCAGCGCCTGGACGATGAATTCGATTTCGCGAATGCCGCCCGGGCCGAGCTTGATGTTGCGCGCGTAATCCTTGCGCCGGCCCTGCTCGCGGATCTGCCCGTGCACGTCGCGCAGTCCGGCGTACGCGTCGTAATCGAGATACTTGCGGAACACGAACGGCACGATCAGCCGCTCGAGCTCCGTGGCGGCATCGCCGGTGAGCGCGCGCGCCTTCAGCCACGCGTAGCGCTCCCAGGTGCGGCCCTGCGTGACCAGGTACTGCTCGAGCGCCGCGAACGAGGACGACAGCGGCCCGCTGTCGCCGTAGGGGCGCAGGCGCATGTCGACGCGAAACACGAAGCCGTCCGCGGTGACGTCGGCGAGCGCGGCGATGACGCGCCGGCCGAGGCGGTCGAAGAACTCCTGGTTGGCCAGCGCCTTGGGCGCCCGCCGTCGTTCCGTCCTCGGGATAGACGAACACGAGATCGACGTCGGAGGACACGTTGAGCTCGCCGCCGCCGAGCTTGCCCATGCCGACGACGATCGAGCCGCTGCGGCAGGCCGCTCGTCCGCGCCGATCGGCTCGCCGTGCAGCTGCGCCAGTTGCCGGTGCTGCAGATCGACCGCGGCAGCGATCGCCGCTTCGGCGAGGCGCGTCATCGTCGCGCAGACTTCGGCCAGATCGGCGCGGCCGGTGAGATCGCGCAACAGCGTGCGCAGCACGACGCGCTGGCGCTGCCGGCGCAGCGCTCGCGCGAACGCGGCCGGGTCGCTTGCCGCGCCGCCGTCCTCGGCGTCGCTCTCGAGCGCGACGGGCCCATCGAGGGTCGCGAGCACCTGCGCGACCAAGTCCGGGGCGCGCTGCGCATGCGTGCGCCGTAGCGACTGAACTCGAACGCCTCGGGGAGGTCCATCGGTGCGGACAACGGGGCGGGGCGAACAGCCAGAGTAAAATCGAGCGCCCAAGCCTATCATGCCCTCGCTTCCCGCACGCCCCAATCTTCCCGGCCTGGCCGTCGCCGCGCTTCCGCGCGTGGTCGTGCGCCTCACGGTGCGCGTGCTGCTCGCCCTGACCGCGCTGTTCTGCGTGATGCTGCTCCTGATCCGCTTCGTGGTCTTTCCCGGACTGGAGAATTACCGCGGCGAGATCAGCGCCGCGCTCGCCAAGCAGATCGGCGACCCGGTCGAGATCGGCGGCCTCGCCGGCGGCTGGGACGGGTGGAATCCGCGGCTCGACATCGACAGCCTGCGCGTGGTCGATCGACGCAGCGGCGCGCCGCTGCTGGTCCTGCCCGCGGTGCACCTCACCGTCGGCTGGACCTCGCTGCTGTACGTCGACCTCCGCTTCAAGGAAGCGGTGTTCGACCGGCCGCAACTCGACGTGCGGCGCGACGCGCAAGGCATCCTGCACGTGGCCGGACTGACCTTCGATCCGGCCCAGGGAGGCGCGGACCCGGCGCCGGCCGACTGGCTGCTGCGCCAGCGCCGGATTCTGATTCACGACGGCTCGATCACCTGGCGCGACGAGCTGCGCGATGCGCCGGCGCTGGAACTCAAGCACGTCGAGTTCCGGATGGAGAATCGTTTCGGCCGCCACCGCTTCGGCCTGACCGGCGCGCCTCCGCCAGAGATCGCCGCCCCGCTCGACGTGCGCGGCGACGTCACCGGTCGCTCGGTGGCCGACTGGCGCGCCTCGTCCGGCCGGCTCTACACGCGACTCGATTACGCCGACGTGGCAGCCTGGCGCACATGGCTGCCGTTGCCCTTCGAGATCAAGAGCGGCAAGGGCGCCATGCGCATCTGGCTCGAGTACGCCGACGGCGAGCCGCGAGCCGGCGTTGCCGACCTGGTCTTAGTCGACGTGCGAACGACGCTCGGCACCGGAGCTGCAGGAACTCTCGGTCTCGCGACTGGAAGGACGCGTGGGCTGGCGCAGCGATGGCAAGGAACGGGAGATCTTCACCGAGCACCTTGCCTTCAGCGCCCCGGGCGGAGCCCGCTTCGATCCGACGGACTTCAAACTGGTGCTGCGTGACAAGACGCTGACCGCAGCCGCCGGGCGGACAGATCGAGCTCAGCAACCTTCAGCTCGCCCCGCTGATGCAGGTGGCGGCGAATCTTCCACTGCCGGAGCGCTGGCGCGGCGAACTCGGGCGCTACAACCCCCGCGGCACGCTCACCCAGGGCAAGCTGCAGTGGCAGGGCGACCCCACCGCGCCGGAGAGCTATGCCACCAGCGCACGCTTTGCCGACCTCGGCATCGACGCGCAGGATGGGCTGCCCGGGTTCAGCGGCCTGTCGGGCAGCTTCGACGCGACCGAGAAGGGCGGCGCGCTCAACCTGCAGAGCCGGGCGATGCGCATCGACCTGCCGCATGTCTTTGCCGAACCCCTGGCGCTCGACAGCCTGCAAGGTCGCGTCGGCTGGGAGCGCAAGGGCGAGGGCCTCGCCGTGACGCTCGCCGGACTTTCGTTTGCCAACGCCGAGATCGCGGGCACGGCCGCGGGCACGTATCAAACCGCGGCGCAAGGCCCGGGCACGCTCGAGCTCAACATGCAGCTTCCCCACGCCGATGTGCGCAACATCTATCGCTACGTGCCGGTGAGCGTGCCCGGCGGCAGTGCGCGAGTGGCTGCAGCGCGGACTGGTCAGCGGCACGGCGAGCGACGCCCGGCTGCGACTGGCCGGGAACCTGGCGGATTTTCCGTTCGCCGATGGCAAGGGCGGACAGTTCCTGGTGACCGCCAAGGCCCAGGGCGTAACCCTCGACTACGCCGAGCAATGGCCGCAGCTCACCGCGGTCGATGCCGACGTGCGCTTCGAGGGCGCGCACATGAGCATCGACGCGCGCAAGGCGCAGGTGTTCGATGTCCCGCTGTCGGGCACAAAAGTGGAGATCGCCAATCTGCGCGCGGCCATCCCGCTGCTCAGCATTTCGGGAGAAGCCTCGGGGCCGACCGTGGAGTTTCTCCGCTTCATCGCCGAGAGCCCCGTCGCCGGGTGGATCGACCATGTTACCGACGGCGCCGAGGCGTCCGGCACGGGCAAGCTCGCGTTGAAGCTCGAGCTGCCGCTCGGCAAGCCCGCCGACAACCACGTCAGCGGCGAGTACACCTTTGCCGGGAACCGCGTTCAATTCGCCGGCGGCGTGCCTGCGCTCAACCACCTCAACGGCACGCTTGCCTTCACCGGGCACGAGATGCTGCGCTCCCTGCTCACCGGCGAGGTACTGGGCGGCCCGGCGCGCTTCACCATCGGCAGCGAGGACGGGCATCTGCACCTTGCCGGGCAGGGGCATGCCGACGTCGCGCAGGTGCGGGTCGAGTACCCGCAGCAGCCGCTGGCCAAGCGCATCAGCGGCACGGCCGACTGGCAGCTCGCGATCGTCGACGAGGGAGTGGCGGCGAAGTGGTCGGTGGACTCCAACCTGACCGGAGTTGCCATCGATCTGCCGCCGCCATTGAAGAAGACGGCGGCCGAGGCGGTGCCGCTGCAGTTCGAGCGTCGTGCCGGCGACGGCGAGCGCGATACCGTGGTGGTGCGCTATGGGCGCATCGGGCAACTGACGCTGCAGCGCCGGCTCGCCGCTGCCGGCGCGAAGGTCGAGCGCGGCCTGCTCGTGCTGGGCGGCGCCGGCCGCCGACCCGGATCGGCCGGGCCTGTGGGTGCGCGGGCGGGTCGACGCGCTCAACGCCGATGGCTGGCTGGTGGTCAAGCGCGAACTGGACGCAGTCCGAGTCGGGCGCCAACCTGACGCTCAACGGTGTCGATGTGACGGTGCACGAACTCGATCTGTTCGGGCGGCGCTTCAACGACCTCAAGATCGACGCGAGCCACGACTCCGACGACTGGAAGGTCGCGCTGGGCGGACGCGAACTGGCGGGAACCGCGCGCTGGCAGGGAGCGGGTGCGGAGCGAACCAACGCGCGCATCGTCGCGCACCTGCAGCGCCTCACCGTCCCGGCGGCGAGCCGCCGATGCGGTCCCCGAACCAGCCACAAGACCGTCTCCGGGGCCAACCCGTGGCCGGAAATCGATATCGTGGCCGACAGCTTCCTGCTGCGCGACCACGACCTGGGCAAGCTCGAGCTGACCGCGCAACCGCTCGGCGCCGACTGGCAGATCCAGCGCGTCGAGCTTTCCAACGACGACGGCAAACTCGCGGCGCACGGGTGGTGGCGCGCCGCCGGGCGGGTGCAACAGACCACGCTCGACGCCGACCTCGACATCGTCGATGCCGGCCGGTATCCTGGCGCGCTTCGGCCTGCCCGATGCGGTCAACGGCGCGGCGTCGAAGATCCACGGCCAGGTCAGCTGGGCGGGAGGCCCGCAAGCGTTCGACTACCCGACCCTGTCCGGGACGTTCAGCATCCAGTCCGGACAGGGCCAGTTTCTCAAGATCGACCCCGGCGCCGGCAAGCTGCTGGGCGTGCTCTCGCTGCAGTCGCTGCAGCGCCGGCTCTCGCTCGACTTCCGGGATCTGTTCGGCGAGGGTTTCGCCTTCGACGAGATCACCGGCGACGTGCGCATCCAGAACGGCGTGATGCGAAGCGACAACGTGCACATCGTCGGCCCGGCGGCGCGCGTGGTCATCAGCGGCGAGACCGATATCGCGCATGAGACGCAGCAGCTCAAGGTGCGCGTCCAGCCGACGCTGTCGGCCAGCGTCTCGGTCGGCGCGTCGCTGCTGCTGCTCGCCAATCCGATCATCGGCGCGGCGGTGGCCGCCGGCTCGCTGCTGGCGCAGAAGGTGCTGCAGGATCCCATCGAGCAGATGTTCTCCTACGAGTACATCGTCACCGGCAGCTGGTCGGACCCGCACGTCGAGCGCACGCGGGAGCTCGCGCGAACGCCGCCGCGGCGTCCGCAGGGGGGCCGCGCGCGGCGACGCCGCAGATGATGTCGCGAACCGTTTCGCGTCGCGGCGGTGCAGACGGTCTCCGGCGGCGACGTCGCGGCCAACCTGCGCGCCGTCGAGCCGCAGATCGTCGCGGCGGCCCGGCGACGGCGCGCAGCTCGTCGTCCTGCCCGAGTATTTCGGCATCTTCGGCGCGCGCGCCACCGACAAGGTTGCGGTGCGCGAGCAGGACGGCGACGGCGTGCAGCAGGCGTTCCTCGCCCGCGTCGCGCGCGAATGCGGCGTTTGGCTCGTCGGCGGAACGTTGCCGATCGCCATCGCCGATCCGGCGCGGGTGCGCGCGGCCTCGCTCGTCTTCGCGCCCGACGGGCGGCGCGTCGCGCGCTACGACAAGATGCACCTGTTCGCCTTCAACCAGGGCGAGCGAGCGTTACGACGAGAGCAAGACCATCGAGCCCGGAAGCGAAGCGGTCAGCTTCGCCGCGCCCTGCGGCCGCGTCGGCCTGTCGGTGTGCTACGACCTGCGCTTTCCCGAGCTCTATCGGCGCCTGGGCGAGGTCGTCCTGATCGTGGTGCCCGCGGCCTTCACGGCGGTGACCGGCGCGGCGCACTGGCACGTGCTGCTCCGGGCGCGGGCGATCGAAAACCAGTGCTATGTGCTCGCCGCGGCGCAGGGCGGGCTGCACCCGGGCGGCCGGCGCACCTACGGCCACAGCATGCTCATCGATCCCTGGGGCGTGGTGGTGGCCGAGCGCGACGAGGGTGTCGGCATCGTCAGCGGCGTTATCGATCCGGAGCGGATCGCACAGGTCCGGCGCGACCTGCCCGCGCTGCAGCACCGGACTGTCTAAGGAAGGGGCGCGCCGCGACGCGGCGGGCGGCGAGCGCGCGTTACCGATCGCGCGCGGAGGTTCTCGAAGACGCCGCAGCGCCCCAGCGAGGCTCAGTGCGCCGGATCGACCAGGCCGGCGACGAATGACTCAAGCGTTGCCGAGCGGACCAGGCGCGGCCCTTTGTAGCGGGCGATGGTCGCCGTCACGTTGTGCACCTCATCGATGTTCCTGGGCAGCGCATGCGACTCCAGAAAACGCTGCGTGAAATCCAGCACCGAATCGCGATTGCCCACGTCAACCAGTTGCTCGGATTCTTGACCATCGCCGGCATCGGTCTCGTACCAGCAGAACGCCTCGGAAATGTTGTTCATGGTATGCCTCTGGGTTTGCTTGCCGCCTGAGCTCAAAAATGCTCCGCTGCCACGACCGTACCCGCGCGCGCGCCCACGCCTGCACCCGGTGCGCGGTTCGTCTCGCGTCGCGTACGTCGGGCCGTCATCCGCTTGGCGAGCAACGAGCATGCCGCCAGCGCGCGCCCGCTACCGCTCAAGCAGCCGGACTTGATCCAGGTCAAGGATTCGGCGCCGGCAGCGGCCGTGCGGCACGCCGCCGCGCGCGCGCCGGGCGGAAATGCGCGAGCGCGTGGGCCATGGCGAGGCCTCCAGCCCTGCGCATGCCGCGGCCGGCCGGCAACTCGGCCACCACGGCCAGGCACTTCAGGGGCAATAAAAGACCGAGTGCGGCAGCTCGCCGCCGGGGATGCTGCCGCAAGCCGGGGGTGAACGCGGCCCCGGAGGGCGCCGCGCGGGCCGCGCTAGGTGCGCGGGGCCTTGAGCAGGACCAGCACCGCCCCCGCGCCGCCGGCGTGGCGCGGCGCCTCGCAGTAGGCAAGGATCTCGTCGCGCTGGGCGAGCCAGCGGCGCACCTTGCCCTTCAGCACGGGCTCGCGGTTGGGCGAGGACAGGCCCTTGCCGTGAACGATGCGCACGCAGCGCCAGCCGTAGTTGCGCGCGTCGTTGAGGAAATCGGCAAGCGCGTCACGCGCTTCGTCGCGATTGAGCCGATGCAAGTCAAGCTCGCCCTGCACGGACCAATGCCCGCGGCGCAGCCGGGAGAGCACGTCGCTGCCGAGGCCCTTGCGCAGGAAAGTCTGTTCGGCCTCGATCTCCTGCCCGACATCCCATTGGGAGGGCGAGGGCTCGACGGCGTGCTTGCTCGCAGCCAGCGCCGCCGCCTCGTCGGCCAGGCGTTGCGCGGGCACGCCCGACGGGCGCTGGCGCGGCAGTGCGGCGCGATTGGCCGCGCGCAGCGGCGCGACATCGGCGAACACCGCGCGCAGGTCGACGTCGGGGTCCGCGGCGGCCGGCGGTGCCGGCGGCGGGCGCGCGGCGGGCTTGGTCTTCGCGGGAGCCGTCTTGCTGGCGTTGGCGAGCAGCGCCTTGAGCTCGGAGAGCTTGGCCATGCGCGCCGGCTTTCCTAGCCGACCGCTTCCAGATAGGCCTCGGCGTCCAGCGCCGCCATGCAGCCGGTGCCGGCGCTCGTGACCGCCTGGCGATAGACGTGGTCGGCGACGTCGCCGGCGGCGAACACGCCGGGGACGCTGGTGCCGTGGCGTCGCCCTCGCTGCCGCCCTTGACCTTGATGTAGCCGTTGGCATGTCGAGCTGGCCTTCGAAGAGCTGCGTGTTGGGCGTGTGGCCGATGGCGATGAACACGCCCTGGACATGCGATCTTGCGCTCGCGCCGTTGCTCGGCGTGCTTCACCCGCACCGCGTGCACGCCCGCTGCGTCGCCCAGCACCTCGTCGAGCGTCGTGGTTCCACAGCACCGCGCACGTTGCCGCCGTCGCGGGTCTTCGCGAGCAGGCGGTCGACCAGGATCGCCTCGGCGCGGAACTTGTCGCGGCGATGGACGAGGGTGACCTTGCGCGCGATGTTCGACAGGTACAGCGCCTCCTCGACCGCGGTATTGCCGCCGCCGACGACCACGACGTCCTGACCCTTGTAGAAGAAGCCGTCGCAGGTCGCGCAGGCCGACACGCCCTTGCCCATGAACGCTTGTTCGGAGGGCAGCCCGAGATAGCGCGCCGACGCGCCGGTGGCGATGATGAGCGCGTCGCAGGTGTACTCGCCGCTGTCGCCGATCAGGCGCAAGCGGGCGCTCGCCGAGCTTCGCACGGTGTGGATCTGGTCGAAGACGATCTCGGTGTCGAAGCGCTCGGCGTGCTGCTGGAAGCGCGCCATCAGTTCCGGCCCCTGCACGCCATCGGCGTCGGCCGGCCAGTTGTCGACGTCGGTGGTCGTCATCAGCTGTCCGCCCTGCGCGAGGCCGGTGATGAGCACCGGCTTTAAGGTTGGCGCGCGCGGCGTATACTGCGGCCGTGTAACCGGCGGGGCCGGAGCCGAGGATCAGCAGACGGGCGTGCTCGGCTGGACATGATGAGGATCGGGCGGGCGCTGCAGCGGCAAAAATCCGAGCGATTCTAACCGATGTGGGGGCCCGTCTGTCCGCGCAGCCGCGACGCAGAGCCTGCGGTCGTGCCCATTCGCATCCGGCCAGCGTGTATAATGCGCTGCGTGAAATACTGCTTCACAATCCAATGTTTTTCAAGCGAAATAGACAGTCCGGTGAGCCGGGGCACCCCGGCGCGCCGCAGGCGTCGCCTCTCGCCAGCGCCATATCGCCCGTCGTGCGCGAATCGTGGTGGCTGCTCGTCGTGGCGCTGCTTCGCCTTCCTGGCGCTGATCCTCGCGACCTATCACAAGACCGATCCCGGCGTGGTCGTTCACCGGCAACGGCGGCGCGCTCGCAGAACAAGCGGCGGCATCGTGGGCGCCTGGCTCGCCGACGTGCTGCTCTACCTGTTCGGGCTCTCGGCGTGGTGGTGGGTCGTCGGCCGGCGTGGTGCTGCTGTGTCGTCGGCTACCGCCGCTGATCGGCGCAGCGAGAGCCCGAGGCCGACGCGCAATCGCATCCGCCTGGCTCGCAGCCCCGGGTTTCTGCCTCGTGCTCCTTGCCAGCGCCGCGCTCGAGGCGCTGCGGCTCTATCAGCCTGCCGGTCACGCTGCCGCTCGCACCCGGGCGGCGCGCTCGGCGATACTCATCGGCAACGGCGCTCGCCACGGCGCTCGGCTTCAACGGCGCGACGCTGCTGCTGATCGCGCTGTTCGCCGTCGGCTGGTCGCTGCTCTCCGGCATGTCGTGGCTGAGGCTGATGGAGCGCATCGGCGCCGGCATCGAGGCGGTCGATCGCGCGCCTGCGCGCAACGCCGCGAGGCGCCGTCGCGACCGCGAGATCGGCGCGAGGCCGCGCTGGCGCAGCGCGAGCATGCGGTCGTGCATCGGCGCGAAGAGCGACGAGCGAGCGCGAGCCCGTGGTCGTCGTGCCGCCGGTGCGTCGAGGTGCCGAAGTCCGAGCGCGTCGTCAGGGAGAAGCAGCGGCCGCTGTTCAGCGACTGCCGGATTCGCCGCTGCCGCCGCTGGCGCTGCTCGAGGATGCGCCCTCGGCGCAGGAGGCGGTCAGCGCCGAGACGCTGGAATTCACCTCGCGCCTGATCGAGCGCAAGCTCGCCGATTTCGGCGTCGCGGTGAAGGTGCTGGCCGCGTATCCCGGTCCGGTGATCACGCGCTACGAGATCGAGCCCGCGGTCGGCGTCAAGGGCGCGCAGATCGTCAACCTGATGAAGGATCTCGCGCGGGCGTTGTCGGTCGTGTCGCATCCGCGTCGTCGAGACGATCCCCGGCAAGTCCTGCATGGGACTCGAGCTGCCCAACCCGCGGCGGCAGATGGTGAAGCTCGTCGAGATCCTGTCCTCGGCGACCTACAACGACACGCCCAGCCCGCTGACGCTGGCGCTGGGCAAGGACATCGCCGGCAAGCCGGTCGTCGCCGACCTGGCGCGGATGCCGCACCTGCTGGTCGCGGGCACGACCGGCTCGGGCAAGTCGGTCGCGGTCAACGCGATGATCCTGTCGCTGCTCTACAAGGCCGAGCCGCGGCAGGTGCGCCTGATCCTGATCGATCCGAAGATGCTCGAACTGTCGGTGTACGAAGGCATTCCGCACCTGCTGGCGCCGGTCGTCACCGACATGAAGCTCGCCGCCAACGCGCTCAACTGGTGCGTCGGCGAGATGGAGCGCCGCTACAAGCTGATGTCCACGCTCGGCGTGCGCAACCTGGCCGGCTACAACGCCCGCGTCGCCGAGGCGCAGAAGGCCGGCCGGCCGCTGCCCAACCCGTTCTCGCTGACGCCGGAGACGCCCGAGCCGATCGAGGAGATGCCCTTGATCGTCGTCGTCATCGACGAGCTCGCCGACCTGATGATGGTGACCGGCAAGAAGATCGAGGAGCTGATCGCGCGCATCGCGCAGAAGGCGCGCGCCGCCGGCATCCACCTGATCCTCGCGACGCAGCGCCCGTCGGTGGACGTGATCACCGGGCTCATCAAGGCCAACATCCCGTCGCGCATCGCGTTCCAGGTTGCGAGCAAGATCGACTCGCGCACGATCCTCGACCAGATGGGCGCGGAGACGCTGCTCGGGCAGGGCGACATGCTCTACATGCCGCCGGGCACCGGGCTATCCGCAGCGCGTGCACGGCGCGTTCGTGTCCGATGGCGAAGTGCATCGCGTCGTCGAGCATCTGAAAGCGCAGGGCGGCCCGCAATACCTCGACGGGCATCCTCGACGGCGGCGGCGAACGGCGAGGGCGAGGAAGGGCGTGCACGTCGACGGCGGCGACGCCGAGGCCGATCCGATGTACGACCAGGCGGTCGCCGTCGTGCTGCAAGACGCGCCGCCCTTCGATTTCGCTGGTGCAGCGGCACCTGCGCATCGGCTACAACCGCGCCGCGCGGCTGATCGAGCAGATGGAGCGCGCCGGCCTCGTGTCGCCGATGCAGACCAACGGCAATCGCGAGGTGCTGGTGCCGGCCGGCAAGGACTAGCGCTTGCGCCGGGCCTTGAGTCTGCTGCTGCTCGGCGCGCTCGCGGTCGGAGCGCAGGCAGCCACGCTGGAGCGGCTGCGCGCGTTCGTCCACGACACGCAGACTGCGCGCGCGCGCTTCACGCAAACGGTCACCGACAAGAACGGGCGCATGGTGCAACAGGCGAGCGGCGAATTCGCCATTGCGCGGCCGGGCAAGTTCCGCTGGAGCGTGGCCAAGCCCTATCAGCAGCTGCTCGTCGGCGACGGCGAGCGGGTGTGGATCTACGACCCGGACTTAAACCAGGTGGTCAAGCGCCGCAACGACCAGGCGCTGGGCTCGACGCCGGCGGCGCTGCTTGCCGGCAAGGACGATGTGGAACGGGCCTTCGAATGGCGCGACCTGCCCGCGCAGGACGGCCTCGACTGGCTGGGCGCCACCCCCAAGGACAAGGAGTCGGCGTTTACCGACATTCGCCTCGGCTTCGACAAGGCGGGTCTCGCCGCGCTGGACATCGTCGACAACTTCGGTCAGCGCACGCACATCGTGCTCACCGCGCTCGAGCGCAATCCGAAGCTGCCCCCCGACCTGTTCCAGTTCACCCCGCCAAAGGGCGCCGATGTCGTCGGCGACTGATCTTTTCGTCGTCGCCAATCCCGCCACGCCGCTGGCCGAACGGCTGCGCCCGAAGACGCTCGCCGCGGTCGTCGGGCAGCGCCATCTGCTCGCCGAGGGCAAGCCGCTGCGCCGTGGCCTTCGCCTCGGGCAAGCCGCACTCGATGATCCTCTGGGGGCCGCCGGGCTCGGGCAAGACCACGCTGGCGCGGCTGATGGCCGATGCGCTTCAACGCCGATTTCATCGCCATCTCCGCGGTGCTCGCCGGGGTCAAGGACATCCGCGACGCGGTCGCGCGCGCCGAGGCGACGCTGGCGCAATCGGGGCGGCACACGATCCTGTTCGTCGACGAGGTGCACCGTTTCAACAAGGCGCAGCAGGACGCGTTCCTGCCTTTCGTCGAGCGCGGATTGCTGACCTTCATCGGCGCCACCACGGAGAATCCGTCGTTCGAGGTCAACAGCGCATTGCTTTCGCGCGCCGCGGTGTACGTGCTCGAGCCGCTGCACGCCGGAGGAGCTCGCGCTGCTGCTCGAGCGCGCGCTCGCGGTGGCGGCGCCGGATGCGACGCTCGAGCCGCCGGCGCGCGACGCGGTCATCGGGCTACGCCGACGGCGACGGGCGGCGGCTGATCAACCTGGTCGAGCAGCTCGCGGTCGCCGCGCGCGAAGCCGGCCGGCAGCACGCATCGACCTGCCCTTCGTCGAAGGCGCGATCGCGCGCAGCCTGCGCCGCTTCGACAAGGGCGGCGAGGCCTTCTACGACCAGATCTCCGCGCTGCACAAGGCGGTGCGCGGCAGCGACCCCGACGCCGCGCTGTACTGGCTGTGCCGCATGCTCGACGGCGGCGCCGACCCGCTCTATGTCGGGCGGCGCATGATCCGCATGGCCACCGAGGACATCGGGCTTGCCGATCCGCGCGCGCTGCGGCTCGCGCTCGATGCGGTCGAAACCTACGAGCGCCTGGGCACGCCCGAGGGCGAGCTCGCGCTCGCCGAGGCGGTGCTCTACCTCGCCTGCGCGGCGAAGAGCAACGCCGCCTACGTCGCGTACGGCCGCGGCGCGCGCGTTCATCGCCGAGGACGGATCGCGGCCGGTGCCGCTGCACATCCGCAACGCGCCGACCCGGCTCATGAAGGACCTGGGCTACGGCAAGGGCTACCGCTACGCGCACGACGAGGAGGACGCCTACGCCGCCGGCGAGCGCTATCTCCCGGAGGGCATGCCCGAGGTCGCGTTCTACGAGCCGACGCGATCGCGGGCTGGAAGCGAAGATCGCCGAGAAGCTCGCGGCCCTGCGCGAGCGCGATGCGAAAAAGCGCGCCGACGACGAAGCGCTCCT
Source organism: uncultured beta proteobacterium (assembly GCA_963778275.1). Lineage (GTDB taxonomy): Bacteria > Pseudomonadota > Gammaproteobacteria > Burkholderiales > Casimicrobiaceae > PALSA-1003. Next base: position 15,308 of record CAVZTS010000006.1, on the reverse strand, counting down.
GATCGCGCCAGCGCAGCGCGCTTGCCCGCCGCGGCGTGCCCGGGGTCGTTTGCTAGAATTCGCGCATGCTCGACATCCAGTTGCTCCGCAGCGAACTGACACAGGTCGCCGCCCGCCTGCAGCAGCGCGGCTATAGCCTCGACACGGAGAAATTCGAGCGGGTGGAGGCCGAGCGCAAGGCGATCCAGACGCGCACCCAGGAGCTGCAGGCGAAGCGCAACCGCTGTCCAAGCAGATCGGCGCCGCCAAGGGCAGGGGCGAGGACGCGGCCGCGCCAATGGCCGAGGTGGGCGCGATCGGCGACGAGCTGACCGCGCTGGAGGGACGAGCTTGCCGACATTCAGGCCGGGTTGCGCGATTGGCTGCTGGGCATGCCCAACCTCGCGCACCCGAGTGTTCCCGTCGGGCACTCGGAAGCGGACAACGTCGAGGTGCGGCGCTGGGGCACGCCGCGCGCATTCACGTTTCGCAGCGCGCGATCATGTCGATGTCGGCGCCGCCGTCGGCGGGCTCGAGTTCGAGACGGCGGCCAAGCTCGCCGGCGCGCGCTTCTACACGCTGCGCGGCGACGTCGCGCGCCTGCACCGCGCGCTGGCGCAGTTCATGCTCGACCTGCACACCACCGAGCACGGCTACGCCGAGTGCTACGTGCCCTATATCGTCAACGCCGAAACGATGACCGGCACCGGACAGCTGCCGAAGTTCGAGGACGACCTGTTCCGGGTCACCAAGGGCGGCGCGTCGGACGAGGGGCGCCTGTATCTCATCCCGACCGCCGAAGTCCCGCTCACCAACCTGGTGCGCGGCGAGATCATTCCGGCGGAGCGGCTGCCGCTCAAGCTGACCGCGCACACGCCGTGCTTCCGCTCCGAGGCCGGCAGCTACGGCAAGGACACGCGCGGCATGATGCGCGTGCACCAGTTCGACAAGGTCGAGCTGGTGCAGATCGTGCAGCCCGAACAGTCCTACGCGGCGCTGGAAGCCATGACCGGTCACGCCGAGCGCGTGCTGCAGCTGCTCGAGCTCCCCTACCGGGTGGTGGCGCTGTGCACCGGCGACATGGGCTTCGCCGCGGCCAAGACCTACGACCTGGAAGTGTGGCTGCCGGGCCAGCAGAAGTATCGCGAGATTTCGTCGTGCTCCAATTGCGAGGCATTCCAGGCGCGGCGAATGCAGGCGCGCTTCCGCAACGCGCAGGGCAAGCCGGAGCTGGTGCACACGCTCAACGGCTCGGCGCTGGCGGTGGGGCGGACCCTGGTCGCGGTTCTGGAAAACTATCAGCGGGCCGATGGCGGCGTCGACATCCCGGTCGCGCTCCAGCCGTACATGGGCGGGGCCACGGTCATCGCCCCGGTCGCGCGCTAGGCTGCTACTGCGCCGCCTGCAGTTGCACGCCGTAATACGGCTTTGCCAGCCGCAGCAGCACGTCGTAATACGCGCGCACCGTTTCCACGAATACGACCGCCTGCCCGCCGCGGGCGGCGCCGTACTTGGTGTGATCGGCAAGATCGGTCTGGGCGAGCAGCGGCAGCGTCTTCTTCAGGTCGCTCCACGAATCGGGGTTGAGCTTCTGCCGCGCCGCCAGCACGCGCGCGTCCTCGAGGTGGCCGATGCCGATATTGAACGCGGCCAGCGCGATCCAGGTCCGGTCGGGCTCGGCGATGCGCTGCGGCAATGATTTCTTGAGCTCCGCCAGGTAGCGCGCGCCGGCGACGATGCTCTGCCGCGGATCGAGCCGATCCGCGACCTGCAGCCGCTTGGCCGTATCGGCGGTGAGCATCATCATGCCGCGCACGTTCGTCTCGCTGGTGGCCTGCGGGTTCCAGTGCGACTCCTGGTAGGCGATCGCGGCGACGAGCCGCCAATCGACCCCGCTTTTTTGCTGTGCCTGGTGGAACAGTGCGGAGTACGCGGGCAGCACGGTGCGGATGCGCTCCTGGAACACGCTCGCGTCGATGCGCTCGACGCGGCCGGCGTAGCCGAAATAGCGGTCGACGAGCCGCTGCAGCGTGCCGTCCTTGCGAATGCGATCGAAGAACGCATTGGCCTTGTCGCGCAGCGAGGCTTGCGCCGGCGGCAGGACCCAGACCAGATCCTGCTTCGGTCCGGCCACGAAGGCCGTCTCGACGTTGAGGTAGATGTTGCGCGCGGCCGCGGCCTCGTTGGACGCCACCACCGCGTAGCCCAGCGAGCCCTCCGACACCTGCTCGATCAGGCCATCGGGCGGTGGACAGCGCGAGCGCCCGCCACTTCACGTCGGGATGGTCGGCGCGCACTTGGCCGAGCAGCGCATCGAGACCCGTATCCGGCATCGATGCCGACCACTTCGCCGGCAAGGTCGTCCCAGGATTCGGGCCGGAACCCTTCGGTGTTGTAGACCAGCACCGGCTCGATCGCGTAATAGCCGCGGGTATAGAGCAGCGCATCGGGCTCCGTTAGCGCCTTTCACGACGGGCCGATACAGGCCACCGGCGGCGATCTGCGCTTCGCCGCTCAGCGTTGCGGCGATCAGCTGCGCCGGAATGGCGACCGATACGACCTTGAGCGCGATGCCGAGGTCCCTGGCAAACAGCTCGGCCAGGTCGCGATCGAGTCCGGCCGCATCGCCGTCGGGCCCGGTGAACCACGTGGTCGCACCGGGACGCAGCGCCAATACCAGCGTCGGCGAAAGCGGCGGCGGCGGCGGCGTCGGCGGTGGTACCGGCGCGGGGCCGCAGGCTGTCAGGACGCCAATGCAACTCCACAGGATGAATTTCTTGCGCAACTCGACCCCTATGGATGATGCGCTTAACCTGATTATAGCGGTGCTTTCCGCCGCCGCCCGCGCTTGCCGCACCGGCGAGGTTCGCCGATAATGCGTCACGCACGTGCGCGCGCGCTGCAACGATCAACGGCGGGCCGCCCCGCATTGCATGATGGTGAACCTGGTCAGGTCCGGAAGGAAGCAGCCATAGCTATTCTTTGCAAGTGCCGGGGGTCCGGCTCGCCTCCTTTTTTTGCGCGTGCTCGCCTGACCAGCGCTTAGACCCGATGAGCTATCAAGCCCTCGCCCGCAAGTGGCGACCGAAAACGTTTGCCGAACTCTCGGGCCAGGAGCATGTCGTGCGCGCGCTGTCCAACGCGCTCGAGCGCGGCCGGCTGCACCATGCCTATCTGCTCACCGGAACGCGCGGCGTGGGCAAGACGACCATCGCGCGCATCCTTGCCAAGAGCCTCAACTGCGTCAAAGGCGTGACGGCGACGCCGTGCGGAGTCTGCCCGGCCTGTGTCGACATCGATGCCGGGCGCTTCGTCGACCTGCTCGAGCTCGACGCGGCATCGAACACCGGCATCGACAACATGCGCGAGATCCTCGATAACGCGCGCTACGCGCCGACCGTCGGCCGGTACAAGGTCTACCTCATCGACGAGGTGCACATGCTGTCGCGGGCGGCGTTCAACTCGATGCTGAAGACGCTCGAGGAGCCGCCCGAGCATGTGAAATTCGTGCTGGCCACGACCGAGGCGCAGAAGATCCCCGTGACGGTGCTGTCGCGCTGCCTGCAATTCAGCCTGAAGCTGTTGCCGGCAGGTGACGATTGCAGCGCGGCTCGCGGAAATCCTGCGCGCCGAGGGGGTCGCCTTCGACGATGCAGCGCTGTCACTCATCGCGCGCGCGGCGCGCGGGTCGATGCGCGACGCGTTGTCGGTGCTCGATCAGGCGCTCGCCTACGGCGCGGGCGAGGTGCGCGAAGCTTCCGTGCGCACGATGCTGGGCACGGTCGACGCCGAATATGCCTATCGGATCGTCGACGCGCTGATCGCCCACGACGGACCGGCGCTGCTCGCCGAAGCGGCCGCGCTGTGCGCGCGCGGCGTGTCGCTGCCCGGCGCGCTGGAGGAACTCGCGGCGTTGCTGCATCGGCTGGCGCTCGTGCAGGCCGTGCCCGAGGCGAGCGCGTCGCTGCCCGACGCGGCGCGGGTGCAGGCGCTCGCGCAGGCGTTCTCGCCCGATGCGGTCCAGCTCGCCTACCAGATCTGCCTGCAGGGACGCGCCGATCTCGACCTCGCGCCCGACGAGGCGACCGGCTTTTCGATGACGCTGCTGCGCCTGCTTGCGTTCGAGCCCGCGTCCGACGCGGCGGCCGCAACGCCGACTCCGGTCGCGGCGCGAACGCAGAGCGCGAGCGCGGCCGGCAACGCAGCGGCTCCGACCGCGCCCGATGCCGGCCACGAGTGCCGCGCCTGCCGCGGCGGCGGCCACCGCCAATGGGGCGACGGCGAGCGCCACCGCTGCGCCCGTCGAGCTGCCGGAACCCCCGGCGTGGCCGGCTTTCGTCGCCGCCATGCAGCTGTCGGGGATGGCGTTGCAACTCGCCGCGCAAACCGCGCTCAAATCCGCCTCCGGCAGCGAAATCGCGCTCTCGGTTCCGGAAGCGTCGCGCCACCTGACCGAAAAACCCTACGCCGACATGCTGCGAACCGCGCTCGAGCAGGCGCTGCGCCGCCGCGTCCGCCTGCGCTTCGAGATCGGGGCCGTCGCGGAGGCGAGCCTGGCGATACAGGAGAAGCGCGAGCGCGACGCCGCCCAGGTGAAGACCGAGGCGGCGTTTCGCGACGATCCCTTTGTCCAGGACCTGCTGTCGCGCTTCGAGGCGCGGATCAAGCCGAACTCGATCAAGCCGGTCTAGCGTTACCGCGGAGATTTGCACGCATGATGAAGAACCAGCTCGCCGGGCTCATGAAGCAGGCGCAAGCGATGCAGGACAACATGAAGAAGGCGCAGGAAGCCATTGCCGCCATGGAGGTCGAAGGCCAGGCCGGAGCGGGTCTGGTCAAGGTGGTGATGACCGGCCGGCATGACGTGCGGCGCGTCACCATCGACCCGACGCTCCTGGGCGAGGACAAGGACATGCTTGAGGATCTGGTGGCCGCGGCGGTCAACGACGCGGTGCGCAAGGTCGAATCGGCGTCGCAGGAAAAGATGGCCGGCCTCACCGCGGGCATGCCCTTGCCGCCCGGATTCAAGCTGCCGTTCTAAAAGAACGGCGATGGAGCCACTGGGAAGCCTCGCGGAATTGACGCAGGCGCTGCGCTGCCTGCCCGGTGTCGGCCCGAAGGCCGCGCAGCGGATGGCGCTGCACCTGCTGCAGCACGATCGCGACGGCGCGCAGCGGCTTGCGCGCGCGCTGGAGGCGGCCACGCAGACCATCCGCCACTGCGAGCGCTGCAATACGTTTACCGAAGGCGAGCTGTGCCCCCTGTGCCGATCGGCGAAGCGCGACCCCGCGCTGCTGTGCGTGGTCGAGACGCCGGCCGACCTGATGATGATCGAGCATACGCAGGCCTACGCCGGCCTTTATTTCGTGCTGATGGGGCGCCTGTCGCCGCTCGACGGCATCGGGCCGAAGGAGATCCGCCTCGAGCGCCTGCTCAAGCGGGCCCAGGACGGCGTCGTGCGCGAAGTCGTGCTGGCGACGAACTTCACCAACGAGGGCGAGGCGACGGCGCATTACATCGGCGAGATGCTCGCCAGCCGCGGCCTGGTCGTGACGCGGCTTGCGCGCGGGGTGCCGGTGGGCGGCGAGCTCGAGTACGTCGACAGCGGAACGCTGGCGCAGGCGCTGCGCGAACGGCGCGCGCTGCCCGCTTAGCAGCCGTCGGAGCGCGCGCGGGATGACGTCGCGTCGGCGGTTGCCCTGACCATCATCCGGGAGTAACCTCGACGAATAATCGGTGCCAGGAGAAGCCGATGCTGGTCAGCGAAATCCTGCGAATTAAAGGCAATGCTCTGTTCACCGCTCCACCCGCGGGCACCGTTCTCGACGCGGTGCGAGTGATGGCGCAGCATGACATCGGCTCGCTGGTGGTCATGGATCACGGGCAGATGGTCGGGATGCTGACCTTCGCCGAAGTGCTCGAAGCCCTGGCGAAGGGCGAGGGGCAACTCGGCAGCCTCAAGGTCAGCGACATCTACGTGCGCGACCCGCTGACCGCGTCACCGGGACTCGACGTCATGGAGTTGCGCCGGGTCATGCTCGAGCGCCACGCCCGCTACGTTCCCGTCCGGGACGGCGCCACGCTGCTCGGAGTGGTGTCGTTCCACGACGTTGCCAAGGCGGTCTACGAAGAGCAGAGCTTCGAAAACCGTATGCTCCGGAGCTATATCAAGAGCTCGCCGGACGAATAACGGCGCCGCGCGCGGCGAGCGCCGCGAGGCTAGTCCCGTCCCAGCAGAAAAATCGCCGGCCGTCGCGCGAGCGCCGGCCGCTGCCGCCCTCGCCATGCGGCGACGCCGCAGCTTACGATTTCCTCGCTCGGCAGACTCAAATCGAGCGCGACGCAGAATCGCGTTGCCGCGCGACAGGTCGCGAGCACCGCGCTGAACAGCGCCTCGTTGCGGTACGGGGCCTCGATGAAAAGCTGCGTGGCGCCGCTGCGCGTTACCGCGTCGTCGAGCGCGCGCAGCGCGCGCTCGCGCGGGTCCGCCTTGGCCGGAAGGTAGCCGTGGAACGCAAACGCCTGCCCGTTCATCCCCGACGCCATCAGCGCGAGCAACACCGCGGACGGACCGACGAGCGGCACCACGCCCACGCCGGCGCGATGCGCCGCGGCAACCAGCGCGGCTCCGGGATCGGCAATGCCCGGACAGCCCGCGTCGGAGACCAATCCCAGGTCGTGACCTGCGAGCGCGGGGGCGAGCAGCGCGTCGACCCGGTGCCAACGGCGTGTGCTCGTTAAGCTCTTCGAGCGCGAGCGCCTGCACCGGCCGGTCCGGCGCGAGCGACTTGAGGAATGCGCGCGCGACCTTGGGCGTCTCGACGACGAAGTGCGTCAGGCGCCGCGCGATATCGAGCGTGCGCTGCGGCAGAACCTCCTGCGGCGGGACGACGCCCAGCAGGTTGGGAACGAGGTAGAGCCGGCCCGGAGCGCGTGGCACCGCGTGCCGCGCCGCGCTCACGCTGCGGTCACCAGGGGACGCACGCCTTCGGCCTCCAGAAGGTCGGTGAGACGGATCAGCGGCAGGCCGATCAGCGCAGTCGGATCGTCGCTGGCAAGCCGGGTGAAGAGCGCGATGCCGAGGCCCTCCGCCTTCACCGATCCGGCACAGTCCAGTGGCTGCTCGCGATCGAGATAGGCCGCCAGCGTGGCCTCCTCGAGATTGCGGAACGTGCTCGCGACGTCGACCAGCGCCGTGCGACAGAGCGCCGTTTGCGCATTGAGCAGCGCGACGGCGGTATGAAAGACGACGGTTCGCCCGCGCATGCGAGCGCAGCTGCTCGAGCGCATCGGCGCGGTCGCGCGGCTTGCCGAGCGCAGCCCCATGCAGGTCGGCAATCTGGTCGCTGCCGATGATCAGCGCCGTGGGGTGTTGCGCCGCCACCGCGCGCGCCTTGGCCTCCGCGAGCCGGAGCGCGGTCTCGGCCGGGCGCTCGCCCTGCGCGCGGTGTTTCGTCGATGTGCGGGGCTACGCTGATAAAGGGCAGCCCGAGCCGCTCCAGCAGCGCCCGCCGGTAGGGTGACGCCGAGGCCAGAATCAGTGCCCGATGGGTGGGCGAAGTCCTTGTTTCCATGCTTTTCTTTGACAGTGACGGGCAGCCGGGCTATTATGCTATGTTTGCTTTGGCTGCGGTGAATTCGCGGCGCAGCCGACCCCGAGTGGCAGAGAGACGATGGTGAACCGGAGTGCCGGGACGAGCCGGCCGGGGCGCTTCGACGCGTTCGGTCTGGCGGCCCGCGGGGAAAGCATCGCGGGCAACGCCGACGTCGCGCGGCGGCCGCGCATCGCCGACCGCCTGGCGCCGCTCTCGGCGGAGGTGCCGATTGCGTGGACGATTGCCGGGGGCCACGACGGTGTGGGCCGACCGACGCTGACGGTGACGATCGAAGGCAGCCTGCCGCTGGTGTGCCAGCGTTGCCTGCAGCCGTTCGAACTGCCGATCGCGCAGCAAACCGAGCTGCTGCTGGCGCGCACGGAAGCGGAGCTCGAGCCGCTGGACGCGGGCGAGACCGAGGTGGTGCTGGCCGCGGCGCCGCTCGATGCATTGACGCTGGTCGAGGACGAGATTCTGCTGTCGCTGCCATTCGCGCCGAGCCACGCCGAAGGAGCAGTGTCCGGCGCGCATGGCAACGGCCGCCCAGCGCGCGGCGGCAGAACCGGTGCAGGACAAGGTTTCCCCGTTCGCGCGGCTTTCCGCGCTGAAGAAGGGGACCGATGGATTCTTTGAGGAGTAACACGCCATGGCTGTCCAGCAGAACAAGAAATCGGCGTCGAAGCGCGGCATGCATCGCGCGCACGACTTTCTGACCAACGCGCCGCTCGCCGTCGAGCCGGTCACCGGGGAGGTGCATCTGCGCCATCACATCAGCCCCAGCGGCTATTATCGCGGCAAGAAGGTCGTCAAGACCAAGGCCGACGCTTAAGTCGCTTCGCTTACGCCGGAGCCCGCGCTCGCGACGTACCGAGCGCAGGCTCCTTCTTCCGCGTTGGGCTTGCCGATGCCAACGCCAAGGAATCCAGCCGGCTGATGCAGGTCACCATTGCCGTCGACGCGATGGGAGGCGATCACGGCCCGTCCGTGACGGTCGCCGCTTCGCTGCAGTTTCTCGAGCAGGCGCTCGACGCCCGGATCGTGCTCGTCGGCAACGAGGCCGCGGTGCGGGAATGTCTTGCCGCCGCCCCGGCCGCGGCGCGCGACCGCCTGAGCGTCCAGCCGGCCAGCGAGGTGGTCGCGATGCACGAGGCTCCCGCCGAGGCGTTGCGGCACAAGAAGGATTCGTCGATGCGCGTGGCGATCAATCTGGTCAAGGACGGCGCTGCGCAAGCCTGCGTGTCGGCAGGCAACACCGGCGCGCTGATGGCGATCTCGCGGTTCGTGCTCAAGACGCTGCCGGGCATCGACCGCCCGGCGATCGCCTCGCAGCTGCCCACGCGCAAGGGCGTCACGACGGCGCTCGACCTGGGCGCCAACGTCAACTGCAGCGCCCGAGCAGCTGCTGCAGTTCGCCGTGATGGGCAGCGCGCTCGTCGCGGCGGTCGATGGCGTCGAGCGGCCCAGCGTCGGCCTGCTCAACATCGGCGAGGAAGACATCAAGGGCAACGACGTCGTCAAGCAGGCCGCCGAGCTGCTCAAGTCTTCGGGCCTCAACTTTCACGGCAACGTGGAAGGGACCGACATCTACAAGGGCACCACCGACGTGATCGTCTGCGACGGCTTCGTCGGCAACGTCGCGCTCAAGACCTCGGAAGGGCTGGCGCTGATGCTCGCGGACTACCTGCGCGAGGAATTCACGCGCAGCGCGCTGCGGCGGCTGCTGTCGCTGTTTGCGCTGCCGATGCTCAATTCCTTCAAGCGGCGCGTCGATCCCCGCCGTTACAACGGCGCGACGCTGATCGGCCTGAAGGGCGTCGTGATCAAGAGCCACGGCTCCGCCGACGTCCTTGCCTTCCGCTACGCACTGAAGAAGGCCTACACCGAGGTCGCGCAGTGCGTGCTGGAGCGCATCGAGCAACGGCTCGCCGCGACGCCCGTCCCGGCGCACAGGCGCCGTGGCCGCCACGGCGGTGGAATCCGGTGATGCATAGCCGCATCGTCGGGACCGGCAGCTACCTGCCCGCGCAGATCCTGACCAACGCGGAGCTCGCCACGCGGGTCGACACGAGCGACGAGTGGATTCGCGCCCGCACCGGCATCCGGCAGCGGCACATCGCGGCACCCGACGAAAAAACCAGCGACCTGGCCGCCGCCGCCGCGCGCGAGGCGCTCGCCGCGGCGGGCATCGCGCCCACGGCCGTCGACCTGATCGTCGTGGCCACGACGACGCCGGACATGGTCTTTCCGTCGACCGCGTGCATCCTGCAGGACAAGCTCGGCGCCCGCAACGGCCCCGCTTTCGACGTGCAGGCGGTGTGCAGCGGGTTCGTCTACGCGCTCGGACTCGCCGACCTGATGGTCCGGGCCGGCAAGGCCCGCAATGCGCTGGTCGTCGGCGCGGAGATCTACTCGCGCATCCTCGACTGGAACGACCGTGGCACCTGCGTGCTGTTCGGCGACGGCGCCGGCGCGGTGGTGCTGACACCGGCTGCCGAACCGGGCATCCTTTCGGCACATCTGCACGCCGATGGCCATTACCGCGACATCCTGGCGGTGCCGGGCACGGTTGCGCACGGCGCGGTAAGCGGCAGGCCGCTGCTCACGATGGACGGCAACGCCGTGTTCAAGTTCGCGGTCAAGGTGCTCGCGGAGGTGGCGGAGGAAGCGCTGGCCGCGAATGGCCTGACCGCCGCCGCCATCGACTGGCTGATCCCGCACCAGGCGAACATCCGCATCATGGACGCGACGGCGAAGAAGCTGCACGTTCCGCTTCGCGAGGATGGTGACCACGGTCGATCGCCACGCCAACACCTCGGCGGCGTCGATTCCGCTCGCGCTCGACCTGGCGGTGCGCGACGGGCGCATTCGCGGCGGGCAGCACGTGCTGCTGCTGGGGGTGGGCGGCGGATTCACGTGGGGATCGGTTCTGTTGCGCTGGTGAATGGACGATGAAACTCGCTTTGGTGTTTCCCGGGCAGGGCTCGCAATCGGCGGGCATGATGAGCCGCTACGGCAGCTTTCCGGTCGTGCGCGACACGTTCGCCGAGGCCTCCGCGGCGCTCGGGCAGGACCTCTGGGCGCTGGTCGAGGCCGGCGACGACGCGCTCAATCTGACCGTCAACACGCAGCCGGTCATGCTCACGGCGGGCATCGCGGTGTATCGCGCCTGGCGCGCCGCGGGTGGCGGCGCGCCCACGCTGCTCGCCGGCCACAGCCTGGGCGAATACGCGGCGCTGGTCGCCGGCGGCGCGCTGGCATTCGCCGACGCGCTGCCGCTGGTGCGTTTCCGCGCGCAGGCGATGCAGGAAGCCGTGCCGGCGGGCGTCGGGGCGATGGCGGCGATCATGGGCCTCGACGATGCCGGCGTCGCGGACGCGTGTCGCGAAGCGGCGCAGGGCCAGGTGGTCGAGGCGGTGAATTTCAACGCGCCCGATCAGATCGTCATCGCCGGCCACCGCGAAGCGGTCGAGCGCGCGATGGCGGCGGCGAAGGCGCGGGGCGCGAAGCGCGCGATGCTGCTGCCGGTGAGCGCGCCGTTCCATTGCTCGCTGATGCGGCCGGCCGCCGAGCGGCTCGCGGCGCTACCTTGCCAACGTGCGCCGTGGATCCGCCGGCGATTCCGGTCGTGCACAACGTCGATGCGCGCGAGGCCGAGACGCCCGACGCGATCAGGGCGGCGCTGGCGGCGCAGGCGGCGAGCCCGGTGCGCTGGGTCGAGACGGTGCGTGCGCTCGCCGCGCAGGAGTCACGCACATCGTCGAATGCGGGCCGGGCAAGGTGCTCGCCGGCTTGACCAAGCGCATCGACCCCGAGCTGACCGCGCTGCCGTTGAACGATGGCGAGGCCATCGCGGCGGCGATTGCCGCGACCGCGGAGCAGGGCGCTTCGATGCTCGACGGACAGATCGCGCTCGTCACCGGCGCCACGCGCGGCATCGGCCAGGCGATCGCGCTCGCGCTCGCCGCGCTCCGGCGCCACGGTCGTCGGCACGGCGACGACCGACGAGGGCGCGGCGATCGATCACCGCCGCCATCAAGGCGGCGGGTCATCGCGGCGAAGGCTTGCGCCTCGACGTCACCGACGGCGCGGCCATCGAGCCGGCGGTCGCCGCCATCGCCGAGCGTATGCGGCGCGATCACGATCCTGGTCAACAACGCGGGCATCACGCGCGACAACCTGCTGCTGCGCATGAAGGACGAGGAGTGGGACGCGGTCATGGACACCAACCTCAAGCCGGCCTATCGCCTGTCGAAGGCGGTGCTGCGCGGCATGATGAAGGCGCGCCACGGCCGCATCATCAACATCGGCTCGGTGGTCGGAGTCAGCGGCAATGCCGGGCAGACGAATTACGCCGCGGCCAAGGCGGCGCTGATCGGGTTCACGAAGTCCCTGGCGCAGGAGGTCGGCAGCCGCAACATCACCGTCAACTGCGTGGCGCCGGGCTTCATCGACACCGACATGACACGCGCGCTGAGCGAGCCGCAGCGCGCCGCGCTGCTCGAGCGCATTCCCGCTGGGCCGGCTGGGACTGCCCGAAGACGTCGCCCATGCGGTCGCGTTCCTCGCTTCGCCCGCGGCGGGCTACATCACCGGCGCCACGCTGCACGTGAACGGCGGCATGTACATGGCGTAGGCTGTCATCGGATCTGGTAACGAATCGCAAATTCGCAACGCGTTTGGGATCCCTTTGGGGAGGAGACGCATGGAAAACGTGGAACAACGAGTCAAGAAAATCGTCGCCGAGCAACTGGGCGTTAACGAGGCCGAAATCAAGAACGAGTCGTCGTTCGTCGACGACCTCGGCGCTGATTCGCTGGACACGGTGGAGCTCGTCATGGCGCTCGAAGAGGAATTCGAGACCGAGATCCCCGACGAGGAAGCCGAGAAGATCACGACGGTCCAGCAGGCGGTCGATTACATCAACGCACATCTGAAGAAGTAACCGCTGCTGCGCCGAGCGGCTAAGGCCGGCCCGGCTCGCTGGCGTCGCGCGCGCGGCCAGGCCGCGCCCCCGCGTTCGCCACCTCCGTTCAGCTGCCATGCCGAAGCGCCGCGTCGTCGTCACCGGACTGGGCATCATCTCGCCCGTCGGCGTGGGCTTGGCCGCGGCCTGGGAGAACATCCTCGCCGGCCGCTCCGGCATCACGCGCATCACGCGCTTCGACGCGTCGGCCTTTCCCTCGCAGATCGCGGGCGAGGTCAAGGATTTCGACGTCGACGCAGCACCTTTCGGCGAAGGAAGCGCGGCGCTACGACACGTTCATCCACTACGGCCTGGTCGCCACGATGGAGGCGATCAGGGACGCCGGGCTCGAGGGCTATCCGGGCGACCTCGAGCGCGTCGGCGTGTGCATCGGCTCGGGCATCGGCGGCCTGCCGATGATCGAGGACACCGCCAAGGCCTATCTCGAGGGCGGCCCGCGCAAGATCTCGCCGTTCTTCGTGCCGGGCTCGATCATCAACATGATCGCCGGCCTGGTCTCGATCCAGTACGGATACAAGGGCCCGAACCTGGCGATGGTGACCGCGTGCTCGACGGCCAACCACAGCATCGGCGAGGCGGCGCGGCTGATCGAGTACGGCGACGCCGACATCATGGTCGCCGGCGGCGCCGAGTCGACCGTCAGTCCGCTCGGCGTCGGCGGCTTCTGCGCCGCGCGGGCGCTGTCGACGCGCAACGACGATCCGGCGACGGCGAGCCGGCCCTGGGACGTCGATCGCGACGGCTTCGTGCTGGGCGAGGGCGCCGGCGTGCTGGTGCTCGAGGAGCTCGAGCACGCGAAGGCGCGCGGCGCGCGCATCTACTGCGAGCTCGCCGGCTACGGCATGACGCGCCGACGCCCACCACATCACCGCGCCGCCCGAGGACGGGGCCGGGGCGGCGCGCAGCATGGCGAACGCGCTGCGCAACGGCGGACTCAATACCGACCGACATCGACTACATCAACGCCCACGGCACGTCGACCCCGCTCGGCGACCTCGCCGAGTGCGTCGCGGTCAAGCGCGCTTCGGCGACCATGCGAAGAAGCTCGCGCTGTCAGTCGACCAAGTCGATGACCGGGCACCTGCTCGGCGCCGCGGGCGGCATCGAGGCGGTGTTCACGGTGCTTGCCCTGCGCGACCAGGTCGCGCCGCCGACGGCGAACCTGTTCCACCAGGATCCGCAGCTGCGATCTCGATTTCGTTCCGCAACACGGCGCGACCGATGCCGATCCGCGCCGCGCTGTCCAATTCATTCGGCTTCGGCGGCACCAACGCGACGATCGCGTTCCGCACGCTGTGAGCGCGCACTCGGAGCACGGCCCCATGGCTCTGATCGTGCAGAAATACGGCGGCACCTCGGTCGGCAGCATCGAGCGCATCCGCAACGTCGCGCGCCGCGTCGCGCGCTTTCAGCGCGAGGGACACCAGCTCGTCGTCGTCGTGTCGGCGATGAGCGGCGAGACCAACCGCCTGCTCGCGCTGGCCAAGGAACTCTCGCCCAATCCCGATCCGCGCGAGCTCGACGTCATCGCCGCGACCGGCGAGCAGGTCACGCATCGGCCTGCTCGCGATCGCGCTGCAGGAGCTGGGCCTGAAGGCGAAGAGCTACACCGGCGGCCAGGTGCGCGTCCTCACCGACAGCGCGTTCACCAAGGCGCGCATCCTCGACATCGACGAGGCGCCGCATGCGCAAGCGACCTCGCGGACGGCACGGTGGTGATCGTCGCCGGCTTCCAGGGCGTCGACGCCGACGGCAACATCACCACGCTGGGGCGCGGCGGCTCGGACACCTCCGGCGTCGCGCTGGCCGCGGCGCTCAGCGCCGACGAGTGCCAGATCTACACCGACGTCGACGGCGTCTACACCACCGATCCGCGCATCGTCCCCGAGGCGCGGCGGCTGGACACGCGTCACCTTCGAGGAAATGCTGGAGATGGCGAGCCTGGGCTCGAAGGTGCTGCAGATCCGCTCGGTCGAATTCGCCGGCAAGTACAAGGTCAAGCTGCGCGTGCTGTCGTCGTTCGACGATCCGGAGAGCACGGCGACCGGCACGCTCATCACGTTCGAGGAAGACGAAACCATGGAACAGGCGATCATTTCCGGCATCGCGTTCAACCGCGACGAAGCCAAGATCTCGGTGCTGGGCGTCGAGGACCGGCCCGGCATCGCCTACGCGATCCTCGGTCCGGTCGCCGACGCCAACATCGACGTCGACATGATCGTGCAGAACATCGGCGCGTCCGGCCACACCGACTTTTCGTTCACCGTCAATCGCACCGAATACCAGAAGGCGCTCGACGTGCTCGCGCGGCGAGCAAGGACAAGGCGTTCAGCGGCGCGCGAGATCATCGGCGACAACCGGATCTGCAAGGTGTCGGCTGGTCGGGCATCGGCATGCGCTCGCACGCCGGCATCGCCGCGAAGATGTTCAAGACGCTGGCCGACGAGGGCATCAACATCCAGATGATCTCGACCTCCGAGATCAAGATCTCGGTGGTGATCGACGAGAAGTATCTGGAGCTCGCGGTGCGCGCGCTGCACCAGGTGTTCGAGCTCGAGCAGGCACCGCAGGCGGCGTGAGGAACCCGCGCGCGAACTTTTCGGCGCAATCGTTTTGACGCCCGGAACGGCGAGCGGGTAGAATCGCGCGACCGGAGAGATGGCCGAGTGGTCGAAGGCACTCCCCTGCTAAGGGAGCATACGCCCAAAAAGGTGTATCGAGGGTTCGAATCCCTCTCTCTCCGCCAGATT